>JBIOVM010000181.1:0-12123 GCA_044867785.1 Candidatus Rokuibacteriota bacterium | reverse complement strand
ACCGCGACCACACGGACGGCCTGCCCGCCTTGCTCGCCGCCACCGGCGCCAAGACCGCGGGCTTCGGACGCCGCGCCGCCAACCGCGGCACCAAGCGCACCAGCCCCTCGGGCGGTGAGTTCGTCGACCAGGACTTTCTTCCCGACATTCCCCTGAAGGACGGTGAGCGCCTGGAGGGCGACGGCTGGGCGGTGACGGCCGTGATGGGGGGCGAGGACGCGCAGACCGCGCTCGGCCGCGAGGAGTACGCGGTCGTCCTCACCGACCTGATCATGGAGCCGGTGGACGGGCTGGCCGTCCTCCGGGAGGCCCAGCGCGTCCAGCCTCGCGCGCGCGTGATCCTCATGACCGCCTTCGGCAGCCTGGAGAGCGCCATCGATGCCATGCGCCTGGGCGCCTACGACTACCTCACGAAGCCGTTCAAGCTTCCGGAGCTGTCGCTGGTGGTCAAGCGCGCCGTCGAGGATCAGCAGCTCCGCGAGGAGAACCGCCGGCTGCGGGCCGAGGTCGAGCAGCGCTACAGCTTCGACAACATCCTCGGCCGCTCGAAGCCCATGCAGGCCGTGTTCGAGCAGATCCGCGCCGTGGCGGAGACGGACGCGCCGGTCCTCCTCCTGGGAGATAGTGGCTCGGGCAAGGAGCTGGTGGCCCGGGCCATCCACTGGCACAGCGGCCGGCGTGACAAGGCGTTCGTCGCCGTGAACTGCGCCGCCATCCCGGAGACGCTGCTGGAGTCCGAGCTGTTCGGGCACGAGAAGGGGTCGTTCACGGGCGCCGACCGGAAGCGCCGGGGGCTCTTCGTCGAAGCCCAGGGCGGCACGTTGCTCCTCGACGAGATCGCCGAGATGCCGCAGACGCTCCAGGTCAAGCTTCTCCGCGCCCTGCAGGACCGCGTCGTGCGGCCGGTCGGCGGCAACGACGAGATCAAGGTGGACCTGCGGGTCATCAGCGCGACCAACCGCGACTTGCCGGCGTTCGTCCGGCAGGGCAAGTTCCGCGAGGATCTCTACTACCGCGTGGCGGTCATCCCGATCCGGATCCCGAGCCTCCGGGAGCGGCCGGAAGACATCCCGATCCTGGCCGAGCACTTCCTGAAGCGGGCGTCGGCCGGGATGGGCAAGGACATCACGGGCTTCGACGACGAGGCCCTGAAATGGCTCCACCAGCACAACTGGCCGGGGAACGTCCGCGAGCTGGAGAACGTCGTCGAGCGGGCGGCCACGCTCGCGAAGGGTCCTCTCATCACGCGAGACGACCTCCGGATCGAGTTCACCCCGGGCTCGACGGGCGAGCTGGGGGTGCGGCCCTCCCTGGCCGAGGTGGAGAGCCAGTACATTCGCCGGATCATGGACGAGGTGCGGGGCGACAAGCGCGCCGCCGCCCGGATTCTGGGGATCAGCGTCCGGACCCTTCAGCGGATGCAGGCGAGTATGTCGCGGGTCGGGGGCGGGATGTCGGATGGGAGCAACCAATGGTGATCTGGCACGCACTTTGCTCGTTCCGAGTGTATGCACAACGTGCGGTTGCTGCCCAGAGGCGTCGTCGTGCGTGACGCGGACCCGGCGGCGACCTCTTCCCTTCGTGTTCTCGTCGTGGACGACGACGAGGAGATGCGGAACCTCCTGCGGCGCAGCCTGGAGTTCGACGGGCACCGGGTCACGGAGCGGGACCGCGGCACGCACGTGCTGAGGACGCTCCGCGAGGAGGCGTTCGACCTCGTCATCCTCGACAACCGCATGCCGGGGCTGAACGGCCTCGACCTCCTGCCGACGCTGCGGCGGGAGTTTCCCCAGATTCCGATCCTGCTCGTGACGGCGTTCGGAGGGCGACAGGTGGCCTCGAGCGCCCTCCGGCTCGGCGCGGCGAGCTATCTGGAGAAGCCGTTCCGCCTGGGCCAGCTGCGGGACGCGATCGCCGGGCTCATCGCCGACCGGGGCCACGAGGCCTCGGCCAGCTGACCTGAGCGGCGGGCTCGCCGTGAGGACCGCGCGATTCGTGTCACCGCATCTCGCCGGCGACCGCCCGAGACCGGTGGATCACACCGGGGTCGGGCTCGATCCGGAGACGCGCCGCATCTACGTCACCGCCCTCGAGGCCTTGAGCCGAGCCGGGATCGAGTTTCTCCTCGGCGGGGCGCATGCGCTGGCGCCGTACACGGGGGTGTCGCGGGACACCAAGGACCTGGACGTCTTCCTCCGCGAGGGCGATTGTCTGCGGGCGCTCGCCGCCCTCGCCTCGGCCGGCTTCGACACCGAGCTCACGTTCCCGCATTGGCTCGCGAAGGCCTACGCCGGCGACCGATTCATCGACCTCATTTTCAGCTCGGGGAACGGCGTCGCCCGGGTCGACGATCTCTGGTTCCGGCACGCGGTGCCGAGTCGCGTCCTGGGGGTGCCGGTGCGGCTCTGCCCGCCCGAGGAGATGATCTGGTCCAAGGCCTTCATCATGGAGCGCGAGCGGTACGATGGCGCCGACGTGGCGCACTTGATCCTCGCGTGCGGCCGGGAGCTCGACTGGGGCCGCCTGCTGGCGCGCTTCGGCCGCCGGTGGAGAGTGCTCCTCAGCCACCTGATCCTGTTCGGCTTCGTCTATCCAGGGGAGCGGCGGGCGATCCCCGACCCGGTGATGGCTCTCCTCCTCGAGCGCCTCCACGAGGAGCGCGCCCGCCCCGAGGCGGAGCCCCGGGTGTGCGACGGAACCCTGCTCTCCCGGCAGCAATACCTGCTCGACGTCGCCGAGCGCGGATACGCGGACGGCCGCCTGGCGCCGCGGGGGGAGATGACGGCCGCCGCGATCGCTCACTGGACGGCCATGATCCCGCCCGAGCCCGGGGCCGAGCGGCCCCCCCCGGAGCCGCCGCTCCGCGTGGTCCACTCGAACGGACGTCCTGCTTCCCGTGCGCGTCGGCGCCGTCGGTGATCTCCACTGCGGGAAGGCCTCTCAGGGGGCCTTCCAATCGCTCTTCGCGGCGGCCAGCGGGGCCGCCGATGTCCTGCTCCTGTGTGGTGATCTCACGGACTACGGCCTCCCGGACGAAGCGCGCGTCCTCGCGCGGGAGCTGGCGACGGGACTCCGCATCCCGGCCGTCGCCGTGCTCGGGAACCACGATTACGAGTCCGGGCAGCAGGCGGAGGTCGCGCAGATCCTCCGCGAGGGTGGCGTCACGATCCTGGACGGTGACGGGTGCGAGGTCGGTGGGCTGGGCATCGCAGGCGTGAAGGGCCTCGGCGGAGGGTTCGGCGAGCGGGCCCTCCAGCCCTGGGGCGAGGAGGTCTTCAAGCGCTTCGTCCGGGAAGCGGTGGACGAAGCGCTCAAGCTCGAGTCCGCGCTGGCGCGTCTACGGACTCCGCGGCGCATCGCGATGCTGCACTACTCGCCGATCCAGGAGACGGTGGAGGGCGAGGCCCTCGAGGTCTACCCGTTCCTGGGCTCCAGTCGGCTCGAGGAGCCGTTGAACCGGTACCCCGTGGATCTGGTGTTCCACGGGCACGCCCACCACGGGCGGCCCCAGGGGCGGACGCGCGGGGGCGTCCCGGTCTACAACGTGTGTCTCCCGCTGCTCCGGGCGCTCGACCCCGAGCGCCCGCCCTTCCGGGTGATCGAGCTGCCGCCCGCGCCCGCCGCGCCGCCGACCCCGGCGGCGGAGGCCGCGTCGGCGGCGCCGTTCGCGTGAGCGCTCACTCGACGCCGGCCATCTCGACGCGCCAGACCGGTCCGTTCAAGAACATCGGTCCTTCGAAGCGGACGAACGCCGGAGCCTCACCGAGCACCAGCCAGTAGCGCAGGTCGGGCGGCGTCTTGCCGAGCAAGGACGCCACCACGGAGCCGACCCCGCCGACTTCCAGGTCGACCAGGAACCGCGTGGCCTGCTTGGGGTTGCCGGCGAAGGTCACCCGGTCCTCGCCTTCGCGGCGCAGCTCCATCCGGAGGAGCCGTGGCTTGGGCGTGAACGCGGCCAGCTGTCCAGTGGTCCGGTCCCCGGGCGCCATGTTCTTCAGGACCAGCAGCGCCATGCCGTTGTAGAGGTCGGCCGGCATCTCGAGCTCGCCGCTGGCGGTCTCCTCGGGGCCGTCGGGGCGCTCGCGCGTCTTGGCGCGATACCGCCCGCTCTTGCGGTCGAAAGCGATCTCCGCGCCCGGGAACGAAGGCCCCCGCTGGGTGAGGGAATAGGCCTCGAGTCGAAACGCGCCGCGCTGCGAGTACGTCGTGGACTCGTCGTGGAGCGACCCGTCCTTGAACCGCAGGGTCAGGCGGCTGTCGATCTCGACGCCGCGCGCCCGCTGCCGGAGCTCGCCATGCCCGATCAGGGCGCCGTCCGGCGTCCTGACCGCGAGGAACCCGCGCGTGGTCGCTTCCGGGAACCGGACGCGGACGGTGTCTGCCCCGGCCGCCGCGACCCAGAGGAACACGATGAGGAGGTGCCAGCCGTGTCGGGCGACGACCACTGCGCGCACCTTTTCCCGATCGCCGCCGGGCGTCGTCAGCTCTTGCGCATTCGAATCAGATCGAGGGATCCCCGCCGGACGGGCATGTCCGGCCCCCCCGAGAACTCCCCAGCCAGGCGGCCGCCGCGCTCCAAGGTCAGCACCATCGCCCCACCTCCGACGAGGCCGAAATAGGCCCCGGCGCGGGTGAGTCGCCCCTCGCGCCGCACGGTGTCCGACTGGCCGCCCTCGATGAACGTCACCTGGGCGACCATGGCGTGTCGCTCGGCCGGGTCTCGCGCGAGGATCACCTCGAGCGCGCCGCCCCGGTCGCCGCCGTCGGCGAGCCACTGGCCGGTCCAGACCCCGACCAGGTCGGCGACCCGCACGGCGGCCGGGGGCGCGTCGGCGAACGGCTGCGCCGACGGCTGGGTCGCGAGGCCGCCCGCGGCTAGCGCCACGAGCATGACGATCCGGCGCACGTTGCGAAGTCGACGATCTGCCATGGACTGCCCCTTTCGGTGGGACTTCTGCTCGTGCTGGTTCAGTCAGCACCGTGCGGGCGGCCACCAAGGCGGCCCGCTTCCGGGCCGCCTTCCCGCTGCGCGGCTTCCTCGATGTGCTCGTACTGCCGCTGCTCCTTCGCGCCGACCCCCGTCAGATGACACCGCCCGGACACGCGAGACCGGCCGCCTCAGGCGCGCACTGCCCGAATCCCGGCCTTGCGAGCGCAGTGGGCGCAGCAGAAGATGCGGCCCTCTTCGGTCTCCACGCCGTGACCGATGATCCGGCACCCGCAGTGATCGCAGACCGGCGCCAGAAGATGGATCGCGCACTCGAAGCAGTCGAACGTGTGGCGCCGTCCCAACATGTCGATCGACAGGGACTTGTCGTACTCGTTGCCGCACACGTCACACCGAGGCATCGCGAGCCTCCTCAATATCGATGAGCGCCAGGTTCGATGCGGCGTCGAAGCGCCGCCGGAGGTGGCCTGGCGGCTGGATCAAGATGACCTCCAGGGTCGGCCGGACCCGCGCATCGAGGAGATGCCCGCCATGCGCGGTGCCGTCGCGCTTGCCCACCACGACGTGTGCGTGAACCTTCGGAGCCTTCCCCTCCAAGGCGACGTCGCCGACGAGGGAGAGGACCTCCACCTGCTCGT
Organism: Candidatus Rokuibacteriota bacterium; assembly: GCA_044867785.1. Lineage (GTDB taxonomy): Bacteria > Methylomirabilota > Methylomirabilia > Rokubacteriales > DASRDR01 > DASRDR01. Next base: position 6,537 of record JBIOVM010000181.1, on the reverse strand, counting down.
GAATCGGAATCCGGAGGTAGTCCTTTCGAGACCAGTCGAAGTAGCCCAGGGTCACGTTCTCGAACGCGCCGATCGCCGTGAAATGCCCCGACGTCAGCCCTTCGCGGCTCGCGAAGTCGAGAAGACCCTTCATGGGATCGTCCCCGGTCTCGAACACGAGCGCGACCGTCCGCGCGCCACGCGCGGCGTGGAGGAGCTTGGCCTTCACGCGGCTCCCTGCATGTGCTCGACCTCGCCGTCGAGCATCTCCCGGACGATCCACAGCCGGCCGCACGTGCCACAGATCACCCCGGGCCCCAGGCGGCGCGTGACCAGCCCGTCGCAGTGAAGGCACCGAGTGCGCACGTCGGTCACCCGGTCGAACGTCACGTGCGCGTCCGACCACCGCCGAGCCCGCTCGAGGAGGGTGCCGGGGGCCAGTCCATCGCGATCTCGATTGCGCCGGGTCCGAGGCATCGTGGTGCTCCTTTCCCGAGGTGATTGAGATTCGTGCGTTGCTCATTGATCGAGCAAGCTCTGTGCCCGGAATCGCCGACGCCCACCCCGGCCGTTCTCGGCCAGGACTGTGCGCCGAGGGCGACCGGGCCGGCCGGTAGAGCGACAAGGTGGCGCCTCCCCGCCAAGGTGACGTCCGGTGCCCGGCGGGGCGCGAGGTCGGGTGCGCTCGAACGGGTCGAGGAAGAGCCCAGTAACCCGCAGTGTGCTACGCTCACTTCGGATTTCGGCCGATCGCCGACCTCCCGGAGGGGTGTCCGTGCTTCAGGTCGTCCGCCGCGCGACGCTGTCCGCCCTCGTCCTGCTGGCCGTTCTTCCGACCGCCCCCGTCCACGTCGAATCCGCGGGGGTGGAGTCGAAGCCCAGCCACCATCTGCGGAGGGGCTTCCGGAACTTGGACGAGGCGTATCGCTACGAGCTCGGTGACCGCATGTGGCGGTTCGTCCGCGACGGGGTCCGCTCGCGCCCTGCGCGCGGCGAGCCGACGGCCGTGCTCCCGAACGACGGGGCGGCGCTGCGCGGCAACGGGACGCATCCCACCGTCACGTGGGTCGGTCATTCCACGTTCCTCGTGCAGCTCGACGGCGTGAACATCCTCACGGATCCACACTGGGGCGACCGAGCCAGCCCGGTGGCCTTCGCCGGCCCACGGCGGATCGTGCCGCCGGGGCTCGCCTTCGCCGATCTGCCCCCGATCCACGCCGTGCTCATCTCCCACGATCACTACGACCACCTCGACGCGGACACCGTCGACCGCCTGGCCCGCGAGCATGGCCCGCGGTTCTTCGTGCCGCTGGGAGTCGGCGCGTGGCTGGCCGAGCGCGGGATCACCGACGTGGTGGAGCTCGACTGGTGGCAGACGGCGGCGTTCCGCGGGCTCGTCGTGGCCTGCACGCCCGCGCAGCATTCGTCCGGGCGCGGCCTCACCGACCAGCATCTCCGCCTGTGGGCCTCGTGGGCGGTCGTCGGCCGCACCAAGCGCTTCTACTTCGCCGGGGACACGGGCTACGACCCGCGAATGAAGGCGATCGGGGAGCGCTTCGGCCCCTTCGACCTGGCCGCCGTCCCGATCGGAGGCTACAGCGCCTACCGGGTCGGCCATCCGAACCATGTGAACCCGGAGGAGGCGGTCCAGCTCTACGAGGACGTCCGGGGCCGGCTCCTGGTGCCGATGCACTGGGGCACGTTCGAGCTCAATCGCGAGCCGTTCCTGGAGCCGCCGGGCCGGCTCCTGCGCGAGGCCCAGCACCGCGGGCTCGAGGAGTCAGTCGCCGTTCTGAGTCCCGGCCAGACGATCCCCTGGTAGCCCGCCCCCGGTCTCTCCGTCAGAGGGCGCTCTCGAACGGAATCGCCAGCAGCTCGAACAGGCGGCCTCGGAAGCCCCGGTTCCGCCAGCTTTCGAGATCGATCCGCTTCGAGTATCGAAGGTCGTCCTCGAACACCTTCTCGAGCTGTCTCGCGAGGTCCCGATCGTACGCCACCACGTTCAGCTCGTCGTTGATCTTGAACGAGCGATGGTCGAGGTTGGTGCTGCCGACCGTTGCCCAGAGACTGTCGATGACCATCGTCTTGGCGTGGAGGAGCGCCGCCGTGTACTCGTGAATCTCGATGCCCGCCTCGAGGAGCCGCCCGAATTGCCGGCGGCCGGCGTGGCGCACGAGCGGATGGTCGCTGACCCCGGGCACGAGAAAGCTCACGCGCACGTCCCGACGGGCCGCCTGAACCAGCACGTCGGTCATCGTCTCGTCGAGCAGGACGTACGGGTTCGTGATCTTGATCGAGCGCCGAGCGGAGGAGAGGGCCAGGAGGAATGTCGTGTACATCGCGTAGCTTCCGCCCTGGGGACCGCTGCGGATGACTTGAGCGTACATCTTGCCCTTCGACTCGATCGGGCGAGGGAAGTAGTCCACCCCGCCCAGGACGGCCCCGGTGGCTTCCACCCAGTTCTCGGCGAACCCTCCCTGGAGGTACTCGACCGCCGGCCCTTCGACCTGGATGTCCGTGTCGCGCCAGTGATCGGCGATGCGGCCATTGCCCATCCACTTGCTGCTGACGCCCGACCCGCCCGTGAAGCCGATGCGACCGTCCACGACCAGGATGCGGCGGTGGTTTCGATTGTTGGCTCTGGCGATGCCGAAGGGCCCCAGCGGACGGAACACGACCACCTGGCAGCCGCCCTGCTCCATCAGGTCGATGTACTCCCGCGGCATGGTCATCGTCCCCACGCCGTCCAGCAGGACGTGCGCGCGGACTCCGTTGCGACAGCGGTCGGCCAGGGCCTCGGCGACCTCGCGGGCGATCGGTCCGTCCTCGTAGCTGTACTGCGCGTAGGTGATGGTGCGCTGAGCCCCCCGGATCGCGTCGAGGATCGCGGGGTAGATCTGCTCCCCGTTGAGGAGGAGTGTGAGGCGATTGCCGCCTACGATGGGAGCCTGTGCATGCGCCTCCATCGTCGGGAAGAACGCCGGCTCGCCGAGATTCATCGGAGGGAGGAGTCGGTGTGTCGGGACGTTGGAGCAGGCGCTTGCCGACCCCGTGATCGCAAGGAGCACGCATGCCCGGAGGATCCCTGTCGCCGGGCCGCGCTGGCCGGTTCGGGGGCGTGGACGGCTCCGTCGACGATCCCTGCCACGCTCGAGCATTCCGTCTCCCACTGCGCCCGCGTCAGTGGAGCCGCGGGCACGTCGGGCACCGCGCCAAGCCGGGGGAACGCCGGCGGAGCCTGCGGTGCGCTCGAGCCGGCGGGCCAACCGGTCAGGACACCATGTCGCTGCCGGCGAAGCGGCGCCGCGCCAGTAGGCTCAGCGCGGCGCTGCCGGTGACCACTATGCTGATGAGAGTGACCGTGATCCCGACGCCGGCGTCCTGGGTCACCGCCCCGACCGCCCGCCCGAGCCAGACGAACCCCGTCGCCCACACCGTCGCGCCGATGGCGTCGGAGACCACGAAGCGGCCGTAGGACATGCCGCGGGACACCGCGAGCGGGACGATCAGGAGCCGGAGCGTGGCGGCCAGCCGGACGAGGACGAGCGCCAGGGACCCGAACCGCCGCAGGAGGCGATCCGCGTCGATTCGGTTCGACTCCGAGAGCCGAAACAGCCGGCAGTAGATCTCGAACAGCCGGCGGCCCTTGAAGCGTCCCGCCAGGTACCACACATGGTCGCCGGCGACCATTCCCATGGTGGCCAGGGCAATGATGACCAGGGCGCTCGAGCCCGTCGCGGACTCGGGATGGGAGTAGGAGCCCGCCGTGATCAGCATCAGCCGACCCGGAAAGGGGATTCCTACCGCGTCAAGGATGGCCCCCAGAAACACGACGACGTACAGGTGCTCATGCAGCCACCCGACGATCGGGCCAAGCACTCGACCCCCGGGCTCACGCCGCCTCTAGCTGCTGTGACGCATCACGGCCGGCCGGCACCGTCTCCCGGCGCGCCTTCCGCTCGGCCTCGCTCTGACAATCGCGACACCGCTGGGCGAAGGGGAGCGCGCGCAAGCGAGCGGTGCCGATGAACTCCTCGCAGTCCTGGCAATACCCGTACTCGCCGGCGGCGAGCCGCTCGAGCGCATCCTGGATCTGGACCACTTGCTGGGTCCGGCGGCCCATCAGCGTGACGCGCATCTCGGTGTGGAGCGTCTCGGCGGCGTGGGCCGCCATGTCGGTCAGGGTGGGCGTCTCGGACGTCCGGTTCTCCTCGACGACCGCCCGCAGGGTGCCCTGCAAGCGGGCCAACTCGTCTCGCAGGAACCGCTCCAACTCGCTGGTGGTGCGCTTGTCGAGCTTCGTGGGGCTCACCTCGGCCTCCTCTCGAGCGGGATGTCAGGGTTGCCGTCCGGGGGTGGTCGACGTCCGCTCCCCGTACGGCCGACGGCCCTCCAACAGGGTCTCGACGCCATGCACCAGCGCGGGCACGACGACCCGCTCGGCGGCGTCCGCGACCTCGTCGATCACCCGGTTCGCGAGGGCCTCCACGCGCGAGCCGAGCCGTTGCCACGAGGCGCTCACCGCTCCCAGCCGGTCGGCCGCGACGGTCACGAACCGCGCCGAGCTGAGGACCGGCGACGCCGGGCCAGTCTCACCGGACGTCCAGTCGGCTCCGGTGCCGAGCTCGTTCCGGCCGCGCCGCCGAGCGAGCCGGCGGCCCACGACCACCCCGAGCAGGGCGGCTCCGGCGAGCACGGGTCCCGGGTGACGCTCAACGTAGGTCTGCCACTGCATCGTCTCACCCACCTTCCGGCGCAGCTCGTCCACGGTCCCCGTGATCGACGCGCGCGTGGCGTCGACGTCGCGTCGCAAGCGCTCCGTGTCTACACTCCGTGTCTGATCCATTCGGCGTCCCTTCGAAGGTCGTCGACCGTGTCCCGCACGAGCCGCCGACGCTTGAGGCTTCGCCTGGCCAGGAGCGCCAGGCCCCCACCGACTACGGCGAGCCCGCCTCCCACGATGGCGAAGCCTCCGGGCGTCGACCCCACGAGGTCTCCCACCCACAGCCCGGCCGCGACCAGGAGGAGCAGGAGCCCCACGCTCGCCGCCACGGTGCCGCCGGCGAGGAGACCGAGGCCCCTGACGGTGTGGGCGGCCTCTTCCTTGATCTCCGCTTTGAACAGCTCGAGCCGCTGGTCGACGAAGCGGCGCACTTCCAGTGCCAGCCGCGCCGCCAGGTCCATGAGGCCCGGCGAGTCCTGGGCGGACGTCCTCGCCACCGTGCCCTTCTCCTAGCGGCGTCCGGCCGCGCTGAGCCACCCGAGCACGAGCCCGGCGCCCGTCGCGATGAGGAGCGCGGTCATCGGCTGCTCGCGCGTGTAGTCCGCCACGTCGTTCTTGACCCGTTCGAATCCGCCTTCGCGGTACTCCGCGACCTTGTCGCGGGCCTGCTGGACCGCGCCCTCGACGTAGTCCCGGGCGCCCTGGACGTATTCCCGCGTCTGCTCGACGGCGCCCTGGGCGTACTCCTTCGCGTCGGTCGCGTAGCTCTTGGCGTCTTGCATCCGCTGCCGGGCCGCATCGGCGATGTCGCGCGCCTCGGACTCGGCCCACCCGCGGCCCACCTCTCCGCCGCTTCCACGGCGGGTCACGTCGTCCATTCGGTTTTCCATGGTGACCTCCTGTGGGAGATTGCGCTGTCGCCACGCTCGGCTCGCAAGTCGTATGCCACGCTGGGCCCGAAGTGCAGTCGCCATCGGCGGGCGAGTTCAGTGGGCGGCATCGGTGGAGAGGGCGTCACGCTGTCGTGCGCTCGACACGTTGACGCACCGTGCCGTACTCGTTGCGGAGACACGCGCATCGAACGGAAGCCGCACGCGATCCCCGTCTGACAGCTTCGGGGGCACCGGCCTTGCACCCTGGGGAGGAGGCGGCCGCGCCGGTGGTCGCTTCGAAGTCGACTCGATCAAGGAGGGCCGCATGAAGAGGGCCGATCGTCAACCGGATCCCAGGCCAGCCGAGCCGTACGCTGGCGGAGACGATAGGAACCGAACGGAGTCTCCCACCGCGCCGTCGAGGAGCAAGGGTCGCAGGACCGAGGCTCGCGGACGACGCCCGGACGATCAGACGACTCCCGAGTCCACGCCGCGTCCTGCCGACGAGTGGATCGACAGCGATCGGAGCGACCGGTCATCGGGCCGCCCTGTCCAGCTCCCTGGCGACGAATCAGGTGGGCCCGCGGGAGGCGGGAAGTCCGAACCCGGGGCGGGCCGCGGGCCCAGCCCGGATCGCCAGCCTACCGACGAGCCGCGCCCGCGCTGAGCGCGGCTCGGGCCCAGGAAAACCGACGGCCCTGGAGGGCCCCCTCCAGGGCCGTTCGCGTCGAAATCGGTGCGCCGGGCCGACCTTCAGACTCGTCCGGCGAGGAACAGGACCAGCACCACCAAGAGGATCACCCCCAGCGCGCCGCTGGGGTAGTAGCCCCACCCGCTGCTGTACGGCCAGGCCGGCAGGGCCCCGATCAGGAGCAGGATCAGCACGATCAACAGGAGAGTCGTCATTCGTCTCACCTCCCCCTCTTCGACGGCTCGACGGCCGGCTCGACAGCCGCCGCCGTG
>JBIOVM010000180.1:0-63774 GCA_044867785.1 Candidatus Rokuibacteriota bacterium | reverse complement strand
CGGCAGCCCCGGGCGCCGTCGCAGGTCTGCCGCCGGCGGCGCTTCCGCCGGCGCTGCGCTCCGTACTCCGCGACATCAACTTCGAGTTCGACCAGTACGCGCTCACGGACGACGCGAAGGCGACGCTCGACGATCTCGCCCAGGCCCTCAAGGCGAATCCGCAGTTCGCGGTGACGATCGAAGGCCACGCCGACGAGCGCGGGACCGTCGAGTACAACCTCGCCCTGGGCGAGCAGCGCGCTCAGGCCGCCAAGGCCTATCTCGTCGCCCTCGGCGTGGACGCGACCCGGATCGACACGATCTCCTACGGGGAGCAGCGGCCGACCGACGCCTCGCACGACGAGTTGGCCTGGGCCGTCAACCGGCGCGCACACTTCCTCGTGAGGGGACGCTGATGGGAAGACTTCGACCTGATTCGCCCGGCCTCGCGCTCCTCCTCGTCCTCGCGTTCGCGGTCGCGGCTCCGGCGATCGCTCGAGCCCAGACCGCGGGCAGCTGGGCGACCTACGAGTGGCGTGACGCAGCGAGGGTCGAGTATCCGGTGCTCGTGCAGCAGCCCGGCGCGGGTGGCGCCGCCCCGAGCTGGTCGCTCGACCGCGAGTCGGCTCCGCCCCGGCCGATCTTCGTCACCTACTCCATCGTCCGGGCCGACCCGAAGAGCTACGTGCTGCAGATCGTCACGCGGCCGACCGCCGACGGAAAGCCGCTCTCGATTACCCAGGTCACCGTGGACCGGGCCTCGGGCAAGGCGCTCAAGAGCGTCATCAAGGACAAGAAGGGCGTGATCCCGACCCCGGAGAGCGGTCTCCGGCCGTTCCGCGAGGCCGGTGTCCGGGGAGCGCGCGAAGAGGTGACCGTGCCGGCGGGACGGTTCACCGCCGTCAAGGCCGCCCACCGAAACGGCACCGTGTGGGTGTCCGATCAGGTCCCGGCGCTCGGGGTCGCCAAGGGCGTCTTCCCGGACGGTCAGCTGGAGCTGGTCAAGAGCGGCACGACGGGAGCCCAGGACCTGCTCCGCTCGTAAGCGCTCGTCGTTCGGATGCTGGCCCTCCTCGTCGCCGTCGCGCTCCTGCTCTTGGCGGTGGCCGTCTTCGCCTTTCAGAACCCGGACGTCGTCACGGTGCGTTTCCTCCACTGGCAGCTTTCCGCGTCGGTCGCCGTCCTCACGCTGGCCGCGGCGGCGACGGGGGCGCTCAGCGCCGCGCTCGCCAGCGTGGCGACTCGGTTCGTGCAGTGGACGCGTCGGCCGGCTGACTTACCCCGATCGCATCCCCCCGCCGAGCCTCCAGCCGAGGCAGATCCCCGGCGACGCTAGCGGGTCGAGCCGTGGAAGGACCGGACCCCGTTCACCTCGCGGAGGAGCTCCGACGGCGGCTCCGCGACGCGGGCCCCGTCGCGCTGGCCGGATTCCTGCGAGAGACGCACCCGGCGGACCTCGCGGCCGCGCTGCGGGAGCTGGATCTCGCCGACCAGCTGATCGCGCTTCGACAGCTCCCGCGCGAGCAGGCCGGCACCGTCCTCTACGAGATGGACGAGGGGAGCCGGCAGGCCGTGCTCGGCGCGCTGGACCAGAGCGAGGTCTCGCGGATCGTCGACGAGATGCCGCCCGACGAGGCGGCGGACGTGGTCGAGGCCCTGCCCGAGGAGCAGGCCGCGCGGATCCTCCACGAGCTGCCGCCGGCCGAGGCGGAGGAGATCCAGGAGCTCCTCCAGTACGGCGAGTCCACCGCGGGCGGCATCATGACGCCCGAGTTCATCGCCGTCCACGAGAACATGACCGTCGACCAGGCCCTCGACCACGTGCGGAAGTCGGCGACGCGGGAGGGCGCCTTCCACGTGTACGTCGTCGACGGCCACGAGCACCTGGTCGGGGTCGTCCCGCTACGGCGCCTCATCACGGCCGATCCCTCGACGCCCGTGCACGTGATCCGCCAGCCGGACGTCGTCAGCGTCACGGCGGACACCGACCAGGAGGAAGTGGCGCGCCTCGTGACCAAGCACCATCTCCTCGCGGTGCCGGTCGTGGGACGGGACCACCGGCTGGTGGGCACGATCACCGTGGACGACGTGATCGACGTCATTCACGAGGAGGCGACCGAGGACATTCACCGGCTCGGCGGCGTCGCGGCCGACGAGACGATCTTCGACCCGGCCGGCAAGGTCGTCCGGCGGCGGCTCTTCTGGCTCCTGGTGAACCTCCCCACGGCGGTGCTGGCGGCCACCGTCGTGAGCGTCTTCGAGCCGGCGATCCGGACGCTGGCGACCCTGGCCGTCTTCATGCCGATCGTGGCCGGCATGGGCGGGAACGCCGGCATCCAGACGTTCACGGTGATCGTGCGCGCCATCGCTCTGGGCGACCTGACGCTCGCCAACACGCGGAAGGTTCTGGTCCGGGAGGCCGTCATCGGCCTGGTGAACGGCGTGGGCGCCGGGACGGTCGCGGGGCTCATCGCCTACCTCTGGAAGGGCGATCCGCTGCTCGGGGTGATCCTGGGCGTCGCGATGATCACCAACATGCTGGTCGCCGCCCTCGCCGGGACGCTGGTGCCGGTCGTGCTCAAGAGACTTCGAGTCGACCCGGCGGTGGCCACCGGAGTCATGGTCACCACGCTCACGGACTGCGCCGGCTTCCTCTCCTTCCTGGGCCTCGCCACCCTCGCGCTCCGGTTCCTCGCGCCGTCCTAGACCGGCTCGCACGCCGCCGGTGTCACGGATGTCGTGACAGCAACGAACGAAATTCGGCCTTGGCAGGTCCTGATGAGCGTGATAGAACTGGCCTGTCTTGCGCCTCGACCGAGGCGAAGGGGGTGACGTGGACGTTTCGCTGGAGGAAGGACAGGTCCGCCGCGCGTACGACTTCTACTCCCCCGTCTACGACTTCATCTTCAAGAAGGTCTTCGAGCCGGGCCGGATCGCGGCGATCCGGCTGATCGGTCCCGAGCTCCGCAGCCGGGTGCTCGAGGTCGGCATCGGTACCGGGCTCAACCTGCCCCTCTATCCTCGCGACATCAACCTGGTCGGTATCGACCTGTCGGAGGGCATGCTCCGGAAGGCCCAGGACAAGGTCCAAGAGCTCAGGATGGGCAACGTCACCCTGAAGGTGATGGACGCTTCGGCGCTCGACTTCGGCGACGGGGAGTTCGACGCGACGCTCGCGACCTACGTCATCAGCGCCGTGCCCGATCCGGTGGCGGTGCTCCGCGAGATGCGGCGGGTCACCAAGCCCGGCGGGACGATCGTCATCCTGAACCACTTCCGGAGCCGGAATCCGGTGATGCGCCGGATCGAGGACGCCATGGCCCCGGTCTGCGCGCGCCTGGGGTGGAAGACCAACCTCGCCCTGACTCCGCTCCTCAAGACCGTCGGCCTCACGCCCGAGGTGATCCGCCGTGTGAACATGCTCCGCGGCTGGCACCTCGTCAAGTGCGTCAACCCGGCGTCGTAGCGACTCCGGTCGCCGCCGCCGCGCACCGAAGACTCCCCGGCTGACAGCAGGCGCGCCCGTGGGCCGCAGCGGCGCCTCCCCGCGCCGATGACGGGATCCGCGCTGGGCCGGCTCCTCGTCGCATGGACGGTGACCGCGGTCGTCGTCGGCCTCGCCAGTCCGCTCGGGCCACGAGTCGGCGCCGGCGTGACGGGATTGCGATTGCTCGTCGAGTTCCTGACCGCGGGCGAACGGCCCTGGCTGTCGCGCGCGACGACGTCGCCGGCGGTCGGCCCGCTCGCGGGGCCCGGCGCCGACACCGCCGCACCGGATCTCTGGCGCCCGGGCGGCGCCGGGCCGTGGCCGGGTGTCGTGCTCGTCCACGGACTCACTCCGGACGGCAAGCGGGACGACCGGCTGGCCTTTGCCGCGGCACGCCTCGCGCGCGCCGGGCTCGCCGTGGCGGTACCGGACCTCCCGGCCCTTCGGGAAGAGCGACTGCGGCCGGACGACGCCCGAATCGTGCGCGACACGCTCGTTCGTCTCGCCGCACACCCCGCGGTGCAGCCCGAACGCCTGGCGGTGATCGCCGTCAGCGTCGGGCTCGCGCCCGCAGCGCTCGCCCTCGCCGAGCCCGAGTGGGCGGAACGGGTTCGCCTCGTGCTGGCGCTGGGCGGATACGCGGAGGCCCGCGAGCTGGTCCGGTACTTCACGACGGGGGCGTTCGCCTTCGGTCCGACGGCGGGCCGAGCGCCCGTCGACGCCGCTCTGGGTCCCGCATTTCTCGCCCGGAACCTCGATCTTCTCCCCGACCCGCGCGACCAAGCCACGATCGCGGCGGCGCTCGGCGGTCGGGCGCCGCCGGGAGGCGACAATCCGCGCGTGGCCGCCGTCCTCGCCGTCCTGCGCAACCGGGAGCCCGCTCGGGTGGACGCGCTCGTGGACGCCCTGCCCGTCGAGACCCGCGAGCTCCTGGATGCGCTGTCCCCCGCGCGGCATCTCGCCCGAACGCGGGCCCGCCTGCTCCTCGTCCACGGGCGCGGCGATCCCGCAATCCCCTTCACCGAGACGCTGCGGCTCGCCGCCGCCGCGCCGGACCGGGCGCGACCGGTCGTGGTGGACCTGATCGGACACGTGGAGGGGCGGACGCCGGCCGGGCGGGGTCTGCTCGACCTCGTCCGGCTCTGGAGCGTGTGCTACGAGCTGCTGGCCGGCTGAGCCCCGCCGGGATCGGAGGCGCGCAAGCCTAGCTGACCGAGCTTCACGAGCAGCGTGTTCCGGTGCATGCCGAGGAGCCGGGCGGCGACGGTCTGGTTCCCTTGCGCCCGATCCAGGGCGCGCAGGATGAGGAGGCGCTCGACCTCCTGCCGCGCCTCGCGCAGGTTGAGCTGGTCCTCGCCGGTCGATTCGGCCGGGGCCAGCGCGATGTCCAGCGGGATCTGATCGAGCTGGACCACGCCCTCCGTCGTGAGGGCGACGGAGCGCGCCACGATGTTCTCGAGCTCGCGAACGTTGCCCGGCCAGTGGTAGCGCTCGAGGGCCTCCAGGGCTCCCGCGGAGAGGTCCGTCACCGCCTTCCCGAACTGCCGGGCGTACTTCGCGAGGAAATGCCGGGCCAGCGGCCCCACGTCTTCCCGCCGGTCGCGGAGGGGCGGCACCGTGATCGGCACCACGTGGAGCCGGTAGAAGAGGTCCTCCCGGAAGCGTCCGACCGTCACGGCCTGCCGCAGGTCCGCGTTGCTGGCCGCGATGATGCGGACGTCCACGCCGATCGCGCGGCTTCCTCCCACCCGCTCGATCTCGCGCTCCTGCAGCGCGCGCAAGAGCTTCGGCTGGAGATCGAGCCGGAGCGTCCCGATCTCGTCCAGGAAGAGCGTGCCGGTATGCGCCACCTCGAACTTCCCGAGCTTCCGCGCGTGAGCGCCCGTGAACGCCCCCCGCTCGTGCCCGAACAGCTCGGACTCCAGGAGGTCGGCGGGCAACGCGGCGCAATTCACCGCCACGAAGGGCCGGTCGCGCCGCGTCCCCTGCCGGTGGATCGCGCGCGCGATCAGCTCCTTGCCGGTGCCCGACTCCCCGGTAATGAGCACGGTCGCGGTCGTGTCGGCGACCTGGCGCACGCGTTCGTAGACGCGCCGCATCACGTGGGACCGGCCGACCAGCTGGTCGAACCCCTCGTGCCTCGCCAGCTCGTCTCTGAGGTACCGAACCTCCCGATGGAGAGCGCGGCGCTCGACGGCGCGGCCGACCACTCCCCGCAGGTCCTCCGCGCCGAACGGCTTCGTCAGGTAGTCGTAGGCGCCCAGCTTCATCGCCTCCACGGCCGTACGGACGGTTCGGACGGCGGTGACGAGGACCACCTCCAGGCCGGGATCGATGCGCTTCAAGCGTTCCAGGACCTCGATGCCTTCCATGCCCGGAAGCCGCACGTCGAGGAGGCAGACGTCGACGTCCTGACCCCGCGCGCGCTCGATCCCCGCCGGGCCGTCGGGCGCCTCGAGCACCTCGCAGACGCCGTCCAGCACCATCCGCACCGATGCGCGCACGCCCGGCTCGTCATCGATCACGAGCACCACGGGACGCGGGCCGGTCGCGGGCACGAGGAGTGGGGGGGTGCTCGGGCTAGGTGCGCTGAGCCTCGTCGTACGCATGCACGCCAGGCCCTTCCTCGCGTAAGTAGGTGGAAATCTACGTGCCAGGGGCGAGCGCGTATCATACGGTCTCCCCGACCGGCTCGCCAGGGGGGTGGCCGGCCGGCGCGGGGCGGGGCTCAGGCCCCCGGAGGGGCGTCGGCGGGACTCACCGCCTCGATCCGAAGCATGACAGGGGTCCCGGGCGTGAGGGGCGCTGCGGCCGCGCGGCGCACGCCGACGACCCAGAGGAGCTCGCCGTCGGACCGCGCCACGACCGGCCACCGGGCGCGCGCCAGCCGGGGCACTCCGGCTGACGCGAGGAGCTTGCCGAGCCGAACGGACTCGCGGCCCCCGAACGGCAGCATGCGCTCACCCGGCCGGCTCGGCCGAACCATCAGGCCCGGGGCCGGCGAGGCGCCGGGGCCCAGCACACCGAGCGCTTCGGCATCGAACCACGCCTCGCCCGGCGCGACGCCCGGCCAGCCGGAGATCGGCGCCAACGCCGCGGTCACGCGCAGCATCGTTCCGGCGGCCGCCGTGCCGGGAACGGCGAGCGGCGTCGTCCCGAACCTCGCGTCCGGCCGAAGCACCCAGAGCGCATCCCGCCCACGCTCGACCACGATGCCCGCCGGGAGGCGCACGCGGGCGCCGGTCGCCGCCCGCAGGAGCGCGTCCAGCGCGTCGAGGTGGGCCGCGCGCAACCCGCTGGCGAGGCGATCGGGTGCGACGACCTCGACCAGGGCCAGGCGGACCGCCGACTTGACCGCGCCCGGAGGAAGGCCGTGCAAGGCGGCGAGGGGCAGACGCCAGCCCACCGGCGTGGCGCGCAGCTGGGGGATGACCCGGGGTCGCACGAGGACGTCCAGGGCCTCCACGGTCTCGCGCGCGGCCCGGGCAACCCGCCGCAGAGCCTCGGGCACGCGGGGGCCGGCCTGGGCAGCCAGCAGAGGCAAGAGCTCGTGGCGAACCCGGTTCCGCAGGAACTTCAGGTCGCGGTTCGTCGCGTCCTCGACGGCGTCGAGACCATGGACGGCGAGGTGATCCAGCACGGCCGCCCGATCCACCTCGAGCAGGGGGCGCACGATCCGACCGCGCCGCGCGGGGATCCCCGCGAGGCCCCGGGGGCCGGCGCCTTGCAGGACCCGCATCAGCACCGTCTCGGCCTGATCGTCGGCGGTGTGACCGAGGGCAATCCGCGTCGCCCCGACGGTCCGCCCGAGGCGCGCCAACGCCGCGTGACGGACCAGACGGGCGGCCTCCTCGGGAGATCGCCCGGTCCCGCGCGGCACCTCGACCCGGACGACGTGCGCCGCGCAGCCGAGCCGCGCCGCGAGCGCCTCGACGAACGCGGCATCCCGATCGGCCTCGGGCCGAAGGCCGTGGTGGACGTGGCAGACGGTGACTCGAAGCGGGTACTCGGTGCGAAGGAGCGCGAGCGCGTGGAGGAGAGCGACCGAATCCGGGCCGCCCGAGACGCCTACGAGGACGTGGTCTCCCCGGTCGAGGAGGCGGTGACGGGCGATGGCGGCGCGAACCGCGGCCGAGAGGCGCGAGCCCGGCTCGCCCGGGGCGGCTCCGCCCACGGCGCCGCCGCGAGACGGATCATCGTCCATCGCCGGCGCTCCACCCCGGCGGCGGCGACTCACCCTGAAGCCCCACCCAGGCGGACCCGTCCTCGAACAGCTCGCGCTTCCAGATGGGAACGACCTGCTTGACGGTCTCGATCGCGTACTGGCACGCCTCGAAGGCGTCCCGGCGGTGGGCCGCCGACACGCCGATCGCCACGCTCGCCTCGCCGACCGAGAGCCGCCCGATCCGGTGCAGGATGACGACCTGCCGCACTCCGGGCCAGCGGCCGTAGAGGGCCTCGCCGATCTCCTTCAGCTTGGCCTCGGCCATCGGCACGTGGGCTTCGTACTCCAGCGCCACCACGCGCCGACCCGCGGTGTTGTCGCGCACTACGCCGAGGAACACGGCCACCCCGCCCGCCTCGGGCACGGTGACCGCCTCCGCGACGGCGTCGGCGGACAGCGGCTCCTCGGTGATCCGGTACATCAGGCGCCTCCACCGCTGACGGGAGGAAAACACGCGACCTCTTCGCCGGCGCGCACGGGTCGGTCCGGCTCCACGTAGTCGGTGCCGACCGCGAACAGCGTGTGGGGCCGGTAACGGGTCAGCACGGGATGGGCGGTCGTGAGCGCCGCCCAGACGTCCTCGACGGTCGCGCCGTCGGCCACCTCGACCTCGACCCGGCCGCGCCCCACTGCCTCACGGTACCGCGCGAACAGCGCGACCGGGACCCGCATCCCGCCCGCTCCCGAACCGAGGGAGGGGATCAGGCCTGGAAGGAGTGGCCGCAGCCGCAGCTACCCTTGGAGTTGGGGTTGTTGATCGAGAAGCCGGAGCCGTACAGGCTGTCGACGTAGTCGATCTGAGCCCCCCCCACGTACTGCACGCTGTTGGGGTCGACATACACCTTGACGCCGCTGGACTCGACGACCTGGTCACCCTCCTGCGCGGCATCCTCCCACCCGAGCTCGTACGAGAACCCCGAGCAGCCACCTCCGACGACGCGGAGCCGCAGCCCCCACTCGGGCTTGCCCTCCTCGAGTCGGAGGGTTTCGACCTTCTTGGCGGCTGTCTCCGTCAACGTCACCATGCCTGGCCTCCTGTGTCGTCCCGCGGCGAGCCCGCGACGCGCGGGCAATCCGGGTGATCGAGTTGCATTATAGCAAACCGCCGAGGGACCGGGCGCGCCCGGACTCTCACAGCACTCCCGGTGTCGGCGCGAGGACGATCTCCTCGACGAACGCTCCGGGCGGCTGGGCGGCGACCACGAGGGCCGCCTCGGCGACTGCCTCCGGCCTCAGCATTCGGATGCGGTCCGGGGCGCCGGGGATGCCGTCCCAGAAAGGGGTGTCCACGGCTCCCGGGCAGAGCGCCGCCACCCGTACGCCCCGACCCCGCACCTCGGCCGCCAGCGACCTCGCCAGCCCGAGAACGCCCGCCTTCGACGCCGTGTAGGCCGCGCACCCCGGAATCGCCCGCACGGCGGCCAGGGACACGATGGCCACGATGGTCCCCCGCCCGGCGGCCAGCATCGGCGGCAGCGCGCTCCGGCAGAGGAGGTAGGTGGCGGTCAGGTTCCCCCGGATCATCGAGTCCCAGTCCGTCAGGCGCGACGCCTCGAGGGGGCCGAACGAGCCCGTGCCCTGCGCCGTCACCAGGCAGTCGAGCCGACCGAACCGGTCGAGGGTCGCCTGGACGGCGCGCGCCGCCGTTCCTTCGTCCGCCGCGTCGCCGGACACGACCAGCACGGCGTCCCGGTCCGGCCCGAGCTCTCCCGCCAGGCGCTCGAGCTCCGTGCGGCCGCGGGCCAGGACCGCGAGCCGAGCGCCCTCCCGGGCGAAGGCCGTGGCGACGGCGCGCCCGATCCCGCGGCTCGCCCCACTGACGAGGGCCACCTGGCCGGCGAGCTTCACGCGAGGGAGGTTCGCCCCTTCAGGAGCTCCACGAACTCGCTTCGGGTCATCGGGCACTCCCGGAAGGTCCCGAGCATCGCCGAGGTCACGGCCTTCGAGTTCTGCTTCTCCACGCCCCGCATCAGCATGCAGAGGTGCGTGGCCTCCATCACGACGCCGACACCCTTCGGCAGCAAAGCCTCGTGGAGCGCCTGGGCGACCTGCGTCGTCAGCCGCTCCTGGACCTGGAGCCGGCGGCTGAACATCTCGACCAGGCGCGCCAGCTTCGACAACCCGAGGATCTTCCGGTCGGGCACGTAGGCCACGTGCGCCTTGCCGAAGAACGGGAGCAGATGGTGCTCGCACAGCGAGTAGAAATCGATGTCTTTGACCACCACCATCTGGTCGTAGTGGTCCTCGGCGAAGACGGCGCCGTTCAGGACCTCCTGGACGTCCTGATGGTAGCCGGACGTGAGGAAGCGCAGCATCGACTCCACGCGGGCCGGGGTCTTCTCGAGGCCCTCGCGCTTCGGGTCTTCCCCTATCTCGGCCAGCAGGCTTTCGATGAGCTCCTTCATGCCACCTCTCCCGTCGCGACGCACTCGAAGCGGTTGTTCTCGGTCTCGACCACCGCCACGCGCACGAGACGCCCCGGCGGCAGCGCCGCCTCGAGCAGCCGGTAGAACGCCACGGCCAGATTCTCTCCGGTCGCGATCGTCCTCGCGAGGGCGGGCACGTCCCGGGTGAGATCCCGGTGGTCGACGAGATCGACGACCGCCGTCCGCATCGCCTGCTCCAGGGCGGCGGCGTCCATGACCATCCCTTCCGCGTCCACGACTCCGCGCACAGTCGCCTCCAGCGCGTAGTTGTGGCCGTGGGTCCGCGCGCACGCGCCGTACTGCCGCCGGTTCTCCGCCGGCGAGAAAGCGGCGCTCGCGAGGCGATGTGCCGCCGAGAAGCGCAGGATCTTGGTGAGCTCCATGATCGCCACGGCGCGTCAGGCCTCGCCTCGGTAGTCGACGTAGAGCGTCGGGTCCTCCCAGAGGCGGAGGCCGGCGAGCCGCTCGGCGCCGAGCTTGGCGACCAGAAGGTCCCAGACGACTCGCACGAGATTCTCCGTGGTCGGCAGAACACCCGGCGGAAACGCAGGATCGTCGTTGATGAAGGCGTGATCGAAGCGCGCGAGGACGGTCTCGCCGACCACCGCCTTCAACTCCTCGAGGTCGACGACCATCCCCGTCACCGGATCGATCGGGCCGCGGAGGGTCACTTCGAGGGTGTAGGTGTGGCCGTGGATCGCGGCGACCGCGCCGAAGCGCGCCCGGTTCTCGGCGTCGGACCACTCCGGGCGCCCGTAGCGGTGGGCGGCCGAGAACGTGAACCGGCGCGTGACGGCGACCGTGTGACCCGTCATGGCTCTGGATGTCTCACCTTTAGAGGGATCGCGACCCGGTAGGGTCGCAGCTTCAAGTATACCGGCGGTCCTTCCAGCGGACGCCGAGCCCCAGCCAGTCGCGGGCGGCCGACTCGAGCAGGAAGGCGGCCACCAGGGCAGCCCCGAGCGGCGCGGTGGGGCTCCAGCGGGCGTCGTGCCCGCGCCATGCGCGGAACGGGACCTCGGCCGCGAGGACCACGCCGAGGGCGAGTGCCGCGATCCAGCCGACGCCGGCCGGGCCCGTCAGCAGGGGGGCGGCCGCCCCGACGGCCGGCCAGACCAGCGTGACCCCGAGCTCGAGGAGCGACGCCAGGGCTGCGAGTGGTCGCCGTCCGCGGAGCCGGTAGAGGTTCTTCGTCCACCCGCGCCGGATCTCCGGGAGGTTCGTGTACATCCGCGCCGCGACGAGGTCGGCGCCGTCGACGAAGGCGATCCGCGCGCCCGTCGCCTTCACGCGCCGCGCGAGCGCGACGTCCTCGAGCACCTCGCCGGCCACCCCCGCGTGGCCGCCGACGGCGTCGTAGGCATCCCGCGCCACCAGGATGAAGATCCCGTTGGCGGCCGCCACCGGGGACGTCGGGTCGCTCACGCGCGCCAAGGGAAACCACTGGTCGAGCAGGCCGAAGACCACCGGCTGGACCACGCGCTCCCAGAGCGAGCCCGTCAGCTGTCGGCTCGTGAGCGACAGGAGCGCCAGGCCGTGGGCCTCCGCGAAGCCCACCGCGTGCGCGATCGATCCGGGCGCATGGACGGTGTCGGCATCGGTGAAGCAGAGCCACCGCCCACGCGCGACGCCGACGCCCGACGCGAGCGCGAAGCTCTTGCCGGTCCACCCGGGCGGCGGCCCCTCGACGCGAAGCACCCGGATCCGCGGATCGCGGCGCGCGAGATCCGCCAGGATCGCCGGCGTGCGGTCGCTCGACGCGTCGTCGACGGTGACGATCTCCAGATGGGGATAGGTCTGCGCCGCCAGTGACTCGACGCAGGCGCCCACGCCGCGCTCTTCGTTCCGGGCCGGAACGAGCACGCTCACGGAGGCGGGACCACCCGACGGCCGGACCGCGCTCGCGCGTGGTATCCGTCCGCACATCCTCAGGACCGACGCGACCCGCCAGAGGCGCCAGACGGCAGGACCCAGGAAGAGAGCGGCGGGGAGCGCGAGCCCCGCGAGCACGCGCGGGCTACCGGCCGACGAACCGGGGCCGCCGCTTCTCGAGGAAGGCGGCCGTGCCTTCCTTGTAGTCCTCGCTCTCGAAGGCGCGGAGCTGTAGCTGGGCGATCTCGTCCTGCCTGGCGGCGCCCCCGTCCTCGACGATGGCCTCGACGATCAGCTTCGCCCCTTGAACGGTGAGCGGCGCGTTCTCCGCGACCCGGCCGAGGTACTCGTAGGTGTAGGTCGCCAGCTCCGCGGCCGGGACCACGCGCTGCACGAACCCGGCGCGCAGCGCCTCCTGGGCGTCCAAGAGACGCGCGGAGAAGAGGATGTCCTTCGCGGTCGCCGGGCCCACCAGGCTCACCAGGCGCTTGACGGCGTGAAGCCCGTAGATGATGCCGAGCCGCCCGGCGGGAATCCCGAACTTGCCGGTGTCGGCGGAGAACCGGAGGTCGCACGCCATGGCGACCGCCACCGCGCCGCCCATGCAGTAGCCGTAGATCATCGCGACGGTCGGCTTGGGACAGTTCTCCATCGCGCGGGACGCCGCCGCGGTGCGCGCGTTGTAGGCCTCGGCCGACGCGCGGTCCTTGCGGTTCTCCCGGAACTCGGAGATGTCGGCTCCCGAGGCGAAGGCCTCTTCGCCGGCCCCCCGGAACACGATCGCGCGGACGTCCGGGTCGCGGGCCAGCCCGTCCACGACGCCCGGCAGCGCGCTCCACATCGACAGATTGAACGCATTGCGCACGTGCGGCCGGTTGAACACGATCGTCGCGATGCGCCCGGTCCGCTCGACCAGGATTTCGTCACTCACCTACGCTGTCCTCGCTCCGCGGGGGTCGGTCCGACGGGTCCTCTCGATCGCCTGCGATCCGCGGCGGCTCCTGGCCCCATGTCTCTCCACGGACCCGCCAGGAGCACCTCCGCCGCCGGGCGTCGGCACCCTCGCCTCCGGATCAGACCTCAGGCGCCGTCGTCCTCGTCATCCTTGTCGTCGTCGTCCTCGTCGTCGTCGTCGTCGTCCTCCTCCTCGAAGTCGGCGTCGTCGAGGTCGTCGTCATCATCCTCCTCGTCGTCCTCCTCGAAGTCGGCATCGTCGAGCTCGTCGTCGTCCTCGTCCTCGAGCTCATCCTCGTCGTCCTCTGCGTACTGGGGGTTCTCTTCGTCGTCGATTCGAGAGCGCAGGTCCATACATCCTCCCTGGCGGGCTGACGCTCGAATGTGGGGGATTATAGCAGAGCACTCCGACGCGCAAGCCGGCCCTGCCGGACGTCGGGAGGTTCCCGAGTGGCGGCGCTCCGGCGAGGCGGCGGCTCTCGACTCGAATCCATCATCGGCAGCGTACCAGACGATCGAATCGCGCGCAGGAGCCGGCCCGCGAGAGCCGCCGAGCCTCGGGTATACTAGCCCGATCCGGGCCACGATCATCGACGTCGCGCGCGGCCCGCGGTCGCGAGCACGCGGCCGGGCAGCGGTCCTGATCCACGCAGTGCGGGGGGCGGTGTAGCTCAGCGGCAGAGCAGGGGTCTCATAAGCCCCGTGTCGGAGGTTCAATTCCTCCCACCGCCACCAATCTTCATCACCACTTCCAAGGACCCTCCTACAGCCGCGCGGGGGGTGGTGCCACTTCCGGTGCCGAGGAGATCACCCTCCATCTGCTCTACCAGCTCATCACGATCCTCGTCACCACGCAGATCGTGACCAGGGTCGTCCGGCCCCTCGGTCTCACCCCCGTGTCCGGCGAGATGCTGGCGGGCCTTCTGCTCGGGCCCAGCCTGCTGGGCGCCCTGTTTCCCCCCCTTGGGGAAACGACTGAGAAGGGGCTTCATGTCTCCTACGCTCACACCACGCGTCGATCGCCGGAATGACGTCGCCCGCGTACGCGATGGGGGCCTCGCGACGCGCGACCGACGTCGCCACGCGCGCCGCGGCGTGGCTCATCGCGCTGGCCGTGCTCGCACTGTACCTTGCGACGACGGCGCGTCACGGCGTCGGCGTTTCGCTCGACAGCGTGGTCTACGCACGTGCGGCGGAGAGCGTCGTCGAGCGCGGGACCCTCGACGTGCCGCTCACCGAGTGGAGCGCCGACGAATCACGAAAGCCTCTCAAGCACTTTCCGCCCGCCTTCCCACTCGCGCTCGCGGCCATCGCTCGGGTTGCCGGTGTGGACACGATCACGGCGAGTCGCTGGCTCAACGCGGCGTGCGTGTTCGCGACGACCCTGACGCTTCTGCTCACCGTCGCGGCCAATCTGTCCGCGCTCGGCGTGATGATCGCGCTGCTTGCCGGCCCTTCGTTCATCACGGTGCATCTGTGGGCCTGGTCGGAGCCGCTGTTCCTGCTCTTCACGGTGATCGTCGTGCGCCTCCTCGTGCGGTTGGTCGGCGAGGGCGCTCCGCCGCGGGCCGCCCTGCTGCTCGGCCTGTGCGCCGGGCTTGCGACCCTGACACGCTATGCGGGCGTGTCGCTCTTCGCCGGCGCCGCGCTCGCGATCGCGGCGGCGAAGCTGTCGTCCGCGAGCAAGTTGCGTCACCTCTCGTGCTGCGCCGCCACGTACGCGCTGACGATCGCACCGTGGTTGTGGTGGTTGGCCACTCGGGCCGGAGCCCCGCGCGAGATCGGCCTCTACCCGGATCGACTCTGGTGGCAGGGCGTCCGGCCCTTTCTCCGAACGACGACCAGCTGGTTCGTGCCGCGGTCGTGGCCGCTCGGCGTAGCGATCGCCATCGTCCTCGCCGCGCTTGCCTTAGTCGCGGTCCTCTGGGCGCGGCGGGCGCGCGCGGACGCGGCCTGCGGCCTCGGACCCTTGGCTTACGTTGCGACGACGCTGCTCGCTGT
This sequence comes from Candidatus Rokuibacteriota bacterium, assembly GCA_044867785.1. Classification (GTDB taxonomy): domain Bacteria; phylum Methylomirabilota; class Methylomirabilia; order Rokubacteriales; family DASRDR01; genus DASRDR01. The sequence goes on along the minus strand of JBIOVM010000180.1, from coordinate 48,830 downwards.
CCACGTCGCGTTCCTCGTGCTCACGCGCCTGGTCGCCGATCCCGGCATGCCGTTCGACGAGCGCGTTCTCGTGGCGGCCCTGGTGCTGACCGCCCTGGGGCTGAGCGACATTGCCCGGACGCTACTGCCAGCGCGTCCCCCGCTCGTCGCGGGCCTCCTGGTGGCCGGCGTCGCGTTCTCAAACGCGAGCGCGACCCGTGAGCGTGTCGCGCACGTCATGCGCGAAGGCCTCGGCTATACGAGCGATCGGTGGAGGAGCTCGGAAACGATCGCCTGGCTGCGCCGGACGCCACCCGGCGTGACGATCTACTCGAACGCGCCCGACGCGATCGCGGCGAGCCTGCCGATCACCGTGAAGTACACGCCGGCGCACTACGAAACGGAGAAGCTGACCGAGTTCGTCGCGCGGGCGCGGGTCGCCCCGGCCATGGTGGTGCTGTTCGACGACCCCCACGCGGGCTGGCTGATGCCACGGGAGAAGCTCCTCGCGCTCCCGGGTAGGGAGCTCGTGGGTGAATTCTCGGATAGCGTCGTGGTGAGCTGGCACGGCCCGCTCGGGCGATGAGTCGCGACGGGTCGACGATGCGCCGACGGGGCTCCGTCCGCGTCGCCGCCGTGGTCGTCGCTCTGGTTCTGAGCGCGGTGCTGCTCGAGAGCGGCGCGCGAATCTTTTGGCGCATGGCGTACGGCGTTCCGCCGACGCGACCGGGTAGGGCGCTCTGGGTGGTCTATCCCGAGCTCTGGCAACTGGGCTGGGAGGACGAGGACGTTCGAGGGGCGAACCCGGTCCGGGTGCTGCTGCTCGGCGGCCCCGCGCTGCACCCGGAATGGGGGAACGTGGAGCAAGAGCTTCGCGAGCGCCTCACGGTGCGACTCTCGCGCCCCGTCGTCGTCTACAACATGGCGGCGATCGGACACACCTCGCGCGACAGCTATATCAAGTATCGCGCTCTCGCCGGTCGACACTTCGATCTGGTGATCTTCTACCACGGCATCAACGACGCGCGCGCGAACAACGTGCCGCCGGAAAAGTTCCGCGCCGACTACTCGCACTACGCGTGGTACGACGTGGTCAACGCGCTCGACAGCTGTCGGGAGCACCAGTGGACCGTCCTTCCCTGCACGCTTCGGTATCTCACAGTCCGGGCGAGCGACCGGTTGGGGCTCGTCCGGTACGTCTCGATGGATGCGCCGCGGCCCGAGTGGCTCGGTTACGGCGCCGAGGTGAAGAGTGCGGTCTCCTTCGAAACCAATCTCCGTGGGATCGTCGAGACGGCTCACGCCCGTCGCGAACCCCTGCTGCTCATGACGTTCGCGACCTACGTGCCCGGCGACTATTCGCTCGCCGCGTTCAAGCAGCGGAAGCTCGACTACACGCTCAGTCTCTCGCCGATCGAGATGTGGGGCGCTCCCGAGGCGGTGATCCAGGCGATCGCGCGCCACAACGACATCGTACGGCGCATCGCCGCGAGCGACGCGACGATACGGTTCGTGGATCAGGCGACCGCGATGCCGAAGGGAGGGCGCTACTTCAACGACGTCTGCCATCTGACGAGCGCGGGCTCGACGGTCTTCGTCGAGAACCTCCTCGAGGAGGCGGCCCGCGCCGCGACGGTCCCGACCGCCCGGTGAACGGAAGGGGTACGGCCCTCGCGCGAAAAGGCTCTGCTCCTCTCCCTTCCAAAGGCGCTTGCGTGGCGAGTATCCGGTGTCACGGCAACGCCCCTCGTCGAAAGCGCCGACCGGCCGGGCGATCGCCCGTCCTGGTAATCATTCATCCTTGCGGCGCCTTGCGGCGCGAATCGGGCCGGACGTAGACTCGCTGGTGGCGGCACCGCCCCGGCCGACGAATCACGCGACATGGCGGCATCGCTCCTGACCGGCCTCGGCACCCTGGACCTCGCCGTGGCCTCGCCTCACCTCGTCCCGGCGCCGCCTCCGACGGGCCTCCGGTTCAAGAATACCGGATGCCGCAGTCGCCCATTCGGCAGGAAGCCCCAGCAGAGGATCTCGCCACGCTCGCCAGGACATACGGTGAAGTCGTCGGGCTGTGGCACCCGCACGATTTCCTCGATGCGGACTCGCCGCCTTGTGTGTGGGTGCTGGTACGTTAGCGTCAACCGCACGGCCCAGCTCCAGTCACCCCAGCGCACGAGCTTGGGATCGCCGGCTTCGACCGTAACCGCGAGCCGATGACGCTGCTTCACCTTGAGCCACTCGGGCGAGCGTTCACCGGGGCGATAGGGCGCCCGCCGATCCTTGAGCACGATACCCTCGCCCCCCAGCCGACCCAGGTCGTCCAGAGTCGCGCCGCATCGTCCGTCACGGGCACGATGGTCACGTTGGGCAGCGTCAGGAGGGCCCCGAGATCTTCCAGCCGCTTGCGCCGGTCCGCCCAGGGCTCACCCATCACGTCGCGGCTATCGAGCTGGAGCAGATCGAACGCCACGAAGGCCATGGGCTGGCCGCGTCGCTCGCGTGCCTCAAAGACGCCGAGGATGCCTTCCATGCCGGTCGCCGCGCAGAGCTCGCCATCCAGCACCGCCTGATCGACCGGCCACGCAGCATCACCGAGCCACGCCACCCCGGGGTAGGGCAGCAGCGATCGCCCTGGGCGGCTGAAGATTGCCAAGGTATGCCCGCCCGCGACGTGGACTTGCGCCCGCTGGCCGTCGAACTTGGGCTCGGCCATGAAGCGGGGATCCCCGAGACGGGACGCGTCGCGGAGCGTCGTACAGAGCATCGAGGGGATGAACATGGGTCATCCAGTGTATTAGTGGGCTCGGCTCGGTCTGGCGCTCGGGACGGGCTTACGGCAGGGTGCTCTCGCGCGCCCGACCTCGCTCAAGGCGCCGGGAGAGGGTCGGCGGCGCTGATCCAGTAACGTCCGTCCCGTTCGGGCTCAGAGCGTCAGTAGCGCGGGATCCCTCGGACCTCGATCCGGTGGAGGAGGTACTTCCCCTTGTGCCCGAACTGGAGCCGCAGCGGGCCGACCATCTCCGGGTCGAGGAGCGGAAGCGTGATGCGGGTCCGGCCGCGCTCGATCGGGCCACTCACCTCGTAGCGGACGCTCGGCGGCACCGGCCCGCGGCGAGGGTTGTCCCACTGGATGATCAGGTCGGTCTTCCCCGGCGCCGTCACGTCCACCCGCAGGATCGGCAACGTCCCGTCTCGACGGGGCACCGGAGGGAGCTCGACCTGCGCCTGAACGGCTTCCGCCACCACGAGCAAGCCCTCGCCCTGTCGCGCGATGGACCCACGCAGCGGCCGGACGCCCCGGAAGTCCGTCGCCCCGTCGATCGTGGCCATCACGTCGCGCGATCCGTCGAACCGGCGCGCGTTGGCCTGGTTCTGGATCACGGTCGAGTAGCGAAACCGGTGTCCCAGCCCGCGGTCGGCGGCGACGTGCAGCACCAGCTCGGGTTGCCCGGCCACGATCGGCGAGAGATCCACGCCCTTGCGGCTCCATGCGTACAGCGCATACCGGAAGTGCTCGTACAGGTACGGAATGAGCGCGTTGCCGAACGAGTCACGAAAGACCACGGCGCGCGGGAGGCCGGGGTCGTCGACCTCCGAGACCACGACGGGAATGTCCGGATCGCCCGTGATCTGCACCGTGGCCCGGCGTGGCCGGACCGCCTGGACGAGCGGCGTCTCCTCCGTCAGGACGCGTCGCAGATCCATCATCTGGGCCAGGTCCCCGCCCCGGTCCCGCGTCCAGCCCATCCGGAAGTCCGACGGTGACCACGGCTGGAGCGCCGGATACCACTGGCGCAGGCGCTCGACGATCGCGCGATAGCCGACGAGCGCGCCGTAGGCATTCCAGTGCGTGTCCGTCTTCGCGTACAGGAGCTCACCGCCGCGGGCCGCGCGGAGGACAGGGGTGAGATCCAGCATCGCGAACCGCCCGTGTCGCTCCAGGTACGGGACGACCTCGTCCATGGCCGACGGGCCGACCGGGGCCAGATAGCCGGGGAGGTACTCGGGATAGATCCGCTCCTTCGCCGGGACGAGCACGACGAGGAAGCGGACGTCCCGCTCCTGGAGCCAGTCGTGGATGTCCTGAAACGCCCAGCGCCAGGTCTCGAGCTGGTAGGGCGTCTGCTCGCGAACGCCGCGGTAGTCCGCGATCGGGTCGCCGTCCCCCGCGTGGACCCCGTCGTAGTAGAGCCAGCCGTTCCGGCCGAGGATGACCTTGGGCGACGGCGACGTGCGCAGCACGTAGTACGACAGCTTGCTGTGCCCGCGGATCAGCAGACGGCGGAGCCCGAAGTGGTCCCGAAACCACGCGTCGAATCGCTGCGGGTACGTGTGAAGCTCGGCGGGCATCCAGCTCCACTCGGGAAACGGTGTGGGCGCCCGCTTCTCGTCCTCGACGCCGTCGCGCAGGTCCCGGCCCGCGGTGAGCGCCACCAGCGGCAGGGCGATCGCCGCCACGAAGCAGAGGATCGTCACGCGGTCGAAGGCGCGCTGGATACGCTCCCTCCACGACCCCGACGTTGCCTCGGTGCCGAGCATCAGAACCGGAAGTAGATGAACGGGTTGTGGGTGCCGGCGGCGAGCCGCGCGCCGGACAGCAGCAGGATGGTCGCGAGCCCGACGAAGCAGGCCGTCTGGCGGACGAGCTCGAGGCCGAGCCGTCGCTCGTCACCGCGCGCGCTCAGCACGCGGCTCAACCAGGGAATGAAGGGGGCCGACCCGACGATCCCGGCCAGGGCGGCGATCACGGCCTCCGGTGGCAGGTAGGCCATCGGGCGATAGACCCCGATGTTCGGGGGCACGAAGCCGAACATCGCCTTGAAGAAGGCCCACGCGTGGCCCAGCGAGTCGGTGCGGAAGAAGACCATGATGGTCAGCAGCACGAGGATGAAGTAGGCGTTCCCGAGCGGCGTGCGCAGCGCCTTGATGTGCGTCGCCCGCACGACCCGCTCGATCATCAGGATGACCCCCTGGTAGACGCCGAACATGACGAAGTTCCAGCTGGGACCGTGCCACAGGCCGCACAGGAAGAACACGATCATCAGGTTGAGGTACGCGCGCGGGCGGCCCACGCGGTATCCGCCGAGCGGCTTGAACAGATAGTCGCGGAACCAGGTCGAGAGCGAGATGTGCCAGCGCTGCCAGCACTCCGTCAGCGTCCGCGAGATGTACGGGTAGTTGAAGTTCGGCAGGAAGTGGAACCCGAGCATGCGGCCCAGGCCGATCGCCATGTCGGAGTAGCCCCCGAAATCAAAGTACAGCTGGAGCGTGAAGAACACGATGCCGATCCAGGCGACGCTCGTCGGCAGCTGCTCGCCCGGGATGGCGAAGATCTGGTCGGCCTGCGTCGCCAGGGTGTTCGCGATGAGCACCTTCTTCCCGAGGCCCACGAGGAAGATGCGCACGCCCGCCGCGAAGTCGCCAGCGGAGACCCGACGCTCGACGAGCTCGCGAGCCACGTCGATGTACCGGACGATCGGGCCGGCGATGAGCTGAGGGAAGAGCGTGATGTACAGGGCGAGGTCTTGGAGGCGTCGCTGGGCCGCGACGCGCCGGCGGTAGACGTCGATGACGTACGACATCGCCTGGAACGTGAAGAACGAGATGCCGAGAGGCAGGTGAACCCGCGCGAGGTCGACCGTGGGCAGGCCCACGGCCGCCAGCACGAGGTCGACGTTCTCCATGACGAAGTTGGCGTACTTGAAGAACCCGAGGAGCCCCAGGTTCAGGATGACCGCCAGCGTGATGAGCCACCGGCGCCGCCCCGGGTCGGTGGCGTCCTCGATCCAGCAGCCGAACAGGTAGTTCCCGAGGATCGAGGCCAGCATGACGAGCGTGTAGTTGACCTCGCCCCAGGCGTAGAAGAGCAGGCTGGCCGCGAGCAGGAACGCGTTGCGCCAGCGGGCGGGGAGCACGAAGTAGAGCGCGAGCGTGATCGGCAGGAAGAGGAAGACGAACGTGAGGGAGCTGAAGACCATGTCGGCGGGCTATCGAGGGCCGTGGACCCGGGAGCCGCCGAGGACGGCGCCCCCGGCCGTGGTCCGCGTCTTGCCCGCCGAAGCCTCGTGCATCGTTCCCCCTTCGCGCCTCCCCGGGATGGCAGCGCCGCCCGGCCTTCGGTCGCCAGCATACTCACCGGGCCGGGCCTCCCGCAATTCTTCCCTTCGCCGCCGGCGGCGCCACGGTGACGACCGCCAATCGAGGCGATACGTTCGAGCGACGACCCGGGCGGACGCTCTTCTTCCCCCGCCACCGCTCCCTTCCGATCCCGGGGTTGACACTGCCGGGACCGGCCGGCTTTAATCGACCGGGCGCTCGAGCGATGACGCGGGATCGCTCCGCGGAGCGAGACAGGCGGGCGCTCCCCGCGGCTGACCCACACGCACAGGGAGGCACGGTATGGCGCTGGCGAGCAGTGAAGGCTGGCTGTTCCTCTTGCGGTGGATTCACTTTCTGGCCGGCATCACATGGATCGGTCTTCTCTACTACTTCAACTTCGTCCAGACCCCGTTCTTCGCCGAGACGGACGCGCCGGTGCGCGGCGGAGCGATCCAGAAGCTCGTGCCCCGCGCGCTCTGGTGGTTCCGCTGGGGCGCGATGTTCACGTTCCTTTCCGGCTGGCTGATCATCATCCACCGGGCGCATCAGGGCGGGTTCTTCGCCGGCTCGTACGGCTGGGCGATCTTCCTCGGCGGCCTCCTCGGAAGCCTCATGTGGGCCAACGTCTGGTTCGTGATCTGGCCGAATCAGAAGGTGGTCATCCAGAACGCGATCGACACCGCGGCCGGCCGGCCGGCCAATCCGGCGGCGGCGGGGGCCGGGGCGCGGGGAGGGCTCGCCTCCCGCACCAACACGTTGCTGTCCATCCCGATGCTGTTCTTTATGGGCGCGGCGAGCCACCTGACGCTGCCGGTTCCCCGCAACGGTTTGATGTTCTGGGTGGTGGCGCTCCTCATCATGATCGTCGTCGAGATCAACGCCCTCAAGGGCACGCCGGGCCAGGGCCTGGCCAAGCCGCTCGCGACCGTGAATGGCACGCTCTGGGGCGGCTTCATCCTTTCGGCCGTCTACTACCTCTGGTTCGAGGCCATGCGCGGGTAGCGAGCTGGCGCTTCGCCGCGACCCATCGTCATCGGGCCCGGGCCACGGCCGGGCCCGATGCGCGTCCGGAGCCCGACGATCAGCGCAAGTACGCCGCGAGATCGTCCAGGCTCCCGGTGACCTGCGGCATCGGCTGCATCACGGCGCTCGGTCGCTTCGGCGTGTAGCCCGGCGGGTAGGCGCCACGCAGGAGGCGGGCCTCCAGCAGCGCGCGCGAGGAGCCTTTGATGGCCGGGCCCAGGGGGCCATCCTTGGACGGATCGGGCGAGTGACACGAGGAGCACTGGGCGAGGTAGACCTGCCGCCCGCGCTCGGCTTCGGGGCTCAGCGTCTCCTGCCCGGAGCAGGCGCCGAGGATCGCGCCGAGCAGCAGCGAGGCCAGGACGGGACGTCCGAGCATGCAATCCTCCGTGCGCGGCGACGGGGCGGCCGATGCGCTCCGCCCGGCGGCGCGCGCCGGGCCATCGTTCCCGACCGGTCGAGGGCTGTCAAGCGCGCGGTGGCGGGCGCGGCGCGCGGTAGAATGATCGATTGTGAAGCCTCGTCCCGCGCCGCGCCCTGACTGGCTCCGCATCCACGGCGCCCGCCAGAACAACCTCAAGAACGTCTCGGTCGCGATCCCCCACGACCGCGTCACGGTCGTCACCGGCGTGTCCGGATCGGGCAAGTCCTCCCTGGCCTTCGACACGATCTTCGCCGAGGGGCAGTGGCGCTTCATCGAGTCGTTGTCGAGCTACGCCCGGATGTTCCTCGAGCGCATCGACCGGCCCGACGTCGATCTGGTCGAGCATATCCGGCCGGCGATCGCACTCGAGCAGAAGAACCCGGTGCGGACGGCGCGCTCCACGGTGGGGACTGCGACCGAGCTCACCGACTACCTCCGGCTCCTCTACGCGAAGATCGGCCGCGTCCACTGCCCGAAGTGCGGACGCCCGGCCGGATCGGCCGCGCCGGACCGGGCGGCCGCGGCGCTCATCGCCGAGGCGACGGGTGCCCGGGCTCTCATCGGCTTCCCGCTCCCCGTGCCCCCGCCCGACCGGGTCGGCGAGCTCCTGGCCCGGCTGGTGGCGTGCGGCTTCGCGCGGATCAAGGTGGGTGCCGACGTCATCCCGCTGTCCCCGCTGCCCGCGCCGGACCTGGCCGGCCGGGACACCGTCGAGGTCGTGCTCGACCGGGTCGTCCTGCGCCCGGAGGGCCAGACGCGACTCGCCGGCTCGTTCGAGCAGGCCTTCCGCGAGGGGGGCGGCCGGGCGGTGGTCGAGCTCCTCCGAGAGGGGCGCCCGCCGGAGGTTCGCCGATATGGCGAGCAGTTCGGCTGCCAGGCGTGCGGGACGACGCTCGAGCGACCGCAGCCGCTCCTGTTCTCGTTCAATCACCCGCTCGGCGCCTGTCCCGAGTGCAAGGGCTTCGGTAACCTCCTGCGCTACGACGTGGCGCGCGTGGTCCCGGATCCGGGCGTCTCGCTGGCCGGGGGCGCGGTCGAGCCGTGGCGCCACCCGTCCGGCGAGTGGTACCAGAAGGAGCTGCTCCGCGCCGCCCGCCGCCGCAAGATCGACGTCCAGCGCCCCTACCAGGAGCTTCCCGAGCAGGTGCGGCAATGGCTCTACGAGGGGGACGAGAGCTTCTGCGGCATCCGCGGGTTCTTCGAGGAGGTCGAGGGGTACCGGTACAAGCTTCACGTGCGCGTCTTCCTGTCGCGCTATCGGAGCCAGGTGCCCTGTCCCGCGTGCGGCGGCGCGCGCCTCAAGCCGGAGGCGCTCGCCGTCACCGTCGACGGCAAGAGCCTCGCCGAAGTGGCGCGGCTTCCCATCGACGACCTGGCCGGGTGGCTGGAGGCGCTCCCGCTGACCCTGTGGGAAGCGGAGGTCGCCCGGGAGGCGCTGGACCGGCTAGCGGCCAAGGTCTCGTTCCTCCGACGGGTGGGGCTCGGCTACCTCACGATCGAGCGCCAGACGCGGACCCTGTCGGGCGGCGAGGCCCAGCGCATCGCGCTCGCGACCCAGCTCGGCGCCCAGCTGGTCGGAACGCTCTACGTGCTCGACGAGCCGTCCATCGGCCTCCACGCGCGGGACGTGACGCGCTTGGCCGAGTTGTGCCGGGAGCTCGCGCACGCCGGCAACACGGTGGTCGTCGTCGAGCACGACCGGACGTTCATCGAGGCGGCCGATCACTGCGTGGAGCTCGGCCCCGGCTCGGGCGAGCGCGGCGGCGAGGTGGTCTTCGCCGGGCCGCGCGAGGAGTTTCTCCGGGACATGCGGACGCTCACCGCCCGCTATCTCTCGGGTCGCGAGAGCATCCCCCTGCCGCTCGGGCGGCGCGAGGGGGACGGCCGATGGCTCACCGTCGTCGGGGCGCGCGAGCACAATCTGCGGAACGTCACGGCGCGGATTCCGCTCGGCACGCTGACGTGCGTCACGGGCGTCTCGGGCTCCGGCAAGTCCACGCTGGTCCACGACACGCTCTACCGGGCGGTCGCCCGCGCCTTCAGGACGGAGTTCGAGGCGCCCGGCGCCCACGACGCGCTGCTCGGCCTCGAGCACTTGCGTGGCGTCCGGCTCATCGACCAGGAGCCGATCGGCCGGACGCCGCGCTCGAACCCCGTCACGTACATCAAGGCATTCGACGACGTGCGCCGCCTGTTCTCCGGCTTGCCGAAAGCCAAGGCCCTCGGCCTCGGGCCCGGCCACTTCTCGTTCAACGTGCCGGGCGGGCGGTGCGAGACGTGCGAGGGCGACGGCTTCGAGAAGCACGAGATGTACTTCTTCGAGGACGTCTACGTGACGTGCCGGGAGTGCGAGGGGCGGCGGTATCGCCCCGACGTGCGGCAAGTGGCGTACCAGGGCCGCGACATCAGCCAGGTCCTCCAGATGACGGTGGACGAAGCCATCGCCTTCTTCGTCGCCGTCCCCGGCGTGACGCGCCGGCTCCAGGTCCTCCAGGACGTGGGGCTCGGCTACCTCCGCCTCGGTCAGCCCGCCACCACGCTCTCCGGCGGCGAGGCTCAGCGCCTGAAGATCGCCGCCGAGCTCGGAACCCGGCTGGGCCGCGACGTGCTCTACATCATGGACGAGCCCACGACCGGGCTGCACCTGGACGACGTCCGGCGCCTGCTCGGTGTCCTGCAGCGGCTGGTGGACGCCGGCAACACGGTGCTCGTCGTCGAGCACCACCTGGACGTCGTCAAGTGCGCGGACTGGATCCTCGACCTCGGGCCGGAAGGCGGCGAGGGCGGTGGCGAGCTGGTGGCGGAAGGCCCGCCCGAAGCGGTCGCCCAGGCCGCGGCGTCCTACACGGGCAAGTATCTCCGGGACCTGCTGCGGGACGGCCGCGCCACCGAGGTCGCCGCGCCGCGCCGGGGGCGCGGCTAGCCAACCCGCCGCCGCGCCGATCCCCGGATCGGATCGAGGCTTTCGCCGGAGCGCCGGCCTGGGATATCATCGCGCCGTGTGGGCTTTGGCCTTGACGCTCCTGGCGTGCCTCTCGATCGACTGCTCCAACCCTCTCCTCCCGGGCGTCGTCCGCTTCGACGACCGCGAGTCCGTCTACGCCGTGCGCGCCGAGCGCCCCCGCACCGACGAGCGGAGCAGCGCCGCGAGCTTGCTTCCCGTGCTCGGCTCGCGGCAGCCGGACCTCGTGGTGGCGGTGCCGCGCGCCACGTCGGCGGCCGTCGAGCGACCCCGCCCGGTCCCGGTCGTCGCGCGGGCCCGCAGCCTCTTCGCGTCGACTGCGTCGCCGCCGCCCGCGGGCGAAGACCACTAGCGTCCCCGTCTCGGGGGCGCTCCCTGCACCGCGCGGCCGCCCGGCCGAGGATCGCCCTTCACGCCCCGAGGATTCCATCGCCGCGCGGTGGCGCCGAGGCACGCCTTTCACCAGCGCCGTATCACGGCCCGCGCGCTTGCGGGCCGACGGGAGGGTCAGGAAGTGACACGTCGCGCGACTTCGTCCGATCGCTTGGCGGCGCTCGTCGCGCCGCCCGGCTGCCGCTGATCACGTGAGCCGGAAATTCGCGCTGGGGCTCCTGGCCGCGTGGGCGGCGGCGGCCGCGATGCTCTACTATCTCCAGCCCGGTCTGGGCGCGACCTATCTGGTCGCGTCTGGCTGGCTCGCGGTGGGCGGAGCGGTAGTCTGGGCGCTCACCCGCTGGCCGCCGTTCAGGCGCACGCTGGAGCGGCGGCGCGGGAACCGGAACCCGCCCGGCGGCGTCGGGCCAGCCCGCTGAGCCGAAGCTCGCGCATGGCCGCTCGCGTGGCGCCGCGCTAGGCCTCGGAGCCTCTGGATGCACGACAACCCGGTTGTGCCGCTCCTGCTCGCCCTCAGCCTCATCTTCTGCGCGGCTCGGCTGGCCGGCGCCGCTGCGCGCAAGCTCGGGCAGCCGCGCGTCCTCGGCGAGCTTCTGGTCGGAGTCGCGCTCGGTCCGACCCTGGTCGACCTCCTGCACTGGGGGCCGCTGTCCGGCGGCCACCTCGCCGGCACCATCAAGGAGCTGGCCGAGCTGGGCGTCCTCATCCTGATGTTCAACATCGCCCTGGAGATCCAGCCGCGCGAGCTGATGGCCGTCGGCCGGACCGCGGTCTACGCCGGAATCCTCGGCGCCGCCGTCCCGCTCGGCGTCATCGCGGTGCTCACCTGGGCCTTCGGATTTCCGACCCACGTCGCGCTCCTCACCGGCGTCGTCATGTCGGCGAACTCCACCAGCATCTCGGCCCAGACGCTTCTCGAGCTGGGCGTCCTCCGGACGAAGGAGGGCAACGCCATGCTGGCCACCGCCCTCGTCGACGACGTCCTCGCGATCATGCTCGTCTCGATCTCGGTCGCGCTGACGGGCGGCACCGGGGAGACGACGTGGCTCGGCCTCGGGTGGGTCGTGCTCCGGATGCTTCTCTTTTTCGCGGCGGCCGGGTTCGTGGCGTGGTCGGTCCTGCCTCGCGTCATGAACTGGGTCTACATCACGCCGGAGTTCGGCCAGCTTTACGGAGTGCCGATCATCGCGCTAACCTTTGCGCTGTTCCTGGCGTGGAGTGCCGAAGCTCTGGGCGGCGTGGCCGCCCTGAGCGGCACGTTCCTGGCGGGGTTCGGCCTCAGCCGAATCAACGCGCGGGCGAAGCACGAAGTCGAGCAGGCATCGGCCTACGTGTCGTACGCCTTCCTGGTGCCCGTCTTCTTCGTGAGCATCGGACTGGCGACCGACTTCGCCCAGCTGGGGCTGGCGGCGCTGCCGTACGCCGGCGTGCTGATCGTCGCGAGCGTGCTGACCAAGGTCGTGGGGTGCGGCGCCGGAGCGCTCTTGGGCGGTTTCAGCCGCGTGGAGGCGCTCCGCGTCGGCGTGTGCATGATCTCGCGCGGTGAGGTGGGGCTCATCATGGCCTCGATCGGGCTGGCCCGGGGCATCTTCGACGACCGGCTCTTCCCGTCGCTGCTCCTCGCGATCCTGGTGTCGACCCTCGTCACGCCGCCGCTGGTCCGGCTGGCCTTCCGCGGCGTCGCCCCCGAGGACGGGATCGGAGAGCCGGCGGCCGAGACCGTCTCGACCCCGACCGCCGGGTAGTCACGGGAGAAGACCAACATGGCGAAGCTGGTCGTCCTGATCACGACACGCGTTGAAAAGACGCTCGCGCTCGCCGAGGCCTGGCAGAAGGCGGGCGCCCCCGGCGTGACCCTCGTGCCCAGCCACGGGTTCCGCACCCTGCAGGAGCGCACGCGGAAGCTCGAGCTGCCGCACTTCGTGAACCTGGCGACGATCCTCAAGCAGGTCGACGACACGACCCAGATGCTGCTCTCGGTCGTCGAGGACGACGCGGTCGACGCGCTGATGCGGGCGACGCGGGCCGTGCTGAAGGATCCGCTGACCCCGAAGACCGGCATCGGCTTCGTCATCGACGTCGACCGCGTCTTCGGCAGCGAGCCCTAGGGCGCGCGCGAGGGGCGTCGCGCTCCGCGATGCTATACTGACGGCCGCCTCATGGATCTCCTGACCTCGATCGGCTTCAGCATCATCGTCGCCGCCGTCCTCGCCTTCATCGCGCGCCGCCTCAACCAGCCGCTGATCCTCGGATACATCCTGGCGGGCGCAGTCCTGGGGCCCCACGTCGGCCTCCACGTGGTGACCGACGAGCACAGCATCGAGCTGATCGCCGAGATCGGGCTGATCCTCCTCCTCTTCCTCATCGGGCTCGAGATCAGCCTGCCGCGCTTGCTCCAGGCCGGCCGCGCGATCACCGTCACCGGCCTTCTCCAGGTGCCGATCTGCGCGGGCCTCGCCTGGCTGGCGCTGGGCCCGGTGGTCGCGTCCACCGGCGGCCAGTTCGACCGGCTCTACCTCGCCTTCGCCAGTGCGCTGTCGTCGACGCTGATCGTCGTCAAGCTCCTGTCCGACAAGTTCGAGCTCGGGACCTTCGGCGGTCGGGTCACGCTGGGCGTGCTCATCTTCCAGGATCTCTACGCGATCGCCTTCCTGGCGATCCAGCCCAACCTGCAGAACCTGGAGGCGCTACTCCTCCTTCGCTCGCTGGTGGCCGGCGTGGGGCTCGTGGGCGGCGCCTGGCTGCTGGCCACCTTCGTGCTGCCGGCGTACTTCCGCATCATCGCGAAGTCGTCCGAGCTGGTCGTGGTCAGCGCGATGGCATGGTGCTTCCTCGTGGCCGGCGTCGCCGGATGGGCCGGCCTCTCGAAGGAAATGGGCGCCCTCATCGCCGGGGTCGTCATCGCGTCCTATCCGTACGGCACCGAGGTGATCTCGCGGGTCGGCGGCGTCCGGGACTTCTTCCTGACGCTGTTCTTCGTCGCCCTGGGGCTCAAGATCCCCGAGCCGTCGGTGCCGGCCGTCCTGGCGGCGCTCGGCGGCGTCGCCTTCGTCGTGGTGAGCCGCCTCCTCGCGATGTACCCGATCTTCGCGTTCCTGCGGCTCGACACGCGCACCGCGGGGGTGGTCGCGATCAACCTCTCCCAAATCAGCGAGTTCGCGCTCGTGATCTTCACGCTGGGCACGGTCTACAAGCACATCAGCCCCGCCGCGAACTCGCTGATCCTCTACACGGTCCTCTTCACGGCCGTCATCTCCACCTACGGCATCCTCTACAACCACGCGATCGCCACCCGGCTGGCCGGGATGCTGCACGCGCTGGGCCTGCGCCGGTGGTTCGGCGGCGAGCGGGCCGCGGCGGCGGACAGGGGCGCGGGCGCCGGCGAGCACGGCGGCCAGGGCGACGTCTTCCTCCTGGGCGTCTCCCGCGAGGGCCTGGCCTTCGTCCAGCACCTCGCCCGCACGGCACCGGCTCTGAAGGACCGGCTCGTGGCGATCGACTTCAACCCCGAGATGCTGGAGCGCCTTCGGTTGGAGGGCGTCGAGAACCACTACGGGGACATCGCCAACATGGCGACGCTCGAGCACGCCGGCATCGGCCGGGCCGCCATCGTGATCTCGGCGATCTCCGACTGGTTCCTCAAGGGCACGAGCAACCTGCAGCTCCTGCGGACCGTGCGGTCCTTGGCGCCGGGCGCCAAGGCAATCGTGACCGGCGACACCAGCCAGGCGGCCCAGGAGCTGTACGCCGCGGGCGCGGACTACGTGATGGTGCCGTCCGTGCTCGGCGCGGAGCATCTCGCGACGGTGCTTTCGGACGGCTCGCCCAACGCGCTCGCGCGCGCCCGCCGGGTCCAGGCCTTCGACCTGTTCGGACGCTGACGCCCATGGGCGGGCCGAGCCCGAGGAGCTGAGGTGCGGTCCCTGCGTGCCCGCCACTGCATCGTCGGGATCGGCGAGACCGAGTACAGCCGGGCGTCCGGCCGATCCACGCGGGCGCTCGGCGTCGAGGCGGTCCGGAACGCGATCCTGGACGCCGGGCTCACGCCCCGGGACGTCGACGGCATGCTGTCCTACCACTCGAACGACTCCACGCCGTCGATCGCGATCGCCGCCGACCTCGGCATCCGCCTCGACACGTACGCGGACGTGATCGGCGGCGGCAGCAGCACCGAGGGGCTCATCGCCTACGCGATGGGGCTCCTCGAGGTCGGCCTCTGCCGCGCGGTGGTCGTGTTCCGGGCCATGAACGGCTACAGCGAGTTCCGGATCGGCGGCACCGGCGCGCGCGCGGCCACGCCGGTACGGGGCTTGGAGCTGGCCGACCGCCCCTACGGCATGATGAGCGCCGGGCAGCGCTTCGCTCCCGCCTTCATGCGCCACATGTACGAGTACGGGACGACCTCGGCCCAGGTGGCGCACGTGAAGGCGGCCCACTCGCGTCACGCGGCGGCCAACCCGAAGGCCCTCGCCCGGACGCCGGTCACCGTGGAGGAGGTCCTGGCGTCGCGGTGGATCGTCAAGCCGCTCCACCTCCTCGACTGCTGCCTCGAGACGGACAACGCCACCGCGCTCGTCGTCACCGCGGCCGATCGCGCCCGCGACACGCGGCATCCGCCGGTGCACGTCCTGGCCGCCGCCGGCCGCGTCAACAAGGAGCGGGCCGACTTCCTCTACCAGGGTCGCTACACCACCGTGGCGGGCGTGCACGCGCGCGAGCTGGTCTTCCCGGCCGCCGGTCTCGGGCCCGAGGACGTCGACGTGACCGGCGCCTACGACGCCTTCACCTTCACCGCGATGCTCCAGCTGGAGGAGTTCGGGTTCTGCGCGAAGGGCGAGGGCGGGCGCTACGTGTCGAGCGGGGCCATCGAGCTCGGCGGCCGGCGCCCGAACAACACGAGCGGCGGGCACCTCTGCGAGGGGTACACGCACGGCATGAGCATGGTGATCGAGAACGTGCGCCAGCTCCGCGGCACGGCCGACGACTATTGCCCCCGGGCCGCCGAGGGCGTCCACACGTACGAGTACCGCCCGGGCGGCTGTCGCCAGGTGCGGGACGCCCGGATCGCGATGAACATGGGCTGGGCCTCTCCCGCCACCGGCAGCGCGCTGATCCTCGGGGGGCGACTGTGACCGCCGGACCTTCCGCCCCGGGCCCGGCTGGCCCGCCGCCGGGGCGCGGAAATGTCCCGACGGCGAGGCCTGACCCCGTCGTCTACCGCGGGATGGCGCTCATCGTGCCCGAGACGGACTCGGAGTGGCACGGCTACTTCGAGGCGGCGCGGGCCGGGCGCCTCGTCGTGCGGCGCTGCGACGACTGCGGGCGGCTTCGCTATCCCCCGGGCGCCGGGTGCCCGTGGTGCGCGTCCTTGGCGTGGAGCTGGGCGCCCGTCAGCGGCCGGGGCGCGATCCACTCCTACGAGATCGTGGTGCAGGCCATCCAGCCGGGCTTCCGCGACTGGACGCCGTACCCGGTCGTCGTGGTCGAGCTCGACGAGCAGCGCGGCGAGCCCACGCCAGACGACGGCGTCCGGCTCGTCACCAATCTCGTCACGCCGGACTTCCGGCCCGAGCCCGAGGAGCGCGTCGCGATCGGCGCCCGCGTCCTGGTGTGCTTCCAGCCGGTCGGCGCCGGGCTCGTCCTCCCGCAGTTCCGCCTCAGCGGCGAGCCGCCGGCCGCGCCCCTCTGGCGGTTCCCGGGCTGATCGGCGCCCGGGGGACCGACGGCCGGCCCGGAGACGCCCGCCGGGCGCCCTTCGACTAGAATAAGATCGATGGATTCGTGCTGCGCCGCCCGCCCCGTGCACGCGCGCCAGCGCCGGGCGCTCCAGGTCGTGCTGGGAATCAACGCCGCCATGTTCCTGGTCGAGCTGACGGCGGGGCTGGCCGCCCATTCCACGGCCCTGCTGGCGGACTCCATGGACATGCTGGGCGACGCGCTCGTGTACGGGTTCAGCCTCTACGTCATCGGCCGCGTCCCCGCCTGGCAGGCGCGCGCCGCCCTGCTGAAGGGCATCATCATGGCGAGCTTTGGAGCCGGGGTGCTGGCGGAGATCGCGACGAAGCTCGCGCGGGGCGTCACGCCCGAAGCCGGGATCATGTCGATCGTGGCCCTGGGCGCCCTCGTCGCGAACGCCGCGGTGCTCCTGGTCCTGTGGCGACACCGGGGGGACGACATCAACATGCGCTCGGCGTGGCTCTGCTCCCGGAACGACGTCCTGGCGAACGGGGGCGTCCTCGTCGCCGCCCTCGGCGTGGCCGCCACCGGGTCGCCCTGGCCCGACATCCTCGTGGGGCTGGCGATCGCGACGCTCTTCGGCGCCTCCGCCCTCGTCGTGATCCGTCAGGCGCTGGCCATGACTCGGCCGGCGCGCTGAGACCCGGCGGGGACGGCGCCGAGCCGGCGGGCCGAGGATGTCGGGGCACGTCGTGGTGGTGACCGGTGGCACGGGCGCGCTCGGCGCCGCCGTCGCGCTCGGCGCGCTCCAGGCGGGCGCGCGCGTCGCGGTGACGTATCGCGACGCCCGCGACCGGGACGCCCTGGCCGAGCGCGTGCCCCCGCCCGTCCGCGCGCGGTTCCAGGCCGTCCAGGCCGACGTGACGGACGCCGGCAGCGTGGAGCGGCTCCTCGCCGAGGTCACGGCGCGTCACGGAGCGGTGGACGCCCTCGTGAACGCCGTGGGCGGGTTCGCCGGCGGCGATCTCCTGGCCACCGACGAGCGGGCCTGGGACGGCATGCTGACCCTGAATCTCCGCAGCGCCTATCTCTGCTGCCGCGCCGTCCTGCCCGGGATGCTGGCCGCCGGCCGGGGGCGGATCGTCAACGTGGCGTCGCGCTCGGTGTTGCCCCCGGCGGGGGGCTTCATCGCCTACACGGTGGCGAAGGCCGGCGTGATCGCGCTCACGCAGGCGCTCGCCCAGGAGGTCCGGGGGCGCGGCGTGACCGTGAACGCCGTGCTCCCCAGCACCATGGACACCGAGGCCAACCGGCGCGCCATGCCCGGCGCCGACCGGCGGAGCTGGGTGACGCCGGAGGCGGTGGCGCACGCCATCCTGTTCCTGACGAGCGACGCGGCCGCCGATGTGACCGGCAGCCTGCTCGCCGTCTGAGCGGCCGCGAACGCGGTCGGAGGCCCCGCCATGAAGATCCGCGACCTCACGCTCACGCTCTTCGCGTGGCCCGGCATCCCGCCGACGACGTACGGCCGCCACACCGGACGCTTCGGTGGTGACGGCCAGCTCGGCCTCCTCACGCTCGGCACGGACGACGGCGTCGAGGGGCACGCGTTCCTCGGATCGGCCGCGCGGGGGGCGCACCTGGACGCGGCCTCCTTGATCGAGGTGCTGAAGCCGGTCGTCCTCGGCCAGGATCCCCTCGCGCGCGAGCGGCTCTATCACGCGCTCTGGCAACGGAGCCGTTCGACGACGGCGCGCGCGATCGGCGCCGTGGACGTGGCGCTCTGGGACCTGGCCGGCAAGGTCGCGGGCCTGCCGGTCCACCGGCTGCTCGGCTCCTACCGTGATCGCGTGCGCGCCTACGCGAGCTCGGCCGTGCTCGCCTCGCCGGAGGCCTACGGGGCGGAGGCGGCCCGCTTCAAGGCCGAGGGCTGGACGGCCTACAAGATCCATCCCCCTACCGATCCCGAGACGGACATCGCGGTCTGCCAGGCCGTGCGCCGGGCGGTCGGCGACGGGTTCACCGTCATGCTGGACGGCAGCTGGGCGTACGACTACCCGGCCGCGCTCCGGGTCGGCGAGGCGATCCAGGCTCTCGGCTACCACTGGTACGAGGATCCGCTCGCGGACGACGACCTCTACAGCTACGTCAAGCTGAAGCAGCACCTCCGCATCCCCATCCTGGCGACCGAGTACTCGCCGGGCGGCTTCACCGCCTACGCTCCGTGGCTCTTGGCGAGGGCGACCGATTTCCTCAGGGGCGACGTCGCGGTGAAGGGCGGGCTCACGGCCTGCCTCAAGGCCGCCCACCTGGCCGAGGCCTTCCACATGAACTACGAGGTGCACCACGGCGGCAACTCTCTGAACAACGTGGCGAACCTCCACCTCATCATGGCGATCCGCAACTGTGAGTTCTTCGAGGTGCTGCTGCCGGCCGACGCCCAGAAGTACGGCCTGGTCGAGGACATCGAGGTCGACGGACAGGGGCTCGTCCACGCGCCGGATGGTCCCGGGCTGGGGGCCCGGATCGACTTCGACCTGATCGAGCGCCGGAAGCTGGCCGTCCTCCGCTGACTCGGTGTCCCGCCGGCATCCTCGGCTCGCCTGGGGCAGCTGCCGGGAGTGCCCCGATCCAGGCCCGGGCTCGGACGCGGCTACAGACCGATGACCCGCAGACCGAATGCCCTCGCCGCCGTCCCAAGGGCCGCGTCGTGCGTGGCCATCGCGAGATCGATGCTCGCCCCCTCGCGCCAGAGCAGGGCGGTCGCCAGATGGATGGCATCGAGTGTGCCTAGCCGCGTCGGCATCGGCTGAGCGGCCCGGGCCAGCACGGGACGGGTCAGCTCCACCACCTCCACCTGCGCGAGCAGCTGGAAGATGGCCTCCCGGCGTCCGGCCAGGTCGCGGTCCGCCAAGGCGGCCTGCATGCGGAGTCGGTCGAGTGCGCGCATGCATTCCACCTCGAGCAGTGCGCTCGCTACCGCCCGGCGGATCGACGACCACTCGACGAGCGCCCGGGCGTGTCCCAGGGCTAGCCGGAGGACGACGGACGAGTCGACGTAAGCGGTCAACGCCCGCTCTGTCGATCCTCCAGCAGGAGGGCGACGGCGTCGACCTCGAGGTCCAAGGGAGGGGGCCACTTGAAGTCACCCGGTGAGGGCGCGCCGGGCGCAGGCCGACGGATCGTCAGGGCGGGAGCGTCCTCGTACGGCACGAGCCGGGCGACGGGCGTGTCCCGATCGAGGACCGTGAGCGTCTGCCCGCGCCGGACCTCCCGGAGATACTCGCTCAGGCGCGCCTTCAGATCGGCGATCCGCACCGTCTTCATGACCTGTATGTGACCAGATCTAGTCACATCGGTCAAGCGTCAGGTTGCCGGGGACCCGGCCGGCTTACCGGACGGCGCCGCGTCGCCGCCACCAGCCCTGGACGAGGCCGTCCACGACCTCCGCCAGCTGGGTGAGGGTGCGGCACTCGCGCACGAGGTCGCAGTGCGGCGCGTAGAGCGGCATCACCGAGTCCCCGACGCCCCAGCCCCACTGCCCTTCGGGGTTCAGCCAGATGATCCCCTTCACGCGCTCGCGCATCAGGCGGAGCGTCCAGGCCTGGGGGTCGTTGTAGTTGTTCCGCGCATCGCCCAGGATCAGGAGCGTCGTCTTCCGGTCGAGTCGCTCGAGGGACTCCCGGCAGAACCGCGCGAACGCATGGCCGAAGTCCGAGCGGCTGTGGTAGTCGACCTCGGCATGGCCGAGCGCGTGCTCCACCGCCCGCTCCACCGGCAGCGTCCGGAACGCCTCGGACACCTCGGCGATCTCCGAGACGAACGCGAAGCTCTGAACCTTGGAGAAGCACTCCTGCAGGTTCCAGACGAGCTGCAGCATGAACCGCGAGGCGTTCCGCACGGAGTCGGACACGTCGCAGAGCGTGACCAGCCGCGGCTTCTCCCGGTGGCGGCGGCGCCACCGGAGGTCGATGGGCACGCCGCCGTACGGCAGGCTCGCCCGGAGGGTGCGATGCATGTCGAGCTTGCCCTGCCGCTCCCGCCGCTGGCGGAGCGCCAGGGCGTCCTTGATCCGCCGGGCGAGCCGGGCGACGACCGCCTGCATCTGGGCCACCTCGTCGGCGGAGAGCGTGAAGAGCGGCTTCTCGGCCAAAAGGTCGCGGCGGAGCCGGTCGGCCTGGCCGTGCCCCCGTCGCGCCAGCTCCCGCTCCACGTGCTGCCGGACCAGCCGCCGGAACGCCTCGAGCCGGAGCTCCATGTAGGTGCGGAGCCGGGCGAGGGCGCCCGGGTCCATGCCTTGCGCCTCCGCCGCGCGGAGCAAGGCCTCGAGATCCGCCTCGATCTCCTGCCAGGGGAACTGGTCCCAAATCCGCCGGGTGAAGTAGCCGACCTGCAGGAAGTAGAAGAGGCGCTCGAGGCCGACCCCTTGCCCGCCCTGCCGGATGGCCAGCTCGAGGGAGGCGGCATCCGACATGAGGAGCATCTCGGCGAGCGGATCGAGGTCGAGGTCCTCGTCCTGCCGGAGGAGCTGCTCGAGGAGCGCCCGCGCCCAGGGATCCTCGCGCCCGAGCGCCTTGGCCGCCTCGGCGCCGAGCCCCTTCAGGTCGAAGAAGTAGAGGTCGAAGATCCGCTCGAACGTCGCGAGGTCGCGGGACTCCTTGACCAGGGTCGCGGCCAGGGCGTGCCGGAAGTCGTCGCGGTCGCCGAGGCCGACCGCGTCGGCCGCCTGCAGCGCATCCAGCGCCTCGGTGGTCGAGACCCGGACCTCCGCCCGCCGGAGATCGCCGATGAACTCGAGGATCCGCTCGTCCACGCGCGGGGCTCCGAGCCGGACTACGTGTCCGCGAGCACCTTGTCCAGGCTCGCCTTCACCCGCTCCAGGTCGCGCTCGTGCTTGACGACGAGCGTGAGGGTCGACTCGACGAGATCGGCGTCGAGCCGGTCGGCGTTGAGAATCACCAGCGCCCGCGCCCAGTCGAGGCTCTCCGAGATCGACGGCGCCTTGCGGAGCTCGAGCGCCCGGATCTTCTGCACCGCGCTCACGACCTGGCGCGCGAGCTGCTCCGAGACCTCGGGCACCTTGAGCCGGATGATGGCCAGCTCTTCCCCGGCGCCCGGGAAGTCGATGAAGAGGTGCAGGCACCGGCGTTTGAGCCCGTCCGTCAGCTCGCGGGCGTTGTTCGAGGTCAGCACGACCAGCGGCAGGTGGCGGGCCTTGATCGTCCCGAGCTCCGGCACCGAAACCTGCCAGTCGGAGAGCACCTCGAGGAGGAACGCCTCGAACTCGACCTCCGCCTTGTCGATCTCATCGACCAACAGCACGCTCGGCTCGTCGGCCAGGATGGCCCCGAGCAGCGGCCGGGGCGAGAGGAACCGCCGGGAGAAGAAGGCATCCTCCTGCCGCGCGATGCGATCCACCGCCTCGGGCAGCGAGGGCGCGTCGGCGATCATCTCGCCGATCCGCTCCCGCAGCATCTGCGTGTACAGGAGCTGCTTGGCGTACTTCCACTCGTAGAGCGCCTTCGCCTCGTCCAAGCCCTCGTAGCACTGGAGCCGGACCAGGGGGCGCCCCGTCGTCTCGGCCAGCACCTTGGCCAGCTCGGTCTTCCCGACACCCGCCGGGCCCTCGACGAGCACCGGGCGGTTCATCCGGGTGGCGAGGTAGACGACGGTGGCGATGCGACGGCTCGCGATGTAGCGGCTCGCGCGGAACCGCTCCTGGACCTCCTCGACGGACGCGAACATTCTTCTCTCCTCGACCAAGTGGCTTCGAATCCGGACGGCCGGCCACGGCGGCCAGGCGCGAAGCCTCATGATACCGCACTCGCCCCGGCCGGCCGGCCCCTCGGGGCCGGCCGGCACCCCCATCAGGGGCGCGGCTCGGGCAGGCAGAAGGCGGCGGCGAGCCCCGCGAGCGGCAGGATCATCACCAGGCGCAGGGCCGCGTGGAGTCCCCAGTGGTCGGCGATCCACCCGAGCGCCGTGACACCGAGGCCGCCCGTCCCGATGGCGAGTCCCACGACCAACCCCGCCGCCATGCCGAGGTGCCGCGGGAGATACGACTGGCCGAGCGCCACGGTGACCGAGAACGAGGACACGAGCACGAAGCCGGCCGCCGCCAGCACCATGGTCGCCAGCCAGCCGCCGGGCCGCCAGAGGAAGAGGGCGAGGAGCGGCGTCGAGAGGCCGAGGCTCGCGACGAGATAGCGCCGTGGCCCCCAGCGATCGGCGATCGGCCCGCCCACGAGCGTCCCCACCGCACCGGCGCCCAGGAAGAGGAAGAGGAGCGGCCCCACCACGCGCGGATCCTGGCCGAGGACGTCGACGTAGAAAAAGGGAACGTAGCTCACGAGTCCCAGCTGCGTCCACGAGCGCACCGTCACGACGGTGATCAGGAGCGCCATCGCGCCGCGCATGTCGCGGTCGCCCGCCCCGGCGGCGCGCGACGGCGGATCGGCCGTCGGGGCCGCCACGAGCGTCGGCAAGACGGTGGCGAGCAGTCCGGCGACGAGCAGGGCCGGCCCGAGGAGCCCGAGCGTGCCCGGGAGGCCGAACCGAGGCACCAGCAGGGAGACCGCGAGCGGACCGAGGGCGATGCCGACGTTGCCGCCAATCGAAAAGAGGGACAGGCCCGTCGCCTTGCGCGCGCCGGCCACCTGGTTCGCCGTCCGGTACCCTTCGGGATGGTACGCGGCGACCCCGAGACCGGACACGAGGACGAGCGCGAGCAGCGCTCCGTACGAGGGTGCCATCCCGGCCAGCCCCACCCCGACCGGCGACAGGGCCACCGCCCACGGCAGGAGCCATCGCCGAGTGCCCCGGTCCGCGAGGTAGCCGAACAGCGGCTGGACGAGCGACGACGTCAGGCTCGATACGAGCAGGACCGCGCCCGACGCGGCATAGGACAGGCCGAACACGCTCTTGAGGAACGGGAGCAGCGGCGCCAGCGCTCCCTGGTTCATGTCGACCACGAGATGCCCGAGCGCCAAGAGGCCGAGGACCCGGGTGTTCGCCCGCGGCGCGGCGGCCGCCACTCCGCTCGCTGGCAGCGCGTCGGCCACCTCGGGCGCGCGGCCCTCGGCCGGGACCTTCCGAGTCACGCAAGCCATCGTAGCACCGGGGCTCCGGTCGCTTGTGACCCTTCCCTCCCCACGCTACGCTCGAAGCGTATGGACGACGAGCGCGACGCGAAGCGCTATCACCGTCGGCAGTTCGCTCTGACGCTGATCGATCTCGCGGTGGGCGCCGTGCTGCTCGTGGCCTGGAGCAAGAGCGGCGCCGCCGCCCGATTGGTGGCCACGCTGGAGACGCGGCTCGCCCTGCCGCCGGCGGCGGTCGTCGCGGGGGTCGTGCTCGCGGTCGGCGCCACCCAGACCCTGCTGACGCTCCCGCTCGACGCGTTGGCCGGCTTCGTCTTGCCGCGTCGAGCGGGCCTGTCCACGCAGACCTTCGGCGCCTGGCTTCGCGACCGCGCGAAAACCCTCTCCATCGGAGGGCTCCTCGGGCTCTTCGCGGCCGAGGTCGTCTACGCGCTGCTCCGGGCGAGCCCGGAGTGGTGGTGGCTCTGGGCCGGCGCGGTCCTGGCCGGTGGGGCGGTGCTCCTGACGGCGGTCGTCCCGATCTGGCTGGTGCCCCTCTTCTATCGGCTGACGCCGCTCCACGATCCGGCGTTGGGCGCCCGGCTCCTCGCCCTCGCCGAGCGGATGCGCGTGCGGGCGACGCAGGTCGTCGTCGCCGATTTCTCGCGCAAGGGCCGCGTCGCGAACGCGGCCGTCGTCGGCCTCGGCCGCACCCGCCGAATCCTGGTCAGCGACACCCTCGTCGACGGGTTCCCGCCGGAGGAGGTGGAGGTGGTCCTCGCTCACGAGCTGGGTCACCACGTCGGGGGGCACGTGGCCCAGGGCCTCTTGCTGCAGAGCGCGCTGCTCGTCGCCTCGCTGTGGGCGGCCGACCGGGCGCTGCGCGCGGGGGCAGCGGCGCTCGGCCTGCGAGGTCCGGCCGACCCCGCCGGCCTGCCATTTCTGCTCCTCGTGCTCTCGGCGCTCGGCCTGCTGATCAGCCCGGTCGTGGCCGCGTGGTCGCGGCGCCTCGAGCGGGAAGCGGACCGCGTCGCCCTCGAGGTGACCCGGGCCCCCGATGCCTTCATCGCGGCCATGGAGCGACTGGGCCGGCTCAACCTGGCCGAGCGGCGCCCAGGCCGGCTCCGAGAGCTCCTGTTCGCGACGCACCCGTCCCTGGACGCGAGGATCGCGGCCGGGCGCGCGGCGAAGGCGGAGCTCGTCGGGACCGCCGGCTGAGCGCCGCGTCGCCCTGAGCGCGTCGCCTTGACAGGCGCGCGGCGGGCGTGGGAGCCTGCGTCTCGCCGCCCGCCGTGGTGGATCGAATCTCCAGTCGCCAGATTGCCGGAGGCTTCGCGTGAACGAGCTCGACCGTCTCAAGACCCGCGTGACCGACGCCGTGGATCGGATCGCCGAGGATCTCTGGAGCCTCGCGCTCCAGATCCATGCCAATCCGGAGCTGGCCTTCAAGGAGGAGAAGGCGGCCGCCTGGCTGACTGCGCTGCTCGAGCGACACGGCTGCCGCGTGGAACGCGGAGTCGGCGGCCTGGCCACCGCGTTCCGCGCCGAGGTGCCCGGCGCGGGGGACGGCCCGACGATCGCGGTCATGGCCGAGTACGACGCGCTTCCGGGCATTGGCCACGCGTGTGGGCACAACGTCATCGCGACGGCGGGGACGGGTGCGGGGGCCGCGCTCGCCGTGGTCGCGGCCGCCCTCCCGCAGACGCGCCTCCCGTACCGGGGCCGGGTCGTCGTTCTCGGCACGCCCGCCGAGGAAGGCGGCGCCGGCAAGGTCAGGCTCATGGAAGCCGGCGTGTTCCGGGACGTCGCCGCCGCGATGATGATCCATCCCCGCTGCGGCACCCAGGTGTGGCGGCCGTCGCTCGGTCTGATGAAGGCGAAGGTCGAGTACTTCGGCAAGGCGGCGCACGCGGCCTCGTGGCCGTGGCGCGGGGTGAACGCCCTGAACGCGGTCATCGGGCTCTTCAACGCGCTCGACGCCATGCGCCAGCATCTCCGGCCCGACGCCCGCGTCCACGGCGTCATCACCGTCGGCGGTCAGCAGGCGAACATCATCCCCGAGTACACGGCGGCGGAGTTCTATCTGCGGTCGCTGGACAAGACCTACCTCCAGGAGCTGCGCCGGCGGTTCGAGGCGGCGGCGGAGGGCGCGGCGACCGCGACCGGCTGCCGGGTGCAGGTCACCGTCGACCCGACGATCCACGACCCGCTGAAGCCGAACGCCACGATGGCCGGCCTCTTCGAACGGAACCTCGCCCGGATCGACTTCCCCGTCGATCCCGATGACGGTCAGGCCGGCTTCGGGTCGACGGACGCGGGCAACGTGAGCCAGGCGGTCCCGACGATCCATCCCTACATCCGCACGTCGCCGGACGGCGTCCCGGGCCACTCGCGCGAGTTCGCGGAGCACAACGCGACGCCGCTCGCGCGGTCAGGCATGGTGGCCGCCGCCAAGGCGCTGGCCCTGACGGCCCTCGATCTGCTGGCGGAGCCGGCAGCGCTCGAGGCGGCGAGAAGGGATTTCGATCGGACCGGATGACCGAGGTGGGCGAGCCGAGGCCCATGGACTCAGGCGGACGTTGTCCGCTGAGGGTCGACCGCGCTACACTCCGTGGACGTCGACCAGGAGATCGGACATGGATGCGCGCGCGAGCGAGCAGGGTCATGAATCGGACGTCCGCGATAAGGCGGGGCCGCGGCCGGCCTACACGACACCCCGTCTGACACGCTGGGGCGCGATCACCCGCGTCACCGAGGCCGACCCCGATGATCTGTCGGGAATCCCATCGTAGAAGCCGGGTGAGCGTCGACGTCGAGCGTGCGAGCGCGCATCGAGGCATGGCCGCGGCACGTCTGCCCGCCGCGTCGGCTCACCCGCCGGGGCGCGATCGTCCGTGTCACCGAGGCCGGCCCGACAGCATAGGAGGTCGGTAAGCATGGAAAACGAGCGCGAGAGCGGTCCGGTCGATGGGCGGGACGTGCGCGACGAGGCAGGGTCCCGCAAGGTCTACGCGCCGCCTCGGCTGACGCGCTGGGGCGCGATCCCCCGTATCACCGAGGCTTTCGACAGCGATTCGGGCCTCCCATTGTAGGAGGCCGGTGAGCGTGGACAACGAGCGCGCGAGCGAGCAGGGCGTCGGCGATGAGGCAGAACGGACGGCCTACGCGCCGCCCCGGCTGACCCACCGCGGAGCGACCACTCGTGTGACCGAGGACGACCCCGACGACGGGTCGGGCATCCCGAGATAGGAGGCGGTGAGCGTGGACAACGAGCGTGCGAGCGAGCAGCGCGATGAGTTGGACATCCGCGATGAGATGGCACCGCGGATGACGTACGCGCCGCCTCAGCTGACCCGCTGGGGAGCGATCGCAAAGGCCACCCAGCAAGACGACGACGCTGGGTCGGGAATCCTGACGTAAGCCCCGCGTGACCCACGCCCGTGTCAGGGGCTCCAGGCTAGGGCGACCGGGACCCGGGCGGTAGGCCCCTTCCCGGGGGCCGGGTGGATGCCGCGGTGCGACACCGCCTTGACCTCTACTGGCTCGCCAACCGAGCCCTGAAGCGCACGATTCTCGGGGCGTCCGCGCTCCACCAGGGATTCTGGCTGGGGCTGCTGGACGGTCCCGCGCTCCAGGCCGCCACCGCACGGTTCTACGCCACGCCGGGCCGGTACACGGGGGCCTATCACAACGAGGCCGGCTTCCTCGGTTGGGAAGGCGCGCTCATCGAGCGTCACTTCGGCGCCTGCCGCACGGTCCTCGTGGGTGCCGCCGGTGGCGGCCGCGAGGTCGTCGCCTTGGCCCGTCGGGGCGTCGCGGTCGACGCCTTCGACTGCTCGCCGACCCTGGTGGCAGCCGCCGAGCGTGTCCTGGCGGCGCAGGGTCTGTCGGCGAACATCCGGCTGGCGCCGCCCGACGTGGTGCCGGACGGCCTCGGGACGTACGACGGCGTGATCCTGGGCTGGGGCGCCTACTCACACGTGGTCGGGCGCCCCGCGCGCGTCGAGCTGCTTCGAGCCCTGGCCGCGCATCTCCG
This sequence comes from Candidatus Rokuibacteriota bacterium, assembly GCA_044867785.1. GTDB lineage: Bacteria > Methylomirabilota > Methylomirabilia > Rokubacteriales > DASRDR01 > DASRDR01. Next base: position 21,159 of record JBIOVM010000180.1, on the reverse strand, counting down.
CCCCGGCGGACCCCTCCTCTTCTCCTTCCAGACACGCCCCGGCCACCCGGCGGCGCAGCGCTCCTTCCAATGGATCCGCGCCACGGCCCGTGCGGTGCGCGCGATCCGGCGGAGCGGTGCCCCGCTCGAGCTGGGCGACACCCTCCCCGCCTACTTCGCGCACAGGTTCACGCAGCCGGAGATCGAGGCCGAGGCGGCGGCCGCCGGGCTCGCCGTCGACGACTTCAGGGAGCTCGAGTACGGCGCTGCGCTTGCCCGGGTTGCCATGCGGGTGAGCTGAGCGCGGCCAGACGGCACCGCCCGGCCGGCTCCCGGTGGAATTGCCCCCGCCCCGCCGGGTCGAGTACGATCGGGACCGCCGGGCCGTGGCCGCGCGCCGTTCCGGGCTCGCGGCAGCCGGCGTGATGCCATGGGCACGACCATTACGCTCGACTCGGTCGTCGTCGCCTCGCCGGACCAGGTGTCGTGCGCCCTGGAGGACGAGGTGGCGATCGTGCACGTCGAGGACGGGGTCTACTACGGCCTCGACCCCGTGGGCGCCCGCATCTGGGAACTGATCCGCACTCCCCGGCGCGTCCGGTTCATCCGGGACGCGCTTCTGGCCGAGTACCAGGTCGAGGCGGAGCGCTGCGAGTCCGATCTCCTCCAGCTGCTCCGGGACCTGCGCGCTGCCGGCCTGGTCGACGTCTCCGATGGGGAGCCTCGCTAAGCTCATCGCGCTGCCCGCCGCCGAGCGGCGGCTGCTCCTCGCTGCCGCCGGACTGCTGGCAGCGGTCCGCGTCGGCCTCTGGGCCTTCCCCTTCCGGTCGGTGTACGGGGCGGTGCGCTCCCGCGGGCCGTCGGCACGACGCGCCGGCGTTCCCGGCGAGCCGTCCTCCGAGCGCATCGTCTGGGCGGTGGAGGTCGCGGCGCGGCGTGTGCCGCGAGCCACCTGCCTCGTGCGCGCGCTCGCGGCCCAGGCGCTCCTCGCGCGGTACGGACACGCGAGCGAGCTTCGTCTCGGGGTCGCGCGCGGCGCGGGCCGGGCGTTCGAGGCGCACGCCTGGCTCGAGGGCAACGGGCAGATCCTGATCGGCGGAGCCACCCAGGAGCGCTACGTCCCTCTCCCCTCGCTGGACTCGCGCCCGTGAGCGGCATCGCGGCGGTCTGGCGGCGCGACGGCGCGCCGCTCCCCGCGGCCGTGCTCGACGGCATGTCGGAGCGCCTCGCGCCCCGGATGGCGGACGCCGTCGGAACGTGGCTGAACGGCTCGGTCGGCCTCGTGCACCGGATGCTTCACGCCACGCCCGAGTCGCTCCAGGAAAAACAGCCGCTGGTCGACGACGACGCCGAGTTGACCATCGCGGTCGACGCCCGCCTGGACAACCGGGAGGAGCTGATCCCGGCGCTCGGCCTCGACCACCGACTCCCCGGCGGCATCGGGGACGGCGAGCTCGTCCTGCGGGCGTGGGTCCGGTGGGGGGAGGAGTGCCCGAGCCGCCTGCTGGGCGACTTCGCGTTCGCCCTATGGGACGCCCGGCGGCGCCTCTTCTTCTGCGCGCGCGATCCGGCCGGAGTCCGACCCCTGTACTACCATCTCGGCCCCCGCCTCTTCGCGGTCGCCTCCGGCGTCCCGGCCTTGCTTGCGCTGCCCGAAGTTCCCCGTCACCTCGACGAGATCCGGATCGCGGCGCACTTCGTGCCGGGCCTGGGCGACGCGGAGGCCACGTTCTACGGCGCCGTCCGTCAGCTCCCGGGCGGCCACGGCCTGACGATCGGCGCGTCGGCGGCGCGGCCCCGCGCCTACTGGCGGCTCGACCCGACGCGGGAGCTCCGGTACGGGTCGGACGCCGCCTACGGGGAAGCGTTCCGTGAGCTCTTCACCGACGCGGTGCGGCGCCGCCTCCGGAGCGCCGGACCGGTCGCGGCCACGCTGAGCGGCGGGCTCGACTCCTCGTCGGTCGTCTGCGTCGCGCGCGCGATCCTCCAGGCGGAGGACGCCGGCCCGCTCACGACGTACACGGCACGATTCCCGACGCTCCCTCACTGCGACGAGGGCGCCTACGCGAGCGCGGTGGAGGCCCAGGGCGGGCTCGTGCCGCGACACGTCCGCGCCGACACGCTCGACCCGCTCGGCGACATCGAGCGCGCCCCTGATCCGGAGGCCGAGCGCTTCTTTGCCCCCGGCTACTACATGCAGCGGGCGCTCTACCACGCCGTGCGGGCCGATGGCGGGCGGGTCTTCCTGGAGGGGATGGGCGGCGACGCGGTGCTGTCGCACGGGATGGGCTACCTGCAGGAGCTCGCCCGCCGGGGGCGTTGGCTCCGCCTCGTCCGCGAAAGCCGCCTGCTGACGGAGACGTTCCAGGCGAGATCGTGGCGCGTGCTCCGCGCGCTGGTGGGCGCAACGGCTCCGCCGTCCCTCAGGCGCGCGTGGTGGCGGTTCCGCTACGCCGGGCCGCCCTGGGCCCCGCTGATCCGGCCCGAGTTCGCCCGTCGGATCGGCCTGGCCGAGCAAATGCGCGCGGCCGAGACAGCCGCCGCGCCGCGGGATCTGGACGGCGCGCGCCGCGAGCACTGGCGCCAGCTCACCGCCGGCCGGCTCGCCGGTATCCTCGAGGTCCTCGCCGTCTCGGCGGGCGCCGCGGGCGTCGAGGTGCGCGACCCCTTCCTGGACCGGCGGCTCATGGAGTTCTGCCTCGCCCTTCCGGCCGCGCAGAAGATCCGGAGCGGCCAGACCCGCATCGTCGCCCGCCACGGCCTCCGCACCGTGCTGCCGCCCGAGGTCAGCGACCGGCGCGGCAAGGCGCCGATCGGGCTGATGGTGGGCGCCGCGCTCGCCGTCTACGGGCGGGACCGACTCGCGCACTTGTTGAGCGAGGCCCGCGACGTGCTGGGCCCCTACGTGACGCCCGAGGCGATCGCCCGCGCGCACCGGCAGTACACGGCGCGCGGGGCGCAGGCCGACCTCTATCAGGTCTGGTCGCTCGCCACCCTGACCCTATGGCTCCGGCGCCTCGCCGTGTAACACTGGGGCACTACCCGAGATCCGTCACTCGGACAAGGAGGCATCGATGGACGAGACCGCACGTCCCACGCCGCAGCCGACGGCGCCCGTGCTCGTGAATCCGCTCCCTGAGGACGGTCGTCGGCGCTATTCCACTCCCCGCCTCACGGCGCACGGGAAGCTGACCGCGGTGACGGCGGACGCGGGAGCGTCCCAGCTGCCGTCCAGTGACCGGAACCTGAAGGAGGGCTTCGCGCCCATCGACCCGCGGGCGATCCTGTCGCGGGTCGCCACGCTCCCCATCGAGACGTGGTCCTACAAGGGCGACCCGGCCCGGCACCTCGGCCCCATGGCCCAAGACTTCGCGGCCGCCTTCGGGCTCGGCGTCGACGACCGCCACATCTTCCCCCTCGATGCGGGCGGCGTCGCGCTCGCGGCGATCCAGGGGCTCCACGCGCTGGTCCAGGCCCAGGACGCCCGGCTCCAGGCGCTCGAGCGTGAGCTCCGGGGGCTGCGCCGGGAGCTCGCGGGCCGCGAGGCGGCGCCGGTGGCTTGACGGCCCGGCGGCCGGTATCCAGCATCGGGTCCAACCCTAGCGTCGGGAGGTTTCCATGGACCGGACCCTATCGAACGAGACCCACGTCGTCGAGCCGAGTCTCGCGCCCGAGGCGGTGACCGCACCGGCCGAGCGCGCATTCGCGAGCGAACGAAAGGCATATCGGTCGCCGCGCCTGACGCCCTACGGGCGCGTCGGCACCCTCACCCTCGTCATCGGATCCCCCTTCGACCAGAGCGACCGGAACCTGAAGGAAGGCTTCGCGCCCATCGACCCGCGCGCGATCCTGGCGCGGGTCGCCACGCTCCCCATCGAGACGTGGTCCTACAAGGGCGACCCGGCCCGGCACCTCGGCCCCATGGCCCAAGACTTCGGCGCCGCCTTCGGGCTCGGCGCCGACGACCGCCACATCTTCCCCCTCGATGCGGGCGGCGTCGCGCTCGCGGCGATCCAGGGGCTCCACGCGCTGGTCCAGGCCCAGGACGCCCGGCTCCAGGCGCTCGAGCGTGAGCTGAGGGCCCTTCGCCGGGAGGTCGCGGCCCGCGAGGGCATGCCGGTCGCCTGACGCCACGGCTCGGCCGGACGGACACGACCGCCTCATGTTCAGCTACGTCGCGTACGGCCTGGGCATCCGCTCGGCGCTCGAGCTGCCGGAGCTGGCCCCAGGGTCCGGGCGCGCGGAGGTGTCCGTCCGGCTGGGACCGGTCCCGGACGCGCCTAGGGAGGAGGCGACGGGCCGCACCGCGCTCAGCGTCACGTCCGAGCATGCCTGTCTCTACATCCCGAGGGCCGGGGGGATCCGCGTGCGGGCCGGGTGCGAGATCACGATCGACGCCAACCCTGGCGCGGATCCGGCCACGCTGCGGGCATTCGTGCTGGGCCCGGCGTTCGGGATTCTTCTTCACCAGCGCGGGTTCCTCGTGCTCCACGCGAGCGCGGTGGTCCTCGCCGGCGGCGCCGTGGCGTTCCTCGGGCGCTCGGGCGACGGGAAGTCGACGACGGCGGCGGCCATCCACGCGCGGAGCGGCGGGCTCGTCGCCGATGACGTGGTGGCCGTCGACCTGACCGCGCCCGGAGGGCCGATCGTCCAGCCGGGATATCCCCAGCTCAAGCTGTGGCCCGACGCGGTCACGGCGCTGGGTGCGGCGCCGGACGCGCTGCCGCGGATCCAGCCCGGCGAGGAGAAGCGGGCGTGGGCCGCCGGCGATCCGGGCGCGGCGCCGCGGTCTCTTCGCCGGCTGTACGTCCTGGCCGACGACGAGGCGCTCGCGCTCGAGCCCCTGACCGGCCATGAGGCGGTGTTCGAAGTGTTCCAGCACTCGTACATCGTCCCCGCCCTCCCGCGCCTGGGCTCCGCCCGGGACCTCGAACAGTGCGCCCGCCTGGTCGCCGCCGTCCCCGTCCAGCGCCTGCGCCGGCCGCGGTCCCTCGCGGGACTGGGGCAGCTCGCCGACCTCGTCGAGCGCGACGCCGCGTCGGTCGCGGTGCCGGCAGCGCCACCCTGACGAGGTCGCGCGATGCAGCGACTCGATCCCGCAGCGCTCCGACGAGAGCAAGCGAGCACGCTGGCCGCGCCGCGGATGCGCTACGGCCTCCTGGCGCGTGTGCTCTTCGTGGGGATGGATCTCGTCTACGGCCACCAGCGGACGCTCTCCAAGTTCAAGGTCCTCGAGTTGATCGCCCGGGTGCCCTATCAGGCCTGGGAGCAGGTGGGGTACGTGGCGATGACGCACACCGCCCACGACCCCGGGTTCGCCCGGCGCATCTTCGATCGGGTGCGCCAGAGCCGGCAGCAGCAGGACAACGAGCAGTGGCACCTCTTGATCCTGCAGGAGCTCATCGCGAGAAGCGGCCGCCGCGAAGGCATGATCCTCTACTGGCTGCTCCCCCAGCTGGTCGCGTTCGTCTACTACCAGATCGTGTGGCTCCTCTACGTCGTGCGACCGGCGGCGGCGTACCGCCTGAACGCGGAGTTCGAGGACCACGCCGAGCACGAGTACATGGAGTTCGTCCGGGACCGCCCCGATCTGGAGGGAGCGGCGTGGGAGAGCGTCCTCGCCGAGGACTACGGCCGGTTCGCTTCCCAGGCGGACCTGTTCCGACAAATCGGCTACGACGAGCGGGTACACAAGGAAGAGTCGCTCGGCTGGCTCGCGGCACCGCGGTTCAGCTGAGCGGCCGGCGGCGAACGCGACGCGCCCGCGCGATCCGGCGCTACCCGCGATCGGCGGGGCCGGCCTCCGACAGGGCGCGCCGGCGCGCGTCGGTCCGCCGCTCGGCCTCGAGCCGCTCCAGCTCGACCGCCGAGTGGTCGACGAAGCGCATCGCCTCCGCGATCGCGCGGTGGCCGGCCCGCTCCGCGACGAGCCGGTGCATCGCCTGGCACACCCGCCGGTACGCGGGATGGCCCTGGGGGGCCGTGCGGAGCTCCAGCACGTGCATCGCCTCGCGGGCGTTCATCTCCATGTAGAAGCGGATCCGGTAGGCCATGCACACCGCGTAGGGCGCCACCGGGGCGAGGCCGGCCGCCGAGACGGCCGCGTGCAGGTCGGCCGAGGCCGCCATGACGCGCCGCCAGTCGGCGCCGCCGCCCGCTTCCTCCACCGCTTCGGGGACCGCGTATCCATGGAGGGTCCCGAGCGGCTGCCACTCGAGTGAGAGCAGGCGGTGGCGCTGGAGGTCCCGGAAGGCCCCGTAGTCCGTCAGGACGTCGAAGCGGTAGCTCGTCCGCTCGAAGGCACGCCCGGGCTTGTGTCGCCGGTTGCCGCGCTCGCCCACGTACGCCCGGAGCACGGCGGCCCGCTCGTCCGGGGTCATGCACCGCGCCCGGGCGAGGAGCTGGTCGTCCGGCAAGCCCGACACGGCATAGAGCGCGGCCGCCACGACCTTCACCTCGCCTTCGGGATCGAAATCGGCCAGCACCACCTCCGGCCGCGGCTCGGGCGCGACCTCGCCGAGGACGCGGGCCGCCGTCTGCTCGACCGCCTCGCGCGTCGTCGCCAGGTACCGGGACCAGGCGTCGCCCCGGTCGGGCGCGTCGACGCGCCGGAGGAACGCCGGGATCACCTTGCGCAGCTCGGTCAGCATGAGGTCGGCGCACGTCCGCGCCTCGGCCACCGGGGACGCCCGCAGCCGCAGCAGCAGCGCCTCGTACGCCTGACCGGTGCCGTAGAGTCCCACGTTCGATCGTGTCGCCGCCGGCAGGAGCCCCCGGAGCGTGTCGAGCGCCTTGGCCCGGATCGTGTTGCGGTACACGACGTCGGCATCCCCCGGCTGGCGCGGATGACGGCGACGGAAGTGCTCCTGCATCGGCTCGAGCCACCGGGCGTAGGTCTCGAACATGCGGTCCAGCGTCGCCGTGAAGTCCGGCTCGAGGCCAGCGCGACGCACCTCGGCCGGCACGTGATAGCGCCAGCGGCCGCCGGGCCGATCGGCGTAGGGCACGTACCGGGTCGACTGCTCGAGGTACGCCATCAGCCGGCCCCACTCGAGGAGCTTGGTGAGCACGTTCGAGACGCCCTCGCACGCGAGGTGGACGCCGCCCAGCTGGGCCACCGAGTCGTCCCCGTACTCCACGAAGACGCGCTCGAAGAGGCGCTCGGCCCGCGCGTGGCCGGTGTCCGGGAGGGGCGGCGTGCTCGCCACGGCGGCGGTGTCGACGAACTCGTCGAGGAACAGGCGCCGCAGCGACTTGGCCGACCGGGAGTAGCGCGCGAAGAGCGCCCCCTTCACGACCTCGGGAAGGTTGACGAGGGCGAACACCGGGCCCTCGACGGTGGTGAAGTGCGGCGCGAGGCGCGTCCGCTCCTCCGCGGTGAACGTCTCGACCGGGCCGAGGCTCGTCGTCACGTCCGGATCCGACCCGATCGGGGAAGCCACGCGCCTATCCTAGCAGGGCGCGGAGCGCGGCGGCCAGCGCGACCCCGCCGGCGACGGCCACCAGGAGATGCCCCGTGCGGCGGGCCAGGATCGCGACGGCGACGGCCGCCGGAAGATCGGTCGTCCAGCCCGGGGGCCCGGTCCCCGACCCGATGAGCACGAGCGGCAGCGCGAGCGCGGTGAGGAGCGCGATCGGCAGGGCGGCAAAGTACCGCTCGAGCCAGCCCGGCAAGCGTCGCTTCGCCAAGGCCAGGAGCAGCGGCGCGCGGGTCAGGTAGGTGGCCACGCCCATCCCGACGAACGTGAGGAGGAGGCCGGACCTCACCGCGTCGACTCCGTGGTGCCGCCGCACTCGATGTCGCTCGTGCCGGCCACCGGAGCGCCCGCGCGCGGCGCCAGCCAGACGCCCAGGAGGGAGGCGCCGAGGCCGGCCACCGCGATGTGCCAGGTGCCGCCGACCGCGCTCTTCACCATGAGGGCCACCGCCGCGGCGACACCCGCCACCGCCCACTGCCACGGCGCGCGGATCGTTCGGGCCAGGATCGCGATGAAGACGGCCGGGAACACGAAGTCGAGCCCGTACCGGTAGGGATCGGGGATGCGCCCGCCCAGGAGACCCCCGAGCGTCGCCCCGGTGTACCAGGCGACGAAGGTCGCGGCGGCCGAGCCGGCAAAGTATGCGGGATGCGCCCGCGTCCCCGCGTAGCGCGCCATCGTGAGCGCATAGGATTCGTCGCTGATCCCGTGGGCCAGGACCGCCAGGCGTCCGCGCGAGAGGTGCGCGAAGTAGGGGGCCAGGCTCGCCGCCATCAAGTAGTGGCGGAGGTTGACGATATACGTCGTCACCACGAGCAGCCAGGCGGGGGCGCCCGCCTGGAGCATCGGCAGCGCGACGAACTGCGCCGTTCCGGCCGACACCAGCAGGCTCATCGCCACGAGCTCCCCCAGGGACAGGCCCGCCTGGCGGGCGAGACCGCCCCACACGATGCCGTAGGCGACGATGCTGGGAGCGACCGTGGTCAGCGCGTCGCGGACGCCTGCCCAGGCCTCGGCTCGTGCGACGGACGGCGTCTCGGCTCGCGGGTCCGCAGGGCTCAGTGAAGTCCTCCGATCGGCCGAGGCCGTGTGGCGGGGGAATCGCTTCGGATGACGGGCCCGGCCGAGGCCCCGGGACCGGCCGACTCCGGAGCCTCGGCCGAAACGATGCTAGACGATGGCGATCGGGCGCCCCGGCGACCCCGTGGCGCCTTTGAACCGGAGCGGGGCGAACACGTAGACGAACTCGGAGACGCGATCGTTGATCAGGGCGGTGAAGTCCAGGTTCTCGTGGTTCAGGATCCCGTTCTTCGTGATCAGCTCGTGTGCGCGATGAACGCCAGATCGGGATCCGGGTTCGGCACGACGTCGGTGGCCCAGTGGTCGGTACCGATCAGGGCGAGCTGCTTGGCCACGCACCACCGCGCCACCGCCAGCCCGACGCCCGGCGCCCCCTCGTTGAACTTGGCGTTGTCCTTCATCCACAAACTGCCCCACCCAGTGTTGAAGAACACCCCGTCCCCCGGCTGGATGCTCGACTCCGCGATGCCTTGGCGCTGGAGGGCCGCCTGGACGTCGGCGACGGAGATCTCCTCGCCCATGTTCATCATGCGCCCCTTGACGCCCGCGACGTCGACCAGGATCCCTCGGGTGAAGATCGGCTTGATCTTCTCGACGCCCAGCTTCACCAGCCCGTTCGCGTCGCCGATCTCCGCCTCGGTGAACCCGTTGTAGTACCGCATCTCGGTCTTGTCGCCGTCCTTGCCGACGACGCAGCCGATGTGGCCGAGGCCGTCGAACTGCGTCCCGATCTGGCCGATCTCGCTGACGACGAACTCGTCGTGATAGACGAGCTTGTTCTTCCCGAACGGGCCGCCGGTCGGGGATCCCGGGATGCGGAGGGCGAAGACCCGGGTGCCGAACGCGGGCATGCCGGCCTCGTAGACCCGACCCAGCTCGTAGATCTTCCCGGTCTTGATGAGCTTGGCCGCCTCCAGCACCTTCGCGGGCGTGATCCAGTTGGAGCCGCCCGCCTCGTCCTGCGGACCCCAGCGGGACGGCCACCACTTCGGCCCGATCGGCGTGTCGCCGGTCGCCTGCGCCTGCGCGACCTGCGTCTGGGCGAGCATGCCGCCGGCCGTGATGCCGGCCGTCACGCCGGTCACGAGGCCGCTCTGGAGGAAATCCCGCCGTGACACGTCACCCGCCGGTGCCGGGGTCGCCTCGGGCTCGGTCTTCGATCCGCCCGCCACTCGTCGATAGAACTGCTCCAGCCAACCTGCCTGCATGGATGTCTCCTCTCGCGATGAGGGTGCACGAGCCACGCCGGCAGGTCTCGACCCGCCGCCGGTGCTACGTCGACTGACCGGTCAACCCCGCGCAACGCCTGCGGTCCACGCGTTCCCGCTCGGGACATCGAGTCGGCGCGGAGCACGGTTCACGCTAGGTCGGACGCCCGGGAAGTGTCAAGGCGGCTGCGCGCGGAGGGGGCGCGTTGACACCGCGCGCGGCGCTCGGCTACAGTGAGCGCCGTTCAACCACCCCCCCAACCAGGAGGCCGCGATGCGAGTTCGGGTTACCGCCCTCACGAGCGTGGTCGTGCTGGCTCTCTTCGTTGCGTCCTGCTCGGGCTTGAAGTTCGGGCGCGAGTTCCCCTCCCCAAAGCTCGACTCGATAGTCAACGGCAGGACCGCGAAGGCGGACCTCGTGAAGATGTTCGGTGATCCGACTCAGGTCGGCGTGAAGGACGGCGATCAGACCTGGACGTGGTACTTCGCGAAGCAGGGGGGCAAGGAAGAGTACGCCAAGCAGCTCGACGTCACCTTCAACCAGCAGGGCGTGGTCAAGTCCCACTCCTTCTCGTCGAGCTTCCCGGACGACATGAAGGTCCGCTGACCGACGCGGGCCGTCCTCTCCGACGCCGGCCGGCCGAGGCCGGCGTCGTCCCGGTCCTTCTCCTCGTGGTAATGCTCTGGGGCGGCAGCTACCCGGCGATCAAGGTCACGCAGGCGTTCTTCCCGCCGCTGGCCTTCGCGACGTTCCGCTGCACCGTCGCGGCGGCCGTGCTCCTGGCGGTGGCGTGGGGGTCGGGCGCGCTCCGAGTCGCCCTCGGCCCTCGCGACTGGGGCCTGGTGGTGCTCTTGGCGCTCCTCGGCAACACGCTCTTCCACGCGCTCATGGTCACCGGGGTCCACCACACGTCACCCGCCCACGCGGCCGTCCTGGTCGCGTTCAGCCCGCTCTTCGCCGTCCTGCTGGCGCGCGTCCTCCTCGGAGAGCCGCTCGGGGCGCGCCGCCTGAGCGGGATCGGCCTCGCGCTGGTCGGCGTCGTGGTGATCGTGACGCGGGGCGGCGCGGGGACCGCGTCCTGGCGGGGCGACCTCCTGAGCCTGGGGGCGAGCCTCGCCTGGGCGCTCTACACGGTGATCGGCAAGCCCGTCCTCGCGCGGGCGAGCCCGCTCGCCGTCACGACGTGGGCCACGTTCCTCGGAGCGCTCCCGCTCTTGCCCCTCGGGCTGCCCGGCCTCGCGGAGGTCCGGTGGGGGGAGCTGTCCCTCGGGCGTTGGCTGCTGATCGGCTATCTCTCGGCCGGAACGATCGCGCTGGCGAACCTCCTCTGGTACTGGGCGCTCGCCCGCACGGCCACGGCGCGGGTGGTGACGTTCTCGTACCTGATCCCGGTGCTCGCCACGGCGATCGCCGTCGCGGCCGGCCAGGAAGCCTTCAGCGTCTCGCTCGCCCTGGGCGCGGTGGCGGTCCTGGGCGGAGTGGCGGTGGTGCAACGCGCCTGACGCCGGGGTCAGCGGAAGTACGGCTCGACGCGGAGGAAGATCTCGTACGCGAGCCGCACGTCGCCGAGACAGTACGCCTCGATCTCGTCGACCCGGCCGGCGCGCCAGAGCCCGAGCACCTGGGACCCCTCCATGCCGGGCGGCCACTTTTGAAGGCCGAGGAGCTCGGCGACCACGTCGAGCCGGACGGCATCCGCCCGCTCCCAGTTCGAGAGGACGCGCATCACGTCGAAATGGGTGTCCGGGGAATAGGGGCGGAGAGGCAGCCCCGTGCTGGGCGGCACGCCCGCATAGATCGAGCGACGGATGAGGTACGGCAAGTCGAACGCCAGGCCGTTGTAGGTCACGAAGCGCCAGTCCCGTGCGCTCCGCGTGACTTCCCAGAAGGCCTCGAGGATGCGAGGCTCGTCCTCGACCGCGCGCGCCGTGATCGCCTTCGTCTCGAGCTCGCCGCGTCCTCGCCCGTCGTGCCCCATGCCGATGCAGACGATCCGGCCGAACTCCGGACGAAGGGCCATGTAGCGCTCCAGGTCCTGGCGAAGGCCCGCGTAGGCGTCGTCCTCCATCCGCGCCAGGAAGTCGTCGAGCCGGGGCCCGGCCCCTTCCGGATCCGTCCGCCGGACGACCCGCTCCCAGACGTACTCCTGGATCTTGCGAGGCTCCGCCCGGAGGTCCCGCGGGATCGTCTCGATGTCGAGGACGAAGTTCACGCGGCGCCCGGCTCGTGGACGACGACGCGGTTCTTCCCGTCGCGCTTCGCGGCGTACATGGCCTCGTCGGCGGCGCTCAGGGCGGCCTCGGCCGAGCCAGGGGCCCGCGCGAAGGCGACCGCGCCGACGCTCGCGGTCACCCGCGGGAGCTCGGCGGCGAACGGGGCCCGGGCGATCAGGTCCACCAGCTTCAGCGCGTAGCGCGGCACGGTCAGGCTCGACGCCTCCGGCAGGATGACCGCGAACTCGTCGCCGCCGAGCCGGGCGGGTATGTCGGTGGCGCGGCAGTTCTCCCGGATCAGGCGGCCGACCGTCTGGAGCACGCGGTCGCCCGCCTCGTGGCCGCCCGTGTCGTTCACGGCCTTGAACCCGTCGAGGTCGAGCACCAGGAGACCGAACGGCCGACCGTACCGGCGGCAGCGGTAGATCTCGCGCTCGAGCGCCTCGTGGAGCGCGCGCGAATTCCAGAGGCGCGTGAGGCGGTCGCGCCGCGCCGAGTCCCGCTCCCGGAGGAGGGAGAGCGCCAGCGCGTCTTCCGTCCGCATCAGCCGCTGGACGGCCGTCCGGCACGCCCCCACCGTCGCGGCGACGGTCGCCAACGCCGTGAGCCGTACGCCCACGTGCCAGGCGAGGGCCTCCGGCCCCGGATCGACCCGTGTGAGCCCCGCGGCTAGCGGGGCGGCGCTCCACCCGGCGGTGGCGAGCGCCACCGTGGCCCAGGCCCCGGCCGGAGCGAACCGCCAGCCCGCGACCGCGACGATCCCCATGTGGACGAGCGCGAGCGCGACGTCGCCGCCCGCGCGGCGATCCAGGGTGAGGATCATGCAGGCCGCCGCCACCAGCAGGCCGACGCCCAGGCGTTCGGCGAGGGCCGAGAGTCGCGCCGCGCCCGCATCGACGGCCGGGTCCCGCGTCCGCGCCGGCTCGCTCGCGGCCCGGCGCCGGAGCCGGCTGAACAGCCCGAGGCGGCCCAGGAGGCCTAGACCGGATACCAGCGGAGCTCCTCCGCCATCGCCACGGCCCCCCCAAAGCCCGCGCGGGCGGCCGCGACGTGGGTCCGGAGCGCGCCGTGGACGGTGTAGCCCACGTGCGCCAGGTACAAGCGGCCGACCCCCGCGGCTCGGGCGACCCGCCCGGCCTCGCGCGCCGTGGAATGCCACTGGGACGGGTCCGGCCGCGCGAAGGTCGCCTCGTGGATCAGGGCCGTGGCGTCCCGGGCGAGGGCCTCGACCTCCGCGCACGGTCGCGTATCGGACGAGTACACGAGGCTGCGCCCCGCGGCATCCACGCGCACCGCCAGGTTCGGCATGCGGCCGTGCGCGTTCGGCGATGCGGTCACGGTGAGGTCGGGGGTCTCGAGCACGCGGACCCCCTGGCGCGGCTCCACCGGCACGACCGGCACGCGAAGCTCCTCTCCGCGGAGCTCGAAGAGATCCAGGAGTCGCGCCACGAGCTCGACGTGCTCGACCCGGCAGTAGACGGGCAGCGGCGCCCGTCGCCCGAGGATCAGCAGGCTCTGGACGAGGGCCGGCAGCCCGTAGACATGGTCCGGGTGGGTGTGCGTCACCACGACGGCCGACAGGCCCACGGGATCGATTCCGACGCGGCGGAGCTTCTGGACGGGGCTCCCGCCCACGTCCACCAGGCAGATGCTCCGGGCGGCGCGGATCACCAGGGCGGTCGTGTCACGCGCCGCCGAAGGGACCGCGCCCGAGCTTCCCAGGCAGGCGAACGCGAGCCCGCCGGCGTCCCGCGCGCTCCTGGCGCGAGCCCGGCCCGCCGGCCGTCGCGCGCGAGGTCGCCCGGACGCCTCGGCGGCGCGGCGCGGTCCCATGACCGGTCGCCCGGCGCCGGTCCTCAGGCCGGGCGGCGACGCAGCAGGATGGGAATGCCGATGACGGCGACGGCCACCGCCACGACGCTCACCAGCTGCGCCACCCGGAGCGACCCCAGCATGAGGCTGTCGGTTCGCAGGCCCTCGATCCAGAATCGACCGAGCGAGTAGAGCCCGATGTAGGCGAGGAAAAGCGCTCCAGGCGCCCGCTCGAGCCGCCGGCGGAGGAGAAAGTAGAGGACGAGGAACGTCCCCGCGTTCCACAGCGACTCGTAGAGGAAGGTGGGGTGGAAGTACTGGTGGTCCGCGAGGGCGGGCGGACGGCGGGGCTCGGAGATGTAGAGTTTCCAGGGCACCGCGGTCGGCCCGCCGAACGCTTCTTCGTTGAAGAAGTTCCCCCACCGCCCGATCGCCTGCCCGAGCGCGAGGGATGGCGCCACGACGTCCAGGTAGGACAGGAGTGGCAGCCCCTTGGCCCACACGTAGGCCCCCCCGGCCAGCATGCCGGCAATCAGCCCGCCGTGGATCGCGAGGCCGCCCTCCCACACCGCGAAGATGCGCCACCACGGCTGCGTCTGATAGTAGTCCAGGTTGAAGAGGACGTAGTAGAGCCGCGCGCCGACGAGTCCGCCGATCAGGGCGATCTCGGCCGCCTTGAGGAGGTCGTCGGGCGACTCGCCGCGCCGCGCGGCCTCGCGGGCGGCCAACCAGAGTCCGAGCGCCATCGACGACGCGATGAGCACGCCGTACCAGCGGATCGAGACGGACATGCCGCCCACCAGGGGGAGGTCCGAGGGAAGCTGGAACGCGAAGGCGATTGGCCCGGGGGACCGGAACACGGCTCCCTATTACCCCACGGCGCTCCGGGGTGTCAAACGAATAGCGCGTCGCGCGCGCGGAAGCGCCCGGAAAATCGCAAATTTGTTTGACACTGTTCGGAGCGGCTGGGTATGATGCGTGAAACGTCGCAGGAGGTCTTGTTGCTCAGCGAACGCTGGAAGGGATCGAGGTTCTGAGCGTCGTGCCAGGGCTCGGCAGTCTCGGCGGTTTCGGACAGATCCTCACCGACGTCGGTCCCCTCGAGAAGGTCGTTCTGGCGGTCCTCTTCGTGCTCTCGGTGATCTCGTGGGCGATCATCCTCCACAAGGCGCTGCAGTTCCGGCTCATCGGCGCCGAGAGCGGACGCTTCCTCAAGACGTACCGCGAGTCACGGCGCTTCTCGCTGGTGGCGACCGCCGCCAAGCGACTCCGGCAGAGTCCGCTGTCGCGCGTCTACCTCGGCGCGTACCAAGAGCTGTCGGCAGGCGGCGCGCCTCCGCCGGACGTCATGGACGGCCCCGGGGAGCCGAGCGAGGAAGGCATCGCGCCGGACCGGCTCGAATCGGTCCAGCGCTCGATGCGCCGCGTCCACGCGAGCGAGATCGAGCGCATGGAGCGCTACCTCGCGTTCCTGGCGACCACGGCCAGCGCGGGGCCGTTCATCGGCCTGTTCGGTACGGTCGTCGGCATCATGAACTCGTTCCAGGCGATCGGCGCGCAGGGATCGGCCAGCCTGGCCGTCGTCGCGCCGGGAATCTCCGGCGCGCTCGTTGCCACCGCATTCGGTCTGGCCGCCGCGATTCCGGCCGTCATCGGCTACAACTACTTCGTCGGACGAGTGCGACACTGGGCGACCGAGATGGAGAACTTCGCCCTCGAGCTGGCCAACCTCGTCGAGCGCCGGCTCGTTCGGAGCACGAAGCCCTTCTAGGATGGCGATCAAGGCCGACGCTGGCGCGAACGGCGCCGGCACCCGGAGCACGCTGGCCGAGATCAACGTCATCCCCCTCGTCGACGTCGTTCTCGTGCTGCTCCTCATCTTCATGCTGACGGCGCCCATGATGTACCGCGGCATCGACGTGAACCTGCCGCGCAGCGGCGGGAAGCCGACGGCCGTCGAGGAGCGTCTCGTCCTGACGATCACGAAGGACCGCCTCCTCTATCTGAACGAGCGGCCCCTGCCCCTCGCCACCCTGGAGACGCGCTTGCGCGACCTGTTGCGCGACCGGACGGACCGGACGCTCTTCATCAAGGCCGACAAGGACCTCGCGTACGGCCACGTCGTGGAGACGATGGACCGGGTGCGGCGGGCCGGGGTCGAGCGCGTGGGCATGGTCACCGAGCCGCTGCCGAGGCGCGAATAGGCGATGGCCGCGCCCGCTGTCTACCGCGTCCCCCGCCGCTTCATCACCTTCCCCGAGGACCCGCGCCCCTACGGCCTGCTCGCCGTGTCCTTCCTCGGGCACATGCTGAGCGTCGGCGCCGCCGTCGCGCTCTCCGCGTTCCTCGGCTCGCAGATCGACCAGTCGAAGGTCTACATCGTCAACCTCGTGCCCGCGTCGCCGGCGCTCGGGAGCTCGGCGGCGGATCCGCCGGCGCCCGCCGTCCGTGCACCGGCGGCGAAGGCCACCCCGCCGGCCCCGAAGGCCGAGGAGAAGACGCCCCCGAAGGCCGAAGAGAAAGCGCCCCCGAAGGAGGCCCGGCCCGAGCCGCCACCGCCGCGCGCCCCCGAGCGGGCGCCGGAGCGGCCGCCGGCCCGGATCCTCGAGCCGCCACCGCCGCGCGCCCCCGAGGTCGCCGCCGCCCGGCCGACGGCCATCGACCCGCCGGAGCTCGCGCTGCCCCGGCGCGTGGAAAAGGACAATCCCACGCTCCCGCCGCCGAGCGTGCGGCCGATCGAGCGGAGCCTGCCGCCGCCGCCACCCGTGGCCCCGTCGGCTGCGCCCGTGGCGCCGGCCGCGCCGACCCGGCTCCCGGACCCCCCGCGGATCGCCTCGCCACCCCCTGCCCCGGCGACTCCCGCCGTGCCCTCGACGGCGCCGCCAGCGGTGGTCGCCCGGCGCGGCGTCGATCCGATCCCGCTGGGGAAGCCGAATGCGGCGTCGAGCTCGACGGGCAGCATCGCGGTCGATGCGAGCGATTTCCCGTTCACGTACTACCTCCGGCTGATCCAGTCGAAGATCGGCGAGCGGTGGACCCCGCCGCGGGCGGCGGCGACCGGCGGCGAGCGAGTGGTCGTGCTGTTCGAGATCCAGCGCGACGGCGCCGTCCGGGAACCCTCGGTGGAGAAGAGCTCGGGGAACAACCTCTACGACCAGGCCGCCGTGCGGGCGATCATGGAGGCGAGCCCGTTCCCGCCGCTGCCACCCGAGTTCAAGGCCTCGTCCCTGCGCGTGCATTTCGGCTTCGAGTTCCAGCCGGGGCAGGGATGATGACGCTGCGCCGGCTCGCCCTCGTGGCCCTCGCGCTCGCGGCCCTCGGGGCCGTCGTCGTGTCGGGCCCGACGCCCTTGCATTCCCAGGGGGTCGAGGTCTTCCTCAATGTCACGAAGGGCGGCGCCAACAAGCTCGGCATCGCGATTCCCGAGTTCACCCGGCTGACCCCGGCCCCGGACGAGGCGAACTTCGCGCGGAGCGTGCCGGAGATCATCGGCAACGACCTCCGGTTCTCGGCGCTCTTCGCGGTCGCCAACACCCCGGCCCTGCCGGCCGCGCAGGACGCCATGAAGCAGGAGTTCGGGCGCCTGCAGCAAGCCGGGGCCCACGCCGCGATGCACGGACTCATGCGGATCGACGGGCAGCGCCTGACCATCGAGTTCCGCCTCTACGACCTCACGAACCCGGAGTTTCGCCTGATCGCCTCGAAGATGTTCTGGGTGGAGCCGCTCGCCGAGCACCGGCGGCTGGCGCACCGGATCGCCGACGAGGTGGTCTACCAGTTCACCGGCGAGCGCGGCATCGCCGAGACGAAGATCGCGTACGTGTCGCAGTCCGGCCCGAACAAAGAAATCATGATGATGGACTACGACGGGTTCAACCTGGTCCAGCTGACGAACCTGCGGAGCACGTCGCTCTCGCCGACCTGGAGCCCGAGCGACTCGTCGCTGGCCTTCACGTCGTTCTTCAAGGGGTACCCGTACATCTTCCGGGTGTTCCCGTTCAATCCGCGCCGGCGGGGACAGGAGCCCGAGCTGGTGTCCGCGTGGCCGGGCCTCAACACGGCACCCGCCTGGGCCCCCGACGGCCGGACGATCGCGCTCACCCTGTCCAAGGGCGGCAACCCCGACATCTACTCACTCCGCCTCGGCACCTCGGACTTCCGCCAGCTCACCAACAACCGGGGCATCGAGACGGACCCCACGTGGTCGCCGACGGGCCGTGAGATCGCCTTCGCCTCGGACCGCTCGGGCTCGCCCCAGATCTGGGTGATGGACGCCGAGGGCGCCAACGCGCGGCGGCTCACGTTCGGGGGCTCCTACGACACGCAGCCGCGGTGGTCGCCCCGCGGGGACACGATCGTTTTCACGCGTCGGACGTCCGGCGGCTTCGACCTCTGGGCGATCAATCCCGACGGGTCCAACGCGCGCGCCCTGACCCAGGGCAACGGCTCCAACGAGGGCGCGGCGTGGGCCCCGAACGGCCGCCACATCGTGTTCTCCTCCAACCGATCCGGCCGGACCCAGCTCTACACGATGTTGGTCGACGGTACCGAACAGCAGCCACTCACTAGAGACCGGGGTGAGGCGTCCAGCCCCACGTGGTCGCCGCGGCCACAGTGAGGCCCCGACTGAGTCCCAGCAAAGAAAGGAGCGTTGAATGACACGACCCTTCCAGACGACGTTCACAGTGCTCGCGCTGTTCGCCGCGTCCGTGTTGCTGACGGGGTGTCCGAAGAAGCCGGCGCCGCAGGCCGGGACCGGCCCGGGTGGCGGAGCCGGCCCCACCGTGTCGGGTGGCAGCGGCAGCGGCGCCGGCGGGGCCGGTGCCGGGGGAACGGGCGCCGGCGGAGGCGGAACGATGGGTAGCGGACCCGGGGGAGCCGGCAGCACGGGCGCCGGCGGCACCGGGGCGACCGGATCCGGCGGCGCGGGCGGCGCGGGTGCGGGCGGCGCCGGGTCGATGGGCGCCGGCGGTGCGGGCGGCGCGGGCGGCGGCGCGACCGGCACGACCATCCCGTCCTTGCCGTCGCCGAAGGAGTTCGTGGAGACGGCGGCCCTGCGAGACGTGTACTTCGACTTCGACCGGTACGACATCCGGACGGGGGACAAGGGCACGCTCGACGAGAACGCCAAGTGGCTGAAGACGAACCAGAGCGCGCTGCTCCTGATCGAGGGGCACGCCGACGAGCGGGGAACGAACGAGTACAACCTCGCGCTGGGCGAGCGGCGCGCGAAGGCGACGCGGGACTATCTCGTCTCGGTCGGGATCGACGCGGGCCGGATCACGGTGATCAGCTACGGGGAGGAGCGGCCCATCTGCGCCGACAAGAACGAAGCCTGCTGGGTGAAGCATCGGCGCGCGCACTTCCTCGTGAAGCAGTAGTCCACCGAGTGCCGTCGTGGAGGTGGGGGGGCCGGCTGACCACGGCCGCCGGGGCGATCGCGTTCCTCGTAGGCTGCGCCCCGGAAGCCGCCGCCCCCCTCCTCCGCGAGGATCTTGACCGCCTGCGCGCCGACCTGCTGCGGGTCGAGCAGGAGGTCCAGGGGAGCCGTTCCGCCCTTCTCACCGAGATCCAGTCCACCGACCGCCGAACGGTCCAGGCGCTGACGGACATCCAGCGGGCGGTGGCCCGCCTGGGCACCCGGCTCGACGACCTGGGGCGTGAAGCAGGGCTGCTGCAGAGCCGGGTCGACGAGCTCCGCCGGCGCGTCGATCTCCTCGGCCTCCAGTTCGAGGCCGTGGGACCGCCTGCGGCCTCGGGAGGCCCGTCCGGCCACCGCCCGGAGTCGGTGGCCCAGGGACCCGCGCCGCCGGGCAGCCAGGCGAGCGATCTCTACCAGACCGCGTACATCGACTTCACCCGGGGCCACTACAACCTCGCGATCGCCGCGTTCCGGGAGTACCTCCGGCTCTATCCGAGCACGGCCTTGGCGGAGAACGCGCAGTACTGGATCGGCGAGTCCCACTTCAGCCTGGCGCGCGCCCACGAGGCGCGCGGCGAATCGGATCGCGCGGTCCAGGAGCTCGAGCGGGCGGTGCAGGAGTTTCGCAAGGTCGTGATCGCCTATCCGCGGGGCGACCGCGTTCCCGCCGCGCTCTACAAGGAAGCCCTGGCGCTGGCGGCGCTGGGCCAAACGCAGCTCGCGGAGGCGCGCCTCCAGTTCCTGCTGGATCAATTCCCGGGGAGGGAAGAGGCGGCGAAGGCTCGAGACGAGCTCGCGCGGATCCGGAAGCGGTGACGTCGAGCGCCCCCGCGCTTCGCTAGACTCCCGTTCGCTCCAGCCCGAACACCCAGAGGACGGTAACGTCCGACTCCGGGCTCGCATAGACCATGACCGGCAGGTCCGGATCCTCGGTCTCGACCGACTGGATGACGACCTGGTCGAGGGTGGCCGGCTGGGTCACGGCGACCCCGGCGGCTCCCGAGGCGGGCGGGGCCGGAGAGTGCTCCGGGGCCCGTTGCCACGGCGCCATCACGGCCATGACCGCCAGGGCGCCGGCCGCCAGGGCCGGGGCCAGGGCGAGGCGGCCTCGCGCGGGAATCGCGTCCCAGATCCGGCGCCGGGCGGAGACCGGCGCGGGGTCGGGCGTGGCGATCCGCGCGCGGACCTGAGGCCAGAAGGCCGCCCAGGCGCCCTCTGACGGATCGGCCGCGTCGAGCGCCAAGGCAGTCCGGAGACGCCCCAGGGCCGCAAGCTCGCGCCCGCACGTCTCGCAGCGGCTGACGTGGCTTTCGACTCGGCTGCGGCTCCCGGGCGGGAGCTCGCCGTCCTGGTAGGCTCCCAGGCGTCGTCGGACCAGCCAGCAGAGAGGGCTCACCATTCTCGTCACGTCCCCTTAGACCCCGCCCGGGAAGAGGCTATTCGGCGTCAGGAGTGTATCGCGGGCCCCCGGCCGGCGACAACGCCTGGCGTCCTCGGGGGGATCGGCACCCGGAGGCGCGGAGGGCGCCGGGGGACCCTCCGACTCGCTCCCAGTTGGCCAGCCGGCCCCGGCCGTGGGACGATAGGGCGTCCAACACGTCCCCTGAGGGTGTGTCATGAGCGAGTACAGCGCCTGGTTCGAGTGCGTCAACGGCTGCCCCGGCCGGTACAGCCTTCTCGAGATCATCTACCGCTGTCCGACGTGCAACGACCTCCTCGACGTCGTCCACGACCTCGAGCCGCTCCGGCGCCGGTCGGCCGCGGCCTGGATGCAGCTCTTCGACGACCGCTACCGGCGGAACCTCTTCCCCTACGGGTCGGGCGTGTGGGGCAAGAAGGAGTGGGTGGTCCCGTTCATCGACAGCGAGAGCATCGTCTCGACGTACGAGGGAGGGACCAACCTCCTGTGGGCAGACCGCTACGGCAAGATGCTGGGGGTCGAGGATCTCTGGGTCAAGCAGTGCGG
>JBIOVM010000179.1:0-24154 GCA_044867785.1 Candidatus Rokuibacteriota bacterium | reverse complement strand
CAGCGGAGCACGACGCCTTGGAGCAGCGAGACGGTCGCGATCGTGAAGTAGTCGACGGCGTAGATGGACACGAACCTGGCGCCGAGCGCGCGGCTGGCCAGGAGCGGGATCAGGATCAGCGCCAGATTCGCCAGGAAGAAGAGCACGCCGAGGCCGATCCCCTCGAGCGCCGCGGCGGTCGCCCAGCGGAGTCCGGCCCGCTCGAGCCCGAGCCGGCGGGTCGCCCAGAGGTAGCCCGCGGCGGACGTCAGCCCCAGCACCGCGACCAAGCCTAGGTCCTGCACGCGCGCTCCGCCGGGGATCGCTCGCCGCTCACAGGTACCCGGCGAGCCGGTAGTAGAGCGTTCCCAGCAGCTCCTGGGCGACGGACTGCGCGAGCGCGAGGCGCTCCCCGGGCTTCTGCGGGTGCAGGGAGAGGTCGCCCACGGGCGCCGGCCGGACGACGAGCCCTTGACGCTCGAACACGGCGCGGGCCCGGACCAGGTGCAGCGGCCCCGTCACCAGCAGGATGGACCGCACGCCGCGGGACCGGAGCTCCGCGCCCACCCTGAGCGCTTCCTCCCGCGTCGTGTTGGCGCCGGTCACGGGGAGGATCGCCCCGGACGGGACGCCGAGCTCGCGCGCGGTCCGGGCTCGGACCTCGGCCTCCGAGGGGCCGGTCGGCGGGGTGCTGCCCGCGAGCACGAGAAGCGGCGCGAGTCCTTGCCGGTAGAGCAGGATCCCGTGGACCAGGCGGCGCCAGGACGCGGCGTCGAGCCAGCCGTCCGGACCGAATCCACCGCCGAGTGCGACGATGGCCTCGGCCGGCTCCAGCCTCGCCGGCTCGGCGTAGCGCCGGGCGAGCCAGCCGGCCGCGGGGGTGAGTTCCACCACGGCCAGGAGCGCGAGCGCCAGGCCTCCGAGGACCCGGCATCCGCGGAGGCCGGCAGCGCGACGGGCCGCGGGCCGAGCGTCGGAGGTCATCCCGTCGAGCCGCCGTCGGACACGAGCCTGATCCCCTCTCTCCGCCGATCGTGGGACGCCACCGCCTGGGCCGCGGCCCATGCTAGCACCGGATGACGCCCGGGCCGGCGCGCGGCCCCCGCACGGGCAGCCGCTCGGGGTGGCGCACGCGGTTCCCCGACCCGCCGCGCTAGAATGGTCCGTCTCTGGCAGGCCTCCGACCGGAGACGCCGGGAGGATCCATGCGGGCCGACGTGCGGCCGCGAGGCCGCCTGTTCCGGAAGTACGTCGTGCTCTTCGCCAGCCTGGTGAGCGCCGCCCTGCTCACGAGCGGACTCGTCGAGCTCTACTTCTCGTACCGGGAGAACCTGGCCGCCCTCGTCGCGCTTCAGCGGGAGCAAGCGGCCGGCGCCGCCGCGAAGATCGAGGCGTTCGTCCGGGACATCGAGCGGCAGGTCGGATGGGCGAGCCAGGGGCAGGTGGGAGCCCGGCAGACGGTCGAGCAGCGCCGCTTCGAGTTCATCCGCCTCCAGCGCCAGGCGCCGGCGATCACCGAGGTGAGCCAGCTGAACAGCGCGGGCCGGGAGCAGCTCCGGGTGTCGCGCCTCGCCATGGACGTGGTCGGGAGCCAGGCCGACTTCTCCGCCGACCCGCGGTTCACGCAGGCCCGTCCGGGCCGGCCCTACTTCGGCCCCGTCTACCTCCGCAAGGAGTCCGAGCCGTACCTGACGCTGTCGGTCGCCGCCGACGGCGGCGTCACGACCGCCGAGGTCAACCTCAAGTTCATCTGGGACGTCGTTTCCCAGATCCGGATCGGATCCACGGGGCGTGCCTACGTGGTCGACGGCCGAGGCCAGCTGGTCGCCCATCCGGACATCAGCCTCGTCCTCCAGAACACGAATCTCGCCCGCCTCGCCCAGGTCGAGGCGGTCCTGGCGAGGCCGGCGGGGCCGGGACCGGCGCGGGAGGTCACCGTCGCCCAGGACTCGGCGGGCCGCCAGGTCCTGACGGCGTCCGCGCCGATCGCGACCCTGGGCTGGTGGGTCTTCGCCGAGCAGCCGCTCGGCGAGGCCCTGGCGCCGCTCTATGCGTCCGCGTACCGGACCGTCGCGCTGCTGCTCGCCGGGGTCGCGTTCTCGGTGCTGGCCAGCCTGCTCCTGGCCCGGCGCATGACCACTCCGATCCACGCGCTCGAGGCGGGCGCCGCGCGCATCGGGGCGGGCGCGCTCGACCAGCGGATCGACGTCAAGACCGGGGATGAGCTGGAAGGGCTCGCCGATCAGTTCAACCGGATGGCAGGCCAGCTCAACGAGTCGTATGCCACGCTCGAGCAGAAGGTGGAGGACCGGACCCGCGAGCTCACCGAGGCCCTGGAGCACCAGACGGCCACCGCCGAGGTTCTCCGGGTCATCTCGAGCTCGCCCACCGACATCCAGCCCGTGCTCGACACCGTGGCGGAGCGAGCCGCCCGGCTTTGCGAGGCCGTGGACGCGGTCATCCTGCGGGTGGAGGGCGAGTCCATGCGGACGGTCGCCCACCACGGCCCGATCTACGCGCCTCAGGGTGATCTCATGCCCGCGGTGACCACCTCAGGCTTGATCGCGACGCCCTTCGCCGTTGGCTCGAGTGCGCAGAGGATCACTCGGGAGTGGGCGTCCGGCCGAGCGGTCTTGGATCGACGAACGATCCACGTTCGCGACCTTGCGGCGGAAGCTGACGAGTTCCCGGTCGGCGCTGCGTACGCTCGCCAGTACGGCCACCGGACCGCGCTCGTCACGCCACTCCTCCGGGAGGGTGTCCCGCTCGGTGCCCTGATGGTGCGCCGGAGCGAGGTCCGGCCGTTCACCGACAAGCAGATCAAGCTGCTCGAGACCTTCGCCGCCCAGGCCGTGATCGCCATCGAGAACGTGCGCCTCTTCCAGGAGCTGGATCGGCGCAATCGCGACCTTTCCGAGGCGCTCGAGCAGCAGACCGCCACCGCGGAGATCCTGCGCGTCATCTCGAGCTCACCGACCGATCTGGCGCCGGTCTTCGACACGATCCTCGACAAGGCCTGCGCGCTCTCCGATGCGCAGATCGGCGCCGTGCTCCGGCTCGACGGGGAGGAGTTCGTGGCCGTGGCGGCTCGCGGGGTGCGCCCGGAGTTCGGCGCGCTTCTGCGGTCGCGCCGCTTCCGCATCGGGCGCCCGATGTTCCGTCCGGATGGCCCCTGGCATCCCGTGCACATCCCCGACGTGACGACGACGACGATCATGCAGGAGCCGCTCTTGGCGAACATCGTGCGGACCGAGGAGGTCCGCACGGTCCTCGGCGTGCCGCTCGTGCGGGAGGACCGGATGGTCGGTTCGATCATGATGTACCGGCGCGAGATGCGCCCGTTCACCGACAAGCAGATCGACCTGGTGTCGACCTTCGCCACCCAGGCGGTGATCGCCATCCAGAACGCCCGGCTGTTCCAGGAGCTGCAGGCGCGCACCCGAGACCTCGCGCGCTCGGTCGAGCAGCTTCAGGCCCTCGGGGCGGTCGGCCAGGCGGTCAGCTCGACGCTCGATCTGGAGACGGTGCTGACGACGATCGTCTCGCGCGCCGATCTCCTGGCCGGCGCCGACGGCGGCGCAATCTACGAGTACGACGAGGTCGGGAAGGCCTTCATCCTCCGCGCGACGCAGCGGCTCGGGGAGGAGGTCGTCGAGGCGACGCGGACGGAGCCCATCCGGCTGGGCGAAGGCGTGCTCGGCCGCGCCGCCCAGAACCGCCAGCCGGTCGAGGTGCCCGACGTCCTCGAGGCCGGCGCCTACGAGGGACGGCTGGCGGGAATCGTCCGCCGCGCCGACTTCCGGGCGGTGCTCGCCGTCCCGCTCGTCCGCGAGGGGCGGATCCTGGGCGGCCTGGTCGTGCTGCGGAAGACCCCCGGCCGGTTCGCGCCCGAGGTCGTGGAGCTCCTGAAGACGCTGGCGGCCCAGTCGGCCATCGCGATCCAGAACGCGCGCCTCTTCAGCGAGCTCGAGGACAAGAGCCGGGAGCTCGAGGCGGCCAGCCGGCACAAGTCCGAGTTCCTCGCGAACATGTCACACGAGCTGCGGACGCCGCTGAACGCCATCATCGGGTTCTCGGAGGTCCTCGGCGAGCGCATGTTCGGCGAGCTCAACGACAAGCAGGCCGAGTACGTCGAGGACATCCTGTCCTCCGGGCGTCACCTGCTCGCCCTGATCAACGACATCCTCGACCTCTCGAAAGTCGAGGCGGGCCGCATGGAGCTGGAGCTCTCCCGCTTCGACCTGCCGGCCGCGATCGGCAGCGCCGTGATCCTCGTGCGCGAGCGGGCGGACCGCCACGGCCTGGGCCTCGAGGTGTCGGTGGACGAGCGGCTCGGGCTGTTCGTGGGCGACGAGCGGAAGATCCGGCAAGTGCTCTTGAACCTCCTGTCGAACGCGGTCAAGTTCACGCCCGAGGGCGGCCGCGTCGCGGTGCGGGCGGCGCCCGCCGGCGGCGCCGTGGAGATCTCGGTGTCCGACACCGGCATCGGGATCGCGCCCGAGGATCAGGAGGCGATCTTCCAGGAGTTCCGGCAGGTCGGCACGGACTACGCGAGGAAGCGCGAGGGCACGGGCCTCGGCCTGGCTCTCGCCCGGCGCTTCGTGGACCTCCACGGAGGGCGGCTCGGGGTCAAGAGCCGACCGGGCGAGGGCTCGACGTTCACCTTCACGATCCCGGTGAGACCATGGCCGGCGAGCTGATCCTGATCGTCGAGGACAACGACAAGAACCGGAAGCTCGTGCGAGACGTCCTCCAGTTCAGGGGCTATCGCACCCTCGACGCCGAGACGGGCGAGATCGGTCTCGCGCTGGCCCGGGAGGCGCTCCCCGCGCTCGTCCTCATGGACATCCAGCTGCCGGGGATGAGCGGGATCGACGCCCTCGGCCACCTCCGCGCCGATCCCGCGACCCGCCACATTCCGGTGATCGCCGTCACCGCGTCGGCGATGATGCAGGATCGCCAGCAGATCCTGGCGGCCGGCTTCGATGCATACCAGTCGAAGCCCATCGACGTGAAGGGGTTCCTCCAGCTGGTGGCGGAGATCCTCCAGGCGGGCCCCCGCGGCGGTGCGGCATGACGGCGCCGGCGAAGATCCTCGTCGTCGACGACACCCCGGCCAACGTCAAGCTCCTCCAGGATCTCCTGACGGTGAAGGGGTACGCGGTCGCGACGGCCGCGTCGGGCGAGGAGGCCCTCGCCCGGCTCGAGCTCGAGCGGCCGGACCTCGTCCTCCTCGACGTCGTCATGCCCGGCATGAGCGGCTACGAGGTCTGCCAGCGGATTCGAGCCGGGGGCGGAAAGGGCGTCCTGCCGGTGGTGATGGTCACCGCGCTGGATCCGACGGGCGAGCGGATCAAGGGGCTGGAGGTGGGGGCGGACGACTTCCTCACCAAGCCCATCAACATCCCGGAGCTCCTGGCGCGCGTCCGGTCGCTTCTCCGCATCAAGCAGCTCTACGACACCGTCGAGCTCCAGGCGGCGCAGCTCGCCGAGCTGAACCACACGCTCGAGCAGCGCGTCACCGACCAGGTCGGCCAGCTCGAGCGCCTCTCGCGGCTCAAGCGCTTCTTCTCCCCCCAGCTCGCCGAGGCGATCGTGTCCGGCGGCGCGGACGATCCCCTGCGGACGCATCGGCGCGACGTGACCGTCGTCTTCCTCGACCTCCGGGGCTACACGGCCTTCGCCGAGACCGCGGACCCGGAGGAGGTGATGGGGGTCCTCCGTGAGTACCACCACGAGATGGGCACCCTGATCCTGGCGCACGAGGGCACCCTCGAGCGCTTCGCGGGCGACGGCATGATGGTCTTCTTCAACGACCCGGTGGTCGTGCCGAACCCCGAGGAGCGCGCGGTCCGGATGGCGCTGGCGATGCGCGATCGAGTCGTCGACCTCTCCGCGGGCTGGCGGAAGCGCGGCTACGAGCTCGACATCGGCCTCGGGCTGGCCAAGGGGTTCGCCACGATCGGCGCGATCGGCTTCGAAGGGCGGTGGGATTACGGGGCGATCGGCACCGTCACCAACTTGGCGTTCCGCCTCTGCGGCGAGGCGCGCCCGGGCCAGGTGCTCGCCGCCAAGCGCGTGGTCGCCGCCGTCGAGGACCTGGTCGAGGCCGAGCCGGTGGGCGATCTCGTCCTGAAGGGCTTCTCGCGCCCGGTCGCGACCGTGTCGCTTGTTCGCGTGCGGGGCGGTTAGCGTGTCCGTGGGCCGCCGGCTCTTTGCAAGCGATGGGGCGTGGGGTAGGGTGAGCGCATGATCACGCGGATTCACCACGTCGCGGCGGTGGTGCGGGACCTGGAGGCCTCGCTCGGCTTCTGGCGGGACACGCTCGAGCTGCCGGTCCTGCGCTCGGCCAACCTGCCCGACCAGGGAGTGCGGGCGGCGCTCCTGGCCTGCGGCTCGGCGGAGGTGGAGCTGATCGCGCCGGTCGGCTCCGAGACGGGGGTCAGCCGGTTCCTCGAGAGCCGCGGCGAGGGGCTTCACCACGTCTGCTTCGAGTCGGACGACGTCGTGCGCGAGGTGCGTCGCTTCGTCGGAACCGGCGTGGACATGGTGGACGCAAAGCCGCGCCAGGGGCTGGCCGGGAAGGTGGCCTTCGTCCAGCCGCGCGCGTGCGCCAAGCTCCTGGTGGAGCTGGCGACGCCGGCGGAAGCCGCCCCGATCCCCCGGACACCCCTCGCGCTCGCGGCCGTCCATGCCAAGGTCGAGAGCGTGGACGCGGCCGCCCGGCGTTTCCGGGACCTGTTCGGGATGAGTGAGGGCTTCTCGGCGAACGACGGGGCGTTCGCCCAGCTGACGCTGGCCGGTATCGTCCTGCAGCTCACTCCGCTCGGCCACGGCGTCACGAAGCCGGCCCTCACCGTGCTCCGCCTGACGGCGGGAGACCTGCCAGGGCTGGCGCGACGGCTCGAGGAGCGGGGCATCCCGTGCGAGCAGAGCGCCGTGGGACTCGTCGTCGCGCCTCGTCCGGGCACGGGCGCGCCGCTCATCGTGGGGCCCGAACGTTGATGCATCCGAGGAGGATCCGCCCGTGCGACTGAAGGGGCAGGTGGCGCTCGTGACCGGCGGCGGCACCGGTATCGGACAGGGCATCTCGACCGCGTTCGCCCGGGAGGGCGCGCTGGTTGCGGTGAACTACCAGAAGTCCAAGGACAAGGCCGAGGGCACCGTCCGGCGGATCCACGAGAGCGGCGGGCAGGCGATCGCGCTCCAGGCCGACGTGCGCCGGGAAGCGGAGTGCAAGCGCCTGGTCGACGAGGTCGTGCGCGAGTGGGGCCGGCTCGACGTGCTCGTGAACAACGCCGGCTGGACGACGCCGGTGGCACACGGCGACCTCGAGGCGCTGACCGAGGAGATCTGGCGCAAGGTGCTCGACACGAACGTGATGGGGGCCTGGTACTGCATCAAGCACGCGACGCCCGTGATGCGCGGGCAGGGCCGGGGGGTCATCATCAACATCACCTCGGTCGCCGCGTTCAGCGGGAAGGGCTCGTCGCTGGCCTACGCCGCCTCGAAGGCCGCGCTCGGCTCGATGACCCGGTCGCTGGCGCGCGCCCTCGGGCCGGCGATCCGGGTGAACAGCCTGGCGCCGGGCCTCGTCGAGACGGAGTTCGTGGGGTGGCCGCCGAGCGTGTTCGAGGCGGGGCGCCTCGAGGTCCTGACGCCCGACCTCCCCACGCCCGAGGATTGCGGCGAGGCGGCGCTGTTCCTCGCGGCCGAGGCTCGGGCCACGACGGGGACCACGATCTTCGTGGATGGCGGGATCATCCCGCTCCAGCCTCGCGCGCCCTCGCGGTAGTGCCGCCTCCGTCGAGGAGGGGCGCCCGGGCGACTGCCGGCTCCGGTCGCCCGCCGATTCGCCGCGGGTGACGCCGGTGAGGACCCCGGCGCGCCGACGCCGCGAGCCCGACGCGCATCGAGCGCCGCTGGCGCGAGACGCGGCGAGCGGGATGCAGGCGGGTCTCGTTCGCGCCCCGACCGCGACTCGTGGAATCGCGGTCGCGGGTGAACGGGGGACGGAGCCGAGGCGCGACCGGGGCGAATCGGCGGTAGGACTCGCGTCGAGTCAGCGGGCATGACCGCCGGAGCCGGGGCAGGGAGTGATGCGGCCTGGCTGACGGGTCTCTGCCTGTCGCGCTTCCTGTTCGCGCTGGTCTTCACGAGCTACGCGGCGGTCCTGCCCGTGCTCCAGCGCGAGTGGGAGATGTCGGCGGCCGCCGCCGGCGCGGTGGGCTCGGCCTTTCAGATCGGGTACGCCCTTTCCCTCGTGGGCTTCAATCTCCTGTCGGATCGCGTGGGGGCGCGTCCCGCCTTCCTGTGGTCGAGCCTGGCGGGGGCGCCGGCATCGATGGCGTTCGCGCTCTTCGCCGACGGGCCGGTCTCGGCGGCGCTGCTCTACGGCATCACCGCGCTGTCGATGGGCGGCAACTACACGCCGGGGCTCATCCTGATCGCGGAACGGGTGCCGGCCGCCACCCGGGGCCGCGCGACCGGCTTCTTCCTCGCCGCGACGTCCGTCGGGTACGCCGCCTCCCTCTTCCTGACCGGGGCGGTGCTCGCGCGGTTCGGGTGGCGCGCGGCGCTGGTGGCGGCCTCCCTCGGCCCGGTGGTCGGAGCGGCCGTCGCGCTCTGGACCGTGTGGGGCACGCCGACACGGATCCACCCGCGCCGCGCCGGCCAGGGATTCGGCGCCGAGTTCCTCCGAAACCCCGCCGCGCTCCTGCTGACGGTGGCGTACACGTTCCACTCGTGGGAGCTCCTCGGCATGTGGGCCTGGACGCCGGCGTTCCTCTCGGCCGCCCTCACGCTCCAGGGCCACGACCTGACGCGCGCCACCGGCGGCGGCGCCCGGCTGACCGCGCTCTTCCATCTCACGGGCTTTCTCGCATCCTCCGGCGCCGGGCACCTCTCGGACCGATTCGGGCGCACCACGATCATCATCGCGATGCTCGCGGTGAGCACGGCGTGCTCTCTCGCCTTCGGGTGGCTGGTCGCGGCGCCGTTCTGGATCCTCTTGATGATCGGGTTGCTCTACGGATTCAGCGCCGTCGGCGACTCGCCGGTGCTGTCGGTGGCGCTGACGGAGGCGGTGGCGCCCCAGGTGCTGGGCTCGGCGCTGGCCGTCCGGTCGCTGCTCGGGTTCGGCGCGGGCGCGGTCGCCCAGTGGGCCTTCGGCAAGGTGCTGGACGTCACGAACCCCGGGCCGCCCTACACCGAGTGGGGATGGGCCTACGCGCTCCTGGGGGCCGGCGCGGCGGTGGGCCTCGTCTCCGCGATCTGGCTTCGGCTTCGGCCCGAGAGTCAGCGGCTGGCGGGCGGCCTCCGCTGAGACTCCTCCGCGGCTGGCGGATCGTCGGCGCGGGCTTCGGCCTGGAGGCCCTGATCGGCGCCCGCTCCTCTTCCACGCCTCGTCGTCAACTGGTTCCGGCGACGGCGGGCGCTCGCGCTCGACATCTCGTCGAGCGGCTCGGCGGTGGGCGGCCTCCCGACGTCGCGGCGGTTGCCCCGCCGGCGACGTTCGGGCGACGGGGAACCGCGCGGCGCTCGGGATCGTCATCCTGCTGGCCACCTCCCTATGGCGCAGGTCTTCCGTCGGCGCCAGAGCTCTGCGGGGAGCACCCGGACGGAAGGCCGCGCCCGGCGCCGTCCGGGTCGTGGGGTCGTGCTCGCGATCGCCGGCGGGTAGTTCTGGCTCGCCCGGGCGAGTTTTGGTAGACTGCTTCCGTCCCCGAGGAGCGTTGCAACGGGCGTCAGGCGGCGCCCGCCAGGCTCGGGATGGAGAACGGCGCTCGCGAACCCTTTTCTAGTACAGAAAGGAGGGCGCGATGAGCGCCGCACCAGTCCGCCAGTCCCCCGCCGACTACCACGTCGCCGACCTGCTCCTGGCCGAGTGGGGCCGCAAGGAGATCGCGATCGCCGAGGGCGAGATGCCCGCGCTGATGGCGATTCGCGAGGAGTACGCCGCCCGGCAACCGCTGAAGGGCGCCCGCATCGCGGGCTCGTTGCACATGACGATCCAGACCGCCGTGCTGATCGAGACGCTCAAGGCGCTGGGCGCGGAGGTGCGGTGGGCCTCCTGCAACATCTTCTCGACGCAGGACCACGCGGCGGCGGCCATCGCCGCCGGCGGCACGCCCGTCTTCGCGCGCAAGGGTGAGTCGCTCATCGAGTACTGGGACTTCACCCACCGGATCTTCGAGTTCGGCGACCGCGGCCCCAACATGATGCTCGACGACGGCGGCGACGCCACCCTGCTCGTGCACCTCGGCATGCGGGCCGAGAAGGATCCGTCCGTGCTGGCGGACCCGACCAGCGAGGAGGAGACGGTCCTCTTCGCGGCGATCCGGAAGCGGCAGGCGGCGGCGCCCGGCTGGTACTCGAGGATCGCCGCGGAGATCCGCGGAGTCACCGAGGAGACCACCACCGGCGTCCACCGGCTCGACCAGATGGCCAGGGACAAGCGGCTGCTGTTCCCGGCGATCAACGTCAACGACTCGGTGACGAAGTCGAAGTTCGACAACGTGTACGGCTGCCGCGAGTCCCTGGTGGACGGCATCACGCGCGCCACCGACGTGATGGTGGCCGGCAAGATCGCGGTCATCGCCGGCTACGGCGAGGTCGGCAAGGGCTCGGCGCAGGCGCTGCGCGGGCTGCAGGCCCAGGTGTGGGTGACCGAGATCGATCCCATCTGCGCGCTGCAGGCGGCGATGGAAGGCTACCGCGTGGTGACCATGGACTATGCGGCGGAGCACGCCGACATCTTCGTGACCGCCACCGGCAACTGCCGCGTCATCACCCACGAGCACATGTGTCGGATGAAGAACAACGCCATCGTGTGCAACATCGGCCACTTCGACAACGAGATCGACGTGGCGTCGCTGCGCCAGTACAAGTGGGAGAACATCAAGCCGCAGGTCGACCACGTCATCCTGCCCGACGGCAAGCGCATCATCCTGCTGGCCGAGGGACGACTGGTGAACCTGGCCTGCGGGACGGGGCACCCGAGTTACGTCATGAGCTCGTCGTTCGCCAACCAGGTGTTGGCCCAGATCGAGCTGTTCACGAACACCCAGCACTACCCGGTGGGCGTCCACATCCTGCCCAAGCGGCTCGACGAGAAAGTCGCGCGGCTGCAGCTGAGCAAGCTGGGCGCGATGCTCACCGAGCTCACCGACGAGCAGGCCAGGTACGTGGACCTCCCCAAGGAAGGGCCGTACAAGCCCGAACATTACCGCTACTAGGAGCTCGCTCGGGGCGTCCCGGCGCGCGCCGGGGCGCCCCGGCGTCTCTCCCGCACGGGGTCGGGGACCTCGCCGACACGCTCGATCGTGCGCCCCGGCCCGTCCTCGCTGAGCGCGGTGATCGAGAGCCACCCGGCGCGCGGCGACGCGCCGGCCCCGGCCGGGCCCGGTCAGTGCCCCAGGTACGCCCGCTGGATCCGGCCGTCGGTCAAGAGCTCGCGCCCGGTTCCCTCGGCGACCACCCGGCCGACCTGGAGCACGTAGGCGCGATGGGCGATCGCGAGGGCCTTCGTCGCGTTCTGCTCCACCATGAGGATGGTCGTGCCGGCGGCGTTGATGGCCGCCACGGCGCCGAAGATCGTCTCGATGATCCGCGGCGCGAGACCGAGCGACGGCTCGTCGAGGAGCAGGAGCCGCGGCCCGCCCATGAGCGCCCGCCCGATGGCCAGCATCTGCTGCTCGCCGCCCGAGAGCGTGCCGGCCAGCTGCGCCGCCCGGTCGCGGAGGATCGGAAACAGGGCATGCACCCGCTCCAGCCGCTCGGCGATCTCCTTCCGGTCCGGGCAGCGATGGGCGCCCAGGAGCAGGTTCTCCCGGACGCTCATGCGGGGGAAGACCTGACGGCCCTCCGGGCAGTGGATCACGCCCTGGGCCACCACGCGGTGGGCGGGGAGCCCGGCGAGGGGCCGGCCCTCCAGGAGGATCTGGCCGCCGGAGGGCCGGAGCAGCCCCGAGACCGCGCGCAGCGTCGTGCTCTTCCCCGCGCCGTTCGAGCCGAGGACCGCCACGATCTCACCGGCTCGGACCTCGAGCGAGACCGACCGAAGCGCGTGGATACGGCCGTAGTGGACGCTGAGATCACGCAGCTCAAGCATGGCCGGTCCGCCCGGCCGCGGTCGAGACCTCCGCTCCGAGGTAGGCGGCGTTCACCGCGGGATCTTCGCGGATTGCGGCCGGCGGCCCCTCGGCGATCGACCGGCCGAAATTCAGCACCAGGATGCGGTCGCAGACGGCCATCACGACCTGCATGTGATGTTCCACGAGGAGGATCGTGACGCCCTGATCCCGCATGCGGCCGATCAGGGCGACGAGCTCCTCGCACTCGCTCTCGTTCATGCCCGCCGCGGGCTCGTCCAGCAAGAGGAGCCGCGGACCCGTCGCCAGCGCGCGGGCGATCTCGAGCCGCCGCTGGTGCCCGTAGGGGAGGTTCCGGGCCAGCTGGTCGCTGGCGTCGGCCAGGCCGACGAGCTCGAGCAGCCCGTCGGCCGCGCTCCGGACGGCGCCGGCTTCGCGGCGGGCGCTCGGCGTCGCGAAGAGGTGCGCGAGCCCGCTGCGGCGGAGTCGCGCGTGGAATCCGACCTCCACCGCCTCCCAGACGCGCATCCCCGCGAAGGCCCGGATGTTCTGGAAGGTTCGCGCGATGCCCGCTCGCGCCCGGCGATGAGGGGCGAGCGCCGTCAGGTCCTCCCCGGCGAGCCGGAGGCTGCCCCGGGTGACCGGCGCGATGCCGCTGATCGCGTTGAAGAGCGTCGTCTTGCCGGCCCCGTTGGGCCCGATGACGCCGTATACCTCGCCGGGCTTCACGGCGAAGGACACGCCGTCCACGGCGACCAGCCCGCCGAACCGGACCTGGAGGCCCTCGACGCGGAGGAGGGCGGCCTCCCCGCGGGCGGGCGGCGGTCCAGGCAGCGGCGCCGCGACCGGCGCTGCGCGCCGCCGCTTGAGCCCGACGCGGCCGACCAAGCCGTCGGGCCGGAACACGGCAGCCCCGACCAGCAGGAGCCCGTAGATGAGGAGCCGGTAGACGTTCACGACCCGGAGCGCCTCGGGCAGCGCGACGAGCAGGCCCGCCCCGACCACCGCGCCCAGGGTGTTTCCCCGGCCGCCCACGATGAGCATGGTCACGATGAGGATCGACTCGACGCTCGCGAAGTTCTCGGGGCTGATGTAGGTGAGGTAGTGGGCGAACAGGCTGCCGGCGAGCCCGGCCAGACCGGCGGCGACCCCGAACGCGGCCACCTTGTGGACGGTCGTGTCGATGCCGAGGAGGCTGGCCGCCAGCTCGTCCTCGCGGATCGCGAGCAGCGCATGGCCGACGGGCGACTGGTAGATGCGGTGCGAGAGCAGCACACCGACGAGCACCGCGGCCAGGACCAGGTAGTAGTAGCGATCCTGGGTGCCGAAGTCGACGCCGAAGGCGACGGGCGGCAGGATGCCGGCGATCCCCAGCACGCCTTTCGTGAGGCTCTCCCAGCTGCGCAGGACGACGTGGACGATCTCGGCGAACCCGAATGTCGCCATGCCGAGGTAGATGCCGCGGACCCGCAGGACGGGGAGGGAGACCAGCATGCCGATCGCGGCGGCCAGCGCGGTCGCCGTCGGCGTGGCCAGCCAGAAGGACCATCCGGCGGTGACCGTCAGGATCGCCGCGCTGTACGCGCCGAGCCCGTAGAAGGCGCCCTGGCCGATGGAGAGCTGCCCGGCGAAGCCGTTGATGACGTTCAGCCCGAGGGTCAGGACGGCGTAGATCCCCCACACGATCAGGACGTGGAGGACGTACTGGTCGGCGGCCAGCCAGGGCGCCACCAGAGCGCCCAGGACGGCGGCGCCGACGAGGACCCGCGCCCTCACGCCGGAGGCGTCGGCCGAGGCCACCTACACCTTCTCGCCGCTGTCGTAGCCGAGGATGCCGGACGGTCGCACGATCAGGATCAGGATGAGGACGCCGAAGACGATCGCGTCCTTGTACTCGAACGACAGGAGCCCACCGCCCAGGCTCTCGACGACCCCCAGGAGCAGGCCGCCCAGCCCCGCCCCGACCACGCTGCCCATGCCGCCGAGCACGGCCGCCACGAAGCCCTTGATGCCGGGGATGAAGCCCATCGAGGGTTGGGCGAAGCTGAAGTATGCCCCGGTCAGCATGCCCGCCACGGCGCCGATCGCCGAGCCCATCGCGAAGACCGCGACGATCGTGCGCTCCACGTCGATCCCCATCAGGCGCGCGGCGGGGAGGTTCTGCGCGATGGCGCGGATCGCCCGCCCGGTGCGCGACCGGCGGACGAAGACCCCCAACCCGGTCATCAGGATCGCCGTGATGAGGATGATCGAGCACTCGAGGTACGTCACGCGGGCGGCTCCCAGCGCGAAACCGCCGGCCGGGAGGGGAGAGGGATACCCGCGGACCTGGGCGCCCCAGACGAGCTGAGCGGCCGCCTCCAGCGTGATCGACGCGCCGATCGTGCTGATGAGGGCGAGGACCCGCGGGGAGTCCCGACGGCGGAGCGGGGCCACCGTCGCCCGCTCGACGATCGCGCCGGCGACGGCGACCAGGACGGCGCTCGCCGCCATGGCCGGCAGGAATCCCCACCCCATCGAGCCGATGAGGACCAGGCCGAAGTAGGCGCCCAGCATCAGCATCGACCCGTGGCTGAAGTTGATGATCTCGAGCACGCTGAAGACCAGGGAGAAGCCGACGGCGGTGAGCGCGTAGACGCTGCCCAAGACGAGGCCGTTGATGACCTGTTGAAGGAGCATGGCGGTGAGCGCGGAATCGGCGCGGCGGGGGCGACCCCGGGCGGCGAGCCCGAGATCACCCCCGGATCGCGCGAGCTACATCTTGAACTTCGTGGGCTGGTACCGGACCCACTTCCCGCCCTTCACGGACGTCCAGAAGAGCTCCCGGACCGGCAGGCGCTCGGCGTCGTAGGAGACCTTGCCGACGAGGCCGGGGAAGTCCTTCAGCTGGCTGACGGCGCGGGCGATCGCGTCGCGGTCCTCGGCGTTGCCGACCTTGCGTATCGCGTCGGCGAGGACCATCACGGCGTCGTAGCTGTTGATGTGGTAGTTGAGGGGTGGCCGGCCGTACGCCGCCTCGAACTTGGCGACGGCTCGCTTCACGCCCGGGTCGTCGAGGGTGGCCAGGAAGTCCACCCAGCCCAGCGAGCCCTCGGCGGTCGCGCCCGCGATCTCCACGTACTGGGGGTAGACGTTCGTGCCCTGGGCCAGGATCGGCACCGTCACGCCCAGCTCCCGGGCTTGCTTCGTGATGATGGCGCCTTCCGTGTAGTGGGTGTTCAGGATCACCACGTCGGGATTCTGGGCCTTCACCGCGGTGACCTGCGACTTGAAGTCCCGGTCCCCCTGCGCGTACTCGACTTCGGCCACCACCGACATCCCGTTCGCCCGGGCGTAGTCGGCGGTGGCCTTGCTCACCCCGAGCCCCCAGTCGTCCTTCACCTTCACGATGGCGATGCGCTTGGCGCCGAGCTCGACCTGCGCGAAGCGCGGCACCAGGGGCCCGTAGAAGGGGATCGCCGGCGACATGAGGTACATGTACTTGTGGTCCGTCACCAGGCTCGCCGTCGACGCGCTCGGCGAGATCGTGACCAGCCGGGCCCGCTCGAGGATCGGCAGCGCCGCCCGGCAGCTGGCGGTGCTGGACGGCCCGATGACGCCGATCGCGTTCCGGTTGGCCGCCAGCTTCTGGGCGGCGGCGGCGGCGTTCTTCGGCTGCCCCTCGTCATCGAGGAGCTCGACCCGCACCTGGCGGCCGAGCAGCCCGCCCGCCTTGTTGAGGTCGGCGACCGCCAGCTCCGCCCCTTCCTTGAACTGCATGCCCTGCTCCGCCTTGCTGCCGGTCAGGGGGGCGATCACGCCGATCACCAGCTCCTGCGCGGCGGCCACACCCCCGAGCCCCACGACGAGCCCCAGGGCGGCGCCGGCCGCGAGCAACCCACGCGCCACGCTCCGCCTCTTCAACGCTCCTCCCCCCAGCATGATGGGCATCATGGCTCCTTCCGCTACCACCAGCGCTCGGGCGCCTCGGAGAGCCGCTCGCACCCGGTGGCGGTAACGACATAGAGGTCTTCGACGCAGGCCGTCCCGAAGTCCTTGCGGACGAACATCGGCTCGTACGCGAACGTCATGTTCTTCTCGAGGACGACGTTGCTCCCGGGCACGAAGCTCGGCGGGATGTGCGTCGTGGCGCCGATCCCGTGGCCGCGGAAGTAGAACCACTCCTCGTAGCCGAACTCCTTCGCCATCTCGATCGCCCGGGCCGCGACGTCGCCGATGCGAACCCCGGGACGGATCATGGCGATCGTCTCGTGGACGATCTCGATCTGGGCGTCGAGGAAGCGCCGCTGCTCGGGGGACGGCGCCCCGCCCACGACCTTGCCGCGCGCGGTGTCGCTGCAGTAGCCCTTGAGTCGTGCGCCCAGGTCCGTGAAGGCGATCTCTCCCGCCTTGAGCGTGCGGTTCGTGGGGATCGAGTGCTTGAAGCCGGACCGGGGGCCGGCGCACCCCGCGAGCGGAAACGCGGTATCCTCCGCCCCGGCCTTGAAGAGCGCGTAGTTCGCCTCGGCCGCCAGGTCGTGCTCGCTGACCCCCGGCTCCGCGGCCTTCATGAAGGCGATCATGCCCGCGTCGCTCATCAGGGCGACTTCCTTCATGAGGCGCACTTCGGCGTCGCTCTTGCGCATCATGGCCTCGCCGACGAGGCCGGTCGCGTCCACCAGGCGCAGCCCCGGGAACTTCTGCTTGAGGAACTCGCGGGCGTGATACGCGTACTCGCCGGAGACGCCGAGCGTGCCGGTGACGACGTCCCGCTCGGTGAGGAAGTCTTCGAGGTGGTCGTAGATCGTGGTGGTCTGGTAGTCGACGGTGCGGGGGTGCGGCGCGCAGCGGACGTCACGCACCCACGTGTCCTGGATGCCGGAGTGCATCGGTTCGCCGTGCATGACCGCGTTCGTCGTGAGGCCGACGGCCCCCGTCAGCGGGATCAGCATCAGCGTGTCGCCGGTGTAGTAGTCCTCGAAGTTCGAGAGATATCGGATCGGCGCTCGTTCGGCGCGGGTCCCGTGCACGAGCAGCCCGTTGAGCCCGCGGTCGGCCATCAGCTTGCGGATCCGCTCGACGCGCCCCTCGTACTCCGACACCGGGAAGGGCAGGTGGAGCCAGGGCTCCCGCTCCTCCCAGCTGTATCCGACCCGCCCCCATCCATACGGCCACTTCACCTCGCGCATGAGCTGTTCTCCCTTTCCCGGCGGGGCCGGCCGGGTCGGCACGCGTGCTCCGATCGGACCCGCGCCTTGTCGCCCGCGCCGCCGCTCTCGGTCACGAGCCTACTGTACCGCGCCGATGCGCACAATCGCGGTCAGGCGAAGCGGGCGCTGACGGATCCGAGCCGCGTGAATCGAGCGGTCACGACGTCGCCCGCCTTCGGGCGGAGCAGGGTCGAGATCGAGCCGCTCATGACGAGGTCCCCGGCGCGCAGCCCGAGATTGCGCTCGGCGAGATGGTTGGCGAGCCAGGCGAGGGCGTTGAGCGGGTTGCCGAGGACTTCCGCCGCCGTGTTCGTCGCCATGATGCGACCGCTCATCTCGTAGACGACGCCTTCCAGTGCGAGATCGAGCCCGATCACGGGCGTCAGGGGCTGGCCGAGCGCGATGGCGTTGCCGGCCACGCCGTCCGCG
Organism: Candidatus Rokuibacteriota bacterium; assembly: GCA_044867785.1. Classification (GTDB taxonomy): domain Bacteria; phylum Methylomirabilota; class Methylomirabilia; order Rokubacteriales; family DASRDR01; genus DASRDR01. Next base: position 6,465 of record JBIOVM010000179.1, on the reverse strand, counting down.
ACCAGGTCGCCCTCGGTGGGGTTGCCGTCCCAGCGGAACTCCACCAGCTCGAGCGCGGGAAGGGCGCCTTCCACTGCGAGCAGCGCCGCCGCCGGCGTGACGCCGGGCCCGGCGAGGTCCCGCTTCATGACGAAGGCGATCTCGACCTCGACGGCCATCTCGGCGAACCGCGCGAGGGGCACGGTCTCGCCCGTCGCGTACACGCCGTCGCCCAGGAGGAAGCCCGACACCGGGTGGTGGATCCCGAGGCTTTCCTGCGCCGCCCGGCCGGTCAGCCCCGCCTTCCAGCCGATCACCCGCTCGCCCCGAGCGACGAGCGCCTCGCGCAGCTCGTCCTGGATGCGATAGCCCGCGTCGACGGGGATGGAGGGGCGGGGGAGCGGCGCCTTCCGGTGCGTGCGGCGCGTCTCCAGCAAGCGATCGAGCATGACGGTCGAGCCTCCTCCGGGCGTGCGTCGATTCGATCTCGGCTGCGATCGAGGATAGAGGCGGCGGTCGGCATCGACAAGCGGGCGGCCGGCTCCGGATGTCAGCCGGGCGGGGGGTCCAGGCGGACGAGGACGATCCGCTTCGGCCCGAGCCGTCCCTCCGTGAGGATGGTGACCCCCGGCGCCTGCAGCAGCCGGCGGTCGTTGTTGTCGAGGAGCGCGAGCCTCGGAGAGCTCCGCCGCGCCGCCATGAGCTCGGAGGGACCCGGCAAGGGCGCGATGGGGCGGTCGAGGTAGAACGCGACGAGAAAGTTGTAGTCGTCGAGGAGGGAGAGCACGGGCTCGCCGGCGGGCACGTGGGCGGCGATCCGGGCCGCCAGCTCGCGGGCGGGGTAGCGCGCCTCGTACTGCGGCGCGCGGACCAGCGCGACGCCGAGGAAGCAGAGACCGGTGACGGTCACGATCGCGGCGAACGTCCAGCCGGGGCCGCCCCGCCGCCAGGCGAAGAGGAGCGCGGCCGCGCCGGCGAGCAGCAGCGCGGCGGCGCCGGCCTGCCAGGCCGGATCGGCCGGCACGAGCGTGTCCACCATCCGGCCGGGGATGAGCGCGCGCGGGACCACGAGGACGGCGAGCGCCAGCGCCGCGGCCACCGCCGAGAGCGCGACGACGGGCACGCCGATCCAGCGCGATCCTCGGCCCGCGTCCATGGCGCGCGCCCACATCCAGCCGACCAGGATCGCGGCGGCCGGATAGAGCGGCACGAGATACGCCGCCCGCTTGCCGGTGGACAGGCTGAAGAACACGAAGCCGCTGACGAACCAGCAAAGCGGGAACAAGAACGGCACCGGCGTGCGCGGACCCGCGCCGGGGGGCGCCGAACGCGCCCGGCGGAGGTCGGCCCTCGCGTCGCGCCAGGCCAGAATCGCGAGGGCGATCGCTCCCGGGGCGAACAGGCTCCACGGCAGGAACCCGGCCGCGAAGTCGCCGAAGTATTGATACCAGGGACCGTGATGCACGAAGGCTCGCGCGTAGCGCTCGATCTGCTGGTGCACGATCGTCTCGCGGAGGTACGCGACCCCGTGACGGGCCACCGCCGGACCGTACCAGCAGAGCACGACGGCGGCGAACACCGGGAGCCCCGGCCAGAGCCCCAGCCGCCGGGGCATCGCGCGGAGCGGTCCGGTCAGCGCCAGGTAGCAGGCGCTCGCGAGGAGCGGGAGCACGAGCCCGAGCAGGCCCTTGCTCAGGACCCCGAGCCCCATCGCTCCGTACGCGATCGCGAGCCACGCGGTGCGGGCGCGTCCCGCGGGAAGGCCGAAGCTCCGCCAGAGGCCCAGGCACGCGAGCGTCACCGAAGCGGTGAGGAACTGGTCAGGATGCCCCTGCCTCGCGTACCAGAAGAAGAGGCCGCTCGTGGCCAGCACCAGGGCGCCGGCGAGGCCCGTCCGCGCGCCGAGGAGGGCCTCGCCCATCGCGAGCGTGAGAGCGAGTGTGGCCAGGGCCCCCATCACGGCGGGGAGGCGAGCGGTCAGCTCGTCGAACCGGCCGCCCCGGAGCTCCGCCACGGCGGCGGTGGCCCAGAAGTAGAGCGGCGGCTTGTCGGGATAGAGCTCGCCGAAGAGGTGGGCCACCAGGCGCGGCCCGCCCTGCGCCATCTCGCGCGCCGCCAGCGCGTACTTCGCCTCCAGCGGGTGGCGCAGGATCTCGCGCCCGAGCCCGGGCAGGTAGAGCAGAGCACCGACGGCGAGCACGACGAGCAGCGGCGCCAAGCGCCCGCGGTCCGTCACGCCGGGCATCCCGGGACCACCGTCTCGCTCGCCAGCAGGACGTAGCCGCCCCGCCGCTCCACGACGGCGAGCGCCGCGAGGGGCGGCGGAAGAGTCGCGATCAGCGCCGCCGGCGCGATGACGAACAGCCGGCCGGGGCGTGCCGCCAGCTCGGCGAGACGGGTTTCGTTCCGATGAGCCGCGCCGCTGACGAAGGTCACGGGCCGCCGCGCGTAGAAGAGGAGGCTGGGGCGATACGGCCCGAGCGCCGCGAGCGTGTCGCACGGGCGTGCGACCCCGGCCGCGCGCGCCGCCAGGTCACCGGCCGGCGCCACGAACTCCGTGCTGAAGGCGGGCAGCGCGCTCTGGAAGCCGACGACGAGGACGATCGCGCCGAGCGCGGCCAGAGCTTGGAAGAGCCGGCGCCCGTCCCGGATCAGGGCGGCCGCGCCGACCCCGAGCACGAGGACCGCGATCGCCAGCGCGACGCCGGGGAGCGCGGCGCCAGGCGCTCCCGGGTACGCGGGCGCGAGCGCACGGACGAGGTGATCCGACGCGGCCCACGCGCCGACCAGGGCGACGGCCAGGACCACCGCCGTGCCGCCCAGGAGGATCCGCGCGAGGCGCGAGGGACTCGACGGCCACGAGGCGGCGACGAGCAAGGCGGCCGGAGGAAAGAGCGGCAGGACGTAGTGAGGGAGCCGCGTCTCCGCCAGCGAGAAGAGCGCGAGGCCCGTGACGAGCCAGACGGCGGCGAAGACGGTGACGGCCGCCGCGCGGCTCTGTCGCGCCCGCGCACGGGCGTGGCGAAGCCCCCCGACGACGGCCTCGGGCAGGAACGCGCTCCACGGGAAGAAGCCCACCAGGAGCACCGGGAGGTAGAAGAGGGCGGTGCCGCCGGGGCCGGTCACGGGGCGGAGGACCCGGCCGAGCGTTTCGCCCCGCGCCCGCGCCGCGTAGTCCCAGCCGTGGAGCCAGAACATCGCGGCGTACCAGGGTCCGGCGACCAGGAGGAGGAGCGCCAGGCCGCGGAGGGGCCGCGCCTCCCGCCAGGCCTGGCCGAGCCCTCCCGCGAGCGCCAGGTACGCGAGAACGCCTCCGAGCGGGACGAGGAGGCCGACCGGGCCCTTCGTGAGCACGGCGAGCCCGCCCGCGACCCAGGCCAGGGCGTACCAGCGCCCGCGAGGCGGCGGCCCCAGCCACCCTCGCAGGAACAGGTACGCGGCGCCCGTCGTCCAGAGCGCCAGGGTCGCGTCGGTGAGCGCCATGCGGCCGATCGCGACGTACTCGATCGACAGGAGCAGCACGAGCGCCGCCCGCCAGGCGACCTCCGGACCCAGCGCCCAGCGGACGAAGGCGTGCTGCGCGAGGACCAGCGCCAGGGCGGCCAGGGCCGACGGCAGCCTGGCGGCGGTCTCGCCGACGCCGAGGGTGGCATACGCGCCGGCCATCAACCAGTAGACGAAGGCCGGCTTGGCGAAGCGCGGCGCCCCGCCGAGCATCGGGGTGATCCAGGACCCCTGCTCGAGCATCTCGCGGGCGGCCTCGGCATTGGCGCCTTCGTCGCGGTCCGTGAGGGCCACGGCGCCCAGGCCGACGGTGAGGAGAAGCCCCGCGAGCGCGGCGATCAAGACGGCGTCCCGGGGCGGGCGCACGGGGTAGATTGTACTCGGGACTCGTGGTAGAGGAAGGAGGGAGCCCGCTCGGCGGCCATGGTGTCGATCCGGATCGCGAGCCTCCGCGACCGCCTGGTGGCCCTGATCTTGGTGGCCGCCCTGCCCACTCTTGGTCTGGCCGCCTACGTCCACGTCGTCCAGCGGCGGGAGGCCGTCCAGGACGGGCGCGAAGCCGCCCTGCGCTTCGCGCGCGGGCTCGCTCGAGCCCACGAGCAGCGCCTGATCGACACGCGCCGGCTCCTCGCGACCCTCGCCGCGCTACCGGAGACGGACACGGCCGCGTGCGCCACGCGGTTCGCTGCGATCCACCGGGAGTTCCCCGACCTCGTGAGCCTGGGTGTGGCCCGGGCGGACGGGGAGATTCACTGCAGCGCCGTCCCGGTGGCCCGCCCGATGAACGTCACCGACCGGCCGTGGTTCGACCGGGCGGTGCGGACGCAAACCTTCGCGACGGGCGATCACGAGATCGACCCCGCGAGCGGGCGCGCGCAGCTCGTCGCGGCGCTTCCCGTGCCGTATCCGAGCGGCGGGACGCGGTCCGTGGTGTTCGCCGCGCTGGACCTGGCCTGGATCGGCCGCCACGCGGCGGGGGACCTCCCGCCGCGCTGGGTGGTGGCGCTCTCCGACGAGGGCGGCACGATCCTGGCGCGACACCCGGATTCGTCGCGCTGGGTCGGTCAGCCCCTGCCGGAGGCGTCGGTGCTCTCGGCGGCGCTGGGCGAGAACGGCAACGGAACGGCCGAGGTCAACGGGCCCGACGGGATCGTCCGGCTGCTCGGGTTCGCCCCGCTCCCCGGGCCGGCGGGCGGGCGACGCGCGTACCTGAGCGTGGGCGTGCCTCGCATGGCGGCTCTCGCCGAGGCCGACCGGACCCTGTGGCGCAATCTGCTGGGGATCGGCTTGATGATGGTGCTGGCGCTGGTGGCGACCTGGATCGGCAGCGACTGGATCGTCCTCCGCCGGGTGAAGGAGCTCGCCGAGACGACCGGGCGACTGGCGACCGGCGATCTGGAGGCGCGCTCGGAAGTGGTGGGCGCCGACGAGATCGGCGGGCTCGCTCGCGCTCTGAACGCCATGGCCGCGAGGCTCAGCGGCGCGATGGCCGGCGAGCGGGAGGCGCGTCACGCCCTCGCCGGGCGGGTCGACGCGCTGGTCGCGGAGCGCACCCGCGAGGTCGAGCTCCTGCGGCAGCTGAGCGAGCTCCTGCAGGCCTGCGCCACGCCGGAGGAAGCGCACGCCGTGATGGGGCAGCTCTGCGGCCGCCTCTTCCCCGGCACGTCCGGAGCGGTCCTGGTGACGCCGGCCTCGCGGGACGGGCTCTGGGCCGTCGCGGTCTGGGGCCCGCCGCTCGCCGGCGGGCGCGAGCGGTTCCAGCTCGACGACTGCTGGGCGCTCCGTCGAGGCCGCGTGTACCGGGTCGACGCCGCGGGGACCAGCCCGACGTGCCCGCACCTCGGCGAGCCCTCGCCCTCGTCGTTCGTCTGCGTCCCCCTCGCGGCCCAGGGCGAGACGCTCGGGCTCATCACCCTCGCGGTGCCGGCGGGCGCGACCTCGGACGCCGGCTTGGGTGACGCGCGGGTGCGCCTCGCCGTGACCGTCGCCGAGCAGTTCGCGCTGGCGCTGGCGAACGTCCGCCTCCGTGAGACCCTGCGTGGGCAGTCCATCCGGGATCCCCTCACGGGGCTCTTCAACCGCCGGTACATGGAGGAGACCCTCGACCGCGAGCTGAGCCGCGCGGCGCGGGAGCGGCGCCCGCTGTCGCTCGTGCTGCTCGACATCGACCGGTTCAAGCACTTCAACGACAGCTTCGGCCACGAAGCGGGCGACACGGTGCTCGCGAGCCTCGGGACACTGCTCCGCAACGTGTCGCGGGCGGGCGACGTGGCGTGCCGCTTCGGAGGCGAGGAGTTCGTGCTGATCCTTCCCGAGGCGTCCCTCCAGGACGCCCGGCGGCGGGCGGAGGACATCCGGGAGGCCATCCGGAGCCTGCGGATCACGCACGGCGGCCGGCCGCTCGAGGGCGTGCGGTGCTCGATGGGCGTGGCCGCGTACCCCGAGCACGGGGAGGTCGGCGGCGCTCTCCTGCGGGCCGCCGACGCCGCGCTCTATCGCGCCAAGCGGGAGGGGCGCGACCAGGTCGTCCTCGCCGACTGACCGTCGGCCCGTTGCGGCGGCAGGACCCGCGGCCACGAGGCGGGAGTCCCGATCGACGCGCCTACGTCGGTCGCGTCTTCGCGGCGATGCGGGCGAGGAACCGGGCCTGGTCGATCTGGAAGCGCTCGTGGGTGCCCTCGACGATCCGCTCCGTCTCGTCCTCCCCCGCGATGTCGAAGACCAGCCGCCGGCCGTCCACCTCGCGCAGCGTGGCGCGGATGCGCGCGCGCATCCCGACGGGCGTGGCGGCCAGGTGGCGGACGTCGATGCGCGATCCGACCGTCCCGGCGCCGGGCGGCAGGTGCGCCTCGACCGCGCGAATGGCCGCCAGCTCGAGGAGGGCCACCAGGCGCGGCGTGGCGAGCACGTGCACGCCTCGGTTGCCCAGCGCGTCCGCCGTGTCGGGCGCCTGCACGACGAGGTCGACCTCTCCGACGAGTC
>JBIOVM010000178.1:0-9369 GCA_044867785.1 Candidatus Rokuibacteriota bacterium | reverse complement strand
AGCGGTCTCCTGGCCGGAGCCGCCGCCGTCGACCCGGGACTCCAGGGCCTCGGCCAGCGCCACCAGCGGCGCCTCGGCTTCCCCTCCGAGGACGGAGTCGACGCCGTGGGCGAGGAGGTATTCGCGGTTGAGCTGAGCGTAGAGCCCGTAGGCGAGGACGTGGCACGCCGGGTTCACGGCTCGGACGCGGCCGATCACCTCGACACCGACCCGAAGCGCCGTGTGCATCGGCACCGACACCGCGACCAGCCGGGCGCGCGCGGCCTTCTCCGCATCGAACGGCTCCACGGAGACGTCCAGCACCGCGGGCGCGTAGCCCCGCGCCTCCAGGAAAGCCGCCGCCCAGGCGACGCCGAGCGGCTGATGCCCCAGCTCGTAGCATGACACCAGGAGGATCGCGCCGCGCTCCCGCATCTCGCTCCTACTCTACCGCGTCCCCGGAGCGGCCGACCTTGACGCCGCCCCGGCCGCCGCCATAGCTTCGGACGCGTGCGCACCGAGGAGCCGGCCGCGGGCCCGATCGCGCTCACCGTCGTCGTCCCCACGAGTCACGGCTGGCCGGCCATCCGACCCTGCCTGGAGCGCCTGCGCCACCAGGCCGTGGCCGCCAACGCCGAGGTCATCGTGGCCGACGGCAGCGCCGGCTCCCCTCCCCCCGCCACCGAGCGGTGGCCCGGGCTCGTCTGGCTCGAGGCGCCGGGCGCGGGCGTGTTCGCCCTGCGCGCGCTCGCCCGCCGTGCGGCCCGCGGGCCGATCCTCGCGGTAACCGAGGACCATTGTTACGTGGCGCCGGACTGGTGCGCCCGGATCCTCGAGGCGCACACGCGCCACCCCGAGGCCGTGGCCATCAAGGGCGCCGTGCGGAACGGCACCGCCGAGCGGCTGGTCGACCGTGCGTCGTTCTACCTGGTCCAGGCCCCGAGCCTGGCGCCCTTCGCCGGGGGACCGGAGGACGCGATCCTCGGAGTGAGCTCCGTGAGCTACGCGCGCCGCGCCCTCGACCGGCTCGTTCCCGATGCGACATGGCCGGTCGAGGTTGACGACGCGCGCGAGTGGCGAGCGGGGGGCGAGGTCGTCGTCGCGGACGCGCAGGTCTGGGTCGAGCACCACCAGTCGGAGACGCTCGTCGCCATGTCGCGCCTCCATCTTCACAACGCTCGCGCGGTCTGCGGGGTGCGACGACGCCGGATGACGGGCCGGGACTGGGCCCGCGTCGTGGCGGCGCCGGTGCTCCCCTTCGTCCGGACGGCCCGCACGGTCGGTCTCTGCGCCCGGAAGGGAGTGCCGTGGGGCACCCTGATCCCGTGCGTGCCGGTGTTCCTGTGGCTCTTCGCCTGGAAGGCGGCGGGTGAGCTCGCCGGCTACGTCACCGGCCCGGGGGACAGCGCGACCCGGCTCTGACGCGCGACCCCGCGATACAGGGCCACGGTCGCCGCCGCCGCGGTGCGCCAGCAGAATCCGGCCGCGCGCGCGACGCCGCGGGCGGCCAGCTCGCTGCGGAGCCTCGGGTCGTCCAGGAAGCGCCGGAGCCCGTCCGCGATGTCCCCCGGATCTTCCGGGTCGACCAGCATCGCCGCGCCGCCCGCCACCTCGGCCATCGCGGAGCGGGCTGACGTGAGGACGGGCGTCCCGCAGGCCATCGCCTCGAGAATCGGGAGGCCGAAGCCCTCGGCGAGCGACGGGTAGGCCAGGCACAGGGCGCCGCTGTAGAGGGCGGGCAGCTCCTCGTAGCGGACGTACCCGAGCCAGCGCGCCGCTCCGTCGAGACCGAGTCGTCGAGCCTGTTCCCGCGCCGCCTCGTCCCCGGGGTCCTCGGGGCCCGCGACCGCCAGCTGAAGCCGTGCGCCTCCCGCCGGCCCCCGGACGCGCCCGAACGCCTCGATCAGCCGACCGAGGTTCTTGCGCGGGGGGCGGGCGCCGACGAAGAGCACGTAGGGAGAGACGAGCCCGTGGTGCCGCAGGACGGGTGCGCATGCGTCGGGGGACCGCGGCCGGAAGTGGTCCGAGACGCCGTGGAGGACGACGTGCATCCGGGCCTCCGGGATGCGGTAGGCTCGCGCGATCGCCTGGCGGGCCGCTTCGGACGGTACGATCAGCGCGTCGGCGCGGCGAGCGGCCAGGACGCCGAACACGCGATGGTACAGGCGATCCGCCCAGCCGTACTGGGAGCGCATGGTGAGCAGCGTGGCGTCGTGCACCGTCATCATCCACGGGCAGCCCGTTCGCAACGGGCCAAGGCTCGAGGCGGAGTGATAGACGTCGATCCCTTCGTTGCGGACCCGCCGCGGCACCTCGTGGAGAAGCCAGCGCGTGAGGCGGGCCGCGTTCACGAGCCGGGGCCAGCCGCGGACGGGCGGGGCGAGATCGCCGCGCCAGACGCTCAACGCCACCGGCTGTCGCCGCAGCGCTGCCTCGAGCTCGCGCGCATACACGCCGACTCCCGTGACGGCGCGGGCCGGCACGGTGAGGTCGAGCGCGACTCGCATGTCGGCCTCCATCCTACCGCGCGGGCCTCCTCCGCCTATCGTTCCGCCGCGCGCCATGGCGGCGTTGCAGGGTCGGTCCGACCGGGCTACCCTCGGGCGGTAGCCGCGAGCACCCCCGCCGAGGAGGCAGCATGACGAGAGCCCACGAGCCCGGCCCGATCCTGCGCGACGAGATGCTCGAGCCCCGCGGCCGCACGGCCTTCCACGTCGATCGCGGCCAGACGCTCCGGATCATCGATGTCGACGGGCAGCAGGTCGCGGATTTTGTCTGCTTCCGCCGGGAGGACACGGCGGAGAAGCTGTCGGTCCACAATACCGCCCTGATCCAGGGGACGACCTACATCAGCACCGGTCACCTGCTGCTGTCCGACCGATGCGGCACGCTCATGGCCATCACCGCCGACACGTGCGGGCGCCACGATCTCTTGGCCGGCTCCTGCAGCGAGGGCACGAACCGCTGGCGCTACGGCGTGGCCGACACCCCGAATTGCCGCTCCAACTTCGAGGCGGCGCTCCGGCCGTTCGGCATTCCGCTGCGCGAGGTCCCGTACAGCTTCAACATCTTCATGAACGTGCCGATCGGGGACGGCAAGATCCGCATCGAGGAGCCGCTCTCGAAGGCGGGCGACCTGATCGACCTCCGGGCCGAGACCGACCTGCTGGTCGCGATCTCGAACTGTCCGCAGGAGCGGAATCCGTGCAACGCCTACTCGCCGACACGGCTGCGCGCCGTCGTGTTCGGCGGGGCCGACTGACGCCCGGGGGCACGGGGCGCCGGATCGCGTGAGCGCGGGCGTCTCGCCGCCGTCCGCTCCTCCGGGCATCCAGTACGTCACCCGGGACGGCGGGGCGCGGCTCGCCTGCGTGGCCCGGGCGGGAGCGGCGCCGGCCGTGGTCTTCCTGGGCGGCTACGCGTCGGACATGACCGGAACCAAGGCCACGTACCTCGAGGCCTGGTGCCGCGACCAGGGTCGTGCGTTCGTGCGCTTCGACTACCAGGGGCACGGACACTCGTCGGGCGACTTCCTCGACGGCACCATCGGCGGGTGGCGGGACGACGCGCTCGCCGTGGTCCGGGAGTGCGCCGCGGGGCCGCTGGTCCTGGTGGGCTCGAGCATGGGAGCCTGGATCATGCTGCTCGCCGCGCTGGCGATCCCGGAGCGTATCCACGGGCTCGTCGGCGTGGCGGCGGCGCCGGACTTCACCGAGGACCTGCTCTGGTGCCGCCTGGCCCCCGACCAGCAAGCCGCGCTCCGGCGGGATGGCGTGATCAGGCTCCCGTCTGCCTACGGCGAGCCGCTCCCGTTCACGTGGCGCCTAGTCGAGGACGGCCGCCGGCACCTCGTGCTCCGCGGGCCCATCCCCCTCACCTGCCCGGTACGTCTGCTCCACGGCACGGCCGACGAGGACGTCCCGTGGGAGACGTCGCGGCGGCTCGCCACGGCTCTCACCGGGCGTGACGTCGCGTTGACCCTCGTGAAGGACGGCGGCCACCGGCTGTCGGAGCCCCACGAGCTGGCCCTGCTCGGGGCCGCGATCGCGAGCCTGACCTGACGTGTCCCGGCAGAACCGCGTGACGCCGTTCGGCGACCTGATCGCCGTCCCGGCGCGCGGCGCCTTCATGGGGAACCGCGGCCGCCTCCACGACCCCGCCGGCCGCATCGTCCGTCGGGTCGTCCCCGGCTACCGCGCATGGGTCACGTGCCGGCTCGAGTTCCGCGGGCGGCACCGGCGCGTGATGGCTCCGGGTCGCTACACGGAGCTGTTCTTCCTGGATGAGGCCACGGCGCTCGCGGCCGGCCACCGTCCGTGCGGAGAGTGCCGTCGCGCCGATTTCCGCCGCTTCCGGGTCGCCTGGCTCCGGGGGAACCCGGAGCGGGGTGTGGGACCGGACGCGCCCGTCTCTGCGATCGACCGGGAGCTCGAGCGAGAGCGGCTCGGTGCGCACGGCCCGACGCCTGCGTATCCAGCGCGTCCGACGTCTCTACCCGACGGCGTGCTCGTCGCCGGCCCTGGACCGAACGAGGCGCTGCTCGTCTGGCGGGGACGCCTCGTGCCGTGGTCCCCCACAGGCTACGGCGCTCCGCAGGCCTGGCCCTCCGGGGAGGATGCGCTCGTCCTGACGCCCCGCTCCACGGTGGCCGCCATCGCCGCCGGCTACGCCCCCGAAGTCCATCCCACGGCCCTCACCCCGCCAGGCGGGTCGTGAGCGGCCGGGCGCGCTCCCCCTCGACCGACATCCAGTAGGCCACGGCGCCGACCAGCTCCAGCGTCTCCTCGACAGGCTTCGTCCACGCGCGGTCGATGCCGGTCCAGCGTCCCACGATGTCGTCGAGCAGATACCCCGCCGCCAGCGAGACGAGCGCCGCCACGAGCAGCCAGGTCTCCCGGTCTCCCCGCCGGAGAAGCGTGCGCCACCGCGCGCGCAAGACGAGCAGCGGGGCGACGACCACGAGCGCCGCGGCGAGCACGAGGCCGACGACGCCCGCCTTCCACCACCAGGACGCGTCGGACTCCAAAAGCCAGCGGAGCCGGAAGTGGATCGGCGTCGCGGCGTGGAGGAGCTCGTGGAGGTCCAGCTCGCGCGCGAGGGCGAGGAGGGCGAGCGTCCCCTGCCAGGCCAACACGATGCCGTCCAGCCCGCGCCGGCTGCTCGCGGTCGCGAGGGCCACGACGGCCACCAGCGCCCACACGGCCGCCTGAGCCGTCTGGACCGCGTGGCCCTCCGAGAACAGATCGCCGACCACGCCTCAGCTCGACGGCACGAGGGAGCCGGCGTCAGCGAGGGACGCGCGGCTCGGCCCGCCAGACGCCGAGCACCGACTTGCCGATCCGGAAGCCGAGCCACGGGTCGAGCCACCGGGACACCGGCACCATGAGCTGGTCCCAGCGCGCAATGTCGCCGGCAGTCGGGGTGCTCTTCCGCAGGACGAAGCGATTCCCGGCCGACGCGAGGAGGCCGACGCTGTCGAGGTAGCGGAGGACGACCAGCCGGAGGCCCGGAGGGCCGACGGCGGCGAGCGACCGGCGCGTGTACCGGCGGTAGTGGCCGATCGCCCGGTCGAACGGCGAGTAGAGCCACCCGTGCGCCGGCGCGAGGACGATCAGCGCGCCCCCCGGACTGAGCGCCCCGGCGGCGGCCACCAGCTCGGCGGCGTCGTCCCGGACGTGCTCGAGCACGTCCACGTAGCAGATGGCGTCGAAGCGAGCGTCGCTCGGGAGGTCTCGGACCGTGCCCGCCCGGGCCCGGCAGCACGCCGGCAGCTCCCCCCGGGCGATGGCCTCTCGCAGCCGTTCGGCCATCGCCCGATCGGGCTCGAGGCAGAGCCACGTCCGCTGCCGACCGTCGCAGAGATGCCGGGTGGTGGACCCGAGCCCGGCGCCGACCTCCAGGACGTCCCCGGTGAGAAAGGGGCGGAGGAGCGACCCGAGATACGTCTTCCAGTTCGTGGCCCGAGCGAAGAGCTCGAGCTCCTGGCCGACGTACTGGCCGCCCTCCGGCGCGCCGGTCAGGGGTAGAGCCTCGTCTCGCCGGCGATGTAGTCCGCGTAGTCCCGACGCGGGATCACGGCCGCGTAGTCCCGGCTGTTGAGCGTGACGAAGATGAACACCAGCGACAGCAGGACGGCCTGCAGGAGAATCGCGACCAGCAGGCCAACGACGGCCGACGCCCAGCCCGGAATGGCGAGGTCGGTCACGGTGCGGATCAGCACGACGGTCGTGATGCCCGACAGGCAGACGACGATCGCGCCGAGCGTCGCCACCAGCGCCCGGACGCCGATCACGTCGCCGTGCACTGCGATGGCGCCGAGCCCGTGGAGGATGAGCCCGGTGAGGCCCATGTGCGAGCGCCCTCCAAGGCGGCGTGCCCGCGGCAGGGGGATCGACGTGAACGGAATGCGCGCCTTGATGACGGCCGACGGATAGTGGTTCCACAGCTCCGACAGGAGCACCAGCCGCGGGAGGAGGCGCGCCGGCACGGCGCTGAAGTTCCCGAACCAGATCCGCCGCCCGGTGAGCAGCCGGTGCGTCAGGCGATAGAGCTCGTAGAACGCGCGGAAGAGGAGCCCCTCCGACCGTCTCGAGCGGCCGGCGAAGACGATCGTGCCGTCGCCGGCGCTGAGCGCCGCCACCAGCCGCGGCACGTCCTCGGGGGCGTCCTCCCCGTCCGCGTCCATCACCACGACGCCCCCGCACGCTCGCGCGGCATTGACATAGGCCAGCCCGATCGCGAGGGCCCGCTGGTGCCCGGCGTTCCGGCCGAGGTGGAGCACGGTCACGGAGGCGAGCGCGCGGAACCGCGCGCCCTCCAGGAGCTTCGGCTCCGGCGGCGTCGTCGAGCCGTCGTCGGCGAGCACGATCTCGGCCGTGAGGCCGGCGCCGGCGAGGGCGGCGTCCAGGCGCACGAGGAGGGGCGGGATCAACGGCCAGTCATTGTAGACCGGCATGAGGACCACGAGGGGCGTCGTCATGCCGGAGCGGGAGCAGCCGGCTCGCGCCGGATCCGGAACTCGAACGACTCCACCTCGAAGAGCGTCACGAAGCGCTCCTCGATGTACCGGGCCAGCGGCGTCGTGAACACCCGGCGCTGGCGGCGGAGGGCGCAGACGGGGGCGGGCGAGCCGGCGAGGCGCGCCACGATCCGCTCCTGCTGGGCGTCGGTGAGGAGCAGCATCCACACCGTCGCGTTCAATCGGGTCGGCGGGTCCATGCCCGTGAAGAGGTGGAAGCTGAAGAGCCCGGGCTGCGTGACGAACGTCCGGCAGCGCTTGGCCAGGTTCCCGGCCAGGAGCCGGTAGAGGGTCGCCTGCTCCCGGGGCACCCGGACCCGCTCGGCGCCGGGCAGCTCGAGCGGCACACCCTGGACGTAGGCGAGCTCGAGCCGCCGGTGGGTCGCGTACACGCCGCTCACCGCCGCGACCGCCAGGCCGGCGCCGAGCGCGGCGCCGGCCAGCCGGCCGGGCGCGGCGCCGAGCCGGCCGGCGGCCTCGAGCGCGCCCCGCAGACGACGCCACCCGTCGGCCAGCGCGACGCCGCCGGCGGGGACGGCGAGGAACGTCGCCCACGCCACTTGCGTGCCGGCCACCGGATACGCGTGGAGCGTCTGCAGGGCGGCGACCATGGCCAGGACGAGCGGCCCGAGCGGTCGACCGTCCGCGCGAGACCCGGCCAGGACGATCCACAGGAACGGCATCACGGCGAGCGGCGGCGGGGCGCGATGCGCCGCGCCGAGCCAGAGGAGGCCACCCAGCACGAGCTGGGTCGCGCCGACGATCGCCGAGCCGGGCCATCTCTCGGTGCGTCCGCGGCGTCGCGCCCAGGCGAACGCCATCGCGCTGCCCAGGCCCGCGACCGCGGTCACGAGAGCCTCGCGACCGAGCTCGGGCTCGACGAAGAACTCGCCCGGATGGCGAAGCGGGCCCAGGACGACGCCGTCCAGGAGCCCGGCGAGCGTCGTCCCGCGCGCGAGCTCCCACGCGAGGCTCGCCGCCAGCCCCACGGCCGCGGGGATGGCGACGGCCCGCAGCCGGCCGCCCATCGGGGCGCGCTCGATCGGCATGGCGAACGCCACCGCCGCCACGCCGAGGACGGACGCCAGGGCGACGGCAAGCAGCGCACGAACCGACGGCTCGTCGAGCCTCGGCGCGACGAGCAGTACCGGGAGCGCCGCCACCGTCGAGAGGGCGCCGACGCGGAGACCGGCGATCCGGCCGGATCGCGGGCCGGCGAACACGAGCGCCGCGGCCACGGCGAGGGCGGCGAACGCGCCGACGTTCACCTTCATGAGCAGCATGGCCGCCAGGAGCACGCCGGCGACTCCGGACGCCCGCCGCCATCGGGACTCGTCGAGGAAGGTGCCCGCGAGAACCAGGCTGCTCAGCAGGAGCGCCAGGAGCGCCCCCGGATGGAGCGGCTCGTCCCGACTCGGGACGAGCGCCTGGACGACCAGCACTTCCGCCAGCACGGTGACCAGGAGGCTCCGGGTGAGCCGCCAGGTCGCCGCCGCGCAGACGATGCCGGTGACGAGAAGCAGCCCGAGCCCGAGCGCACGCCCATGCATGGGGACGAAGGCGAGGCGGCCGGCGCGGAAGATCGGCGTGAGGAGCTGAAAGTACGCGGGACCGTACTGCGAGTACACGTCGTCATAGAGGATGCCGCCGCGCGCGTACTCGCGGAGCGAGATGAGGAGGTACCCCTCGTCGTCGTAGTCCGGCATGCCGCTGAAGAAGGCGTAGAAGGCGAGGGGCGTCGCGACGAGCGCGACCGCCACGACGACCAGCCCGATCGGGAGCGCGCGCCCGAGCCGCGCGTCCACTGCCGGCGGCCGGCCGACCCGGGCCATCACGACTCGCGCGACCCCGGCGTGCCGCCCGCGTGCGGGCTCACGCGACGCACATGGTACTGAAAGACCCCGGTGCGCTCGAGACGATACTGTCGGCGGAGGGCCTCGTAAAAGGCGGCCGTTCCCGTCCGGAACCCGTACTTGGGCCGACTCGGATTCTCGTCCGGAGGCAACACGACGAGGTCGAAGTAGGCGTCGGCCACCGACGCGATGAACGATTCGACCGGCAGCTTGCCCTCGGTCCACAGAAGGGCGTAGAGATAGGGGTCGTTCACGTAGACCGGCGTGCCCAGGTTGTAGGAGTAGTTCGGGAGCATGTAGGGCGGGAAGAGAATTCGACGCGTCGGCCCCTCGAGCGCGTCGACCTCCGTCCTGAGCTGCCCGAGGAGCTGGCGCGTCTCCACCAGCTTCCGCGGGGTCGCGAAAGTGTACCGGTCCGCCGGGGTGCGGACGTGGTCGGCGATGAAGACGCCCAGGAACATGAGCAGCGCCAGCGCGAGGCTCGTCGCGTCCTGGTGCCGCGGCGGCCCCGCGATCGAC
>JBIOVM010000177.1:0-44576 GCA_044867785.1 Candidatus Rokuibacteriota bacterium | reverse complement strand
CTAGCCCAAGTTACGCACGAAGACGACGCTGAGGGGGATAAGTCACTGAATTTTCAGCCGGTGGGGTGGTCGAGTCTCCACTACATTCGGCATCGACACCCAGGCGGTCAGGGAGCGAGAGCCGGAGGACGTGGAGCAGGCGGTGCTGGGCCGCGTCCGGCCGGCTCACCCGGCGAAACCGCAGCGTGCGGCCATCGGTGGTCTCCAAGAGGATGTCGCCGCTCTTGATCCCCCGGCACTGGTGTAAGGCCTGGGCGGGCGAGAGTCCGGCGCCCGTCGCGCGGAGCGTGTGCTTGAGGGTGACCCACAGGGCGTAGCCGAGGAAGGCGACGAGGAGATGGGCCTGGACACGGGACGCCTTCTGATGCCAGATCGGCCGGATCGCGAGCTCGCTCTTGAGCGCGCGAAACGCGGCCTCGACCTCGGTGAGCTGGACGTAGCGGGTCCACAGGGTGGCCGGGTCGGTGGCGGTCAGATTGGTGCGCAGCAGATAGGCGCCGGCCCGCGCCTCGTACCACGCGTGCTGCTCGGGACGGAGCTGCCAGTGCAGGCGCCGCGCGGCTCCCGTCCCCATGAGGCGGATGTCGTACAAGCGCGCGACGCGGGCATAGCGCTCTTTCAGCCGGCCGATGCGCTCGTGGAGCCAGTCCGGATCCGTGCGCGGGCGTGCGGCCACCTGTGCGGCCAGCCGTTCGAGCGCCTGCTCCAGCCGCTGGCTGGCCAGGCGCCGCATGGCCTGTTCCTTTTCTCGCCGTGTGGCGCTGCGGCAGAGCACGAAGGTCTCGCTCCCGTCGCGGCTCGGGAGGAGCTGGACCTCGACGGCCTCGCGGACGTGCTGCCAGTCGCCGGCGAACAGCTCCCGCTCGAAGGCCCGCAGGCGGGCCCGGGGCGTGCCGACCAGATAGTGCGCTCCGCGGGCGCGCAGCGTCGCCAGGTTGCGTTCACTGACGATCCCGCGGTCCAGGACCCACACCCGCTGGGCCTGGCCGTACTTCGCCTCGACCGCCGCGAGGATCTCGTCCAGCGTGGTGACGTCGGTCCGGTGGCCGTCGAAGACCTCGTAGGCCAGCGGGAAGCCCTCCGGGCTCACCACCAGCGCCAGCACGACCTGCTTGCAGTCCGGGCGGTGGTCGCGCGAGTAGCCGCGCCGCATCTGCGGATTGGCCGCCGCCTCGCCCTCGACATAGGTACTCGTCAGGTCATAGAGCAAGAGCTCGTACTGCACCCCGAAGAGCTCGCCGTACCGCATCGCCAGATGGCGCTCGAGGGCGACCTTGTGCGGCAGCAGGAGATCCAAGCACCGGTAGAGGCGGTCCGTGTTGACGCGGGCGACGTCGACGCCCAGCAGGTCATCCAGCGCCGTCGTGCCGTACCAGCGCGCCTCGATCGCCAACTCGCTGCCGGGGGCACACAGCCGGTTAATCGCCAGGATCGCGGCGATCCGCGACCAGGGCACGTCGGCCGGGACCTCGTCCAACAGGGTTTCGCAGAGGCCATCCAGTCCCAAGCGCTGCCAGAGGTGCCAGCCCAGCCAGATATCGCCGAAGTCCCGCGGCCGCGTCCAGCGGATGCGGTCAAGCCGGATCTCCACCACTGGCGTGTCCGCCGCGCCCGGAGCGGCGCCGGCGGGAAAGAGCGCGAGTTGCTGCTCCTCGCCCTGCGCATTGAAGATCCGGACGGTCTTCCGCCAGCGCGCCTCGGCCGCGTTGTTGAGCTCACCGAGATAGCAGATCGTGCGTTGGCGGGGCCCGTCCGGCGTGCGAACCGTTTCGACGAGCGACCAGTAGACGTGGTCCTTCCCGTCCTTGCGGCGCCGATTCGCTCGAACAAACATCGCGTGTCGACGCCACGCTCGCACACGCGACTGGGTGCCGCCAAGAGAGAAGGTCTACACTACATCGCCCCTCGGGCGCCGGAGCTCAGTCTTGACCGATACTTCCACATCGAGACCGCCCGCGCCGGGCCTCCTTGGCTGGGCGTCGTGCGTAACTTGGGCTAGGCTCTCCTCGTGGCGCGTCGGGTCGTCGAGCGTCCCGTTCCGTGTGCCCAGGCGTTCGGCCGGACCGATCTCGCGGCTCTCCAGTCCCAGGCGGCGACGCTCCTGCTCCTGCGCGCCCAGGTGCGGCGCGACGGCGCCGCGCTCTCGGCGCGCGCCGCGCGGCCCGGGCGGCCCGCCCGCGTGGAGCTGGCGCCGAAGCGCGACGTGGCGGCGCTCCAGGTCCCCCGGGTGGCGGGCGCGCGGCGGCGGGTCCCCGAAGACGCGGTGGTCGCCTCCCTCAGGCGCCGCTACGGGCGAGGCGTGCCCGCCCCGCGCCCGAGGACCGGCCGAGCCGCGCCCCGGAGGCGGCTCGCTCGCGCCACGCCGCGCGACGTGATCGGCGACCTCGGGCGGCGGCTTGCGAGGGACCCCAGTCCGCTCCACCTGGCCCAGCTGACGCGGGCGTGCCTCCAGCACCCGAACGAGGTGCCGCGAGTCGCCGCCGCCGCGACCCACTTCGAAGTCACGACCCGACCCGAGCCCGCGCTCGAGGTCCTGATCGGCTCGCTCGGCAGCGCGGATCCCCTCGCCCGGACGCTGGCGGCGACGGCGCTGTCGAGGGTCGCTCCCGAGGATCTTCGCCTCCAGGCGCTCCTCAGGCGCCGACGACCGCGACGAGGACGGCCGCCCTCGCGCACGAGTCTCCTGGTCCACGGCACCTTCGCGCGGAACACCTCCTGGTGGCAGCCCGGGGGCGATTTCCACGAGTACCTCCGCGACGACGTCCGGCCGGACCTCTACGGTGCCGGCGATCGCTTCGACTGGTCCGGGGGCTGGAGCGACGCCGCCCGCGCCCTCGGCGCGGCGGATCTCCGCGCGTGGGTCGCCGCACGGGACCTGGCCGGGCTCAGCCTGTTCACCCACAGCCACGGCGGGAGCGTCGCGATGCTGGCGAGCCAGGACGGGCTCGTCGTCGGCGACCTCGTGATGCTCAGCTGTCCGGTGCACGTCCACAAGTACGTCCCGGACTTCTCGCGGGTCTCCCGCGTGGTCTCGATCCGGGTGCACCTCGACCTGGTGATCCTGATGGACGGCGGCGGGCAGCGCTTCGACGATCCGAGCATCGAGGAGAGCGTCCTGCCGATCTGGTTCGACCACTTCGCGACTCACGATCCCGCGGTGTGGCAGGACCACGACGTGCCGAGCTTGCTCTAGCCTCCCGGCGCGCGTCCCGTGTCTCGACGTCCGGTCCGGTTCTCCGCCGTGCTCCCGCTGCTCGCCCGGCACGCCGCGTGGCGACTCACGGGCTCCGACGCGGCCGGCCGCGGGGTGGTGCGGGCGCTGTCAAGCGACGATCCCACGACCCGCACGATCGCCGGGACGCTCCTCGCCCGCGCGGGGGAGCGCTCGAGGCCGCTCCTGCGGGAGGCGCTGGCGGCGCGGCACGCGCTGCCCATGGTCCTCCCGATCCTCGCCGACATCGGCGACCAGGAATCCCGCCCGGCGCTCCAGGCGCTCATGCGGGACCCCGATGCGACGGTCGCGGGAGCCGCCCGCGAAGCCTTGCGCGTGCTCGACGCGCGAGCAAAGGCCTGAGCTTGACTTCCCGAAGACCGGCGCGGGCGGGTTCGCGGGATCAGTCCGCCACCAGGCGACGCACGGCCTCGGCCAGCTCCTCGACGGGGTCGAGCCGGTCCATCGCCTCCACCGCTCGCTCGAGGTCCAGCGCGACGTACTCGTGCACCAGCACGTTCCGGAAACCTGGCAGTCGCTCGAGCGCGGCAACCGCATCAGGAGTCACCAAGTTCATCCCGGCCAGATTCCGGACTGCCTGCCGATAGTCCTCGAACGGAATCCCGCGCCGTGCCGACAGCTCGCCGGCCAGGTCGATGACGAGCTGACACACCATGAGCAGCGAGAAGAGCACGTCGTTGTGGAGCGAGAGGTCGGCCGCGAGCGCCTCCGCCCGCACACGCGGACGCAGCCTCCGCAGATGGTCGAGGTGGCGGCGCAGCTCGGCCAGCCGCTCGACCAGGTAGGTCACCGGGCGAGCGCGTCGACTTTAAGGACCCGCATGCGCGCCAGGAACGGCTCGAGGTCCGCCGCCCGCAGAAGAGTGTCCCGGCGAAAGTCGCGGTCCGCGTCCACGTCCGCGCAGTAGACCTGTCGACCGTCGAGCACGACCCGCCGCGCCAGCAGCGGCGGGGCATCGTTGAGCACCACGAGGTCCACGGCATTGACGCAAAGCGCGCCGATGAGCTCGCTCCCCAGCCGGACGCGCTCGTCGAACCGTGATGCCCGCGTCCCGTGGACCGCGTAGTCGAGGATCACCCCGACGTCCACGTCGCTGTCGCGGTGAGCCGATCCGCGCGCGTGGCTGCCGAACAGGTATGCGGAGACGACGCCCCGGGATGCGAGTCGCTCGAAAGCCTCCCGGACCGAATCCTCCAATGTCGTCATGGCCGTCATTATGGCACGCGGAACCGAGGTCCCCGCCGAACCTCAGGCCCGGAGGAACTCCAGCACCAGGCGGGCGAACGCCTCCGGCATCTCGTCGACGACGGCGACGGTACCGCCGGCGATCGGCGCGAGCCGGCTGCCGGCGATGTGCCGCGCGACCAGCTCCGCCTTCGGGAAGGAGAAGGGGTCCTCCGTGCCGCAAGTGACAAGCGTCGGGCAGCGGATGCGGCCGATCTTCTCCTCCATGCGGTAGCGGCTGCACGCGCGGTGGCCCTCGATCAGCTTCTCCCCCGCCCGGAGCGCGTCGGCGACGAACCGGGTCAGCAGGTCGGGCCGCGCCCGGGGATAGAAGGCCTGGCGGATCTGCCAGAGCTCGGCGAGGTGCGTCCCGTCGGCTTTCGGCTCGACGTGGTCGACTCGATGGCCGCCCGTCCGACGACGCTCCCGGTCCGCCGCGTCGACGAAGGGGCACGCCGAGAGCACGAGCCGCTCGACCCGCTCGGGATACGAGGCCGCGAGCTCCATCGCGATGACGGCGCCCGTGTGGTGGCCGACGACCGCCGCCGAGCCGACACCGAGCCCGTCGAGCAGCGAGATCGCCCCGCGCGCGTAGTCCTCGATCCCGGAGGCGCGCGCCGGCTTGTAGGACTCCCCGTAGCCGATCGTGTCCATGGCGATCACCCGGCGCTCCGCGGCGAGCACGGGGATCACCTCGCGGTACTCGTCCCAGGAGCGCGGGGTCTGGTGCAGCAGCAGCACCGACGGCCCCGAGCCCGCGGTCACGTAGTGGATCTGGCCGTCCGCGGTCTCGAGGTAGGCCCGCCGCACCTCGGCCACCGGCCCGGCCCTCAGGCCTCGCCGGTCAGCGCGCGCCGCGGATTGTCCACGGTCATCCGGTGGTACGCCTCGTCCCCGACCCCGAGCTGGCGGAGCTCCTCGCGCAGGCCCGTCGCCACGAAGGCGTAGCCCCGACCTCCGTAGGCCACGTAGTCCGTGCGCCAGCACACGTCCTGGGAGAGGACGAGGTGGCCGACGAGGCCGGCGTCCACGAGGAGCTTGATCCCCTGGAGCATCCGCTCGTGCTCGTACGGCTGCGGGTAGCCCAGGCGGTCGAAGGACAGGAACGCCCCCCGGCGCGCCAGGGCGACGTGGTACTCGTGGACCGGGTACGAGTGCGCGTGGCCGACGATGACGCGACGGGGGTCGACACCCTCCTCCTGCAGGATGTCCAGCTGGTCGAGGCCGACCGGCGAGTTCAGCGCGTGCGTGGCGATGGAGACGCCGGTCCGCCGGTGGGCCCGCGCCACCGCGCGGAACACGCGCTCCTCGACCGGGGAGATCCAGGTGAAGTGGGATCCGATCTCCCCCAGGAGGCCGGCGCGGACGTCGGTCCCGTCGATGCCCCGGGTCACGTCCCGCTCGAGCTCCTCGGCGATCTGGTCCGTCTTGGCGCGCCAGAGGCGTCGCTCGTAGTAGGGCTCGCGGTACCAGCCGGCGCCCAGCACGATCTGGAGACCGACCCGCCGCGCCATCTCCCGGATCGCCAGCGCGTGCTTCGTGGGCGTGATGTCGTGGTCGTGTCCGCGGAGGCCTCCGGTCGTCTGGTCGACGAGGGTCATGCCGCCGGCCGCCTTGTACAGCGCGAGCTCGCGGTAGGCCAGCTCGGGGTCGTTGAGCAAGCTGTTCCGTCCGAGCACGTCGCGGGTGAGGTCCAGGAAGATGTGCTCGTGGACCAGCGTGAACCCGAGATCACGGGCCGCCACCGGCCCGGTCACCGTCATGACGGATGTCATCGATCCTCCCGGTCGAGCGTCTGTCCAAGGTGCCCGCGACGGCGGGTGAGCAGCACGCCGGCGATCACCACGGCGCCTCCCACGGCGGACGTCCACGCGACCCGCTCGCCGAGCAGGAGCGCGGCGGTCAGCACCGCGAAGAACGATTCCATGTTGGCATAGATCCCGGTCCGGGCGGCGCCGAGACGTCGCACGGCCGCGTACCAGAGCAAGGTTGCGACGGCGCCCCCCGCGACGCCCGAGTAAAGGACGCCGGCGACGGCCCACCAGGGAAGCCTCCAGTCCTGGCCGAGCAGGCCCGGCAGGGCGAAGGGGACGAGCCCGAGCGTGCCCATCGCGCTGATCCAGAACGTCCCGTCGAGAGTGCCGCGGCGTCGAAGGATCGGAGCCGCCAGGACCGTCCACACGCCCCAGGTCGCCGCCGCGCCCACGATGAGCAAGTCCCCGAGGACCGAGGCGTCTCCGGCCGGCCCGCTCGCCGGCCAGCCGATGATCAGGGCGGCGCCGCCCATGCCGAGCGAGAGTCCGATGACATCGAGACGGCGCATCCGGACATGACCGAGCGCTTGGCTCAGGCCGAACACGACGAGCGGCGTCACCGTGAAGATGAGTCCGGCATGCGACGCCGTGGTGAGGTGGAGCCCCCACGAGTAGAGGATCTGGTTCAGCGTGAAGCCGACCAGGCCGACGGTCAGGAGCTCGGGCAGCTCGTCTCGCGCCGGTCGCCGCCACGCCCCCACGCGCCAGAGGGCCGCGGCGAGAACGGCCAGCGAGACCGCCCAAGTGAGGACCATCAGGACCAGGGGGTGAATCACGGTCATGAGGGCCTTCAGGACGGGAAAGCTGACGCCCCACACGAAGACGGCCAGCAGCGCCGCGCCGTCCGCCCAGGTCAGCACGATCGAGACGCCCGCGGGAGGGAGGGCCGGCGACGGCTTCGCGCGCCGCTCAGCCGGGACCGTGGCGGCGGACGCGCAAGCACCCCGCCATCGTACGCGACCGAAGGGGCCTGCGGCCACCGCTCGCACGGGGGCGGCCAGGCCTTGACAGCCCCCGACGGGCCCGCCTAGCATCGCGGCGTTGGAGCTCACACGCGAGGCGATGCTCGTTTCCCCGGGTGCGCAGCGCGACGCGCCGCGGCTCGGTCGGAGGATCCGGCGTGCTCTCCGGAGCTCCGTCGTCCTCGGTGGCCTGGTTGTGGCCGCCCTCATCGTCGCCGCTGCTCTGCTCGCCGATCTCGTCGCGCCGGCGGCGCCTGACGAGCAGAACTTCGAGCTCCTGGAGGCCTCGCCCCGCCCCCAGGCATGGTTGGGGACCGACCGCATCGGCCGGGACGTCTTGAGCCGCGTGATCCACGGTTCCCGCATCTCGCTCTACGTCGCGACGGTGTCGATCGGGTCCGCGATGCTCGTCGGCGGGCTCCTGGGCTTGACGGCCGGGTATCTCGGCGGGCGATGGGACAACCTCGTGAGCCGCGTGATGGACGTGTTCTTCAGCGTGCCCGGCCTCCTGCTGTCGGTCGGCATCGCGGCGATGCGCGGACCCGGCGTCAACAGCGCGGTGATCGCGATCGCGATCGTCTACACGCCGATCTTCGCCCGGGTCATGCGCGGCCCGGTCCTCGCCGAGCGCGAGAAGGAGTACGTGGAGGCCGTGCGGGCCCTCGGCGCGGGCCGCGCGAAGGTCGCGCTCCGGCACGTCCTGCCGAACGTGCTGTCCCCGTTCGTGGTCCAGGGCACGGTGGCGTTCTCCCAGGCGATCCTGATCGAGGCCTCGCTCAGCTACCTCGGGCTCTCGGCCCAGCCCCCGACACCGTCCTGGGGCAACATGCTCAACGAGGGCCGCACCCACCTCGAGACCGCCCCCTGGATCTCGGTCTTTCCCGGCCTCGCCATCATGACGGCCGTGCTCGCGTTCAACCTGCTCGGGGACGGTCTGCGCGACGTCCTCGATCCACGCTCCCGGTAAACCACCCATCGCCCAGGAGGGTCTTTCCATGGATACGCGTGAGCGACGTCTCGACGCGAACCGCACCGGCTCTCCCGCCCCCACCCGCCGCGAGGTCCTCCGGACGGGCGGCCTCGCCCTCGGCGCCCTCGCCCTCGGCCGGACCGCGGCCGCCCAGGCGCCGAAGGCGGGGGGGACCATCGTCTCCGCCCAGAACAACGAGGCCACCGGTCTCGACCCGCAGCTCGTCCCGGCGTTCTCCCGCAGCCGGCGCTCCCCGCTCACCTACAACCAGCTCGTCCGCTTCGACGAGCAGATGACCCCGCAGCCGGAGCTGGCGGAATCCTGGAGCGTGAGCCCGAACGGCCTCACCTGGACCTTCAAGCTCCGCCAGGGTGTCAAGTGGCACGACGGCCAGGAGCTGACCTCCGCCGACGTCAAGTTCACCTTCGACCGCCTGCTGGAGAAGTCGGCGGCGGGGAAAGCGGACTTCATCGCCCTCGACAAGGTCGAGCCGTCCGGGAAGCACGAGATCAAGTTCCACACGAAGGAGCCCTTCGCGTCTCTCGTCCCCGCCCTCGCCGGGTTCTACGCGTTCATCATCAGCGAGGCCGGCGTCTCCAAGGGCGGCGGCGACCTCAACAAGATGACCATGGGCACGGGCCCCTTCATGCTGGCCGACTGGAAGGTCGAGCAGCAGATGGTCTTCAAGAAGAACCCGAACTACTTCAAGAAGGGGCTGCCGAACGTCGACGAGGTGATCGTCCGGACCATTCCCGACGAGGCGAACACGGTGGCCGCCCTCCGGACCGGTCAGATCCATCACGCCTTCATCGAGGACAACAAGAACTGGAACCTCCTGAAGGACGAGAAGGCGCTCACCGGCTATCGCTCGTCGCGGCTCGGCTACGACTTCCTGAACATCAACGCGAGCCGGGGCCCGCTGAAGGACGTCCGGGTGCGCCAGGCGATCAGCTACGCCGTCGACCGCGCGGCCGTCCTCCGGGTGGCCGCCGCCGGGTTCGGGCGCCTCACCGCCCCCTGCACCGCCCCGATGAAGCAGTGGCAGCTCCCCGAGGAGCAGTGGATGAAGTACTACCGGCCGGACGTCGACAAGGCCAAGAAGCTCATGGCCGACGCCGGCCAGGCCGCCGGCTTCACCGTCAAGCTGGGCGTGATCCCCACCTTCCCGACCATGGTCAACGGGGCCCCGGTCATCGCGGCCAACCTGAAGCGCATCGGCATCAACGCCGAGATCGAGAACGTCGAGTACGCCGTCTGGATCAAGCGCTGGCTCGCCAAGGACTTCGACATGACCATGAACACGACTCCGGGGTACGGCGACCCGGACGTGGCATTCTTCCGGGCGCTCCACTCCACGAAGGGTCAGAACTGGAACAGCTGGAGCGTGCCCGATCTCGACGGCCTCCTCGAGGAGGGCCGCCGGACGATGGATCCGAAGAAGCGGAAGGAGATCTACGACCGGGTCCAGATCATGATCCTCGAGAACGTGCCGCACCTCTGGCTGTTCTCGGCCGACCACATCGACTTCACGCAGGCCTCGGTCAAGAACTGGAAGCAGCATCCGACCACGATGCTCTACGGCTTCGAGCAGGTCTGGCTCGACAAGGCGTAGCCCGACCGGGGGCGGACGGGTCGCGGCCGTCGCCGATCCGTCCGCCCTCCCCCCCCCGCTCGACCCCCGGGGTGACGTGACGCGCTGATGGGCCGCTATCTGGTCGTCCGGCTCTATTCCATGGCGCTCACTCTGCTGGGGCTCACCGTCCTCGTCTTCCTCATGCTCCACCTCATCCCGGGCACCGTCGTGGAGCAGATGATCGGCGCCGACGCGGTCGTCAGCCAGCAGATGGTCGACCAGCTGAAGCGCTTCTTCGGTCTGGATCAGCCGTGGTACATGCAGTACGGCCGCTGGCTCGGTCAGCTCCTCCGGGGCGATCTCGGCACGTCGTGGCGCACGGGGCAGCCCGTCCTCTCGCTGATCCTCGAGCGTCTGCCGGTCACCGTCGAGCTCACCGTCCTCGCGGTCGGCTTCTCGCTGGTGCTGGGCATGGCGGCGGGGGTGCTGTCCGCCGTCTGGCGCGATCGGCCGATCGACCACGCGACGCGCGTCGGCACCCTGCTCGGCCTCTCGGTCCCGGTCTTCTGGCAGGGCACGATGCTGATCCTCTTCTTCTCCCTCTACCTTCGCTGGATGCCCCCCGTGATGTGGGTCGATTTCTTCACCGACCCGAAGCGGAACCTGACCATCATGCTGCTCCCCGCCCTCTGTCTCGGCACCGCGGCCGCCGCCAACGTGGCCCGGACCACGCGGTCTTGCATGCTCGACGTGCTCGGCTCCGACTACGTCCGGACCGCCCGCGCCAAGGGCCTCGCCGGGAAGGTGGTCGTGCTGAAGCACGCGCTCAAGAACGCGATGATCCCGGTGGTGACCGTGGTCGGACTCCAGCTCGGCATCCTGCTGGGCGGCACCGTCGTCGTCGAGGAGGTGTTCACGCTGCCCGGGATCGGCCGCCTGGTGCTCTGGTCCATCTACCAGCGCGACTACCCGGTCACGCAGAGCACGATCTTGTTCGTCGCCGGCATGTTCATGGCGGTGAACCTGGCGGTGGATCTGTTGTACGGTTACCTGGAGCCCCGGATCCGGTACGGCGCCTGACCGCCGGATGCGCCCGGCGCCGGGCGATCCGGCTCACAGCGGGGACACGGCCGTGACGGAACCGGCGCATTCGCTCGCCCGCGTGGCGGGGAAAGGAGGCCGACGTGGCGACCGTCATCGATCGCGCCATGGTCCAGCGCCTGGTCGCCGAGGGAGCGCAGCTCGTCGACGTCCTCCCCTCCAAGGAGCACGCCGAAGCGCACTTGCCAGGGGCGATCAGCGTTCCGCTCTGGGCTCTCGAACGGCGCCGGGCGGCGCGCGAGCTCGATCGGGCGCGCCCGGTGATCGTGTACTGTCACGATGTCCAGTGAGACTTGAGCGCGCGGGCCGCGGCGCGGCTCGACACCCTGGGATTCCCGAGCGTGTTCCGGTACCTCGGCGGGCGGCGGGACTGGTTTGCCGCCGGGCTCCCCATGCAGGGGACCCGCGCGCGACGCCTTCTGGCCGGTGCGGCCGCTCGCCGCGACGTGCCGACCTGCGGGCTCTCGGACGCGCCGAGCGACGTTCGGGCGCGCCTCCAGGCCAGCCGCTCCGCGGTCTGCATCGTGGTCGATGATGCGGGCGTCGTCCTCGGTCGTGTCGGGCGAGCCGCCTGGCGCTCGCGAGACCCGGCCACTCCGGTCGAGGAAGTGATGGACGTCCCCACGACCTACCGGCCCGACAACCTGGTCGAGTCGGTGATCGCGGCGGGCGGGAGAGCGAGCGGCGGGGTCGTGATCACGACCTCGGACGGGGTGCTGATCGGCGTGCTCGATCTCAGAGAGGCTCGACAGCGACTCGCCGGGATGCGCCGCACCCGGGGCCGCGCGGCGCGAGCGCGGCCCCGGCGACGGCCGAGGCCGGCCGGTTCGCGCGCGCGGGCGACGACGAGGACAAGGCGGTGAGCCCGGTCGGCGATCTGTTGTAGGGTTTACCAGGGCGCCGCGGCCGAGAACCGCTGAGAGCCGCCGGGACCCGCCGAGATCCGAAGGAGGCGCATGAGAGCCCCGGTCCTGTTCGAGCAGAACGCGCCGCTCCGCGTGGAGGAGCTCGAGGTCGAGTCTCCGCGCGATGGCGAGGTCCTGGTGCGCATGGTGGCGAGCGGCGTCTGCCACAGTTGCCTCCACGCCGCCGACGGCAGCTGGCAGGGCATCCCCCTCCCCATCGTGCTCGGCGACGAGGGCGCGGGCATCGTCGAGGCCGTGGGCCCGGGCGTCCGACACCTCCGGGCGGGCGACCACGTGGTGCTCTCCTGGGCGCCCACCTGCGGGCGCTGCCACTACTGCGTCATCGGCCGGCCGAACCTCTGCGAGAACCGCCAGCCCGGAAAGGGCGTGCTCCCCGAAGGCTCGACGCGCCTGTCCTTCCGTGGCAAGCCCGTCTATCAGTACGGGCACGTGGCGACGTACGCCTCTCGCACCGTGGTGGCCGAGTCGAGCGCCATCCCGATCCGCCCGGACATGCCGCTCGACCGCGCCGCTCTCATCGGGTGCTCGGTCATGACCGGCGTCGGCGCCGTGATCAACACGGCCCAGGTGCCACCGGGCGCCGGCATGGCGGTCTTCGGCGTCGGCGGCGTCGGGCTGAACGTAGTCCAGGGCGGCGCGCTGGTCACGGCGCATCCGATCGTCGCGGTCGACGTGCGAGCCGAGCGCCTCGAGCAGGCGCGGGCGATGGGCGCCAGCCACGTCGTCGACGCCTCGCGGCAGGATCCGGTCGCCGCCATCCGCGCCCTGACCCGGCGCGGGGCCGACTACACCTTCGCCGCGGTAGGGGACGTCCGGGCCATGGGGCAAGCCATCGACGCGCTTGCGCCCGGAGGCACGGCGGTCATGATCGGCGTCCCCGCGACGGGAGCGACGGTGCCGCTCAGCATCCAGCCGGTGGTCGCCCAGGAGCGGGTGATCCGCGGGTCGATCTACGGGAGCGCCCGGACCCGCGAGGACTTTCCCCGCCTGGTCGAGCTCTACCTGGCCGGGAAGCTGCGCCTGGACGACCTGATCACGCGCCGCTACTCGATCGACGAGGCGGACCAGGGATTCAAGGACCTGGCGGCCGGCGCGCTGGCGCGCGGCCTGATCGTGTTCTGATGCACCGCCCCACGCCCCTCACCGTCTACCTGCCCTTCAACCGTGACTGCCTGCGCGACGCGTTCGTCCCGGCAAAGGCCGGCGTGAAGCCGCCCGCCGCGCGCGGCCACTGGCTCCTGGTCCAGGACCAGGCGCTCCTGGTCGTCCCCGACGGCGATCGTTTCCGGCTGCCGGAAGGCGAGCGCCCGCCCGGCCTCGACGGCGCCGCCGGCGATCCCGTCTGGCTCGGCACGCTCGGGAACACGCCGTGCTGGGTGATGGGCGTCCAAAAGGGCGCGGCCGTCCCCTCCGCGCTCTCCCGGGAGACCCTGGTGCCGATGCAGGGCACGCGACTCCCGGACGAGCTCCTGTCGCTCGGCGGCATGGCCATGCAGCTCCTCTGGTGGGAGTCCACCAGCGGCCACTGCCCGCGCTGCGGCGAGCCGACGGCGCGCATCGCCGGCGAGTGGGGCAAGCAGTGCCCGCGGTGCCGCTACGAGCACTACCCTCACCTCCACCCCGCCGTGATCACGCTCGTCCGCGACGGTGCCCGCGTGCTCCTGGCCCGGAAGGCGGGGTGGGCGCCGGGGCGCTATGCGCTCGTCGCCGGCTTCGTCGACAACGGGGAGTCGCTCGAGGGGGCGGTGGCGCGTGAGGTCAAGGAGGAAGTCGGCGTCGACGTCACCGACATCCAGTACGTCGGGAGCCAGAACTGGCCCTTCCCGAGCCAGCTCATGATCGGCTTCGTCGCCCGCTACGCGGGTGGCGAGATCACGATCGACAAGGAGGAGCTGGAGGACGCCCGGTGGTTCGACTGCGACCAGCTCCCGACCGGCCCCTCGCGCCACTCGATCGCCGGCTTCATCATCTCCAACCACGCCCGTCCCTAGCGGGCCATCCGACGGAGGTCTCGTGCGTCCGAACAGCCTCAAGGCGAAGCTGCGGGCCGGCCGGCGCGTGGTCGGCGCCCTGGTCACGATCAACAGCCCCGAGCTGGTGGAGACCTTCGGCCACCTCGGCTACGACTTCGTGTTCATCGACGGGCAGCACGGCGGCCTCGGGGTCGAGACGGCCCGCGAGCTGATCCGGGCGGCGGAGCTGACGGGCATGACGCCGCTGGTGCGCGTCCGGAAGAACGACGCGGCCGAGATCCTCGAGTACCTCGACCAGGGCGCCGGCGGCGTCATCATCCCCGACGTGATGAGCCGGGCAGACGTGGAGGCCGCCGCCCGGGCGACGCGGTATCCGACCCGCGGCATCCGCGGCGCCATGGGCATGTCGCGCGCCGCGTACTACGGGGTGCCGCAGACCGGCGGCGCCTACTACCAGCAAGCGGACGAAGAGGTCCTCTGCTGCGCCATCTTCGAGAACCACGCGGTGCTGGAGGAGGTCGATGCCGCCGTGAGGGTGCCCGACCTCGACGTCGTCGTGATCGGTCCGGGCGACCTCTCGATGTCCATGGGCATCCGGAACGGCTGGAAGGATCCCCGCGTCCAGGCCGAAGTGTCGCGGATCCACACCGCCGCCCGGGCGGCGGGCAAACCTGCCATGATCGTCGCCCTCGACCACGAGGACGGCCGGCGCCTGCTCGCGGAGGGCTACCAGGCGCTCCTGGTCGTCAGCGGCCCCATGATCGTGAACGCGGCCCGCGACTTCCTGCACGTCCTCCGCTCCTAGAGAGGCAACCTCATGCGCGCGGCGACCTGGCATGGAGAGAGTCGCTTCACGGTGGACGATCTGCCCGAGCCGAGCCCCGGCCCGGGTCAGGTCCTGGTGGCCGTCCATACCGCCGGCATCTGCGGCAGCGACGTCCACGCGATCCAGGGGCTCTTCCCGCTGACGCCGCCACGCGTGATGGGCCACGAGTACAGCGGGACCGTCCTCGGCGTGGGCGCTGGGGTGAGCCGGAGCCTCGTGGGCCGCGCGGTGGCCTGCGAGCCCAACTACGGGTGCGGCACCTGCCCCGACTGCCGTCTGAGCCGCATCAGCCAGTGCCTCAAGACCGTGCGGGTCGGCGGCTTCGCCGAGCGGGTGGTGCTCCCCCGGCAGAACGTGCATCCCCTGCCCGAGGGCCTCGACCTCGCCACGGCCGCACTCGCCGAGCCCGCGGCCTGCTGCCTCGAGGGACTCGAAATGGCCCGGCTCCACAAGGGCGCGAGCGTGGTCGTGATCGGAGGCGGCATCATGGGCCTGCTCACCCTGGCGCTGGCCAAGGCCAAGGGCGCCGGCGTCGCCATCCTCTCCGATCCGGTCGCCAGCCGGCGCGATGCTGCGAGGCGGCTGGGCGCCGATCTCACGGTCGATCCCGCGACCGAGGACCTGGCGGGGACCGTGGACAAGGCGACGGGCGGCCAGGGCGTGGACATCGCCTGCGAGGCGGTCGGGAAGCCCGAGCTCGTGGCCGCTGCCGCAGGACTAGCGAAGGCGCGCGGCGTGGTGCAGCTCGTCGGCGTGTCCCCGAAGGGCAGCACACTTCCCTTCGATCTCTTCCAGTTCCACTTCAAGGAGCTCACCCTGACCGGCGCCTACGGGCGCGGGAGGTCGTTCCGGCGCGTGCTGCCCCTCCTGAACAAGATCGGGGGGGCCGGCCTGGTGACCGACCGCTATCCGCTCGACCGCATCGCGGAAGCGTTCGCCCACGCGGCCGCCGGCCGGGGCCTCAAGACGGTCATCACTCCCGGCGTCGCGTAGGTCCGACGGCACGGCCGTGAGACGACGCGTCGCGCTGGTCGCCCCCCTGCTCTGGCTCGCTACGGGCTGCGGCGACGTGCTCGAGGTCCAGTACGACCCCATCGGAGACGTGCGGCCGTCCACGCTGGTCGATCGTCTCCAGCAGGACGTCGCGAACTTCAAGGCCACCTGGGAGCCCCAGCGCAAGGGCGGCTACGGGCCGGTGGATTACCAGATCGGAGAGCTGGCGAAGGCCGCGGACGCGATGGAGCAGGATCTCCGGACGCAGGGGGGCCGCTTCACGGCCGAGCTCGAGAAGGCCAGCTCGGCGGGGTTGGTGATCGTCCAGCTCCTGGGGGGACGGACCACCCGGCCCGTCCAGGAGAGCTGGCAGCCGCTTCGCCGGACCCTCAACACGCTCGTGAGCGAATATCGGGGAGTGAGCCCCGCAGCGGTCTACTCGCGAGAGGCCGTTCCCAAGCAGACGCTGACTCCGCTCAAGACCAAATAGACCACGATAATGGCTCAGTTGAGACAAGATCCTTGAGACTCTCGAT
This sequence comes from Candidatus Rokuibacteriota bacterium, assembly GCA_044867785.1. Taxonomy (GTDB): domain Bacteria; phylum Methylomirabilota; class Methylomirabilia; order Rokubacteriales; family DASRDR01; genus DASRDR01. The sequence goes on along the minus strand of JBIOVM010000177.1, from coordinate 28,446 downwards.
CAGTCCTGCTCATACCGCCGCCGGCCGCGCGCTCGACATGGCGCCCCGGCCTGGCGGTACCCGACGCGAGGAGCCCGCATGACCAGACGGAATCCGGAGTTCACCATCCTCCGCGACGTCCCCCACACGATGCGCGACGGCACGGTGCTGCGCGCCGACGTCTACGTGCCCAAGGGCGCGGGACCGTTCCCCGCCCTCCTCGAGCGGACCCCTTACAGCAAGGACAACTCCCCCGAGTGCCAGGTAGGCTCGCCCCCGTTCTTCGCGTCTCAGGGGTACGCCGTGGTGATCCAGGACGTGCGCGGGCGCTTCGCGTCGGAGGGGCGCTTCGTCCCCTTCCACGACGACGGGTGGGGACCGAACCGCGACGGCTACGACACGGTCGAGTGGATCGCCGCTCAGCCGTGGTGCGACGGCAACGTCGGCACCATCGGCGGCTCGTACGCCGGGGTCACCCAGTACCGGCTGGCGCCGACGCGGCCCCCGCACCTCCGCGCGATGTACGTCCGGGAGTCGTCGGCCGACTACTGGGCGGAGTGGGTCTACCACGGCGGGGCCTTCGAGCTGGGCTTCATGTGGGAGTGGACCGTCAAGTGGACCTACAACAACCTCGCCCGCCTGGCCAGGAGCCCCGAGGAGCACGCGCGGCGGAAGGGCGTCCTCGAGAAGGCGCTCGAGGAGATTCCCAGCTGGCACCGGGCGCTCCCGCTCCACCCGAACCCGCTGGTCGAGGGCCTGGACGACTGGTACAACGAGTTCCTGGCGCACCCGGAGGACGGCCCGTTCTGGTGGCGCTGGAACATTGGCCACAAGCACGGCGAGATCGAGACGCCCATCGTGCACATGGGAGGCTGGTTCGACATCTTCCTGGCCGGCACGATCAAGAACTTCGTCGGCACCCGCGCGAAGGCGCGCACCCAGGCGGCGCGGGACGCGCAGCGTCTGGTCGTCGGCCCATGGATCCACGGACCGTGGAACATGGCGAAGACCGTCCAGGGCGAGGTGGACTTCGGATCCGAGGCCATCCGGGACTACAACGCGATCCGTGTCCCGTGGTTCGATCACTGGCTTCGGGGCGCCAAGAACGGCGTGCCCGACGAGCCTCGGGTCCAGCTGTTCGTGATGGGTGAGAACCGTTGGCGAACGGCCGATGCCTACCCGTGGCCCGGAGCGCACGAGACGGCATGGTTCCTCCGCGACGGCGGCCGGCTCACGAGGGACGCCCCCGGCGGCGCCGAAACCGCGGATGGCTATCGCTACGATCCGGAGGACCCCGTCCCGACGCTCGGCGGGGCGACCCTCAACATCCCCGGAGGGGCGTACGACCAGCGTCCCATCGAGGGCCGCTGTCTCACCTACACGAGCCCGCCGCTCGAGCGGGACCTGACCGTGATCGGCGACGTGCGCTGCGTGCTCCACGTCATGTCGACCGCGCCCGACACGGACTTCGTCGTGCGCCTGACCGACGTCCACCCCGACGGCGTCTCGCGGCTCCTCTGCGACGGGATCCTGCGCGCGCGCTACCGGGACTCGTCCACCCATCCGACGCCGCTCGCGCCGGGACGGGTCTACGAGCTGACCGTGGACCTCTGGGCGACCGCGAATACGTTCCGCAAGGGCCACCGCATCCGCGTCGCGGTGACGTCGTCCAGCTTCCCGCGCTTCGACCGGAACCTCAACACCGGCGGCCCGGTCGGCGGCGAGGCGGCGGGCCAGGTCGCGCTCAATACCGTGTTCCACGACGCCGCCCGGCCGTCCAGGATCCTTCTGCCGGCCGTGAGCTGAGCATCGCTCGCGGGATCGCGCGGCACGCGAGGGCCGGTCTTGTGGCCGATGAAGACGCGGATGAGAGGTCGACTCGATGATGCGGTTGGTGTCCGTCGGGCTTCTGCTCTCGATGTTGTTCACGTCCGCCTGCGCGGCTCTGAAGAAGACCGAAGACCTGCCCTCCCCGGCCCGTGGGATCGAAGGGGGTCCGGAGGGCGAGGAGGAACCGATCGAATGACGTCGCCCTCCGGATCGACGAGACATTAGCGTCCGATGCGCATCACCGGCGTCGAGACCATCCGGGTCGGCGAGTTCCCCAACGTCCTCTTCGCCCGGATCCACACCGAGGAAGGGTTGGTCGGGCTCGGCGAGACGTTCTTCGGCGCCGCGGAGGTCGAAGCGTATCTCCACGGCACCGCCGCACCGCGGATCATGGGGCACGATCCCTGTCGGCTCGACGCGCTCCGGGTCCTGCTTCAGAACTACGTCGGCACCCGCTCCACGGGCGTGGAGGCGCGCGGCAACTCCGCCCTCGACATCGCGCTCTGGGACCTGGTCGGCCAGGCATCGGGCCGGCGCGTGGTCGACCTCTTGGGCGGCCAGACGCGCGAGTCGATCCGCGCCTACAACACCTGCGCCGGCTACCGGTACGTGCGGGCGACGCGCGGCCGGGCTTGGCAGAACTGGGGCCTGCCGGGCGAGGAGGGGGCCGCCGGCCCCTACGAGGATCTCGACGCGTTCCTCCACGGGCGCGCCGGTGAGCTGGCCGAGAGCCTCCTCGCCCAGGGCATCACCGGCATGAAGATGTGGCCGTTCGACGAGGCGGCGTACCGGAACGGCGGCCTTCACATCACGGGCGAGGAGCTGGACCGCGCGCTCGAGCCGTTCCGGCTGGCACGCCGGGCCGTCGGGAACCGGATGGACCTCATGGTCGAGCTGCACGGGCTGTGGACGCTCCCGGTGGCGCTCCGGATCGCCCATGCCTTCGAGGCGGAGGGCCTCGCGCCCTACTGGATCGAGGACCCCCTCCGCCCCGACGACCTGGCGAGCCTGGCCGCCTTCGCGCGCGGCACCCGCATCCCGACGACGGCGAGCGAGATGCTCGGCGGGCGCCAGGCGTTCCGGGAGCTCCTCGAGGCTCGCGCCGCCAGCGTCGTCATGCTCGATCTCGGCTGGTGCGGCGGCCTGACCGAGGGCAAGGCGATCGCGGCGATGGCGGAAGCGTTCGGCCTTCCCGTCGCGCCCCACGACTGCACCGGCCCGGTGGTGTGGACGGCGAGCGTGCACCTCTCGCTCAACGCGCCCAACGCGCTGATCCAGGAGACGGTTCGCGCGTTCTACACCGGCTGGTACCGCGAGCTGGTGACCGGTCTCCCGGTGGTCGAGGGCGGTCAGGTCCGGCTCGGGAGCGACGCGCCCGGCCTGGGCGTCGAGCTCCTGCCCGGCGTCCTCGACCGGCCGGACGCCGTCGTGCGCCGCACATCGGCCGCCTGACACGTCGAGAGTCAAAGGTCGCCGGTCCGCTCCGGTCTTCGGAAGGAGCAGCGCACCCCGGAGGAGCTGCTGGACCTGATCGAGGCCAAGCGCATCCTGCCTGATCCGCCCTGCTATCATTGAGGGCGACGGCACTCGAGCCGTCGGCAAGGAGGCTCCGAAGAGAATGCGGTTCGCTCGCTGGCTTTCGATCACGGTCCTGCTGGCAGGGATCCTGCCCGTGTGGGCGGCCGATACCGCGCACGGCGTGTACACGCCCGATGCGATCAAGTGGGGCGATCCGCCGCCGTTCGTCCCCAAGGGCTCGAAGATCGCCGTGCTGTACGGGGACCCCGCCAAGGAGGGTCCGTTCGTCATCCACGTGCAGATGCCGGCCAACTACCGGATCCCCGCGCACTCGCACCCGACGGACGAGGTCGTCACGGTGCTGCGCGGGACCCTCATGTACGGAATGGGCGACAAGCTCGAGCCCGGCCGCGCGAAGGCCCTGCCGGCCGGCAGCGTCGTCGTCGCGCCCGCCAAGATGAACCACTTCGTGCTGACCAAGGATCCGGCGCGGATCCAGGTGACGGGCACGGGCCCGCTCGCCTTCACCTACGTGAACCCGGCGGACGACCCGAGCAAGAAGTAGGCGGCGCGCGAGCTCGGGAGCGCCCTTCGTCGCGGGTCTCCACGCGAAGCGTGCGCCCGGGACCCGAGGCCGTAGCTCCCGGGACGGCGACTCAGGGGCCGAGCCGGAACACCTCGCCCCGCGGCCCGGGACGGCCGCGCAGCGCCTCGGGGGGTACCGGCCCCAGCGAATCCAGGAATCTGAGGTAGTCGTTCAGCGGCACCCGCCGCGGCGCCGCCGCACGCCGGAGCGCCGCGACGTCGTCGGCGCTGGTCGGCAGGTCGCGAGCGAGGTCCAGCGGGTCAGCCGAGCCGCTTGAGCTCATCGAAGCGATCGCGGAGCCCCGCCCGCTCGAAGTAGCCTCGCACTTCGTACTCGTCCACTCCGGGCAGTCCCAGGAGGAGGCGGATGTCGGCGAGCTCCTGCAGCGTGCGGGCGGGGTCGTTCTTCATCGCGTGCACTTTCATGGCGGCGAGGTGCTCGGCCCGCGGAACGGGAACGGCGCGCTCCCCGAGGTGCATGAGGGCCCGGCACCCGTCGAACAGCCGTTTCGCCGTGTCGCCGCCGAGGTAGATCACGTCCACCCGACCTAGGACGGGATCGGGATGGAGATGGTTCGAGTACCCCTCGGAGAGGTGCAGCGTCTCGTAGCCCAGCGACTCCAAGAACCCGACCAGGCGCGGCTGCGCCCTGGCCTCGGTCGCCACGTCCAGGTCGACCGTGGCGCGAGCCCGCCCATAGGCGGCCAGGCCGAACGCCCCGACGACTGCCACGCGAACCTGCTCGCGCTCGCAGAACGCGAGCAGGCTCTCCAACACCCGGCGGAAGTCCACGGGCGCAGGGTAGCATGCCGAGCCGCTTCCCCCGCGGCGGAGCGGCATCCCGGTGCCCGCAGCGCGCGCCCTCTCGAGCTGGTCGGCCACCCGGAGGCAGCCCGCATGACCCCCTGGTATCATCTAGCGTCATGAAGGCCATGGTCGCGACGCAATGGGGCGAGCCGGCGGAGCTCGAGTACCTGGACGTGCCCGATCCCCGCCCCGGGCCCGGCCAGGTCCTCATCGAGACCCGCGCCGTCGGGTGCAACTTCCCCGACATCCTCATGGTCCAGGGGAAGTACCAGGTGAGGCCGCCGCTCCCCTTCAGCCCCGGACACGAGATCGCCGGCGTGGTCGGCGCGGTCGGCGAGGACGTCACGCGGGTCGCGCCCGGCGACCGCGTCATCGCGAACCTCGAATGGGGCGGGTACGCGGAGCGCGCCGTCACCGCGGCGGCGCGCGTGTACCCGATCCCCGACGGGATGCCGTTCGACGAGGCGGCCGCGCTCTTCGTCGTCTACCAGACCGGCTACTGCGCCCTCGTCCGGCGCGCCGCGCTGCAGCCCGGCGAGTCGCTCCTGGTCCACGGCGCAGCGGGGGGCGTGGGCCTCGCCGCGGTCCAGCTCGGCAAGGCGCTGGGCGCCCGGGTGATCGCGACCGCCGGGACGCCGGAGAAGCTCGAGATCGCCCGGCAGGCCGGCGCGGACGTCCTCGTGGACTACCGGACCGAGGACTGGGTCGAGCGGGTCAAGGCCGTGACCGGCGGTGAGGGCGCCGACGTGATCTACGATCCGGTCGGCGGCGACGTCTTCGACGCCTCGACGAAGTGCATCGCGTTCGAGGGGCGCCTCCTGACCATCGGCTTCGCCGGCGGCCGTATCCCGACCCTCGCCCTGAACCGCGTCCTCCTGAAGAACATCAGCGTGGTCGGCGTCCACTGGGGCTATTACCAGCGGCGCGGCTCGCCGCTCGTCGGCGAGTGGATGGACGCCCTCGTGAAGCTCCACGCCGAGGGCCGCATTCGCCCCGTGATCTATCGCACGTATCCACTCCGCGAGGCGGCGGCGGCGTTGCACGCGCTGGCCGCCCGCGAGTCCCACGGAAAGGTGGTCCTGGTGCCATGACGACGCCGGTCAGGTCGCCGCGCTTCGTCTCCCCCGCCGAGCTGGCCGACTACCGGCGCGACGGCTTCCTGGTCTGTCGCGGCCTCTTCGATCGCGTCGAGGTGGACGAGCTCCGCCGCGCCACCGACGAGATCCAGGCCTGGCCCGAGCTTCCCGGGGTCTGGATGGTCTACGGCGAGCCGAGCCTCCAGGAGCCGGGGCGGCGGCTCATCAACCGCATCGAGAACTTCTACCCGCACCATCCGGGGTTCAAGGCCGTGTTCGACGGAGACCAGCTCCTCGGGCGCGTGAGCGATCTCCTCGGCGAGCCGGCGGTGCTCTTCAAGGACAAGATCAACTTCAAGCTGCCGGGCGGCGGCGGCTTCGAGCCGCATCAAGACCAGCAGGCCGGATGGAGCACCTACGCGCCGCTCTTCGTGACGGTCCTGGTGGCCATCGACGACGCGACCGAAGCCAACGGGTGTCTCGAGCTGGCGGCCGGCCACCACACGCGCGGGCTGATCGGCCGCGAGTGGGCCCCGCTCTCCGACCAGGACCTGCGAGGCGTCGAGTTCACCGCCTGCCCCACCGCACCGGGCGACGCCGTTTTCTTCGACTCGTTCGTGCCCCATCGCTCCGGGCCGAACCTCTCCCACGAGCCACGCCGCGTGCTCTACGTCACATACAACCGCCTGGCCGACGGGGACCATCGCGGCCGCTACTACGCAGACAAGCGGAAGAGCTACCCGCCCGACGTCGAGCGCGAGCCGGGCAAGCAGTACGTCTACCGGGTCTGACGGGATGAAGATCGCCGCCATCGACACGTTCGTCGTCGACGCCGGCTGGCGCCCGTGGCAGTTCGTGGCCGTGCGCACCGACGACGGGCTGACCGGCTACGGTGAGTGCTCGGACGGGCGAAACCCGTACGGCGTGGTGGGCGCGGTGCGGGACTTCGAGCCGATCCTGATGGGCCAGGATCCCCGGCCCGTCGAGCGCATCTACTGGGATCTCTACCGGATGGCCCGACAGAGCCCCGGCGGGATCGCGGCCAAGGCGATCGCGGGCATCGAGCTCGCCCTCTGGGACCTGAAGGCCAAGGCCCTCGGTGTGCCCGTGTGCGAGCTCTTCGGGGGGCCCTTCCGCCTGCGGCAGCCGGTCTACTGGTCCCACTGCGGGACGTCGCGGGCGATGAACGCCGCCGTCATCGGAGTCCCGCCCCTCCGGACGATGGACGACGTCTACCGGCTGGGCGAGGAGGTCGTTCGGCGCGGGTACCGGGCCCTCAAGACCAACATCGTCTACCCCGGCGATCCGGCACGGGTCCACTTCCCGGGGTTCGGCGGCGGGCTCGGCACCACCGATCAGACGGTGACGCCGGAGATGGTGCGCCACATCGAGACGCTCCTCGGGACGTTCCGCCGCGCGGTCGGAGCCGACGTTGGTCTCGCGCTCGATCTGAACTTCAACATGAAGCCCGAGGCGGCGATCAGGATCTGCCGGGCCCTCGCGGGCCTCGACATGATGTGGGTCGAGATCGACATGTACGACGAGCGGGCGCTCCGCGAGGTGAAGGACGAGGCGCCGATGCCCATCTGCTCCGGCGAGAACCTCTACGGTCTCCGCGGCTACCGCCCGTTCTTCGAGGCGCGGGCCATGGACGTCGTGATGGTCGACGTGCCGTGGAACGGCTTCGCCCAGTCGAAGAAAGTGGCGGAGCTGGCCGAGACCTACGAGCTGAACGTCGCGCCCCACAACTACTACAGCCACCTCTCGACGCTCCACTCGCTCCACCTCTGCGCGAGCGTCCCCAACGTCCGCATCATGGAGATCGACGTCGACGACGTGCCGTGGAAGGACGAGCTGGTCGACACGCCGCCGGTCATCGAGCGAGGCGAGGCGATCCTCCCGGCGCGCCCCGGCTGGGGCGCCGACCTCGTGGAGGACGTTGCGCGGAAGCACGTCTGGGAGCCGGGCCGCCTTCCCGGCTACTCCGCCGCGACACGGATGTACGCGCGGTAGTCCGCCGCGTCGTCGCCGGAGAGGCGCGTTCATCAGTCAGGCCGGACCCGGTCCATGAGCCTCACGGCGCGCTGGCGAGCCCGGGCGCGACGCCTCGGGCACGACGCCTACACGCTCTACCTGGCGTGCCAGGACCCTCGAACGCCGTGGATCGCGAAGGCCGTGGCGGCGAGCTTCGTCGCCTACGCCTTCAGTCCGATCGATCTGATCCCGGATTTCATCCCGGTCCTGGGATACCTGGACGAGATGGTCCTGCTGCCGCTGGGCGTGCTCCTCGTGAGCCGGATGATTCCCGCGACCGTCATGGCGGACTGCCGCGAGCGAGCGGAGCACTCGCTGGCGACCGGCCGTCCCGTGAGCTGGCTGGGGGCCGCCATCGTCCTTACAGCGTGGATCGCGCTGGCCGTCGTCGGCATCGTCCTGGCCCGTCGAGTGTTCTGGCCACCGACCTAGGCCGGAAAGGGCGCCGGGCAGGCTCGCCACGAGTCGGGGCTATGATGGTCGTCGTCATGTGGCTCCGGCGACGTGCAGTGGCTGCACGCCCATGCCGCTTCCGCGTGTGGCGTGTTTGCGCGTGACGGTCTGGTCGTGAGCAGCGCGCGTGTCCCCACCGGGCTCTTGGTCCCCGTGCTCGCCGCGCTCTACTTCGGTTTCGCTCGACTCGGCCTCAGTCTCGCATTCGTCGCGCCGCAGGTGTCGGTCGTGTGGCCGCCCTCCGGCATCGCGCTGGTGGCGGTGCTCCTGTTCGGTCTCCGCGCGGCGCCGGCCATCTCCGTGGGCGCTTTCCTGGCGAACCTGGCCGCCGACGAGCCCATCCTCACGGCCGTCGGGATCGCCGTCGGGAACACGCTCGAGGCGCTGGTCGGGGCCGAGCTCCTGCGGCGCGCCGGCTTCCTCCCCTCGCTCGAGCGAATGCGCGACGTCCTCGCTCTGCTGGCCTTCGGCGCGCTCGCGAGCACGATCATCAGCGCGACGATCGGCTCGGCGAGCCTGTGCATCGGGGGGGTGCAGCCGTGCGAGGCCGTCCCGCGGATGCTGCTGGTCTGGTGGCTCGGCGACGCCATGGGCGTCCTGGTCGTGGCGCCACTGCTCCTCACCTGGACGGGCCTCCGGCGGGCACGCATGCCGGCGCCGGGCCTCCTCCGGCTCCTGGCGGCCTTGGCGGGCGTGACCGCCCTGTGCTGGCTCTTGTTCATCGGGCCCGTCGGCCGGCTCTTCACCGACCTTCCATTCCACTACGCCCTCGTGCCCGTGATGGTCGGCGCGGCGCTCTGGTTCGGGCAGCTCGGCACGACCGCGGTGACGGCGCTGGCCTCCATCATCGCGATCGCCGGCACGCTCACCGACGTCTGGCACCTCGCGCCCGGGAACCCCGGGCACAGCCTGGTCCTCCTGCAGCTGTTCCTGGCCACGGTCGCCGGAAGCGGTCTCCTCCTCGCGGCGGCGATCAGCGAGCGCGCCGCCGAAACGCGCCGGCGCGAGGCGGACTACACGGTGACACGGGTCCTCGCGGAGACGCCCAGCCTCACCGCGGCCTCGCCGCGGATCCTGAGAGCGGTGTGCGAGAGCCTGCGTTTTGAGTTCGGCGCGCTGTGGGTGAGCGACGGAGCCGGTCTCCTGCGATGCCTGGAAGCCTGGCACGCGCCTTCGCGGGCCTTCGCGGCCTTCGAGACGGCCACTCGCAGTCGCGCGTTCTCGAGCGGCGTGGGCCTGCCGGGCCGCGTCTGGGCGAGTGGAGAGCCGGTCTGGATCCCGGACGTCGTGGTGGACCGGAACTTTCCGCGGTCGCCCGCCGCCGAACACGACGGGCTCCACGCGGGGTTCGCCTTCCCGATCCGGGTAGGCCCGGACGTGCTCGCCGTGATGGAGTTCTTCAGCGTCGAGTTCGACCGGCCCGACGAGCGGCTACTGGCGCGAATGGCCGCGCTCGGCAGTCAGATCGGGCAGTTCCTGGAGCGGGAGCGGGCCGAGGAGGAACGCCGGCGGGCGGAGGCCGCGCGCCGCCGGGCGGAGGAGGAGCGCGCGCACGTCCTCGCGCGCGAGCGCGAGGCGCGAATCCAGGCGCAGGCGCTGGCCCGGATCGGCGGAGACCTCGTCACGTCGCTCGAGCCCCAGGTGGTCGAGCAGCGGATCGTCGAGAGCGTCTGCGAGCTCCTCGAGGGCTGGGTCGCCGTGCTCTACGCGATCGACGCCGACAGCGGCGATCTCCTGGCGGTGGCGCGAGCCGGTCAAATGGCGTCGCGCCTCGGTGACGACTACCGGCTGGCGCGCGATGCGGGCTTGGTCGGGTTGGCCGTGCGGGAGCGGCGTCCGGTGGTCTCGGCGAACGTACTCGCCGATGCGCGCGTCCGGTATTCCCCCGAGGAGCGCGCCCAGATCGAGCATGCGGGGCACCGCACCGCGTGCGCGCTCCCCCTCCTGGTAAAGGGCAACGTGATCGGCGCGCTCGGCATCGGCGGCCCCCCCGGGCGGGTCTTCGACGACCGGGCGATCGCCCTGGCCGCGACCTTCGCCGACCTCGCCGCGCTGGCGCTCGACAATGCGCGCAGCTTCCTTCGCGAGCAGACGGCCCGGGAGCAGGCGGAGGCGGCCAACCGGGCCAAGGACGAGTTCCTCGCCATGCTCAGCCACGAGCTCCGGAACCCGCTGGGGGCCGTGACCAGCGCCGTCAGCGTTCTGAACCTCATGAAACTGGCGCCGGACGACCGGGTCGCGCAGCTCCACGAGATCATCGCCCGCCAGGTGCGCCACCTCACGCGGCTCGTCGACGATCTCCTGGACGTCGCCCGGCTCGCATCCGGCCGTCTCGAGCTCCAGCGCGCCGACGTGGACCTCGGCAAGCTGGTCGAGCAGTGCGTCGCCGCGCTGGCGGCCCGGACGCGGGGGCATCGGCTGGACGTCGCGGTCAGCCGGGCCGTGGTCCACGGGGATGCCGCCCGCCTGGAGCAGATCGCCACCAATCTCCTCGACAATGCGGTGAAGTACACGCCGCCCGGAGGCTCCGTCCAGGTCCGCGTGACGGAGGAGAACCGCCGGGCGGTGCTGCGCGTGCGCGACTCGGGCATCGGCATCGCGCCGGATCTCCTGCCGCGGATCTTCGACCTGTTCACGCAGGGCGCTCGCTCGCTCGACCGGGAGCGCGGCGGCCTCGGGCTGGGCCTCGCCGTGGTCAGTCGGCTCGTGACGATGCACGGCGGCCGCGTGTGGGCCATGAGCGACGGATCCGGGCAAGGAAGCGAGTTCGTCGTGGAGCTGCCGCTGGCCGACGCGCCCGCGGAGCCGGCCGGCGTGCCCGGCGTCGCGCCGAGCCTCCGGGCGCAGCGCCTCCTGGTCGTGGAGGATCACGAGGACGCCCGGGAAGGTCTGCGACTCTTGTTGGCCGCCAGCGGCCACGCCGTCCAGGTCGCTCCCGACGGTCCGAGGGGGCTCGAGCTCCTTCGTGCCTGGCGGCCGGACATCGCGCTCGTTGACATCGGGCTGCCTGGGCTCGACGGCTATGCGTTCGCGCGGGCGGTCCGGGCCGACTCCTCCATCGCGGGGACGCTGCTGGTGGCGCTCACGGGCTACGGCCAGCCGGAAGACCGACGTCAGGCCCTCGCCGCGGGCTTCGACGCCCACATGGTCAAGCCGGTGCGCCCGGAGGGACTCGCCCGGACGCTGGCGTCGCTCGCGGCGGCCCGCGACGACCGGCCCGGCCGCGGCGGGAGCTGACGACCCGATCCGTCCGGAGTGCAGCGAGGACGCGGAGACGCCGCGCCCACCGGCCCGGCCGCGACGGGAGCTGACCGGACCGTCTCGACGCGTCCCGCCGAGCGAGGAACGCTCCCGAAGCCGGACCCGGCCCCGGACGCGGGCGGAGCGCAGCGCGCCCCGGTCCCCGCCGCTGGAATCCGCTACGTGTCGGCCGGCTCCAGATCCGCGACGAGCGCGCTGTGATCGCTGCCGCGGAGCGGCAGCACGCGCGTCCCGGTGGCGGCGAGGCCGCGGACGAGGACGTGGTCGATCCGCAGGAGGCGAACCGAGCCGGGCCAGGGCCCCCAGGTCGCTCCGGGCCGCCGGCCGATCCGGCGCGACGCCTCGACCGCGGCGTCGTCGAACCGGGCCCGGAGGCGTCGGTAGGCCGGCCAGAGCGGCGTGGCGTTCAGGTCGCCGGCCAGCACGCGACGCGGCCGCGGCATGCCGTCGAGGTGCGACAGCACCAGGTCGAGCTGCCCCCGGCGGTCACGCAGGCGCTGGACCACCGGGTGCACGTGAGGGGCCGCCAGGTGCAGGTTGATGATCTCGATCGGCTCCTCGCTCGCCGGGCGAGGCACCTCGGCCACGAAGGCGGACCGATACGGGAGGTGTAACCGCCGCACGCTGCCCGGCTCCCGGAGCGCGATCCCCATTCCCTTGTGGTCCCGAGCGGGCTCGAGCTTCCCGAACGCCATCACCCGGGCGAGCGCCTCGGCCTGCGCCGGCGTGAGCTCCTGGACCAGCACCACATCGGGCTCCACCGACTCGACCAGGGCGGCGAACGCGTCGCCGTCGGCGCGGCCGTTCGCGAGGTTGGCGGACAGGACGCGCAGGCTCCAGCGGCTCACGCAGAAACGGCCTCGGCGACGAGGGGCGGGATCCGGTCCGCCCACGGCGCCGCCCGCTCGAACGCCGCGGCGGCCGAGAGCACGGCCGCCTCCTGGCGCCTCCGGCCCACGATCTGGATGCCCACGGGAAGCCCGTCGCGCGTGAAGCCGGCCGGGACGGAAATCGCCGGAAGCCCGACCACCGAGATCGCGTACGTCAGGGCGACCCACTGTATGTAGTTCTGGAGCGGCTTGCCGCCGATCTCGGTCGGGTACGGCTGCTCGACCGGGAACGGCTTGACCGGCACGGTGGGCAGGACGAGCAGCTCGTAGCTCTCCATGAACCGACGCACGCGCTCCCACAGGATGCTCCGGAGCTTCTCCGCGCGGCCGATCTCCCGGGACGTGAGGGCGAGGCCTTGCTCGATGTTCCACACGAGGCCTTTTTGCATCTGGTCGCGCCACCTCGGCAGCTTGTCGGCGTGGAGCGCGGCCATGGAGACCCCTCGGGTGCCGAGGACGATCTCGTCCAGCTCGGCGAAGGATGGGGACGCGGTCCTGACGCGCGCGCCGAGCGAGCCGAGGACGCGCGCCGCCCCCTCCGCCACACCTGCGACTTCCGGATCCACCGCGATGAGCCCGTCCAGGTCCGGGGTCCAGGCGACGCGCCAGCCCCGGATCGAGGGCCGCCGCACGGCCCCGACGAAGGCGCGCGTATCGACGTCGTACGAGAGCGGCGCGCGGTCGTCGGGCCCCGCCATCGCCGAGAGCATGAGGGCGACGTCGCCGACCGTCCGGGCCATCGGGCCGGTGACGGCGAGCGAATCCCACGCGAGGTCCTTCGGGTACACGGGCACGAGGCCGGGCGTCGTGCGGAACCCCACGACCCCGCAGAAGGCCGCCGGCATGCGCAGCGAGCCGCCCAGGTCGGAGCCCTGCGCGACCGGCCCCATGCCGCAGGCGAGCGCGACCGCCGCCCCACCGCTCGAACCGCCGCACGTGAGCGCGAGGTTCCACGGGTTGCGCGTCGCGCCGAAGACGGCGTTGTAGGTGTTGCCCCCCGCCCCGAACTCGGGGGTGTTCGTCTTGCCCACGACGATGGCCCCCGCCGCCTTCAGGCGCGCCACCACCAGCGAGTCCTCGGCCGGCACGTGGTCCTCGAAGACCTTGGAGCCCCAGGTGGTGCGGATCCCCTTCGTCGGGGTGAGGTCCTTGATCGACACCGGGATGCCGTGGAGAGCGGGCAGCGTCGCATCGGGCCGGAGCGCCCGGGTCGCCTGGCGGGCCGCCCGGAGCGCGGAGTCGCGAGCCACGGTCACGTAGGCGTTGACCCGCGGATTCACCGCGTCGATTCGGGCGAGCACGGACTGCATGACCTCGAGCGGCGAAACCTTGCGGGCTCTGAACAGCCGCGCCAGCTCGGTCGCGGGCGTGAAGCAGAAATCGCGGTCGGACACGCAGCGCCTCCTGGGTGGGGCGGCCAGGCCGCCCGACACGAAACATGATTGTAGCAGCCCGGTCCAGCCGGCCGCCGAACCGGAATGGATCTTGACTGCACGCTGCGCCTCGCCACAATAAGCCGCGGGAGGAACCACATGGACGTCTACGCTCGAATCGGGGTCCGGCCGATCGTCAACGCGCGCGGGATGAACACGATGGCGAGCGGCTCGCTCATGCCGAAGCCCGTGCTCGACGCGATGAGCGAGGCGGCCACCGCCTTCGTCGACATGGCGGAGCTGAACGCCCGTGCCGGCGCCCACATCGCGCGGCTGGTCGGCGTCGAGGGCGCGCACGTGACCTCGGGCTCGGCGGGTGGGCTTCTCCTGGCGGCGGCGGCCTGCATCACGGGCAGCGACCCCGAGCGCATCAGCCGCCTGCCCGACACCACCGGCATGCGAAACGAGATCGTCATCCAGCGATGCGACCGGATCCAGTACGACCAGGCGCTCCGTACGGCCGGGGCGGTGCTGGTCGAAGCCGGCGAGGCGGACGCCTGCACGCCGGCGGCGATCGAGGCGGTGATCGGCCCCCGGACCGCCGCGCTCATCTACATCGTCTCGCCGGGGCTCGCCGAGCGCGGTGTCGGTCCGGAGCGCATGGCGGAGATCGCCCACGCCCACGGCCTGCCGCTGATCGTCGACGCCGCCTCCACCCTCCCGCCGGTCGGACATCTCCGGCGATGGACCGACACGGGCGCCGACCTCGTGATCCTGAGCGGGGGCAAGGGAATCCGCGGCCCCCAGAACACCGGCCTGCTCGTCGGCCGTCTCGATCTCGTCCGCGCCGCCGCGGCGAACGGCGCGCCGAACGCGGCCATCGGTCGTCCCTGCAAGGTGAGCAAGGAGGCGATCATCGGGCTCGTGACCGCGCTCGAGCTGTTTCTCCAGGATGACCACGACGCGGAGTGGGCGCGGCACCTCGATGAAGCGCGCCGGATCCTCACCGCGGTCGCGGGCTTGCCGGGCGTGAACGCTCGCCTCGAAGAGGATCGCCGCGAATACACCGCACCCACCTTGCTGCTCCGCCTGGACGCCGGCGTGACGAGACGCACCCCCGAGGACGTGATGGACGCGCTCCGCCGGGGCGAGCCGCCGATCATGGTGCGCGTCAGCCGGGGCGAGCTCCTGGTCGATCCCCACTGTCTGCGGGGCGACGAGGCGAGCCTGGTGGCTCGGCGCCTCCGCGAAGAGCTGCGCGCGGGCGTCGCCCACGCATAGCCACTCACCCCAGCCACACGCACCCACGGAGGAGCCGCTCATGGACCTTCGCACCCTCGCGGCCGCACGCCAGGCGGGAAGCCTCTCCCGCCGCGATTTCCTGGAGCGCGCCACCGCGCTCGGAGCCGGAGCGGCAGCCGCGCTTCTGGAAGTCCGGTCGCCGCGGCCCGCCGCGGCGCAGACGACCCAGAAGCGCGAGCTGGTCATCGCCCAGGGCGGGGACGTCTCCAAGCTCGACCCGCACTTCTCGACCTCGTCCAACGACATCCGGGTCACGTTCAACGTCTTCGACAACCTGACCAACCGCCATCCCGACGGCAAGCTCGTGCCGGGCCTGGCCACCGAGTGGAAGGCGACGGCGCCGACGACGTGGACCTTCAAGCTCCGTCCCGGCGTGAAGTTCCACAACGGCGATCCGTGCACCTCCGCCGACGTCAAGTTCTCGATCGAGCGGACCTACGACCCCAACGTGAAGACGATGGTGGCGAGCGTCTTCACGACGATCAGCCGCATCGAAACGCCCGATCCCGGCACCGTGGTGTTCCACACCAAGGCGTCCGACCCCCTGCTGCCCGCGCGCCTGGCCTTCTACGGCGGACAGATCGTGCCGAAGAAGCACCTCGAGCAGGTCGGCAACGACACGTTCAACGTCAAGCCCGTCGGGACGGGTCCGGTCCGCTTCGTCTCCTGGGCCAAGGACGACAAGCTCGTCCTCGAGGCGAATCCCGACTACTGGGGCGGTCGGATCGACGTGGATCGCGTCGTCTTCCGCCCGATCCCCGAGACGGCGCCCCGCGTCGCCGGCTTGCTCAAGGGAGAGCTGGATCTCGTGACCCAGCTCACCCCTGATCACTGGGACCGCGTCAACCAGAACGCGACGACCAAGGGCGCGTCGGCCCTGTACGCCGGCCTCTACGTGCTCGGCACCAACTCGAAGGTCGCGCCCCTCAACAACTGGACGCTCAAGAAGGCCATGCAGCTCAGCGTCGACCGGGAGGCGATCGTCAAGGACCTCTGGCGCGGCCGCGGGATCCTGCCCACCGGCCCCATCGCCAAGGGCGACGCCCACTTCGACGCGAGCCTGCCCCCCCTGCCCTACGACCCCGCCAAGGCGAAGGAGCTGGTCAAGCAGTCGGGGTACAAGGGCGAGCCCATCTACCTCGAGACCACCGTCGGGCTCCTCGCCAACGACAAGGCGATGTCCGAGGTCATCGCCGCGATGTGGAAGGACGTCGGCATCAACGTGGTGGTCGAGGTGATCGAGTTCTCCGTGCGCGCCCAGAAGAACCGCGAGCGCACGTTCAAGGGCCTCTGGTGGTCCGATCCGACGTCCACCTTGCGCGACCCCGACGGGATGATGTGGCGCCTGATGGCGCCGGGCGGTCCCCACGACTACTGGCGGCACCCCGAGTTCGACGAGCTCGGGACCTCCGCCCGGAACTCGATGGACGAGGCCTTCCGCGCCAAGGCCTACAAGCGGATGACCGAGCTCTTCCTCGAGTTCAATCCCTGGATCCTCGTGATCCAGCCGAACGAGGACTACGGGCTCCAGAAGTTCGTCGAGTTCGCTCCGAACCCGAACCAGGCGCTCGAGCTGCGGAAGTTCAACTTCCGCATGCGGCGGGCGTAGCGGCGTCCGATACCCGGCCCCGGCTCCGGCGCTCACCGCCGGCCGGGGCCGCCTCGGGCCCGCATCCTTCGGACCGCATGTCGCGGCCACTCTTCCCCACCACGGTCATCGGGAGCCTGCCGCGCCCGGCCTGGGTCCGCGATGTCATCCTCGACCGCAAGGCGGGGCGCCTCGGCGAGGCCGACGCCGACCGCCTGCTCGACGCCGCCGTGGACTCCGCCCTCCGGCTCCAGGAGCGCGCCGGGCTCGACGAGGTCACCGACGGCGAGTGGCGGCGCGAGAGCTACGTCAAGGTCTTCGCCGAGCGCGTGCGCGGCTTCCGGCCCGATCTCAACCCGAGCGGCGGACTGCCCTACCCGGCGGTCGTGGCGCCCATCGAATACCATCGCGAGATCGCGGCACCGGAGATCCGCCACGCGCGCACGAGGACGACGCGCCCTCTCAAGGCCACCCTCCCGGCACCGTACATCATCGGGCGGCGCATGTGGCATCCGGAGCATTCCCGGGCGGCCTACCCGACGCGCGAGGCCTTGATGCGCGACTGCGTCGGCGTGCTCCGGCGCGAGATCGAGGCCGTCCGCCTAGCCGGGGCCGACACCGTGCAGCTCGACGAGCCGTGGCTCGCCACGCTGGTGGACCCGCGCTTCCGCGCCGAGGAAGGCATCGAGGACGCCCGCTACGAGATGGACCTCTGCGCGGACCTCCTGAACCAGACGCTCGACGGCCTGACCGGCATCGCGACCGCGGTCCATCTCTGCCACGCGCACTTCGCGCGGCAGCACAAGACGGAAGGCCCGTACGACCTCATCATGCCGGCGCTCTCCCGCGTGCGGGTCGGCACGATCTCGCTCGAGCTGGCGACGCCCGCCGCCGGCGGCGTCGCCGCCCTGGCGCGCTTTCCGGCCGAGCCGCGGCTCGGCCTCGGCTGCATCGACCACTGCGACCGCCGGGTCGAGACGGTCGACGAGGTCGTGGCGCGGGCGGAGGCGGCGATGCGCCACGTCGACGCGGGCCGCATCGTCCTCCACCCGGACTGCGGCTTCGCGCCGTCGGTCCAGAACCCCATGGACCTCGACGAGGCCTACGAGAAGCTCAAGGTCATGTGCCTGGCCGCATCCCGGCTCCGCGAGCGGCACGCCTAGCCGGCGGCGTGGACGCGACGTCGCCGGCCGGCGCCCGCGCCGCGCTCACGCGCCGGCTGGCGGGAAGCGCGTACCTCGGCTGGCAGCTTTGGGGTCAGGCTCGCTATCCCTTCCGGTCGCCGGCGGCCATCCGACGGGACCAGTCGCGGCGAATCCAGGCCACCGTGGCTCACGCGTTCCGGCACGTCCCGTACTACCGAGACCTCCAACGCCGGCTGGGCCTCCCACCGGAAGAGTTCCGCACCGAGGCAAGCCTCGCCCGCCTGCCCGTCCTGGAGCGGGCCGATCTCCACCGCGACCCGGAGCGCTTCATCTCGGATGTCGCGAGGCGATCGGACCTCCTCCGTCTGCACAGCTCCGGGAGCACGGGCATGCCGGTCTCGGTCTTCTACGACGCGGCCGCGCTCTTCCAGAACGCGGCTCACGCCGAACGAGATCGCGCGGCGCGAGCCGGGATCGTGGGGCGCCGTCGAGGGTACCGTCAAACCCTCATCGGATCGCGCGGCGGCGGCGTGGAAGCCTCTCAGCAATACCTCGAGGCGCGCGCACTGCTGCCGTCCCGGGTCGCGATCCGGTCGCAGGTGCTCTCGATGCACGACCCGCTCGAAGACACCGTGCGGCAGCTCGACGCGTTCCGGCCCGACGTCATCCGGACCCAGGGGTCGTACCTGGGTCTGCTCTTTACGTGGCTCTCGGTGCGCCGATTGCGATGCCACCGCCCGGCGGCGGCGGTCTTCGGAGGCGATGGCCTTCCCGACGGGGTCCGCCGTCTAATCGAGCAGGACTTCGGCGTGGCCGTATTCAGCGCCTACCAAGCGATCGAGGCCCTGCGGATCGGCTTCGAATGCGAGGCGCGGGCCGGGTTCCATCTGAACGTGGACCTCTACCCGGTCAGGATCACGCGCCCGGACGGCCACCTGTCACCGCCCGGGGAGCCCGGAGAGGTGCTGGTGTCGAACCTGGTCAGCCGGGGAACGATCCTCCTGAACTATCGGCTGGGCGACCGGGCTTTCGTGCTCGAGGGGCGCTGCCCGTGCGGTCGCACCCTGCCGCGGCTCGGGGGGCTCCTCGGCCGCCAGGACGACTTCATCACCCTTCCCACGGGCCGTCTCGTGCACCCGATGACGCTGGGCCTGCCGTACCTGAACCACCCGGACCTCTGGCAGTACCAGATCGTGCAGCACGACCTGACCCATCTGGAACTGCGCATCGTGGGCTCGCCGGCGCTTGCCCGAGAGGCCTTGCGAGCCCACATCCTGCGCGACTGGCCGCGCCGGCTGGGCACCGAGCTCGTCTCGGTGGACGTGCGGTTCGTCGACCGCGTCGAGACGGGCCCGCACGGCAAGGTGCGGCGCGTGGTCTCCCACGTTCCGCCGCCTCCATGATCGGCGAGAGGCCGCATCGCGCGACTGCGTCATACGCCGATCCCGCCGCCCGCCCTTGACGAAGGCGGTGGCGCTCGCTAGGCTCGCCGACAGATCGCCGGCACGGGCCCGCGTCCGTGACCGGACTCCTCGGGACGGAGGTCCACCTGATGCGCGCGCGCACGCTGGCAGGACTGGTCG
The DNA here is from genome assembly GCA_044867785.1 of Candidatus Rokuibacteriota bacterium. Classification (GTDB taxonomy): domain Bacteria; phylum Methylomirabilota; class Methylomirabilia; order Rokubacteriales; family DASRDR01; genus DASRDR01. The sequence continues at coordinate 9,022 of JBIOVM010000177.1, read as the reverse complement.
CGTTCCTGTGTCTCCTCGGTTCCGCCCTGCCGCCGGGCGAGGCGGCGCCGAAGGCTGGGGGCGCGATCAAGATCGCGCTGCTCCGCGATCCGACGGGCTGGGATCCCCACATCAACTACGGGGCCACCACGTACACCTTCCAGGCCAACATCTACGAGGGACTCCTCCGCTACTCGCTGAAGGGCACCCTCGAGCCCGGGCTCGCCGTCCGGTGGGAGACTCCCAACCCGACGACCTACGTCCTGCACCTGCGGAAGGGCGTCCGCTTCCACAGCGGCAACCCGTTCACGGCCGATGACGTCAAGTGGAACATCGAGCGCATCGTGGCTCCGGCCACCAACGCGACCCGGGCGAAGGAGTTCGAGGTGGTCGAGGCGGTCACGGTCGTCGACCCCGCCACCGTCCGGATCTCGCTCAAGCAGCCGACGGCTCCGTTCCTCGAGCTCCTGGCCGCGGCCGAGGCGGTCATCGCCGACAGCAAGTGGGTGACGGGCGGCGGCGATCTCAAGAAGGCGACCAGCGGGACCGGGCCCTTCAAGCTCGGCCCCTTCGAGACCGGCGTCCGGTACAGCCTCGTGAAGAATCCCGACTACTGGGAGTCCCCGTATCCCTACCTCGACCGGATCGAGCTGTCGACGGTCGGGAAGGACGACGTGCGGGTCCAGGCGCTCACGACGGGCAGCGTCGACCTCGCCGAGTACATCCCCTGGCAGGAGGTCAAGGCGCTGGAGCGGAATCCGCAGATCAAGGTTCACGTGGGCTACGACACGTTCAACGTGATCCGCATGAATCCCAAGCGCCCACCCTTCGACCACGTCAAGGTCCGCCAGGCGCTGAACTACCTCGTCGACCGCAAGGAGATCATCGACCTGGCCTGGGGCGGCATCGGCCGCCCGTTCGGCGCCGGGCTGATCCCCGACGGCCACTGGGCCTTCCCGAAGGCCCTCCAGGGCAGCTGGTCCTACGATCCGGCGAAGGGCAAGCGTCTCCTCGCGGAGGCGGGCGTCAACCCCGGCGCGACCAAGATCGTCTTCGACTCGACGACCCTCTCCGTCCACATGGACTCCGCCCAGATCATCGTGACCCAGCTCCAGAAGGCCGGCTTCACGCAGATCGAGCTGAAGCCGATGGACGTGCCGACCCAGCAGCGGAAGCGGGTGTCCGGCGAGTACCAGATGATGATGGACGGGTTCAGCCTCCCCTGGCCCGACCCCGACTTCTACACCGCGTTCTTCGGCACCGGGGGCGCGTCCTACGCCCGCGCCGTCGAGTTCAGTGACGCGGCGCTGGACAAGCTGCTCGCCGAGGGTCGAAGCCTGTCCGACCAGAGCAAGCGCGCGGCGGTGTACGCACAGGTCGAGCAGCGGATCGTGGAGCTGGCGCCCTGGGTGTTCCTCCACTGGCGGCCTCAGGCCGAGGCGCACCGCGCCACGATCGGCGGCTACACGCGCCTTCCGGGGGCCCTCGGCAACAAGAGCCTGGGCGGCCTCAAGTACGTCTATCGGGAGGGCTGAGCGATGGGATTCGACGGGGAGGCCTTCGTCGAGCGTTTCAACACGGTGTGGAACGGCCACGATCTGGACGGCATCCTGGCGATGATGACCGAGGACGTCGTCTTCGAGGCGTCCTTCGGCAAGGAGCCCTGGGGCACCCGGATCGTGGGCAAGCCGGCGGTGCGCGAGTTCCTGCAAGGCATGTTCTCGCGGATCCCCGACGTGCGCTGGGACGAGATCCGACATTTCGCGCATGCCGATCTGGCCGTGGTGGAGTGGATCACCACCGGCACGCCCCACGGGGGGACGCGGTACGAGGTCTACGGCTGTGACGTGCTCGCGCTCCGTGAGGGGCGGATCGCGGCCAAGCGCTCGTTTCGGAAGGGCGTGATCTAGCCGAGCCCTGTCCGTGTGGACCTATCTCCTGCGCCGGCTCGGGCTGGCGCTCGTCCTGCTCTGGGTCGTCGCCACCGTCCTGTTCTTCTCGATCCACCTGCTCCCCGGTGACCCCGCGCTCCTGATCCTGGGCGGCGACGCCGCCCAGGCGAGCCCGGAGCAGATCGCGCGAGTCCGCGCGCGGCTCGGGCTGGACCGTCCGCTGCCGGTCCAGTACGTCGCGTGGCTGAGTCGGGTCCTGCGGGGCGACCTCGGCACGTCGCTTCTCGACGACCGCCCGGTCGCCACCGACCTCGCGAATCGACTCCCGCGCACGCTGCAACTGGTCGTGCCCGCCACCGCCCTCGCCGTCGCTCTCGGGGTGCCCCTCGGGATCTTCGCCGCCCGCCGGCGCGGACGGCTCGCCGACCCCGCGGCCTCGGCCCTCGCGCTCACCGGCTTCTCGATGCCCGTCTTCGTGGTCGGCATGATCCTCGTCCTGGTGTTCTCGCTCCGGCTCCGCTGGCTGCCTCCGGCCGGCTACGTCCCGCCCGCCGAGGACCCGGCCGGGTTCCTCCGCCATCTGGCGCTGCCCGTCCTGGCGCTCGCCGCCGCTCCCCTGGCTACCGTGATGCGGATGACGCGGTCGAGCTTCCTCGAGGAGGCGGCGCGCGACTTCGTGCGGACCGCGCGGGCCAAGGGGCTGGCCGAGCGCGTCGTCGCCTGGCGGCACGTCCTCCGGAACGCGCTCCTCCCCGTGGCCTCCATCGTCGGGCTCCAGGTCGGGTCGATGTTCGCGGGAGCCGTGCTGGTCGAGTTCGTCTTCAGCTGGCCCGGGATGAACGCGCTCCTCCTGAGCGCGCTGGGCACCCGGGACTACCCCGTGATCCAGGGCGTCGTCCTCTTGGGATCGACCCTCTTCGTGACGGTCAACCTCCTGACTGACCTCTGCTACGCGCTTCTCAATCCGCGCATCCGATATGGATGAGCCGGGATCCCGCGACCGGCCGAGCGCGGTGCCGGAGCTCGCGGCGCCCGGGCGGCCGCGCCGGCGGTGGGGAGCCTTGCGGCGGTCGCGCCAGCTCCTGATCGCGGGACCGGCCGTCGGCCTCCTGATCGTCGCCGCCCTCGCCGCGCCGCTCCTGTCGCCGGCCGACCCGAACGCCCTGAACCCGCGCGCCAAGGCGCAACCGCCGAGCCTCGCTCACCCGCTCGGGACCGACGAGTTCGGCCGGGATCTCCTGAGCCGTCTCCTGCGGGGCGCGCGCATCACGCTCCTGGTCGGGCTGTCCAGCGTCGTCGTCGCCGCCAGCCTGGGCACGCTCCTGGGGAGCGTCGCCGCCTACGGGCGGGGGCCGATCGAGACCGGCATCATGCGCGTGATGGACGGCCTCCTCTGCTTCCCGCCGATCCTCCTCGGCATCTTCGTGGTGACGTTCCTGGGCCCGTCGCTGCGCAACCTGATCCTGGTCATCGGCGTCCTCTACGTGCCCCGGTTCACGCGCGTCGTCCACGCGAGCACGCTCGCCGTGCGGGAGCTCGAGTACGTCGAAGGGGCGCGGGCGCTCGGCGCGTCGGCGGCGCGGGTCGTGGGGCGGGCGATCCTGCCCAACATCGTGGCGCCGATCCTCGTGCAGGCCTCGCTCGCCGCCGGCCACGCCATCCTGCTCGAGTCGGGCCTCTCGTTCCTCGGCCTGGGCCCTCCGCCGCCGACCCCGTCCTGGGGACGCATGGTCGAGCAGTCGGGCCGCTTCATGCAGCTCTCCGCGCTGCCGCTCCTCTGGCCCTCGGCGGCCATCTCGCTGACGGTGCTCGCGTTCAACCTCCTGGGCGACGGCCTGCGCGACCTGCTCGATCCCCGGCTTCGCCGCGGCCAATGAGCTGGCGCTTCGAGCCCTCCCGCCTCCGGCGGCCAGGCGTGCTCTCCCGGCCCTGCGCGACGCGACCCGAGGAAAGGAGGACGCAGCACGTATTCATGAAGCTCGGGTCGGAATGGGAGGGCTTCCGGGTCCGCCCCCACGAGTTCCAGGACGCCGGCGCCGCGGTGATCGTCCTCGGGAGGTATTCCGGCCGCTACCGGGCGACCGGCCGCGACATGGAGGCGAACTTCGCGCCCGTGTGGCGGCTCCGGGATCGCAAGATCGCCGCCTTCAAGCAGTACGTGGACGGAGCCTTGGTCCAGGGGGCGGTCACGCGCTAGCCGACGCCGGGCCCCACGGCGTACCGCGCTCCGCCGGAGGGCCCGCGCCCGATCAGGCGGTCACCGGGCGCGCGATGTCTCGGATCTGCCCGGCGTGCTCCACGGTGTGAGCGCCGACCTGCCCGGCCAGGGAGGCGACCGACATGGGGCCACGCTCGGGATGACGCCCCGCCCGCTCCCACCGGTCGGCCGGGAGGCCGTCCAGGAGACGGGCGATCTGCTCGTGCTCGGCCGTGATCATTCGCACGAGCTCGTCCACGGGCTCGCGCCGCGCGAGGTCCTCGCGGCGAAACGCCTCCTCGTCATAGTCCGCGAACACGGGATCCCGCTCGTAGAGCAGACGGCGGATGCGAAGGCCGTACACCATCACGATGACGTTCCGCACGTGGATCAGGGTCTCCCGGGCGGACCATTCGCCGGCGCGCGGCGGCCGGTCGTGCTGGCCCGGCGGCAGGGCGGCAACGGCCGCCGCCAGGACAGCCGGCGCGGAGCGGATCTGCTCGACGATGGCGCGGTGATCGGCACTCACGGGTCACCTCCGGCGGTCGAGTCGGCCTTACCATCCGAGCGTACCCCGTGTCCACCGGAGCTCCAACCGTTGCCGGGCAAGGGCCGGGGAGCCGACCGGCTCGGGCGAGAGCGCGACGGGCCCGTCGTGTTACCTTAGCGAGCGACCCTCGGCCAAGCGGGAGCCCGTCCGACCGCACACCACAGGAGGCACACATGGAAGTCGAGCGGCGCGAGTTCCTCAAGCTCTCGGCCGGCGCGCTCACCTGGGCCCTGGCGGCCGACCCCGCGTGGGCCCAGTCCGGCAAGACCCAGATACACTGGCTCGGCCAAGCCGCCACGAAGATCACGACGCCGAGCGGCAAGGTGGTCGTGATCGATCCGTTCCTCACCAACAATCCGAAGACGCCGCCCGCCTACAAGAATCTCGATGCGCTGGGCAAGGTGGACGTGATTCTCATCACCCACGGACACGGCGACCACACGGGTGACGTCAAGGATCTGGCCGACCGGACGGGCGCGCCGGTGCTCGGTCCGGCCGGACTCATGGCGACGCTGGTCGACCTCGGCTGGGTCAAGCCCGAGAAGGCCGTGCGCTTCGGCAAGGGCGGGCGTGTCCAGCCGGTGGGCCCGCAGATCACCATCACCCAGGTGCGGGCGGAGCACTCGTCCGAGGTGACGGTGGTGGACCCTGCCACGAAGAAGAGCACGACCTATCCCGGCGGCGAGCCCTGCGGCTTCATCGTCGAGGTGGAGAACGGCTTCAAGATCTACCACATGGGCGACACGGGACTCTTCGGCGACATGCGACTAATCGGGGATTACTACAAGCCCGATCTCGTGATGATTCCGATCGGCGGCCACTTCGTGATGGACCCGCGGGATGCTGCGTACGCGACGAAGGAGATGCTCAAGCCTCGGTACGCCATCCCGTTCCACTACGGGACGTTTCCCGTCCTGAAGGGAACGCCACCGGAGTACCAGCAGGCTCTCGGGCAAACAACGACGCAGGTCTTCCCGATCAATCCTGGGGATACGGTCGACCTCTGAGCGCCCGACCCGGAGCGCCGCCGCGGGCGCCCCGGATCCGCGCCCGCGCACCGGCGCCGACAGCGACCGTCCGAGACACCGGGGAGCGCATCGTCGGCATGGGCGAGTTGACCGCGTGAGCCGGCCCGGCTCGTGGAGCAGCGAGTGGGCGCAAGGGCCGTAGACCGAGTTCGCGGGCGAGCGCGAAGGCACCGCGGTCGAGACGACGGGCCCGTGAGCGACCGCGGGCCCGACCGCGTGGCGCAGTGCCATGGTTCCGGCGACCGCTCGTCGGGCGGCCTTGATGGCAGTCCGCTCAGCCGTGCCTGACGAGTCGCCACCATGAGCGCGGAACCCTGGGAAGCGTTCTTCGATCGGCACTACCTCCTCACGTACACGCCCCTCCAGACGGACGACCGCTCCCGCGCCGAGGTGCTCGCCGCCGCTCGGCTCGCCGGGCTCCCGCCGGGGTCGCGCGTGCTCGACGTGCCGTGCGGGTACGGCCGCCACGCGGTGCCGCTCGCCCGCGAGGGGTACCACGTGGTCGGCCTCGATCACTCGTCTTCGCAGCTCGACGAGGCGCGGCGCCGTCGGGGCACAGGGACCGAGCCGGGCCTGGTTCGGGCGGACTACCGGCAGATTCCCATCGCCGCGGGCGTGTTCGATGGGGCGGTGACGCTCCACAGCTCGCTGGGCTATACCGGCGAGGACACGGACCGGAGCGTGCTGCGCGAGATCCGGCGCGTCCTGCGCCCCGGCGGCCGCCTCGTCATCGAGACGAACCACCGCGACCGGTTGCCGGCGCGGAGCCCCGCGCGGGAGTGGCACCCCCTCGGAGGCGGCGCCGTCCTGCTCTCGGAGCGCCGGATCGACCGGGTCACGGGCATGGTCGAGCTGGTCCACACGTACATGCCGGCCGGCGGCCCCCCGGAGACCCGGACCATCCGGTGGCGGGCCTATTCGGCGACGGAGTTCGTCCGCATGCTGGCCGACGCAGGCTTCGGAGAGATCGGCTGCTACGGCAGCCTCGACGGCGGGCCGTTCGGCGCCGACACGCGTCTCGTCCTGGTGGCGACGGCGCCGGCCGGAGCGTGACGGGGGCGCACCGCGTGACCCGAGACGTGGCGCTCGAGACGCCCCGCCTGGTCCTGCGCGAGTTCTCCGACGGCGATGCCCCCGCCGTCCAGGAATACGCGGGCGACGTCGAGGTCGTGCGCTACCTCGACTGGGGCCCGAACTCGGCCGAAGAGACCGCGCAGTTCCTGGCCGTGGCGCGCGGAGCTCGGGATGCCGTTCCCCGGACGGCCTATCACCTCGCCATCGCCCTCAGCGCCACCGGCCGGTTGATCGGGGGCTGCCGGATCGAGATCCGCAGCGCGGCCAACGGGAGCGGGGACGTCGGCTACGTCCTGGACCGCCGGCACTGGGGCCAGGGCTACGCGACCGAAGCCACGCGGGCCCTCGTGGACTTCGCCTTCATTCGGCTCGCGCTCCATCGGACCTGGGCCACCTGCGACGTCGACAACCACGCTTCGGCGCGCGTCCTCGAGAAGCTCGGGATGCGGAGGGAGGGCCACCTCCGCCAGAACGCCCGGCGGAGGGGCGAGTGGCGGGACTCCTACCTCTACGCGATCCTCGCCCAGGAGTGGGAGTCGGAATCCTCCGAAAGGTAGGGCCCGACCGGGCTCACCGCGCCCGCGCGTAGTGCTCGACGCGGCGCTCGAGGAGCGCGATGCCCTCGGACACGACGTAGGCGAACGCGAAGACGACGATCACCAGCGCCCAGAACTCCTCGAACAGGAAGTGCTTGGAGTAAGTCTCGAAGAGCTCCCCGACGCCCAGGATGGCGACCAGGAGCTGGCCGATGACGACGCCCTTCACCCCGCGGATGGCGCCGAGGCGCAGGCCGGCGAGGATCTCCGGCAAGGCGGCCGGAAGCAGGATCTTCCGGTAGAGCTCGGCGCGCGAGGCGCCGAAGCAGGAGGCCATCTCGACCAGCGAGCCGCTCACCTGCCGGATACCCACCTCGGTGTCGAGGGTGATCACGAACACGGCGAACAGGAACACCGTGACGACGACCGTCGTCTCCCCGATGCCGAGCACGGCCATCAGGATCGGCACCAGGGCCGAGACCGGGGCGCTCACGAACACGTTCACCCAGACCCGCAGGATCCGGCCCACCGCCTCGGAGCGCGCCATCAGGATCCCCAGCGGGATCCCGACGGCGACGGCGAGCGTCATGCCGAGCGCGAAGGTGCGCAGCGACAGCCACGCGGCCGCCGCGAACTTGCCGGACCCGACGACCGCGACCCCGCTCGCCATCACGCGGCTGAGCGGCGGGACGATCGACGACACGCCGATCCGCCCGATCGCCTCCCAGAGCGCGCACCAGAGCGCCAGCGACGCCAGGGTCAGGAGGGGTGAGCGGTTTCCGCGGATCTCCGGCGCCTCACCCCACATGGCGCTTGAGCTCCTGCCAGATCTCGTCCACCGCGTCCAGGTAACCCTTGTCTCGGCGGATCTCGTCGGGGTTCCGCCGGCTCCGCTCCACGCTCGGCTGCACGACCCGGTGCACCGTGCCGGGCCGCGGGGTCAGCAGCACGATCTGGTCCGAGAGGTAGACGGCTTCCTCGATGCTGTGGGTCACGAAGATCACCGTCCGGCCGTGGTCGCGGAGCAGGATGAGGAGATCCTCCTGGAACTTCCGCCGCGTCTGCTCGTCGACGGCCGAGAAGGGCTCGTCCATGAGGATGATGGCCGCGTCGACCGCGAGCGCGCGCGCCAGGCCCACCCGCTGGCGCATCCCGCCCGAGAGCTGGTGCGGATAGCTCTGCTCGAATCCCGCGAGCCCGACCTCGGTGATCCAGCGGCGCGCCGTGGCCTCCCGGGCCTCGGACGGCACGCCGCGCAGCTCGAGGCCGAAGGCGACGTTGCGGAGCACGGTCGCCCACGGCAAGAGCGCGAAGTCCTGGAAGACGAACGCCCGCTCCGGGCCGGGCCCCGCGACCCGCCGGCCCTGGACCCACACCTCGCCCCGCGTCGGCCGGACCAGGCCGGCGATGATCTTGAGGAGCGTCGTCTTCCCGCACCCGCTGGGCCCGAGGAGGGTGGTCAGCCGCCCCCGCGGGAAGGTCATGTCGACGCCGCGAAGGGCCTCGACGCCGGTCCCGTACACCTTGCCGACGCCCCGCACCTCGACCGCCGCGTCGCTCACGCCGTCAGCCCCGGATCTCGGGCGGGAAGAGCCGGCGCTCGAGCCGCTCGAACCCGTGGACCGTCAGCGCGCCGAGCGCGACGATGGACGCGATCGCCGCGAACATCTCCGGGAAGTCCGCCACCGAGGAGTGGTACGTGATCAGATCGCCGATCCCGGTGGGTGTGATCAGGAGCTCGGCGATCACCACGCCGATGAACCCCA
>JBIOVM010000176.1:0-26353 GCA_044867785.1 Candidatus Rokuibacteriota bacterium | reverse complement strand
CCCTTGTTCTTCGTGTGCAGCACCTTCGTGATCGCCGCCGTCAACGTCGTCTTCCCGTGATCGATGTGCCCGATCGTCCCCACGTTCACGTGCGGCTTCGTCCGCTCGTACTTCGCCTTGGCCATCTCGCTATCCTCCCTGACTGGCCCGGCCGACGCTCACCGCGCGGCACACGGCAGGAGAGCTGGAGCCCATGACCGGACTTGAACCGGTGACCCCGTCCTTACCAAGGACGTGCTCTACCGACTGAGCTACATGGGCGTCGATCACGTTCGCGCCTCGAAGCGGGACCGGCCCCGGCCGGCCCGTCGCCAGACTGCCCGTGGAGCGGGAAACGGGATTCGAACCCGCGACCCCCAGCTTGGAAGGCTGGCGCTCTACCGCTGAGCTATTCCCGCTTCTCGGCGTCGCACGTTGCCCGGTGGTCTCCGGCCGGCCGCCCGATTCCGCCGACGTTCTATCCACCGGCATCGCCCGACGCGACACCGACGTCGAGATGGTGGCGAGGGGAGGATTTGAACCCCCGAAGGCGTTCGCCAGCAGATTTACAGTCTGCCCCCTTTGGCCACTTGGGTACCTCGCCACGTGAACCATGGACTCCAGTGGGACTCACTCCGCCGGCAGACGGCCAGCGCTGGTTACGCACGCTATCCGGGGGGGCCCGGACTCCTCACGGTGGAGCTGGCGAAGGGAATCGAACCCCCGGCCTGCTGCTTACAAGGCAGCCGCTCTACCCCTGAGCTACGCCAGCAAGCGACAAAACTTCATCCTATGTACCGCCCTAGGGCGTGTCAACCGATTTCTTGGCGCGTCCCGGCCCGCGCGAAGGCGCCTGGCCCTCGGCGCGCTGTCGCCGGGCCTCGTAGAGGAGGGCGGCGCCCGCTGCGCCCACGTTCAGGGACCCGACGCGCCCGGCCAGCGGAATCCGGACCAGGGTGTCGCACGTCCGGGCCACGAGCGGCCGGAGGCCCTTCCCCTCGCTGCCCAGGACCAGGGCGATGGCTCCTCGCAGGCCCGTCGTCCATGGCTCCCGGGCCTCGCCGCCCTCGGTCACGGCTCCGACGATCCAGCACCCCTCCTGCTTCAGGCGCTCCAGCGCCTGGACGAGATTCCCGACCCGCGCCACCGGCAGGTACTCGAGCGCACCGGATGCCGCCCGGACGACGTGAGGGGTCAGCCCCGCCGCCTGATGCCTCGGCACCAGGACCCCGTGCACCCCCATCGCTTCCGCGGTGCGGAGAAGGTTCCCGACGTTGCCAGGGTCTTGGACCTGGTCCAGGGCCAGGAACAGGGCCGGCTCCCCCCGGGCTCCCGGCACCGCCAGCAGGTCCTCCAGCTCTGCGTACTCGCGCGGCGCCACGCGGGCCACCACGCCCTGGTGGTGGCTGCTCCCGGCCAGGCTCGTCAGCGCGATCCGGGGGACCCGGCTGCATCGCACTCCGCCCTGCCGGGCCAGTGCCACGATGTCATTGTGGCGATCCCGGGCCTCCGCCTCGACCAGGACCTCCTCGATCGGTCGCGCCCGGCTCCGGAGCGCCTCCAGGACGGGGTGGCGTCCGGCCAGGATCAGGGCGCGGTCGGCGCGCCGCTCTTCCGCTTCCACTTCGTCTGAGTGGGAGTGTCTTCCAGGACGACACCGAGGGCGTCGAGCTCCGCGCGCAGGGCGTCCGCCCGCGCCCAGTCGCGTCGCTGGCGGGCCTCGCTCCGCTCCTTCACCAAACCTTCGATGCGAGCCCGCTGCTCGGGCTCGAAGGCGTGCGCCCGGTGGGATTCCCGCCCAGCCATCGAGAGGCCCAGCACCTTCCCGAGATCGATCAGGACCCCGACACCCGCCACGAAGTCGTGTCCCTGGCGTGCTCCCGACCGGACGCGCTCCAGCTCCTCGGCCAGCGCCGTGGCCAGCTGGTGCAGCGCGGCGATCGCCTGCGGCGTGTTGAAGTCGTCGTCCATCGCGGCCTCGAACCGCGCTCGGTGCGTCGCGACGCCGGACAGGAACGCCCCGGCCGGTGCTGACTCGGCTGCCCTAGGCGCGAGCCGTCCGGCGTCGTCGACGAGCTCGCGCCAAGCGTCGACGAGCTCTCGGAAGCGCTCGAGGGGCCGGCGCATGCCCTGCACCCCCTCGTCAGTCAGCTCCACCGGGTTCCGGTAGTGCGTCTGCAGGAGGTAGAGCCGGAGCGCCTCGGGGTCGTGCCGCTCCAGGAAGGCCGGGATCGTCAACGTGTTCCCGAGCGACTTCGACATCTTCTCGGACCCGAGGTTGACGAAGCCGTTGTGTACCCAGAACCGGACGAACGGCTTGCCGGTGGCCGCCTCGGACTGCGCGATCTCGCACGAGTGGTGCGGGAAGATCAGGTCCTCGCCGCCGCCGTGGAGGTCCAGCGTGTCACCGAGGTACTTCATCGCCATGGCCGAGCACTCGATGTGCCAGCCCGGCCGGCCGGGCCCCCAGGGACTCGGCCAGGACGGCTCGCCGGGCTTCGCCGCCTTCCAGAGCGCGAAATCGCGCGGGTCGCGCTTCCGCTCGTTGATGTCGACGCGAGCGCCGGCGAGGAGCTCGTCGAGGTTCTTGCCCGACAGTCGCCCGTACGTCGGGAAGCGCGCGACCTCGAAGTACACGTCGCCGCCGACGACGTAGGCCACGCCGCCCCCGATCAGGCGCTCGATCAAGGCGACCATCTCCGGGAGGTGCCGGGTCGCCCGCGGCGCCTCGGTAGGCGGCTCGACGCCCAGCCGGGCCATGTCGGCCTCGTAGGCCTTGATGTACCGCTCGGCGAGGTCCTCGATGGACACTTGGAGCTCGCTCGCCCGCGCGATGATCTTGTCGTCCACGTCGGTGTAGTTCTTGACGAACGTGACGCGGTGATCCGGGTAGCGGTAGCGGAGGTAGCGCTGGACCACGTCGAACACCAGGGCGCTCCGCGCGTGGCCGATGTGCGAGACGTCGTAGGGCGTGATGCCGCAGACGTACATCGTCACCTGCCCCGACACGAGCGGGACGAAGGGCTCCTTCTGCCGGGTCAGCGTGTTGTAGATCCTCAAGCTCACAGAACATCCCCCGCGCGGGGTCGGGTTCCCTCTAAGACGGCCCCCTGCCGGTCGGAGATTCCACCGGGCCCGGGCCCGCTCACTCCGGGATCTCGACCAGGGCGACCGCCATCGCGGCGATCCCCTCGTGACGCCCGAGCGCGCCGAGCCGCTCGGCGCGCTTGGCCTTGACGCTCACCCGGTCCGGCGCCAGGCCGAGGGTCTCCGCGAGGCGCGCCCGCATGGCCTCGAGCGAGCCCGCCAGCCGCGGGCCCTCCGCGACGATCGTCGCGTCCACGTTCACCGGACGAGCCCCGTGGCTCCGCACCCAGGCGACCACCTCGCTCAGCAGGTGGAGGCTCGAGATACCCCGGTAGCGGGGATCGGTGTCCGGAAAGTGCTGGCCCAGGTCCCCCAGGGCCAGCGCGCCCAGCAGAGCATCCGCCACGGCGTGCGTGAGGACGTCGGCATCGGAGTGACCGCCCAGACCCCGGTCCGCCGCCACCTCGATCCCCCCCAGCACCAGCGGGCGACCCTCCACCAGCGGGTGGACGTCGAACCCCAGTCCGACGCGGGTCATCGGCGCCCCCCCCGCGCCAGCAGGAGGCGCCGCGCCAGGGGCAGGTCGTCGGGACGGGTGATCTTCACGTTGCCCGGGAGACCGGGGACCAGCCGAACGGGTGCGCCCAGGCGCTCGACCAGGGCGCCGTCGTCCGTGCCGAGCACCCCATCGGCCGCCGCCCGGCGATGAGCCTCCCGCAGGAGGTCCGCCCGGAACCCCTGGGGCGTCTGAATCGCCCAGAGCCCCTCGCGCGGCACGGTCTCCTTCACCCAGCCCTCCGCGCCGCGCTTGATCGTCTCGGCGACGGGCAGCGCCGCGAGCGCGGCCCCGTGCGCCCGCGTGGCCGCGATGACCGCGCGGACCAGCGTCGGCGTGAAGCAGGGGCGGACCCCGTCGTGGACCAGGATCCAGGGCACCGTCCCCGGCACGGCCGCCAGGCCGCACGCCACGGACGTCTGGCGCTCCGGGCCACCGGCGACGACGGCCCGGACTTTCCGGCAGTCGCGAAGACGTCGGCGCCAGAGGAGGACGTCCTCGGCGGGCACCGCCACGACCACGCCCTCGACCTCGCGAGTGGCTTCGAACACGTCCACGGTCCAGCGGAGCACCGGGCGCGCGCCCACCCGGATATCCTGCTTCTTGCGGCCCATGCGGACGCCCCGCCCGCCGGCCGGGACTACGACCCAGACGTCGGCACCCGGCCGGCCGAGCGGTCTCACCGGCGGCCGGCGGACTCTTCCTCCGCCAGCCGGGTGAAGATCATGCGGCCGGCGGCGGTCTGGAGCACGGTGTTCACCATCACGTTCACCGTCTGCCCGATGTGACGGCGGCCCTGCTCGACGACCACCATCGTGCCGTCGTCGAGGTAGGCGACTCCCTGGCCGGCCTCTTTCCCCTCGCGCAGGACCTGGACGTGCAGCATTTCGCCGGGAAGCACGACCGGACGGAGAGCCCCGGCCAGCTCGTTCACGTTCAGAACCCGCACGCCGTGCAGCTCGGCCACCTTGTTCAGGTTGTAGTCGTTGGTGACGATCACGCCGCCGACCGCGCGGGCCGTCTCGATGAGGCGCGCATCGACCTCCCGGATGTGGGGGAAGTCCAAGTCGTGCAGCTCCGTGCGAAGGCCGGGGAGCCGCTGCAGACGCTGGAGGACGTCGAGCCCGCGGCGCCCGCGGTTGCGCTTGAGCGGGTCCGAGGAGTCCGCGATCTGCTGGAGCTCGCGGAGCACGTACTGGGGGACGAGGAGGGTGCCCTCGAGGAAACCCGCCTGGCAGACGTCGGCGATCCGGCCGTCGATGATGACGCTCGTGTCGAGGACCTTGAAGCGCGCGTCGCCCGCGGTCGCGCCCGGAAAGACCATGCGCGTGAGGCCGCCCAGCTCTTCCTCGCGGCGCAGGACGAAGACGACGCCCATGTAGGCGAGGAGCAGCATGAGGAAGCCGCGGCCACCCGCGCTGCCGGCCGCCGGCAGGAACACGATGAGCGCCGAGGCCACGAGCTGCGCGAGCAGCACGCCCCCGACGGCGCCGATGGCCGAAAGGAACAGCCGCGACATGGGCAGTCGCCGGGCGGCCTGCTCGAGCGCTACCACCGCCACCCCGGCGAGCACACCGCCCAGGATCGCCAGCGGCGCCCAGACGAGCCAGCGCGCCGGCGGCTCGAACGACTCGACGAGCAGATACCCTCCGTACCCCACCAGCGAGACGAAGATCACGCGGGCGACGGTGATGGCGGCGCTCGTGCTCGTCCGCCGAGCGCCGCCGCCCACGCCTGCCGGACCTCCCGGATTCATGCGCCGCGCACCCTCCCCCGGATCATCCGACCAGGAGCCCGATCGCCTCTTCGAGGCTGGCGACCCCCGTCACCGTCAGGGGATGGCGCGCCCCCGCGACGAGGCTCGACCGCGGGACCACCGCGTGGGTGAAGCCGAGCGCCGCGGCCTCACGAAGACGAGTCTCCAGGCCGCCGATCGCCCGCACCTCTCCGGTGAGGCCCACTTCCCCCAACACCACCACGTCCGGCGCCAGCGGGCGCTCGCCGTAGCTCGAGGCCGACGCCACCGCCAGGGCCAGATCCGCCGCCGGCTCCTGGCACCGGGCCCCGCCGGCCACGTTGACGAAGACGTCCTGGTTCTGCAGGGGAATCCCTGCCCGCTTCTCCAGGATGGCCAGGAGGAGACAGACCCGATTGTAATCCGCCCCGAGCACGGTGCGCCGCGGCGTCCCGAAGTGCGCCGGCGTCACGAGCGCCTGGAGCTCGAGGAGCAGCGGCCGCGTGCCCTCGAGGGCGGCCATGATCACCGAGCCGGCCGCTCCGCGCGGGCGCTCGGCCAGGAACATCGCCGACGGGTTCAGGACCTCGCGCAGCCCCCGATCGGTCATCTCGAAGACGCCGATCTCGTTGGTCGACCCGAAGCGATTCTTGACCGCGCGCAGGACGCGGTACGTCGCGTGGCGCTCGCCCTCGAAGTAGAGCACCGTTTCGACCAGGTGCTCGAGCACGCGGGGCCCGGCCAGCGCGCCTTCCTTCGTGACGTGACCGACCAGGAACACGGCGATCCCCTGCGTCTTCGCCAGCCCCATGAGCCGCGCCCCGCACTCGCGCACTTGGCTCACGCTGCCCGGCGCCGACTCGAGATCGCTCAGGTAGACGGTCTGGATCGAGTCGACGACCAGCGCTTTCGGCTTGAGGGCCGCCACGTGCGCCTCGACCGCTTCCACCTGGGTCTCGGCCAGGATGAAGAGGTCGGGCGCGGCCAGCCCGAGGCGGTCCGCCCGCAGCTTGACCTGCGCGGCCGACTCCTCGCCCGACACGTAGAGCACTGCGCCCGTCGCGGCGGCGAGCGCGGCCGAGGCCTGCAGCAGGAGCGTGGACTTGCCGATCCCCGGGTCGCCGCCGATGAGGACGAGCGAGCCCGGCACCACCCCGCCGCCCAGGACTCGATCGAGCTCCGCCACGCCCGAGTGGACGCGCGCGGCGCCGGCCGCCGACACCGCCGGAAGCGGCACCGGGCCGACGGCGATCGGCGCGCCGACGGCCGGCGCGGCGCGGCGGCCGCCGCCCGGGCTGCGCGTCGCCGCGGCCCGCTCCTCGACGATCGTGTTGAACTCGCCGCAGTCGGGGCAGCGCCCGTACCACTTCCCGGCCTGGAACCCACACGCCTGACACCGGTAGACCGAGGTCGGCTTCATGGCTTCGGGCTCGGCGCCCCGGGCGCCGGCGCGGCCGACCCGCGGCCGATGGCGGCGCGGATGAGCGCGCGGAGCAGCAGGCTCCGCTGCGCCCCTTCCAGGAATGCGGCGAGATTCTCGTAGACCGTCGGATCCTGCAGCAGGCCGCCGAGGGTGCCCTCGCCCCGCTCGATGCGGCCGGTCACCGCCCGGAGGTCGGCCATGGCCTGTCGCAGGTCGGCGAGCGTCTCGCCGAGCTGGGCGTCCTCGCCAAGGCCCTCGGCCAGCTTCCCGAGGCGGGACAGCGCCTCGGTCGCTTGCTTGATGCTGGCTTCCCCCCCGGGCTGCGTCAGCGCCCCGAGCACGCCCTCCCCGCGGGCCAGCCGGCCCGTCACCTCGCGGAAGCTCCGCGCCGTCTCCCGCAGATCGGCCGCCACCGCCGGGTCGTCGAGCAGCGTGCGGAGCAGGCTGTCGTCGGTGCGGGCGCGCTCGACGGCTTGGGCGAGCCCGTCGGCCGCGGTCACGACCCGGCGCACCGCCCGGGCCGCGTCGGGGTCCCGCAAGAGCACGCCCAGCGCGCCTTCGCCGCGCTCGACGCCGGTCAGGAGCGTGCCCGCCCGGGCGAGAAAGGCTTCCAGCTCCCTCAGGACCCGGCCTTCGTCGTAGACGAGCGTATGGAGGAGTCCGCGGCCTTCCTCGACCTCACGCAGGATACGGTTGACGCGCTCCGCCGCCGTCCGCGCCTCCGCGAGCGTCCGCTCCGCCTCTCCGGCCAGGCCCGCCGCCCGGGGATCCGCCAGAGCGCGGTCGACGCGCCGAACCGTCTCGCCGAGCTGGCGCAGGGTCTCGCCGGCGTCGGCGAGCGCGCTCCCGAGCTTCCGGTCGTAGACGAGCCGGTTGAGCACGCCCTGACCGCGCTCGATCTCGGTCGCCATGCTGCGGACGGCGCGCAACGTCTCGGCGAGATCCTGTCCGGCCGAGCTTCCCGTGATCCGGGTGACGGCCTCCCGCAGCTGCGTGGAGAGGTCCACCAGGTTCCGCAGGAGCTCCGTGCCCTGCTGGGTGAGCTGGGTCGTGTCGAAGGGCTCCTCGGTCTTGAGCTCGGCGCCGGGCTGGAGGATCGGCGCCTCCGAGCCTCCGAGCGTGATGTCGATGATCTTGTCCCCGAGCAGGCCCAGCGTCTCGATTCGCGCGACGGAGTCGGCCCGGATCCGGTCCTGGACCCGGCGGGCGACCAGAAGCTCGACCTGCACCTTCGCGCTTCCCGCCTCGGGCAGCCGGATCTCGCCCACGTGACCGACCGCCACGCCGGCGAGGCGCACGGTCGCGCCCTGGATGAGCCCGCCGGTCTCGCCGAAGCGCGCCACCAGGCGGTACTGACGCTCGAAGAGCCCGGCCGACCGGCCGAGCATGTAGACGAGACCGGCGAAGATCAGCAGGCCCGCCAGCACGAACACGCCGACGCGGAGCTGCTGGGCCGTCGCGGCGCCCGGCCGATTCGCGTCCATCAAGGAGCCTGGCCGGCCAGGAACGCCTGGACCTCGGGCCGCGGCGAGTGGAGGATCGCATCGACCGGCCCGACCTGCGCGATCTGTCCGGCGATCAGGACGGCGATCAGGTCCGACACCGTCTGGGCGAACGCGAGATCGTGGGTCACGACCATCGCCGATTCCGTCGCCCCTTCCGCCTTGAGGCTCTCGACCAGCTCCGTGATGAGCCGGGCGTTCGTGGGGTCGAGCCCGGCCGTCGGCTCGTCGTAGAGCACCAGCTCGGGCTCGAGGATGAGGGCGCGGGCGATCCCGACGCGCTTGCGCATCCCGCCCGACAGCTCGGCGGGCAGCTTCGCATCGACGTCCTTCAGCCCCACCCGGGCCAGGATGCGATGCACCCGGTCGGCGATCTCGCTCTCCGGAAGGGTGGTGTGCTCGCGCAGGGGATAGGCGACGTTCTCGTAGGCGGTGAGCGAGTCGAACAGGGCCGCTCCCTGGAAGACGAAGCCCATGCGGCGCCGCAAGGGCAGGAGCGCCTCCTCGCGGAGCGGCGTCGTGTCGACCCCGAGGGTCCACACGCGTCCTTTGTCCGGCTTGATGAGCCCCGCGGTCAGGCGGAGAAGCACCGTCTTGCCGGAGCCGCTGCCGCCCATCACGGTGACCGTGCCGCCGCGCGGCGCCGCGAGATCGAGCCCGCGCAGGACCGGCAGCCCCTCGAAGCCCTTCCAGATGCCTTCGAGCGACACGGCCGGCTCCGCCGCGACGGCGGCCGGGCCGATGCCCGACGGATCCGAGCGCGCGAGTCGAGCGTCGGGGCTCATAGCAGCAGGAAGAGCTTGGTCAGGAAGAAGTCAGTGATGATGACCGCCAGCGAGACCTGCACGACGGTGGCGGTCGTCGCGCGGCCGAGCCCTTCGGTCCCGCCGCTCATGGCGAGGCCGTTGTGCGCGCCGATGAGAGTCACGATCACGCCGAAGAAGAAGCTCTTGCCGACGCCGGTCACGAGGTCGGCGATCACGACCCAGTAGAAGATGGTGTTCCAGTAGAGGTACACGTCGATCCGCCGCTCGTAGACAGCGATCAGCATGCCACCCACGAGCGCGATGAAGTCGGCGAGCACGGTCAAGAGCGGGAACACGAACAGCGCGGCCCACACGCGCGGCACGATCAGGCGCTTGACGTGATTCACGCCGATCGCGCGCAGCGCGTCGATCTGCTCCGTCACCTTCATCGAGCCGAGCTCCGCCGTGATCCCCGAGGCCACCTTGCCCCCGACGAGGATCGCCGTGAGGACCGGCCCCAGCTCGCGGAGGACGGACAGCCCTACGAGCGGGCCCACGTAGAGGTCGGCGCCGAAGCGCGACAGGTAGACCGCCGACTGGAGCGCGAAGACCATGCCGGTGAACAGAGCCGCGGTGCCGGCGACGACCAGCGAGCGGACGCCCATTCCGTCGAACTCGGCCATGACGTGGGCGAGGTAACGGCGAGGGAGCCACGCGTTCCGGGCGACGTCCCAGGTGAGGAGGCCGAGCCCGCCCCAGTAGGCCGCCACGTCGCGCGCGCGGGGGCCGGCGCGCCTCCAGATGTCGATCACCGGAGCGCTCCGCCGGCGGCGAACCCCGCCGAGAACCGCTCGAACGCCGGCGTCAGGGCGGCGCTCCCGTCGGGCGGAGCCACCCCGACGAGATCATAGACGCAGGCGGTTCCGCGCAGGGTCACCGCCTGGACCGCGACCGGCACGCCGTCGAGCGTGGCGCGGAAGCGCTGCGCCGTCCCGGGGAGGCCGCTCAGAGTGACGGGGGACTCGACCAAGTCCTGGACGTCCCGCAGGCCGAACCGCAGATGCCGCGCGAGCACGGGGAGCGGGCGCACCGGCGCCTTGCCCTCGCACGTCGCGTGGGCCATCAGCCCGGCCGCGCGATCCGCCCGCTGGAACGCCAGGTCCGCCTCGCTCTCGATCCGTGTCCAGCCCGCCGGGGCTTCGACGCGATACCCCTTTTCGGACACCACGTAGCGCCCGTCCTCGAGACGCACGCCCCCACACCCCGCGAGACCGGCCAGCAGCCCGGCCGCCGATACCTTCCGGAGCCACGCGCCCCGGCCGGGGCGGATCGCTCACTCCTCCCGGGACGGGGCGGCCCCGTCCGGCGCCGGCGCCCCATCGCTCGGTCGATGCCGGCGGCCGAGCTCGGCGAGCACATGGCGCGCCGAGAGGCCGCGCGCGCCCAGCAAGACGAGCGTGTGGAACCAGAGATCGGCCACCTCGGCCACGAGCCGCTCGGATCCCTCGGCCAGCGCCGCGACCACGACCTCGGCGGCCTCCTCCCCCACCTTCTGGGCGATCCGGGCATCGCCGCCCGCCAGGAGCCCCGAGACGTACGAGCCCTCGCGAGGGGTCACCCGCCGCGATTGAATCACGCGCTCGACCGTGTCGAGCACCGCGGCCGCGCCGGCCACGGCGGACGGGAGCGGCGCCGCGGACGGCCCGCTCCGGTCCAGGCGCGTGAAGAAGCAGGTGCGGCTCCCCGTGTGACAGGCGACACCCTCCTGGTGGACGCGCACCAGGAGCGTGTCGCGGTCGCAGTCGGCGTACACCGCGTCGACGTGCTGCCGGTGCCCCGAGCTCTCGCCCTTCTGCCAGAGCCGCTCGCGTGAGCGGGACCAGAAGTGGGTCAACCCCGTGCCGAGCGTGCGGTCGAGCGCCTCGGCGTTCATCCACGCGACCATCAGGACCTCGTCGGTCGCGGTCTCCTGGACCACGGCCGGGATCAGGCCGTTCGCGTCGAAGCGGAGCGTCGCCGGCAGCGCGGTCATCGCCTGCCGCGACCTTCCCCGCCCGGCGTCGCGAATCCCGGCCTCGTCAAGCGGCGCGCTCCTCCAGGCGGACGGCGACGCCGCGCGCGCGCAGGTAACGCTTCGCTTCCGGCACGGTGTGCTCGCCGAAGTGAAAGATCGAGGCCGCCAGCACCGCATCCGCCTTCCCCTCGACGAGGCCGTCGTAGAGGTGACCCAGCGTCCCGACCCCGCCGGAGGCGATCACGGGGAGGGAGACCGCCTCGGCGACAGCGCGCGTCAGCTCGAGGTCGTAGCCGTCGCGCGTGCCGTCCCGATCCATGCTGGTCAGGAGGATCTCGCCGGCCCCGAGGGCCTCGGCCTCGCGCGCCCACTGGATCGCGTCGCGGCCCGTCGGGCGGCGACCGCCGTGCGTATGGACTTCGAACGCCGGCGGGGCGCCCACGGGCGTCGGCCGCCGCTTCGCGTCGATCGCGACCACGATGCACTGGCTGCCGAAGCGCACCGCGGCCTCTCGGATCAGCTCGGGGCGCGCGACCGCCGCCGTGTTGAGGGACACCTTGTCGGCCCCCGCGCGGAGGAGCGTGCGCACGTCCTCCAGCGTGCCGAGCCCGCCGCCGACGGTCAGCGGGAGGTACACCGCCTCCGCCGTCCGGCGGACGACGTCCAGCATCGTCGCGCGCCCTTCGTGGGACGCGGCGATGTCGAGGAAGACGAGCTCGTCCGCGTTCTGCCGGTCGTAGGCCACCGCGGCCTCGACCGGATCGCCGGCGTCGGCGAGGTCGAGGAAGCGGACGCCCTTGACGACCCGACCGTCCTTGACGTCGAGGCACGGGATCACGCGCCGGGCCAGCATCGGCGTCAGGCCGGCACCGCGGCCATCGCGGCCCGGAGGTCCACGGCGCCGGTGTAGAGGGCGCGCCCCACGATGGCGCCCACGACGTTCGGGATGGCCGCAAGGCGGACCAGATCGTCGAGCCCGGCGATCCCCCCCGACGCGATGACGGGCAGGGCGGACGCGGCCGCCAGGGCGGCCGTCGCCTCGAGGTTGGGCCCGCGTCCCGTGCCGTCCCGGCGGATGTCGGTGTAGATCACCCCGGCCGCCCCCACGGCGGCGGACCGGCGCGCGAGCTCGTGGGCTCCGAGCGGCAGCACGTCCAACCACCCGCGCACCGCCACCTGCCCGTCCACCGCGTCCACGCCGACGAGGATCCGGCCCGGCCACCGCGCACAGGCCGCCCCGAGGAGGGCCGGCTCGAGCGCCGCCGCCGTGCCCAGGACCGCCCAGCGCGCGCCCGTCTCGAACACCGCCTCCAGGGCCGGGAGGTCTCGCAGGCCCCCGCCCACCTGAACCGGCACCTCCGGGACCGCGGCCACCATCGCGTGGAACGCGGACGCGTGACGGGGCGCGCCGGCGAAGGCGCCGTCCAGGTCCACGACATGGAGCCGGCGAGCGCCTCGCTCCACCCATTGGCGCGCCATCGCCACCGGATCCTCGCCGAAGACCGTGGCGCTGTCGGCGCGGCCCTCGACCAGCCGCACGCAGCGCCCGCCCTGGAGGTCGATCGCGGGAATGACGATCACGCCCGCGCCGCCTCGCACGTCCCCGCCAGCCGGGCGAAGTTCGCCAGGAGCCGCAGACCCCACCGCTGGCTCTTCTCCGGGTGGAACTGGGTGCCGTAGAGCTGCCCGCGCGTGATCAGCGCCGGGAAGCGGACCCCGTACTCGCAGGAGGCGGTCCGGACGCCGTCCGCCGCCGACGCACCCGACGGCTCCGGGTAGTAGGAGTGCACGAAGTAGAAGTACGCCCCCGGCGGGATCCCCTCGAGCAGCGGCAGCGTGCCGTCGTGCCAGAGCCGGTTCCAGCCCATGTGCGGCACCTTCAGCGCCGGACGCGCCGGAAAGCGCCGCACGACGCCCGGCAAGACGTCGAGGCCCTTGGAGTACCCGAACTCCTCGCTCTCGGTGAAGAGCAGCTGGTAGCCGAGGCAGATGCCCAGGTAGGGCCGCCCCGCCGCGATGTGCGCGCGGAGGGGCTCGGTCAGCCCGAGCCGATCCAGGCTCCCCATCGCGTCGGCGAAGGCGCCGTCGCCCGGGACCACCAGGGCGGCGGCCCGGGCCACCGTCGCGGGGTCGTCCGTGACGACGACCTCCGCCGCCAGCTCGGCCAGCGCCTTCCGGACGCTGCCGAGGTTGCCCCGGCCGTAGTCCACGATCGCGATCACAGGGCGCCCTTGGTGGACAGCACGCCCTCGATCCGGGGATTCAGCCGCGAGGCCTCGGCGAGCGCGCGGCCGAACGCCTTGAACAAGGCCTCGGCGATGTGGTGGAGGTTCTCGCCATACTGGAGGTTGACGTGCAGGTTCAGCATGGCGTTCATCGCGAACGCGCGGAAGAAGTCCTTCAGGAGATCGAGGTCGAAGGTGCCCACGCGCGTCTTCGTGAACGGCACGTTGTAGGAGAAATACGGGCGCCCCGAGATGTCGACGTGCACGGAGGCGAGGGCCTCGTCCATCGGCACGTAGGACGTTCCGAAGCGCACGATGCCGCGCTTGTCGCCCAGCGCCTCGTGGAACGCCTTGCCGAGACAGATCCCGACGTCTTCCACGGTGTGATGGAGGTCGACATCGGTGTCCCCGCGCGCGCTCACCCGGAGGTCCAGGAGGCCGTGCTTCCCGGCCGCTTCGAGCATGTGGTTGAAGAACGGGATCGTCGTGTCGATCGCCATGTCGCCGCGCCCGTCGACGTTCAGCTGGAGCAGGACCTCCGTCTCGCGCGTGCGCCGCTCGACCCGCGCGACCCGGCCGGTCGCCGGCGCGCCGCCGTTGCTGGGCGCGAGCGACGCTCCCGCGCTCGCGATCTCGGCCACCGCCGAACCCGGCGCGCTCGGTCCGCCTGCCGGTCTCGGTCCCCGTCCGCCTCGCCGCCGCCGTCGTGCCATGGCCTAGTGCTCTCCTCCCGCCCGGAGGTCTTCCAGGCGGAGCCGGGCCGCCTCGCCGTGCCCGTGGAGTCCCTCCGCCGCCGCGAGCGCGGTGAGGTGGGGCCATGCCGCCCGGAGGCCGGCGGGGGTGTAGTGGATGAGACTCGAGCGCTTGACGAAGTCCTCCACGGACAGGCCCGACGCGAAGCGCGCCGTCGCCGCCGTCGGCAGGACGTGATTCGGCCCCGCCAGGTAGTCGCCGACCACCTCGGGGGTATGCGTCCCCAGGAAGATGGCCCCCGCGTGACGAACCGCGGGCAGCCAGGCGAACGGATCCTTGACCGCGAGCTCCAAGTGCTCGGGCGCCAGGCGATTCGCGATCGCGATCGCCTCCGCGAGGTCCCGAGTGAGGACGACGGCGCCATGGCTCCGGATCGACGCCTCCGCGATGGCCGCCCGCGGGAGCGCGGCACACTGGCGGGCGACCGCGGCGGCCACGTCGGCGGCGAGCGCCGCGTCGTCGGTCAGGCACACCGCGCGCGCCATCGGGTCGTGCTCGGCCTGGGCGAGCAGGTCCGCCGCCACGTGCGCCGCCGTCGCCGTGCGATCGGCGACGACGACCACCTCGCTCGGACCCGCGACCAAGTCGATCCCGACGTCGCCGAAGACCTGGCGCTTGGCCAGGGCCACGTAGAGATTCCCCGGCCCGACGATCTTGTCGACGGGCCGGATGGTCGCCGTCCCGTACGCGAGCGCGGCCACCGCCTGGGCGCCGCCGGCCCGGTACACCTCGGTCGCGCCCGCCAGCCGGGCCGCCACGAGCACCGGCGGCGAGATCCGTCCGTCGGGACCGGGCGGCGAGACGACGACGAGCTCGCGGACGCCGGCCACGCGCGCCGGGATCAGGTTCATCAGCACCGTAGACGGGTACGCCGCCGTGCCCCCGGGGACGTAGCACCCGACCCGATCGAGCGGCGTCACCTGCTGGCCGAGCCAGGACCCGTGCTCGTCCTGCACCCACCAGGAGCGGGGCAGCTGATGCCGGTGGAACGCGTCGATCCGGCGGGCCGCCTCCGTCAGGGCGGCCTGGAGCGCCGCGGGCACCGCGACGGCGGCGAGGTCCGCGGCCGGGACGCGCAGCTCCTCCGGCTGGAGCTCCACTCCGTCGAAGCGCTTCGTGAACTCGACGAGCGCGGCGTCGCCTCGGCGGCGGACCTCGTCGACGATGGCGGCCACCCGCGCACCGGCGTCCGGGTCCACCGACGCGGGCGGGCGCCCGAGCAGGGCCACCACGTCGTCCGGCGACGTCTCCGCCGTCCGCAGCAGCCGGATCATCGGGGCACCCCCGCCCGCAGGTCGTCCAGCAGCCGGCTGACCGCGCGGTGGGCCGTCTTCTGAGCCGCGCGATTGACGATCAGGCGTGCCGTGGAGCGCAGGATCTCGGCGACCTCGACGAGCCCGTTGGCGCGCAGGGTCTCGCCCGACTGCACGAGATCGACGATGCGCTCGGCCAGGCCGACCAGGGGGGCGAGCTCGATCGACCCGTCCAGCCGCACCACCTCGACCTGGATCCCGCGGTCCGTGAAGTATCGCCGCGTGAGGTTGGGATACTTGGTGGCCACGCGGACCCAGGACCACTTCGCCGGATCGTCCCGCTCCCAAAGCTCGCGGGGCTCCGCCACCACGAGCCGGCACACGCCGAACCCGAGGTCGAGCGGCTCGTAGACGTCCGGCTCCTGCTCGAGCAGGACGTCCTTGCCGACGATGCCGACGTCGGCGGCTCCATGCTCGACGTAGGTCGGCACGTCCAGCGGCTTCAGGATCAGGAGCCGGAGGCGACCGGTCGGGTCCGCGAAGAGGAGCCGGCGGCTGTCGTCCTCGGGCAGGCCCTCGAACCCCGCTCGCCGGAGGAGCTCGAGCGCGGGCCGGAGCAGCCGCCCCTTCGGCAGCGCCAGGGTCAGCGGTCGGCCGTTCCCGCCGAGGGGCGGCCCCTCCCGGGCCACGCCCTCACCCCTCCCGCCGGATCCGCGCGCCGAGCGCGGCCAGCTTGTGCTCCATGCCCTCGTACCCGCGGTCCAAGTGGTACACCCGCGAGACCTCCGTCGTGCCGGAGGCGGCCAGGCCGCCCAGCACGAGCGAGGCCGACGCGCGCAGATCGGTGGCCATGACCGGCGCGCCCTGATACCGGGGAACGCCCCGAATGACCGCGCGGCTCCCCTCGATCTCGATCGCCGCCCCGAGCCGCCGGAGCTCCGCGGCGTGCTGGAACCGATTCTCGAAGATCGTCTCGGTGATCACGCTCGACCCGTCGGCGAGCCCGAGGAGCGCCATCATCTGGGCCTGCATGTCGGTCGCGAAGCCGGGGAACGGGTTGGTGACCAGATCCGTCGCGCGGGGGCGGCCCTCCGCGCGGATGCGGAGCCGGTCGGCGCCGACGTCGAGGCGAACGCCCGTCGCTTCCAGCTTGTCCAGCACGGCGCTCAGATGCGCCGGCACCACGCCCCGAACCGTGACATCCCCGCTCGTGATGGCGCCGGCCACCAGGAACGTGCCGGTCTCCACCCGATCCGGGATGATCCGGTGCGTGGCTCCCCCGAGCTCCGGCACGCCCTCGATCTCGATCCGCTCGGTGCCGGCGCCGTGGATGCGCGCGCCCATGTCGGTGAGCAGGCGGGCGAGATCCGGGATCTCCGGCTCCCGCGCCGCGTTCTCGAGGACCGTGGTGCCCTCGGCGAGCGCGGCGGCCATCATGAGGTTCTCGGTGCCGGTCACCGTCACCAGGTCGAAGACGATCCGCGCGCCCTTCAGCCGGGCGGCGCGCGCCTCCACGTACCCTTGCGTGAGCACGATCTCGGCGCCGAGCCGCTCCAGCCCCTTCAGGTGGAGGTCGATCGGGCGCGTGCCGATGGCGCACCCCCCGGGCATGGACACGCGCGCGCGGCCCGCCCGGGCGAGGAGCGGGCCCAGAACCAGGACGGACGCGCGCATGGTCGAGACGAGCTCGTACGGCGCCTCGACCGAGCGGAGCGCGGGCGTTCGGGCGACCGTCCGCCCGTTGCGCTCCTCGATCTCGCTGCCGAGGCCCTGGAGGAGCGCCTGCATGGTCGCGATGTCGGCGAGGCGCGGTACGTTCTCGAGGACGATCGGCTCGGCCGACAGGAGGGACGCGGCCAGGAGCGGCAGCGCCGCGTTCTTCGCCGCGCTGACGGTCACTTCCCCGCGAAGCGGCACCCCGCCCTCGATGACGAGCCGGGCCGCCATCAGCGCCTCCGCGCCTCGACGAACCGGATCCGCCCCCGGAAGTCCCGGCTCAGCGTCACCTCGGCGTATCGCGGGTCGGCCTCGACGAGCCCGGCCACGGCCGGCCCGTGCGTCTCGCCGATCTCGGCCAGCAGCCACCCGCCGGGACCCAGCCAGGCCGGCGCCTCCTGGAGCACACGGCGAACGACGGCCAGGCCATCCGCGCCCCCGTCGAGCGCCGCGCGGGGCTCCCAGTCGCGCACCTCGACCGGCAGGCTCGGCAGCGCGGCCGTCTCGATGTACGGCGGATTCGCCACGACGAGATCCGCTCCCCGCGCGGGAAGGTGCGGGGCGAGCGGCGCGAAGAGATCCCCAGCGAGGACGCGGACGCGCCCGGCCAGCCCGAGTCGCTCCACGTTGGCGCGGGCGCATGCGAGCGCGGGCGTCGCGGCGTCCACGGCCCACACGGCCCAGGCGGCCCGTCGCGCCGCGAGCGCGCAGGCGATCCCCCCCGACCCGGTGCAGAGCTCGACGACGGTGGCGACGCCGGCGGGGCCCCGCAGGGCCGCGCGGTCGACCAGCTCCTCGGTCTCCGGCCGCGGGATGAAGACCCCCGGGCCCACCGTCAGCGCGAGCCCGCAGAACTCTACCTCGCCGAGCAGATACTGGAGGGGCTCGTGGCCCGCGCGCCGGGTGACGAGCGCCTCGAACGTGCGAGAGGCGGCCGCCGGCACCGCCGCCCGCCCCTCGGTGTAGAGCGCGAGCCGGGTCGTCCGGAGCGCGCGCCCGAGGAGCGCCTCCGCGTCCTGGCGCGCGGTCGCCAGCCCCGCCGCCGCGAGCCGCTCGTGCGCGGCCCGGAGCACGGACGCCACCGTTTTCACGGTCGCGGGGCGCTCGGAGCCGGGGAGGACGGTGGCGCTCATGCCTCGAGAGACTGGAGCTGCTCCGTCCGCTCCGCCGCGAGGAGGGCGTCCGCCAGCTCGTCGAGGTCCCCCTCGAGCACATCCGTGAGGCGGTGGAGCGTGAGCCCGATGCGGTGATCGGTCACGCGGCCTTGCGGGAAATTGTACGTGCGGATCCGCTCGCTCCGCTCCCCGGTCCCGACCTGGCTCTTGCGCGCGGCCGCGATCTGGGAGCGCTGCTCCTCCTGGGCCTGCTCGAGGAGCCGCGCGCGGAGCACCCGCATGGCCTTCGCGCGGTTCTTGATCTGCGAACGCTCGTCCTGGCAGGTGACGATGAGGCCCGTGGGCACGTGGGTGATGCGCACCGCCGAATCGGTGGTGTTGACGCCCTGGCCGCCGGGCCCCGACGCGCGGTACACGTCCACCTTGAGGTCCTTCTCGTCGACCTTCACGTCGACGTCCTCCGCCTCGGGAAGGACCGCGACGGTCACGGTGGACGTGTGGATGCGGCCGGCCGACTCGGTCACCGGGACACGCTGGACACGGTGCACCCCGCGCTCGAACTTGAGCCGGCTCCACGCGCCCTTGCCCTGGAGAGAGAGGATGATCTCCTTGAATCCGCCCTGGCCCGTCGGGTGACTGTCCAGGACCTCCACCCGGAGGCCGTGCCGCTCCGCGTACTTCGTGTACATCCGCGCGAGATCGGCGGCGAACAGCGCGGCCTCGTCGCCCCCCGCGCCTGCCCGGATCTCGACCAGCACGTTCTTCTCGTCGCGCGGGTCCCGCGGCACGAGCATCGCCTCGAGGCGCCCTTCCAGGTCCCGCTCACGCGTCCGCAGGGGCTCGAGCTCGAGCGTGGCCAGCTCGCGCAGCTCCGGATCGTTGTCCTCACCGAGGATGTGGTTGGCTTCCTCGATGCGCGCCAGCACGTTCTTGTACTCGCGGAACGCGGCCACGACCGGCTCGATCTCCGACGCGGCCTTGGCGAGCCGCGCATACTCCGCGCGGCCTCCGGAGGCGTTGGCGGCCTCGGCGAGGCGGACGGAGAGCTCCTCGTAGCGGTTCTCGATCTGCCGGAGCTTATCGAACACGGTCCGCGCTCAGGCCCCCGGGGATGGCGCCCGAGAGGCCGGCCCCGCGCCGAGGGCGCAGCTAGCGCTTCTGGGCGTACTTCTTCTGGAAGCGCTCGATGCGCCCGGCCGTGTCCACCAGCTTCTGCTTGCCGGTGTAGAACGGATGGCACTTCGAGCAGATCTCCACCCGGATGCCCGGGCGGGTGGACCTGGTGTGGATGACCTCGCCGCAAGCGCAGGTGATGGTCGTTTCGACATACTCGGGATGGATGCCGGCCTTCACGGAAAGTCCTCCCCACAGCAGCGAAAATGAGAGCGAGGCCAGAGTACCACACGCCTCCGACACGGGCAAGGAACCGACGGATCCCCGTGCTGGCGATCCACGAACGGGCCGCTTCGGGAACCGCTCCGGTCCGGCCACGTGGCAGGACCGGGCATCGGGAAGGGCCTGCGGCGACGCGCCCGGCGGCCCGAGCCGATCCTTGCGGGGGGCGGTGGGCCGGCCCGCTCAGCCCAGCGAGGCCATCGAGGCCAGGAACTCCTTGTTCGACTTGGTCATCCGGATCTTGTCGACCAGAAGCTCCATCGCCTCGACCGGGTTCAGCTGGGACAGGGCCTTCCGCAGCAGCCAGAGCCGCTGGAGCTCGTCCCGCTCGATGAGGAGCTCTTCCTTCCGGGTCCCGGACTGCTCGATGTTGATCGTCGGGAAGATGCGCTTGTCCATGAGGCGCCGGTCGAGGTGGACCTCCATGTTGCCGGTGCCCTTGAACTCCTCGAAGATCACGTCGTCCATCCGGCTGCCGGTGTCGACGATGGCGGTGGCCATGATCGTGAGCGAGCCGCCCTCCTCGATATTGCGGGCGGCGGCGAAGAACCGCCGCGGGCGCTGCAGCGCGTTCGCGTCCAGACCGCCCGACAGCACCTTGCCCGACGACGGGATGACCGCGTTGTGCGCCCGGGCGAAGCGGGTGATCGAGTCGAGCAGGATCACCACGTCCCGCTTGTGCTCGACGAGGCGCTTGGCCTTCTCGATCACCATGTCGGCGACCTGGATGTGCCGCTGCGGCGGCTCGTCGAACGTCGAGGAGATCACCTCGCCGCGCACGCTCCGCTGCATGTCGGTGACCTCTTCCGGTCGCTCGTCGATCAGGAGCACGATCAGATACACCTCGGGGTGGTTCTTCGCGATCGCGTTCGCGATCGCCTGGAGCAGCATCGTCTTCCCGGTCCGCGGCGCCGCCACGATCAGCCCGCGCTGGCCCTTCCCGATCGGCGTCAGCAAGTCCATCACGCGGGTCGAGAGATCGTCCGAGTTGTACTCGAGGCGAATCCGCTCCATCGGGTAGAGCGGAGTCAGATTGTCGAAGAGGATTTTGTCCTTCGCCTGCTCAGGCGATTCGTAGTTGATCGCCTCGACCTTCAGCAGGGCGAAGTACCGCTCCGAATCCTTCGGCGGCCGCACCTGGCCGGAGATCGTGTCGCCGGTCCGGAGGTCGAAGCGCCGGATCTGCGACGGCGAGACGTAGATGTCGTCCGGCCCCGGAAGGTAGTTATAGTCCGGCGCGCGCAGGAACCCGAACCCGTCGGGGAGCACCTCGAGCACGCCCTCGGCGTAGATGAGCCCGTCCCGCTCCGCCTGCGCCTGCAGGATCTTGAAGATCAGCTCCTGCTTGCGGAGCCCGGAGAAGCTCTGCACTCCGAGATCGCGGGCGAGGGTGTTGAGGTCCGGGATCCCCTTTTCCTTCAGCTCCGTGAGAATCAGCCCGCCCGTGCGGCCGGCGGTGCCGAGATCGCTCGGGCTCGGCTCGGCGGGGATGTCCGGCATGACGACGCGCTCACGCTCTCGGTCGGGATTCTGACCAGAGCCGGGCCGACGAGGGAAGCGGTGGCGGGGATGGCGTGGCGGTGGAGGTGTGCTCACGGCTGTGAATCGCTCCTTTGGAGTGCGGTGTGGCGAGGACCGTCAGGGGATCGCGCGCGCGGTGGCGTCACGCTCAGTCATCTATAGCACCGGCCAGCCCGGCCTGTCAACCGACGGCGCCGGCCGTCGTTACAGGCGGATCGCGATCAACGCCCGCCGCCGGAGCGACTCCAGCCACTCGTCGAATCGCTCCTGGGCCTTCTTGGCGACGAGCAGGTCGCGGGCCTGTTGACGCGCGTCCGCGAGCCGCTCCGCCGACAGCTCCTCACGGTCCTCGAGGAAGAGAATGTGGAACCCGGCCGAGGACCGGATCGGGGCCGTCGCCTGTCCCTTCTCCAGCGCGAGGAGCGGGCGCTCGAACGCCGCGTCGAGCTCTCCGCGGGCGAGCCACCCCAGGTCGCCGCCGCTGGCGCTGGTCGGGTCCTTCGACCGGGTGCGCGCCAGCTCGGCGAAGTCCGCGCCCGTGGCCAGCGCGGCGGCGATGCTATCGATCTCCTGCTTCGCCCGCTCCCAGGCCGCGGAGGAGCTCGGTGGATCGGCCGTCACGGCGATGTGCCGGGCCCGGTACTTGAGGCCGGCGTCGAACTTGCTGCGGTTCTCCGCCAGGTACTGGTCGACTTCGGCCTCGGTGACGGTGGCCCGCCGGACGACGCGCCGCCCGCGGACCCGTTGGGCCAGGAGCTGGTCGCGCAGCTCCCGGCGCAGGGCCTCCCACGTCACCCCTTGGGCTTGGAGCTGCGGCTCGATCTTGGCCCGGTCGCCGCCGTTCCGCTTGACGAAGTCGTCGATCATCTGACGCAGCTCGTCCTCCGAGATCTCGATCTTCTCGCGCTTGGCCTCCTGGACCTGGAGCCGGTGATCGACCAGCCGGTTCAGGATGGTCCGTTCGAGATCGGGCCCGTCCGGCAAGCCGCGCCCGTCGCGCCGGGCGAGGACGATCGCCTCCTGGAGGTCGGACATCATGACGACGTCGTCGTTCACTACCGCCACGACGCGGTCGATCACGACCTGGTTGTCGCGGACGGGCGTCGCCTGGCCGGCGCGCACCAGGACGCCACCGCTCCCCGCCGGCACCGGCGGCAGGGGACCGGCCGGCCCCCGGCAAGCGCCGAGCGCGCCGACCAGGACGAGGGCCGCGAGCGTGAGCCCGCGCGGGCTCACGGGGCTCCCCTGGCTCCGCGGGAGTCGATCGGTCGGCCTCGCTCGAACGGCCTTCGCGCGGTGGCCCGTGGGCTCATCGGTGTGCCTCCGTCGGTCCTCCGAACTCCCCCAGGAGCCGGACCAGGGACTGGAACGTCGCCGTCCAGGGCTCGCGCGGCACGGTGGCCTCGAGCACGAACTCCCGCACGGTGCGGAGCCGCCGCCCGTGCGCCCGCAGGAGCTCGATGATGCGCTGAGGCGGCACCGGCGTGCTGGGCGCGAACGTGAGGAGCGCGCGACCCGCGCGCACCTCGAGCCGCTCGAGCCGGAGCGTCTTGGCGTGGAGCCGGAGCGTGACGACGTCGAGGAGCCGGGCCGCGGCCGCCGGGAGCGGCCCGAACCGATCGCGGAGCTCCCGGCGCGCCTCCTCGACGTCCGAGGCGGCTCGCACCCCGGCGAGCCGCTTGTAGAGCGCGAGGCGCTGGGCCGCCTCCGTCACGTAGTCCTCGGGCAGGTAGGCCGCCGCATCGACGGTCACCACCGGGTCGACCTCGTCCTCGACCGGCTCCCCCCGGAGTTCTCGCACCGCCTCCTCGAGGAGCTTCAGGTAGAGGTCGAAGCCGACCATCTCGATCTGGCCGTGCTGCTGGGCCCCCAGCAGGTTCCCGGCTCCCCGAATCTCCATGTCACGCAGCGCGACCTTCAGGCCCGAGCCGAGGGCGGTCAGCTCCTGCAGCACGCGAAGCCGCTTGGCCGCGACTTCGTCGACCCGGCCGTCGGCGGGAATGAGGAGATAGGCGTAGGCCTGGAGGCGGTCGCGGCCCACGCGGCCGCGTAGCTGGTAGAGCTGCGCGAGCCCGAGGCGATCGGCCCGGTTGATGATGATCGTGTTCGAGGCCGGGATGTCGAGCCCCGACTCGATGATCGCAGTGGCCACCAGCACATCGTACGCGCCTTCGACGTAATCGAGCATGGTTCGCTCGAGGACGGCCTCGCGCAGCTGGCCGTGGGCCACCGCGACCCGCGCCCGCGGCACCAGCCGGTTGATCAGGCGCACGAGGGACGGCAGCGATTGGATGCGGTTGTGGACGACGAAGACCTGGCCGCCGCGGCCCAGCTCGCGCTCGATCGCCTCCTTGAGGACGTGGGGATCGAACCGACAGACCACGGTCTCGATGGCCAGGCGATCGGCCGGGGGCGACTCGATGACCGATAGGTCGCGGATCCCGGACATCGCCATCGAGAGGGTTCGCGGGATGGGGGTCGCCGTCAGCGTCAGCACGTGGACGGACTTGCGCAGCTGCTTCAACCGCTCCTTGTGCGACACGCCGAACCGATGCTCCTCGTCGACGACGAGCAGGCCGAGATCCTTGAAGACGACGTCCTTCGAGAGCAGCCGGTGGGTGCCGATAACCACGTCCACGGACCCCGTCGCCAGGCCCGCCAGCACGCCCTTCTGCTGGCTCGGCGACCGAAAGCGGGAGAGCATCTCGACGCGGACGGGATAGGGGCCGAACCGCTCGCGGAAGGTGTTCCAGTGCTGCTCGGCGAGGATGGTCGTGGGAACCAGGACCGCGACCTGGCGGCCGTCCAGCGCGACCTTGAGCGCAGCCCGCATCGCCACCTCGGTCTTGCCGTAGCCGACGTCGCCACAGACGAGGCGGTCCATCGGCTGGCGCCGCTCGAGGTCCGCTTTGACCTGGCGGATCGCCTCCAGCTGGTCCGGGGTCTCCTCGAAGGGAAACGCCGCCTCGAACTCGTGCTGCCACGGCGTGTCCGGGGCGATCGCGAAGCCGCCGACCACCTGCCGCTCCGCATAGAGGCGCAGCAGCTCCTGCGCCATCTCCCGGAGCGAGGCGCGCACCGACTCCTTGGTGCGCTGCCACGTGGTCGCGCCGAGCTTGTCGAGCCGGGGGGCCCCGTCCCCGGAGCCGACGTACTTGGTCACCGCCGCCATGCGCTGGACGGGCAGGTAGAGGCGCGCGCCCTCCGCGTACTCGAGGAGCAGATAGTCCGACGGCTGGTCGTCCACCGAGAGGGTGACGAGCCCGGCGTAGCGGCCGATGCCGTGCTCCCCGTGGACGACGAGGTCGCCCGGCCCGAGGTCCGTGAACGCGGCGATGGCGGCGCCGCGTTGGTACGTCGGCCGGCGCCGCATCGTCCGGCGATGCCCGAAGAGCTCGGTCTCGGTCAGGCAGACGAGGCCGAGACCCGGACACTCGAAGCCGACGTGGGCGCCGGCGACCAGGACGGCGAGCGGCTCCGGCCCGAGCAGGTCGGTCACGACCGGGACGTCGTGCTCGAGGTCGCGCAGGATCTCCTGGAGCCGGCCCCCGGTCGCCGGGTCCGGCGCGAGGAGCCGCACGCGGAAGCCCTCGGCCCGCCAGGCGGTGAGCGCGGGCTCGAGCCGGCGCAGCTGGCCGTGAAAGCCCGGGATCGAGCGCGTCTCGAGCCGGAAGACGTCCGGCGTCCCGGTCAGCAAGAGGCCGCAGTCGATCCGCGGGCGATCGCCCAGCGCCGCGAGCGCGGCGGCCTCCGGGGCGTCGGGCTCGAGAAGGGCCGCGTCGGCGACCGCGACGGGCGCGCCGGCCGGGAGGTAGTCCCGGAGCCGGGCCGCGTCCTCGCCGGCGTCGGGCAGCATGGGCAGGACGAGGACCGCCCTGAGCGCGCCCGTCGAGCGCTGGCTCGTGGGATCGAACGTCCGGAGCGATTCGATCTCGTCGCCGGCCAGCTCGAGGCGCACCGGCAAGGTTCCCGCCGGGGAGAACAGGTCGACGATCCCGCCCCGCAGCGCCCATTGCCCGACGCCGGTCACGGTCTCGACCCGCTCGTAACCGGCGGACTGGAGGTGCTCGACCAGCGCGTCCCGGTCCACCGCGTCGCCCGCGGCGAGGGCCAGGACCTGGCGCTGGAAGGCCGCCGGGGACGGCAGCGCCGCCTCGAGGGCGCGCGCGGGCACGATGACCCAGAGGGGCTCGCCGCGAAGGAGCCGCCCGAGAATGCCCGCGCGCCCCGCGTCTTCCTCCCGCGCTCCCGCGTCCCGCCAGAGTGCCGCGTGAGGAACCGGCAGCATCACGATCTCGGCCGGCGCCTTTCGGCCGAGGGCCGCCGCGAAGCCGCGGAGATCGTCGAGGACGCGCAGCGCCGTGGGCTCGTCCGCCACCGCGACGACGGCGGGCCGGTCCGGCGCGAGCAGCGCGGCGAGCGCCAGCGACCCGGCGGAGCCCCACAGGCCCTCGAGCCGGAGCCGCCCCTCCCCGCGCGCCAGCGCGGCACGCGCGAGCCGAAGGTCCCCCCACGCGTCGAGCGCGGGCGGGCCCGGGGACACGAGGGTCGCCATGGGTCAGCTCACCTCGCGCCCTGCCCGAGGTGGAAGGACAGGTTCTCCAGCTCGATCGACAGATCCACGTTCTGGAGGCGGACGTCTTTCGGGACCTTGACCCGGCTGGGCGCGAAGTTGAGGATGGCCCGGACGCCGGCGGCGATCAGGCGGTCCGCGACGCTCTGGGCAGCCTCCGCCGGCACCGCGACCACGCCGATCTGGATCGCCTGGCTCTTCACCACGCGCGGCAGCTCGGCCAGCGCCTCGATCACGAGCCCGTTCACCGAACGCCCGATCTTGGCCGCGTCGTCGTCGACGATCGCCGCGATGCGGAATCCCTGCCGGGCGAAGCCGCGGTAGTGGAACAGGGCCGAGCCGAGATTGCCGAAGCCGACCAGCACGACCCGCCACTCGCGGTCGAGCCCCAGGATGCGCTGGATCTCCGCGCGCAGGACGGCGGTGTCGTAGCCGATGCCCCGGATGCCGAACTCACCGAAATACGCGAGATCCTTGCGGACCTGGGCCGAGTTGAGGTGAAACCGCGCGGCGAGCTCCTGCGAGGAGATCGTCTTGACGCCGTCCTCTTCGAGGTGCGCCAGGCACCGGAAGTAGACAGACAGGCGCCGGACGGTCATCTCCGGGATGCGAGGCAGGCGTCCTCCAGAACGCGGCACGCGCGCTACCGCAGCGGGCCGGGCGGACGGCGCGGGGCCGCCCACCCGGCCGGCCGCCCTTACACGAACGGGTTCGCGAAGAGCAGGATGATGGCGATGACGAGCGTGTAGATCGCCAGCGA
>JBIOVM010000175.1:0-94709 GCA_044867785.1 Candidatus Rokuibacteriota bacterium | reverse complement strand
GGCGTCTCGATCAGGACGGAGCCGAGCAGGGCGCAGAACCCGGCCAACTCGAGGACGAAGCCCACTGCGTGGCCATATTCCCACCGGCTGCGCAACCGCAGCCAGAGAGTGGGCACCGAATCGGGCGCGGTTCGCAACGCCTCGGCGATCTCCCGGTTGACCGGAGCCACGAGCCCGAGCCACGAGCCGAACGCCAGCAACAGACAGATCGTCCCCGCCACGGTCCAGGCCAGCGCCGCCCGGCGGCGACGCACGAGGTAGACGAGGACGAGCGCCGCTACGATCGATCCCACCGTGTAGACGGCGCCGACCGTGGCGAAGTGCCGATACAGCGTGGTGTTGACAGCGGAATACAGCTCGGCGCCGTACGACATCTTCTGCGGCAGCTCGAGCAAGTGGGCCGAGGTCAGCGTGAGCGCCAGAGCCGTCAAGAGGAGGGTCACGAAGCGCCAGGTTCTGAGGAGCATTCGGCCGCCATCTCCTGCCCCGGCGACGGGAGGCGAAGCCCGTCAGTTCGTCGTCTCGACGCTACGAACCCACTTCTTCCCATCCCGGTCCTCGTAGACCACCTTGACGCGTTCCCCTTGGCCGAACAGGTCGAGAGACAGCCCGGGGACGAGCCAGAACTGGGTGCCGTCGTTCAGGACCACCGTCCGCTGGCCCAGGTCGACGCTCTTGACGACACCGAGATGCTCCCCGCCCCACGCCACGCCGACTGCGAGGCCCAAGCCCGCCGCGAGGGTCGTGAGCTGCGTCACCACCGTCACTCTCCTCGGCCCCATCGAGCCTCTCCGGGAGTCAGGCTGCCCCCAATCAGACCATCGGTGACCACGTCGCCGGAATGCCCGCGAGGCTGGGTGCTCTTCACGGTCCGACGATGTCCAGCCGCACGGGCGCCACGCCGCGCTCGACCATGTCCAGGAGCCGCGCCGCCTCGTGGCTCAGGTCCAGGATGCGGCCCGTCACGTACGGCCCGCGGTCGTTGACCCGCACGCGAACGATCCGGCCGTTCTCGAGATTGGTCACTCGAAGGCGCGTGCCGAGCGGAAGCGTCCGGTGCGCCGCCGTGAGTCCCGTCATGTCGAAGACCTCGCCCGACGCGGTCTGTCGCCCGTGGTGGAACTCGCCGTACCACGAGGCCAGGCCCATCTGGACGTGATCGGCGCCCGCGGACGCCGCGTCGCTCCCAGGCTCCGCGCTTGGCCGGGGCTCCACTCGGACGGCCGCACAGCCCCAGAGCATGCCGATTCCCAGGAGCGCGGCCATCGTCCGTCGTCTTCGGCCGTCCCGGCGCGCGCATCGAGCCATCCCGTCCGGCACGGCGTCCGGCCTCAGCAGATCTCGCGGACTTGCTCGCGGACCAGCTGGTTGTCCTGGTAGATCCGCTCCCGGACCTGGCGGCACCCGGAGCGTCCGCCCGGCCCCTGGGGGGCCGTCTCCACGCGCTGCCAGCCGTCAGTGGTCTGGTACGCCACGGCCTGGTTCGAGGCGAGCGACTCCCGCGCCGCTCGCGAGGAGATCTCGGTCACGTTCCCGCCCAGGACGCCCCCGAGCTCGGCGCCGGCGGCCGCACCGCGCCATCGATTCTCCTTGTCGATGACCGTCCCGGCGCCTTGGTAGGGACGCGGAGACACGACGGGCTGCGCGATGCACGCAGTGGCCAGGGTCACGCCCAGGCCGACCACCACCGCTCGACGCGCTCCACGCCGTGTCCCATGCATCGCCCGCCTCGCGCTCCCGCCATTCGCATCCACGCTCACGCGCACGACGGCGCGTCGTCGGGATCGAATCCCATCGTCTCCATCGTGGGAGAGAAGTGGGCTGCGGGCGTCGCCCGGCACGCATCCTTCCGATCCCCGGTCACGACCGAGAGCCGGGGCGCGACGCGCAGCACCCGGAGACGTGGCGGCGCGGCCTTTCCCCCGGTGCGCCGGTTGCGCCGGAACGCTGCGGGCGAGGCGAAATCCCAACGTCGCCCGCCGGTGGTCGACATCGCGTGCTCGGGTTCCATCAGCCACAGTCGCACGGGTCGAGCGGGGGGTCGTCTCACGATGGTCATGCCGGAGAGCTAGGCAAGGCGCATGCCATGGTGGGAGCCCGCGAACCTGGCCCCCATGCGTGGAATCCGTCGGTCGCAAACCGAGAATCCGATGCTCCGGTCGCACCGGCGGCGACGCCGTGTCGCGCGCGCGTCACCGTGACGCCGCGTTATCCAGGGCTTCCGTTGCGGGTTCCGACCGAGCCCCCTATGCTGAGAGGCGTGCCAGGCTCGAGCGCGGACGGCGCCCCCGGGTTGGTCCGCATCGCGACCTACAACATCCACCGGGGACGAGGGCTCGACGGCCGCACGAGCCTCGATCGCATCGGGGAGGTGCTGCGCGAGATCGACGCCGACGTGGTCGGCGTGCAGGAGATCTACGCGGCGCAGGCCGAGCACCTCGCCCGTGACCTCGGCATGCAGCTCGTCACCGGCGTCACCGCGCACCGCTCGGACGGCGCGTTCGGCAACGCCATCCTGACCCGGCTGGGCCTTCGCGGCGTCGCGACCTTCGATCTGTCCGTCCGCACGCGCGAGGCGCGCGGGGGCATCCGCGTGGATCTCGGATACCACGGCGAGGTCTTGCACGTCTTCAACGTGCACCTCGGGCTGGCGCGACGTGAGCGCGCCGAGCAGGTGAAGTGGCTGGTCGAGCGACACATCCTCTGGGACGACCGGACGGGGCCCCGGATCGTGGTCGGGGACCTGAACGAGTGGTTCCCCGGCCGTGTCGGGCGGGCTCTGCGGCAGGAGTTCTCGAGCCTGCGGCCGAGGCGGACGCACCCCGCGCTGCTCCCGCTGTGGGCGCTGGACCGCATCTACTGGGACCATGCCGTCCGCGGCGAATCGATGCGGGTTCACCAGAGCCGGCTGGCGCGGATGGCCTCGGATCATCTCCCGCTCGTCGCGACGCTCCGGATCCTCCGCGGTCCCGCCGCCTGACGTCCTCCGTCGTCCCGACAGGGCGTCGCGGGCCCGACAACGCGTCGCCCTGGTCCGAGGACCCCGCCGGGCGCGGTGACGCGTTCGCCCATTCGGGCGGTGCGCTCCGGGCCCGAGCCGCGCGGAACGCGCTGGCACCGGGCTTGCTCCCCCCTCCCCTCATGAAGCTGCCGAAGAAGTTCAGGATGCTCAGGCGGCTTCGCCGCAAGGTCGAGTCTCCGCTCGGCGAAGCCACCCGGTCGCGCCCGATCGAGATCGTCGCCACACCCAGCTCCGGCAGCGGGCAAGCCATGACCACGGCGCTGGAGCTCCGGAAGGAGCTGACCGAGCGTGGCTATCGCACGTCCCTCGAAGTGTTCACGGAGCTCGAGAATCTCACGCGGTGGGCGGAGACGGACGACCGTCAGTTCTCCGCGCTGATCTGCGTCGGCGGCGACGGCACCCAGAGCGCGACGGCTGCCGCCGCGGTGCGCCGCCAAGTGCCGTTCCTCTCCGTGTCCCACGGCTTCGGCAACCTCTTCGCCCGCGCGTTCCAGCACCCGAGGCGCGCGCGCGACGTGCTGGACCTCCTGATGTACGGCGAGGTCATTCCGGCCGACATCGGGCTGCGCAACGGGGAGCTCTTCCTGTGCCAGGAGAGCTACGGCCTGATCGCCGAGGTTCAGGAGGCCGTGGAAGGGGCCGGCGCCGCGCCCCGAACCAGGTGGCAGCGGTGGCTCTCCTACTATCGGGCCGCGCTCCAGCACTTCCGCGAGCAGCCGTTGACTCGGCGGCGGGTGGTCGTCGATGGACGCCTCGTCGCGGTCGATGCCGCGCTGGTCATCGTCGCGAACGTGGAGACGTATGGCCCCTGGCTGCCCCTCACGCCGGAGGCGTCGCCCATCGACGGCCTGTTCGACATCTTCGTGCTGCGGGCCGAGAGACGCGCCGCGGTCTTCGCCAAGCTGCTCCGGCGCCACTTGCGGATCCCTGGGAACAGCCCGGGCACCGAGCTCTGGCGGGGGCAGCACGTGACCGTCTCCGGCCTGGGCTCGACGCGAGATCAGCTCGACGTACAGCCGGGCGTGCTGCACGTCGTCGTGTCCGCGGACACGGCGGCGCGGCTCCGCCAGCGGGCCCGGCACGCCGACCACGCTCCCGGGATCGCGCGCCTGGTCGCGTGAGGGGCGATCAGTCGGCGCGGGTGGGCGCGGCCACCGCCGGCGCCCGCACCGACGCGCGCATGGCGCCCATCGCCACCAGGATCGCGAGCCCGATCCCGATCCAAACCACCTGCCGGCCGCGACGGACGAAGCTGAACGCCAGGCCCTCGCTGGCCGCCCACCCCAGGGTCGCGAACGCGGCCGCGTTCGCGCCTTCGAGCGTCCCGAGGCTGGCCGGAATGAAGAACGTGGCGAACCGCACGCCGGTGCCCAGGGCCTCGACCACCGTCGCGCTCACCAGCGAGGCCGGCACGTCGAGACTCCGGAGAATCAGCAGCGCCTCGACCGCGCCGACGATCCAGCTGAGGAAGTGGAACCCGACGGACAGCAAGAGCGTTCGCCAGTGCGAGCGGTAGAACGTCCGCACCGTCCCGTCGATCCGCTGCACGCCGCGCCCGGCGCCGACCCACGCCAGGAGGCGACCGACGCGGCCAACCCCGCCCGCGACTTGCACCAGCACGAAGCCGCCCACCGCCGCCACCTGCACCGCCAGCAGGTAGCACATCGGGCCGAGGAGCGCCCAGCCGACCACCCCGCTGGCCCAACCAACCACGATCCCAGTGGCCAGGAGGAGCGTCTGCCCGACGACCTCCGCGGTCTTCGCGAGGATCAAGGTCGGCACGCTCGTCTCGTAGGACACGTCCCGCCGGAGGAGCCAGGCCTTGATGGCTTCGCCGCCGACGCCGCCGACGGCGGTCACGATGTTGACTGCCTGGCCAGCGCACCGGGCCGCCAGCAGCCGAGAGAAGGCGGGACGGGTGCCGACGAAGGTGAATCGCCACCCGATCGTGTCGAGGACCATGCTGACCCCGAAGATCAGGCAGATCAGGGCGAACTGCCACCAGGTGATCCGGGCGATCGCGGACGTGATCGATTCGACCCCGAAGTGGCGAATCAGGAGGATCAGCGCCAGAGCCCCGCCCGCCAGCAGGAAGGTCCGCACGAGTCGCATGCGCTGACGGGGGCAGCAAGAAGTATGCCGCGTCGAGTCTGTGCGCTGGTGACAGCGGGCCCGGCCGTGATACGCTCGCCGGGTACTTCCCATGGCTCCCCCGACGACCTGGTCGGCTTCGGATCGCGCGCTCCTTCGGAGCGGATTGCTCCTACTGCTCGGGTTCCTCGCCCTCACGGCCGTCGTCGCCCAGGAGCGTCTCACCGCGGTGGACCTCGCCGCCCGGGCGCTGGTCCATCAGTCCCATGGCCCCGCGCTCCTCGGCCTGATGGAAGGCGCCTCGTACGCGGGCGGACAGCCCGGGCAGGTCGCCCTCCTCACGGTCGGCGTCGTGATCCTCTGGCCACGGCGCCGCCGGTGGGCCGTGGCGCTCCCGCTGGTCATGGCCGGAGCGGGCGCGCTGCAGCTCCTCGCGAAGTGGAGCGTCGATCGGCCGCGTCCGAATCTCGATCCCTGGGGCTTTCCCAGCGCGCACGTCCTGAGCCTCGTCGTGCTGTGCGGCTACCTCGCGTACGCGGCCGGCGTCGGCGGCGAGCGGCGGCGGTGGCGGCACCTCTTGTCCGGCGCCTGCGTGGGCGCGGTCGGCACCGTGGCCTACAGCCGGATCTACCTCGACGCCCACTGGCTCTCCGACGTGCTCGGCGGGCTCACGATGGGGTTGGCGTATCTTCTGTTCGCGATCTGGGTCGTCCGGTCCGGCCCGCGCCTTGCCCGAGTCGTCCGCCGGACGCCGCTGGCCCCACCCGGCGCGGGGCTGATGCCGGCCGCCGCCGGTGCGCCTGGCGAGTCGCCCGCCGAGTCGTAGACGGTCGCGGGCCCCGCCCCGCGGACCCCGCCGGCTCCCTGCCGCACCCTCCGCCCACCCATCCCACCGAGGCCGCGCGGCGCCGCCGCGGCGGGTGGATGCGGCGCCTGCTCGCGAGCTTCAGCGTCCTCCTCGGGCTGGGGGCCTGTCCCGCGCACGCGCAGGACGAGCTGCGAAGCATGTTCGCCCCCGAGCTGGGCAAGCTCCCGCTCACGTCCGACTACCGGATCACGTACGTTCCGGACCAGCCCGTGGCCGATCAGCCGGCCGAGCTGGGCTGGCTCCAGCAGGATTTCACCCTCTCGACGCCGCTCCGGCAGAGCGCCGCCGATGAGTGGTCCGCATCGGTGCGCCTGCGGAACCAGGAGTTCGCCACCGGCGCCGTCCTGCCGGACACCGGTGACCCCTTCCCGGACGAGCTGTGGAACATCCGCTTCGGGACGACGTACCGGCACCGGTTCGAGTCCGGATGGATCGCCGCCTTCAACGCGAACTTGGGCTCGCCGAGCGACCGCCCCTTCGCGAGCTGGGACGAGATGGAGGTGAGCGCGACGGCCGTCCTGCGCATTCCCGCGCGAGGGCGCGACGCCTGGATCTTCTTCCTGAACTACGGAAGCAACCGGGAGTTCCTGCCGCACGTCCCGATCCCGGGTCTCGGCTACTCGTACGAGCCGTCCGACCAGTTCTCCGCGATCGTGACGACCGGGTTCCTCTCCCTGCAGTACCGGCCGGTCGAGACGCTGACCCTCACCGCCTCGTACGTCGCCATCCGCACCGTGGACGTTCGCCTCACGTATCAGCTCTTCCGGCCGGTACGGCTGTGGGTGGGCTTCGACTGGACCAACGATCGCTACCTCCGGGCCGATCGGCCCGACCCGGACGACCGTCTCTTCTACTACGAGAAGCGCATCCGGGCCGGGGCGATCATCGGCCTCGCGCGGCAGCTCTTCGTCGACCTCACCGTCGGCTACACCTTCGACCGCTTCTACTTCGAGGGCGAGAGCTACAGCGACCGGGGCGACAACCGCGTCGACGTCGACGATGGTCCGTTCGCCGCCATCCGCCTCGGCACGAGGTTCTAGGACCTAGCCGGGCTTGCTCATGGCCGCCGCCCGGCGGGCCATCTCGGCGGGAGGCACGTCCTCCTTGTGGGTGGAGACGTGCCAGTGGTGGCCGAAGGGATCCTCGATGGTGCCCATCCGGTCGCCGTAGAACTTGTCCTCCACCGGCCGGACGAGCTTCGCTCCCGCGTCGACGGCGGCCTTCACCGTGGCGTCCGCGTCCTCCACGTAGAGGTGCAGGCTGACCGCGGCGCCGCCGAACGCGCGGGGTCCCCGCGCCCCCATCTCCGGATGCTCGTCGGCGAGCATGATGGTCGCATCGCCGATGGTCAGCTCGGCATGCCCCACCTTGCCTCCGGGCCCCGGCATTCGCATCCGCTCGGTCGCGCGGAACACCCGCTTGTAGAAGTCGATCGCCCTCGCCCCGCCGTCGACGACCAGGTAGGGCGTGACGCTGTGATAACCCTCGGGAATCGCCTTCACCTTGCTCTGGCTCATGGTCCACCTCCTGCGTTCGATGCCTCGGCCCATGACTCGGCGGCGGCCGTGCCCGATCCGGAGATCCGCCGCGAGGAGCCGCGTCATTCTCATCTTACCGCGCGGGCACCGCCCGGCGCGGCGGGTGCGGGCGGGACGCGCCGAAACGGCAAGGGACGCGTGTGCTATGTTCGTGGTCGCGCCGATGGCTCCGCCCGTGGAGACCGACCCGCCGCCGCTCGCGCGGCCTCCGGACGCGAACCGAGAGCGCTTCGGCCTCGGAACCATCACGTTGCTGCTTGCCGGCCTCGCGGCGGCGATGCCGCTCCGAGCCGGCGAGACCCCCCTCAAGCTGGTCGGCGCGCTCCTGATCCTCGCGGGCGTGCTCGAGACCCTGCACAGTCTGCGTCGCGTCAGCGCGGAGTCGCGCCGCTCGGCGGCCCGCAGCGGCGGATTCACCGTCGCCATGGGGATCCTGGTGCTCTCGGCGCCGTCCCTGGCCGGCTCCGGCCTCGTGCTCCTCCTGGCGGTGTTCTTCCTCGTCGACGGCCTTCGCCAGACGGTCGCGTTCTGGAGAGAGCGGCGTCAGAGTCATGCGGCGCGCCGAGCGGCCTGGGCCGCCGCCGGCAACATGGGCGCCGCGGCCGTCCTCTTCGTGCTCTGGAACGAGGCCTCCACGGCGTGGGTCGTCGCCCTCGCCGGCGCCGCCCGCATCCTCGGGGCGGGCTGGAACATGGTCACCGCGCCGGTGCACTCCATCGGCGACACGTACGAGACGTTCAGCGAGGCGCTGGGGCTCCCGGACGATCCGGAGGTGCAGGCGACCGGCGAGCGCCTCCTCGAGGAGGAGCGCCGGCGCCGACCGATCGACCGGGGCTGGATCCTCGCGTTCCTCGCGACGCTCTTCGCCATCCATGTGGGCCGCATGGAGGCGGACTGGACCATGGTCGGCCTCTTGGGGCCCTTCGTGGCGGTCTTGGGAGACGTCCTCGTCGCGCTCCTCCTGGCCTTCTGCGTGGTCGGGCCCGCTCGCGTCGCGCTCCGCCGGGTGACCCGCCCTCTCCGCCGGTGGGCCTGGAGGAGGGTCGCCGCCGGGAAGGCGTCGTCGCCGGGGTGGGGCGATCGGTGGCTCCGCAGCTGGCTCGCCTGGCAGCTGCGTCTCTCGATTCGCTCCCGCCAGGGCCGCTACTCCCTGCCGTTCGCCACGGAGCGCGCCCTCGGGGCCGCGCTGCCGGTGGTCGCGGTGTTCGTCGCGA
The DNA here is from genome assembly GCA_044867785.1 of Candidatus Rokuibacteriota bacterium. Classification (GTDB taxonomy): domain Bacteria; phylum Methylomirabilota; class Methylomirabilia; order Rokubacteriales; family DASRDR01; genus DASRDR01. Next base: position 85,976 of record JBIOVM010000175.1, on the reverse strand, counting down.
CGGTGCCGATCTGGGGGATGAGCTGGTACTTCGACACGGAGAACTGGGCCGCCGAGATCTACAACTCGTGGGCCGAGCAGCGCACGGACACGTGGCGCACCGAGATGGTCCGAGCCGTCCGCGCAACCACGCCGGCCGGCCGGGCGGAGTCGTTCGACGTCCGACCTCCGGGCCTCGGCGGCGACTGGAGCTTCCTCGTGGTCGGGGATCCGGGCGAGGGCGATGCCTCCCAGCGCGCGCTCGGCAGCCAGATCCTGCGGGTGGGCGGCGGCCCCGACGTGCGGTTCCTCGTCATCTCGTCGGACGTCGTCTATCCCACGGGCTCGATGCGGAACTACGAGACCAACTTCTGGCTCCCGTTCCAGGGGTTCGAGCGGCCCGTCTACGCCATCCCCGGCAATCACGACTGGTACGACGCGCTCGAGGCCTTCGCCGCGACCTTCCTCGAGGCGGACGCGGCGCGCGCCACCATGCGGGCCCGCGTCGAGGCCGACCGTCGCTTGACCAGCACGACGGAGCGCCGCATCACCGAGCTCCTCGAGCAGGCCGCGCACCTGCGGGCCGCCTACCGCGTGCCGACCGGGTTCCAGCGCGCGCCGTACTTCCAGGTCCAGGCCGAGCGCTTCGCCCTGATCGCCGTCGACACGGGAGTCCTCCGCCGGGTCGACCCGGACCAGGAGGCATGGCTTCGCTCGGCGCTCGAGCGCGCCCGGGGGAAGCTCACGATGGTCGTCCTAGGTCACCCCTTCTACGCGGGCGGACACCACCAGGCGGCGGACGACGCGGACTTCGAGGCGCTGCACCGCCTCTTGCGGGAGCACGAGGTTGCGGTCGTCATGGCGGGAGACACCCACGACCTCGAGTGGTACGTCGAGCGGTACGGGACCGGTCACGGTGAGCGAGTCATGCACCACGTCGTCAACGGCGGCGGCGGCGCCTATCTCTCGTTCGGGACCGCATTGGCATGGCCGGCGACGCCCGCGACGCCGGAGTGGGGCTTCTATCCGAGCACGGCCTCCGTCGTCGGCAAGATCGATCGCTACACGCCCTGGTGGAAGTGGCCGTTCTGGCTGTGGACCAAGCACTTCGGGGCGTGGCCGTACTCCGCCGAGCTGCTCTCGGCCGCCTTCGACTACAACGTGGCGCCGTTCTTCCAGAGCTTCGTCCAGGTCCGGGTGGAGCCCTCCGCCGGCCACGTGCGCCTGATCCCGTACGGCGTGCACGGTCGGCTCCGCTGGGACGACCTCCAGGCGTCGCCCGGCTTGCGCCCGGGGGGCGCGGCCGCCGACTCGCCGGTGGAGTTCGTGCTGCCGCTGCCGGGCGCCGCGCCCGCCGGCCGGTAGCGCCCGCTATCGGCGGCCCGCGACCAGGTGCCCCTCGAGCGGCACCTCGAGGCCGGACGCCGTCAGGAACGGCCTGAGGACGTCGCCGGCGCCCGACCGGATGCGCTCGTAGACCGCGTCGCTGATGCGACTGCCCAGCGGCGTCCCCTTCACCTCGGCCGCGACGAACGCCTCGATGGACGGAAACCGGGCCCGACCGAGCCGGGTACGCGTCGCGCTGACGCGGAGGCCGGCCGCCTCGACGAGCCCCGTGAGCTCATCCAGTCGCCCGCAGGCAAAGTACGCGCTCAGCAGCGAGGCCGCATCGGGGCCGGCATGACGAGTGGCCATGTCGACGAAGGGGCCGTAGGCGGGCTGGGTCTCGAGCTGCGCGGGGACCAGGATCGCCACGGTGCCCCCGTCCACCGCCACCCGCCGCATCTCGCGCAGCGCGCCGACCCGATCGGGAAAGAACATGAGGGCCATCTGGCAGAGCACCGCGTCGAACGAGCGCTCCGCGAACGGGAGCGCCGCCACGTCGCCCTGCCGCCACTCGACGTCCGGACGAACGCGACGGGCAACCACCAGCATGGCGTCGTTGAGATCGAGGCCGACGACCCGGCCGGTCGCCCCCAGCCGGTCCGCCACAGTGCGCGCGACGATCCCGGTTCCGCACGCGACGTCGAGCACCGCCTGCCCGCGGGTGATCCCGGCGAAGTCGACCAGCTGCGGCGCCCACTCCGCGAAGAACGCGGGAACGAACCGCGCCTCGTACACCTCCGCAGCCTCCATCGAGATCTGGAAGGCCTCCGTCGTCTTCTGCATGATCGTCTCCTTCCCCGCTCCGACGGCCGTCGCCCGACCCGGGAGTCGGCCGGGCGCGGCCAATCGTGCTCGGGCAGAAGTGTATGATCGCCCCGTGGCTCGTCGCGATGACCGAGCATCCGGATCGCATGCCCCGCCATCCGGAGCGGTCGCGCCACTTGCTCCGGCGTCCGGTCGGCTTGCCCGAGAGTCCGACGCCGTCGGCCCGCCCATGGACGCCCTCTCGGACGTGCTGCGAGCGGTGCGGCTGAGCGGAGCGCTGTTCTTTCGCGTCGAGGCGCGCGCACCCTGGGGGCTCGAGCTTCCCGACGGCGCCACCCTGGCGCCGAGCGTCTCGCCCCGCGCCCAGCACGTCATCTCGTACCACGTGGTGACCGACGGCGAATGCTGGGGCATGGTCCAGGGCGAAACGCCGGTCCGACTGGAAGCCGGCGACGTGTTGGTGCTCCCGCGCGGCGACGCCTACGCGATGTCGATGACGCCCGCCCGGCCGGACGGGCTGGACCGGAAGACCGTCCTCGCCTTCATGCGGCAGATGGCCGCGGGCCACCTGCCGTTCACCGTCAGCGAGGGCGGCGCCGGCGCGGACCGGCTGCACCTGGTATGCGGCTTCCTCGGCTGCGACATGCGGCCCTTCAATCCGCTCCTGGCCACGCTCCCGCGGCTCCTCCACGTGCGGCGGGCGGTGGGATCGGACGAGGACCCGCTGGGCCACCTGATCCGGTTCACGGTCGCCGAGGCGCGCGAGCGACGGGCGGGCGGCGAGTGCGTGCGCCTGCGCCTCAGCGAGCTGATCTTCGTCGAGGTCGTGCGGCGGCACCTCGCGGCGCTGCCGGCGGAGGGAACCGGGTGGCTCGCCGCCCTGCGGGACCCCGCGGTCGGGCTCGCGCTCGCGCGGCTCCACGAGCAACCGGCCCGCGCCTGGACCTTGGCGAGCCTGGCGAAGGACGTGGGGCTCTCGCGCTCCGTGCTGGCCGACCGGTTCACGCACCTCGTGGGCCATCCGCCGATCCAATACCTGACGCACTGGCGAATGCAGGTGGCCGCCCGCCTGCTCGCCGAGAGCCCGACGAAGGTGTCCGCCGTCGCGCGGGAGGTCGGCTACGACTCCGAGGCGGCGTTCAGCCGCGCGTTCAAGAAGCTCGCCGGCGTCGCCCCCGGCGCCTGGCGCTCGCGACCGGCCGATCAAGGCTCCCCGCGCGCGCCGCTCCGACGTCGGCGAGTTTGACACCGGCTTCCGCATGGTGCTCATGTTGTAGGGGAATGGGTGGCGCCCCTCCGCAGCCCCCGCGACCCGGGCCGGCCGCGATTCGCCGGTGAGGAGGTCCCGCGCCCGCCGGCGCCTCGGAAGCGGCCTGGGCGCTCTCCTGGCAATCCTGGCCGTCGGCCCGGGCTCCCACCCGACGAGCGCGGACGTCTTCGACCCGGACGAGCCGCCCGAGACCCGGTACCAGCTGGCGCCGTTCCTGACCTTCGGCGCTCACCTCGAGCTCACGTACGACTATCGGAAGAACCTCGCCCTGGACGACCGCCGCGACAACGACGCCGCGATGGGCGCGCCCGAGCTGTCGCTCGCGTTCTCGTTCGACCCCCATCCGAGCTTCCAGGCGTTCCTGAACGTGGCCGTCACGCGGGAGATCGTCTGGAAGATCGAGGCGGACCGGACCAAGCCCAGTGAGGACCCCGAGCTCGAGCTCAAGGAGCTGTTCGTCTGGCTTCGAGCGCTTCCCGGCGGGCTGTCCCTGCAGATCGGGCGACAACGGTTCGAGGACGAGCGGCAGTGGCTCTACGACGAGGAGCTGGACGCGGTCCGGCTTCGCTACCAGCGGGCCGCGCTGGCCGTCGAGCTCTCGCTGAGCCAGGACGGCCTCGTCCGGAAGGACCTCTTGAGCTCGGCGCGCCGGGAGCACATCAACAACTACGTGCTCTACGCCAGCTACCGTCCCGTCGAAGACTTCGCGCTGGACGCGTACGCGATCGTCCGCGACGATCTGTCGGCCCCCGATCACCACCGCCCCGTCTTCGTCGGCGTGCGCTCGCGCGGCGAGCCCATCGAGGACCTGGACTACTGGCTCGAGCTCGGCTACGTCGCCGGCCGGGAGGGCTCGCGCAAGCTCAGCGGATGGGGGATCGACCTCGGCGCCACCTACGAGTTCCAGGTCGCCCCGAAGCCCGCGCTGACGCTCGGCTTCGCCTTCGGCAGCGGCGACCGGTCGCCGGCCGACGGCACCGACCGGAGCTTCCGGCAGACCGGCCTGCAGGAGAACGAATCCGACTTCGGCGGCGCCACCGACTTCAAGTACTACGGGGAGGTGCTGGATCCCGAGCTGAGCAATCTCGCGATCCTCACCGCCGGCGTCGGGATTCGCCCGAGCGACAAGTTCTCGGTGGATCTCGTCTACCACTACTATCTCCAGCACCACGCGGCGGCGACGATACGCGACGCCGGGATCGACGCCGAGCCGTCCGGCCGCAGCCGGCGGCTCGGCAGCGCCGTGGACCTCATCCTCGGCCTCGAGGAGATCTACGATCGCCTGGAGGTCAAAGCCGTGCTGGGATACTTTTCGCCCGGCTCGGCCTTCCCGGAGCGGAACGGCGGGGCCTGGGTCGTGCGGGCGGAGGTACAGTTCCGCTTCTGAGCCGGCTCAGGCGGCGACGCGCTTCGAGAGCGTGATGCGGAAGGTCCGGTCGGGCCGGAGCCGCGTCTCGATCTCGATACCCAGCAGGTCGGCGAGCGCGCGCACGAGGGCCAGCCCCAGGCCCACGCTGCGGCCCCCGGCTCGCGCCTCGTCCTTCCGCCAGAACCGGTCGAACATCACCGGAAGGTCCCCGGCCTCGAGGTTCTCGACCCGATTGCTGAAGCTCACCGACACCCGGCCCGCCGTCTCCTCCGCTTCGCAGACCACCTCGGTGCCCGGAGGGCTGTAAGCGACGGCGTTCGACAGCAGGTTCTGCACGACCAAGGCGAACTTCTCCGGATCGGTCTCGACGCGAACCGCTCGCGGGATCTCCTGCCGCAGCTCGAGCCCCTTCGCCAGAGCGTCCCGGGCCAGCGGCTTCCAGGCGGCGTCGACGACCTCCGCGACCTCCACCGGCGCCGTCCAGACCTGTTCGTGGCCCTCGTCGTATCGCGCCAGGGCCAGGAGGTTCACGACGATCCGCTCCATCTGCTGCGCGATCGCCCCGGCATCCTCGAAGAACTGCCGAGCCGACGCGCGGTCCTCGGGCCAGCGGGCGCCGACCTCGCCCAGGTTCCGGAGCTCGGCGATCGGCGTCTTGAGCTCGTGAGCGATGTCGCTCGACAGCCGACGCTCCCGCTTGAAGCCCGCCTCCAGCCGGCCCAGGAGCGCGTTGACCTGCTCCACCACGACCGCGATCTCGTCGGGCGGCGCCTCCACGGCGACCCGCGTGTCCAGGGAGCTCACGTCGAGCCCCCGGACCTGCCCGGTCAGCCGATCCAGCGAGCGGAGGCCGGCCCGCAACGCGAGCTGCATCAGCCCGGCGAGCGCGAGCATCAGGGCGAGCCCGAGGCCGGCTCCCGTCGCCTCCAGGCGACGGACGCCGGCGTCGAAGTGCTCTCGCTCGCGCGCGACGAGCACGGTCGCGCGGAGACGACCCGGCGACGGGAGGGCGGGCGCGTCCCTCGCTTCCCCCGGATCGTCCTCGGTGTCGAGCGTCGGGACGAAGTCGATCCGGACCTGACGCCCCCGGCGGCCGTCCGGCAAGCGGACGTCCCGGAAGCTCGGCGCGGCCGGCGGGTGCGAGCCGACGAGGCTCGCGCCTCGCGTCTCGTCGCTCGCCTCGAAGGACGGCGAGCGCCGGACCAGCGAGCCGTCCGCGAGCCAGAGCTCGAAGTACTCGGGGCTGGCCCCGACCGCGAACTCGGGCATGTGCTCGTCGTCGAACTCGAACTCGATCAGGCCGCCCTCCTCCTCCGTCAGCGCGACGAGGCCCCGCGCCTTGGCGGCGAGCGCCCGGTCGAACTCGGTCTGGAGCGCGTCGACGACGATCGTCCGCAGCGCGAGCCCGGCGGCGAGGAGCACCGCGGCGGCGCCGCCGATCAGGTACACGAACAGGCGGGTGCGGAGCGAGCGCATCCTACTCGACGAAGTAGCCGAACCCGCGCCGCGTGCGGAGGATCGGGGGTTCGCCGCGCGCGTGGATCTTCTTCCGCAGGCTCGAGACGAGCACCTCGACGACGTTGCTCGACACCTCCGAAGCGCTCCGGTGCAGGTGCTCGATCAGCTGCTCCTGCGAGAAGACGCGGCCGCGCTGGTAGGCGAGGAGCTCCAGCAGGGCGTACTCGCTCGGGGTCAGGTGAAGCGTGTCGCCGCCGCGCGTGACCCGGCGGCGGGCGGCGTCGATCTCGAGGGGCCCCAGCCGGATGACCGGGTCCTTCGCCTGGTGACGCCGGCGGACGAGCGCCTGGATCCGCGCGCACAGCTCCTCGAACGCGAAGGGCTTGACGAGGTAGTCGTCGGCGCCCAGCTGGAGGCCCCGCACGCGGTCGTCCACCCGATCCCGGGCGGACAGTATCAGGACGTGGACGTCGCTGCCCCGCCCCCGGAGTCGCCGAAGGACCTCCAGGCCCGACAGCCCGGGAAGCATCAGGTCGAGGACGATGACGTGGTAGTCGTAGGTCTCGGCGAGCGCCAGCCCCTGTTCCCCGTCGCCGGCCAGATCGACCGCGTAGCCGAGCTTCTTCAGGCCGTGGCCGAGGGACCGCAGGAGGCGCTGGGAATCGTCGACCAGCAAGATCTTCACAGGCTCCTCGACGGCGCCGGCCTCGTGCCGCCGGATCGGACGGCAGGCACCACGCCACGGAGCCCCGCCGCGCCGCAGGCTCCCGCGCCGCCAGAGTAAGCCAGGCCGGGAGCCCGAGGCAACGAACGGGGCGGCCGAACGGCGCCGCTCGGGGGCGCGACCGGTGGCCGCCTTCCCGGGCCACCCCGTCCGGCGAGGGACTCTCGCCGGACGGGTCCGGCCGACGCCCGGTGCGGCTACTCCGCGCGGGCGATCGTCACGGCTCCAGCACGAAGCACTGCTCCACCGCGGTGTTGTTCCCCGTGCTCGTTCTGGCGATGATCTCGATCTTGACGCTGCCCGGGGTGACGACCGCCGACGGAATCGCGAACGTCGTGACGTCGGGGGGAAGGTCGACGGCGAGCGTGAAGTCTCCCTGCTCGACGAAGAACTGGTACCTCGCGATCTCGACGTCCCCCGGTTCGCCGAGCTCGGGATGCGATTCCGTCACCGGATCCCAGGAGATGGTGACGGGCCCGGTCACCGACGGGAGGGGCTCCTCGTCGCAGTTCTTCACCTTGTCGAGCTCGGTGTTGACGCGAATGTTGGAGGGCGGGGCCGCCAGCACGTGGCTGAGCTCCACCGTGGTCTTGAACTCCTTCCCGTCGAGGGCCTTGCCCTCGATCTGGTACTTGCCCTTGGGGAACCGACCGAAGAACCGCTCGGGCGCCAGCTCGTCGAACGACGGCTCGGCGCTCTCCAGGAACAGCTGGGTCCCGCCCTGCCGCGCCAAGCTGCCCTGGGCCGTGACCTTGAGGAGCGTGCGCCCGTTCGGGCCCTCGATCTCCAGCTCCTCCCAGGGCCCGCCGTCGATCGACGCGTGCAGCCCGAGGTCGCCATCGGTGTCGTTGAGCTCGACGAACAGCTCGGCCTCGGTGAACTCGGCCGCCCGCACCGCCGGGGCGGCGAGCCCGAAGGCCAAGACCAAGGCGGCCACGACCGAGGCGGTCCCCGCGTTCCGTCTCCCCTGCTGCGGGTTCATCGATGTCCCCCTCGCGCCGGCGCACGCCAGCCGGCGTGTCCGGGCGCGCTGCGAAGCCGTCACCTGCCGTGTCATTCGGGTTTCCTCCTCTTCCGGGACGGACGTCGTTCGAGGCCATCCCGACGAGATCGTGCCTGGCCAAGCTGAGGAGTCGCTGAAGATTCCCGGCATTTCGTGGAGCGTGGGCGCGCTCGCCGCGGGACTGGCTCCTGGTCGCCGTCACTCGCCGCCAGGAGCCAGCCCTCTCCCTGAGACCCGCCCCGCGCTTCGGTGCGGGTGGCCCGACGCGGGGCGACCGGCGCCCGGGTCTCCGGCGCTCAGTCGTCGGCGCCGTCGATGTCGTAGTCGATCAGCTTGGCCGGGCCGTCCGCGACCAGTCCGATCTCGGCGCAGTAGCGCTTGACGCTCGTCGCCCCCGGCTCGAGCGGTGTGGTCTCCACGACCTCGACGCAGTCCTCGAACGTCCCGGCCGCGGTCTTCACCGTGAGCCCCATCTTCACGTGCTCCGCGCGATCCAGCGCGACGTCCGGCGCGAGCTCCTGCACGTAGCGCGAGCCGAGGAGGAATCGCCCGGGCATGATCAGTCCCGGCTGCGCGCCGTTCTTGCCGGCGAGCCAGGCGCCGTCGTGGCTGACGATGACCCCGTCCTCGTAGATGTCCACCTCCTCGCCGAAGTAGAAGATGTCGTCCGTCTCCGCGCATCGCGCGTAGAAGTTCCGCGAGACCTCGACCAGCTGGCCGTCCTTCCACTCCCGCTCCTCGACGACCCGGGTCCACACCGTCAGGGACTCGCCCTCCGCGTCCTTGAACGTGATCTTCTTCGTCTGGCTGAGCACCTTGATCTCGACCCGCAGGAGCTCCCCCTCGTCCATCCCCTCGAGTACCAGCAAGTCGCCGGGTCGGAGGCTGAAGTGGGCGTTCCGGCCGTTGGACGAGAAGGTGCACTCGTCCAGCTCGAACTCGGTCGTGTATTGCGGGGCCTCCGCCCGGGCCGTGCCCCCTGGCAGGCCGACGCTCCCCAGCAGGAATGCCAGGGCCGCCGCCGTGATCCACTGCGAGGTCCTCGGTTGCCGTCTCATGTGCCGTCTCCCTTTCCGGGTGGGCGGTGTCCGACGCCCATCCCGAGGGCAGCCTGAGGGGGCAGCCTGAGGATTCGCTGAGGATCCGGCCTTTTTCTTCCGGCGCCGGAACCGGGCGCGGAGGACCCGCGGCGAAGACGGCGCCGGGGGCGCGCCCCGGGCCTACCTCGGGGGCTTGGGCACGACCGCCTCGGTCGGCGGCCCGTGCAGGAACCGGGCGGGGCTCGAGACGAACTGATCTCAGGGCCGCCGGAGGACGCGGCCGGCACGCGCGCCCGTGGGCTGGCCGTCGCGAACCGCCGGCTCGCCGGCAACGAGGACGTGCTCGATGCCCTCCGGGAACCGATGCGGATCGGCGTAGGTCGCGCGCTCCCGCACCGCGTCCGGGTCGAACACGACCAGGTCCGCGTCGGCGCCCACCTGAACCCGTCCCTTTCCCGCGAGGCCGAGCTTCTCCGCCGGCCGGTAGGCCGCCTTGTGCACCGCCGCTTCGAGCGTCAGCACGCCGGCCTCGCGGACGTAGTGGCCGAGGATCCGCGGATACGTGCCGTAGCAGCGCGGGTGGGGCTTGCCCTCCGCGAGAGGCCCCTCGGGCGTGAGGACCCAGCCGTCCGAGCCGAACATGGCGAGCGGGTGCCGCATGACGTGCCGCACGTCCTCCTCGCTCATGACGAAGTGGACCATGATCGCCCGAGCCTGGGACTCCTCGAGGAGCGCGAAGAGCGCGTCCACCGGGGCGACGCCGCGGCGGGCGGCGATGTCCGCCATCGAGCGGCCCTCGTCGGCCTTGCCCGGGCCCGCGGGCATCCAGGCCACCAGCGTCTGGTCCCACTCGCGCCCCTGCTCGGCCACCTCCCGCGCGAGCTGCGCTCGATGTGCGCGATCGCCGAGCCGGGCGAGGAGAGCGGCAAGCCCCCCCTCGTGCGCCCAGTCGGGGATGATCTGAGTCAAGGGCGCACTCCCCGCCGTGTAGGGATAGACGTCGAACGTGACGTCCTGGCCCCGTTCGTGCGCCCACTCGGACAGCTGGGTCGCGTGACGGATCCGGCCCCAGTACGGCCGGAACGCCGCCTTGTGGTGCGAGATCTGGACGCGGGCACGGGCTCGCTCGCCGACCTCCAGCGCCTCGGCGACCGCGCGCAGCAGGGAGTGGCCCTCGCCGCGGATGTGGCTCGCGTAGAGTCCCCCCGCCTCGCCCGCCACGCGAGCCAGCTCGACGACCTCCTCGGTGTCGGCGTACGCGCCCGGCGGGTACACCAGGCCCGTCGAGAGCCCGAAGCAGCCGTCGCGCATCGCGGCGCGGACGAGATCCTGCATGGCGGCCAGCTCGCCCGCGCTCGGCGGCCGCTGGGCGTATCCCATGATCGCCGCGCGCACGGTCACGTGACCCACCAGCGGCGCGACGTGGAGCCCGAGGCCGCCCCGGCCGAGCCGGTCCGCGAACTCCCCGTAGGAGCGCCAGCGCCAGTCGAGGTCGTGGATGAAGGTGCCGAAGAACCCGTGGAGGGAGCGCACCGTCTCGGCGTGCTGGGGGGTGAGCGGCGCCGGGCTGAAGCCGCAGTTCCCCACCACCTCCGTCGTCACGCCCTGGCGGATCTTGCTGTCGCCGGTCGGGCAGAGGAGCAGCGAGAGGTCCGAGTGGCTGTGCATGTCGATGAAGCCCGGACAGACGACGCGGCCGCGCGCGTCCAGGCGCTCGGCCGCGGGAGCGGCGGCGAGGTCCCCGATCGCCTCGATCCGCCCCCCGCGCACGCCGACGTCCGCCCGGTAGCCGCGGGCGCCGGTGCCGTCCACCACGAGGCCGCCCACGAGGGTCCGATCGAAATCCATTGGGGATCCTCCGGGGACGGCGCGCAGCCGTCCCCTACATCCGTCGGGCGAGTCGCGGGTCCAGGAGGTCCCGGAGCCCGTCGCCCAGGAGGTTGATCGAGAGCACGGTCGACGCGAGGAACAGACCCGGGAACAGCAAGAGCCAGAACGCCACGCGGACGTGGGCCCGGGCCTCGGCCATGATGTTGCCCCAGCTCGGGATCTCGGCCGGGGTCCCCGCGCCGAGGAAGGAGAGCGCGGCCTCGATGAGGACGGCGGAGGCGCACACGTAGGTGCCCTGGACGATCAGCGGCGCCACGGTGTTGGGCAGCACGTGGCGGAGGACCGTTCGCCCCAGCCCGGCCCCGAGGGCGACGGACGCCTCGACGAACGGCTGCTCGCGGAGGCTCAGGACGACGCCCCGCACGAGCCGGACGACCCGCGGCGTCTGCGGGATCACCAGCGCGATGACGACGTTCCGCACGCTCGCCCCGGTGAGGGCGACGAAGGTGATCGCCAGGAGCAGGTCGGGCAGGGCCATGACGCCGTCCATCACGCGCATGACGATCGCGTCCAGCCGGCGAATGAAGCCCGCGAAGACGCCGAGCCCGAGCCCGATGACGGAGGTCACGGTCGCGACGGTCAGCCCCACGAAGAGGGAGATCCGGCTGCCGTAGACGACGCGGCTGTAGGAGTCGCGCCCGTACATGTCGGTGCCGAACCAGTGGGCGCTCCCCGGCGGCCGGAGGCGCTGGCCGGGCTTCATCTCGATCGGGTCGATCGTCGAGAGATAGGGTGCGAGCACGGCCACGGCGGACATCAGCAGGAGCAGGCAGCCGCCGGCGGCCACCGTCGGGTGACGCCGGACGAACCGCCCGATGCGGCCCCGCCGGGCGGCGGGAGCCGCGGCCGCCGCCGTCAGTACCGGATCCGCGGGTCGAGCAAGAGGTAGCACAGGTCGACGAGGAGGTTCACCAGAACGTAGACGGCCGACGACAGGATCGTCACGCCCTGGATGATCGAGTAGTCGCGCTGGAGGACGGCGTCCGCCGTCAGGCGGCCCAGGCCGGGCAGGGCGAACACGCTCTCGGTGATCACCACGCCCGAGATCAGGAGGGTGAGGCCGACCCCGATGGTGGTGACGATCGGCACCGCCGCGTTCTTGAGGGCGTGGACGAACAGGACCCGCCGAGGCAGCTGGCCCTTGGCGTGCGCGGTGCGCACGTAGTCGGCGTCCAGGACCTCCAGCACGCTGGCGCGCGTGATGCGGGTGAGCAAGGCCATGTAGACCAGCCCGAGCGTCACGGTCGGCAGAAAGAGGTGGCGCGCGAAGGGCCCGAGTCCCGCGCTGAGCGGCGCGTACCCCTGGACGGGGAAGAGGTCGAGCCGGACCGAGAAGCCGTAGATCATGAGGAAGCCGAGCCAGAAGACCGGAATGGAGAAGCCGGCCACCGCGAACACCATCACCGCCCGATCGATCCACGTGCGCGCCCGCCATGCGGCCAGCACGCCCAGCGGGACCGCCAGGCCCACCGCGAAGACGAGCGTGGCGGTCGCCAGCGCCAGCGTCGGCTCGAGCCGCTGGGCGATCAGGGTCCGGACCGGCAGCCGGGAATGGAGGGAGCGCCCCAGGTCCCCGCGTGCCAGGCTCGCGACGTAGACGCCCAGCTGGACGTAGATCGGCTGGTCGAGCCCGAGCGCGGTGCGGATCCTCGCGATGGCCTCCGGGCTCGCGTAGTCGCCCGCGATGATCGCCGCCGGATCGCCCGGCGCCAGGCGCAGGAGGACGAACACGAACAGCACGACGACCGCCATCACCGGGAAGACGGCGAGGATTCGGCGGACGACGTAGGCGAGCACGGAGCGAAGGGCGCGGGCGGGTCCGCCGGGGCGGCGCCCGAGGGGCCCCGCCCCGGCGGTCGATTCCCGGCTACCGCCGGGTCATGTTCCAGAACAGCACGTAGGGTGCGGTCGCCCCGTAATCCACCCGGTCCTTGCGCCACGCGCTGTTCATGTTGAACTCGCCCGTCGGGATGTACGGCAGGTTCTCCATCAGCGCCGCGTGGTACTCGAGCAGGAGCTTCTTGAACTCGGCCGAGCCGGGCGCCGCATTGCCCAGGTCGTCGAGCGCCTTCGAGGCGCGCGGCGAGCACGGCCAGCCGAACCAGGCGCGCTCGCAGAGGGTGGAGATGTTCGAGTGCCCCCACGGGTCGGCCAGCGCCACGCCGTTCGACGTGGTGTGGAAGATGTGCCAGCCGGCCGGGTTCTTGCTGGGCGCGTCCTTCACCGGCCGGCGCGACGTCAGCGTCCCCCAGTCCATCACCTGGAGATCGACGTTCACGCCGATCTTGCGCAGGAGCGCCGCCGTCGTGAGCGAGGCCGCGTTGATGGTCGCGATGTCGCTCGGCGCCATCACGACGATCTTCTCCCCCTTGTACCCCGCCTCCTGCAGCAGCTGCCGGGCCTTGGCCAGGTCCTGCTTCTGGAAGGGCTCGGCGCCTGCCGCGGTGTCCAGCCACTGGCCGCAGCCGAGGAACGCCCAGCAGACCGTCCAGTTCTCCTGATCCCCGGCGATGGCCTGGAGGTAGTCCCGCTGGTCGACCATGTAGGCGAGCGCCTGGCGGGCCTTCGGGTTGTCGAAGGGCGGGACCAGGTGGTTCGGGTGGATCTGCATCTGCTGCACGTCCACCTTCTTGATCGTGACGTTCGCATCCTTGCGCAGGAGCGGCTGCTGATCGATGTGCGGGTACTGGATGAAGTCGATTTCGCCCTTCTGGAGGGCGGCGACCGCCGTCGACGGATCCGGGATCACGATCCACTCCACCCGGTCGACCGTGGCGCGGCGCGCGCCGGCGTAGTAATCGGGCGCCTCCGCGCGCGGCACGTAGTCCTTGTTCCGCAGGTAGACCGTCTTGGCGCCGGGCACCCACTCCTTCTCCGCGAAGACGAAGGGCCCCGAGCCGATCTTCTCCCCCTCGAACGCCTTGTCCGCCGGCTGGACGGCGTGGCGCTCGGGAATGATGAACGGCACGTAGCTGTACTCCTTGGCGAGCGCGCGGAGGACGAGGCCGTAGGGCTCCTTGAGCTTGAGGACCAGCGTCTTGTCGTCCGCGGCCTCGAGCGAGGCCGTCTTCGCCATCAGCTTCTGGCCGGCCGCGTCCTTGACGGCCCAGCGCTTGAGCGACGCGACGGCGTCGGCGGCCCGGACCGGCTGGCCGTCGTGCCACTTGAGGCCGTTCCGGAGGACGAACGTGTAGGTGAGCTTGTCCGGGCTCACCCGGACGGTGTCGACCATCTGGGGCCGCGGGGTGCCCTTCGAGTCGAGCGAGAAGAGCGTCTCGTAGATCATGTAGCTGTGCTGCTGGGTGATGTTCGCCGTCGTCCAGTGCGGATCCAGGTGCTTGACCTCGGCGTGCAGCACGGCGCGGACGGTCTTGTCGCCCTGCCCGGAGGCCGGCGGATCCAGCGCGAGGAACGCCCCGGCGAGCGCGACGAGCCCAGCTATCCAGGCGGTCCGGAACCTCTTCATGGTGGCCCTCCCTTTCGTGTCGGGCGCTCGCGGGCGCCCGCTGGCCGCGCGGCCGCCGCTCCGAGTCCGGAGCGGGTGCTCGGTCACTCTCGACCCGGACGGCGGCCCCGTCAAGGGCCCCGCGGGCTCCGCCGTCGGACCGCGACGCTGGCGCGCGGCCCTGCCCGGCGGGCGCCGGACGGGCGCCCCCTTGACCCCAGCGGGCGCCCCGCGAAGAATCGCCGCCGGGAGGGCCATCGATGAAGCTCTTCACCGCCGGCGTCGCCACCGAGTCGAACACCTTCGCTCCCATGCCGACCGGGCTGGAGGACTACACGATCTTCCGGGGCGCCCCGCCCGAGGAGCGGCCGACCAGCTTCACGCAGCCCTTCCTCGTCTGGCGCCGCCTCGCGGCCGAGCGCGGCGTCAGCGTGGTGGGTAGCCTCGGCGCCGCGGCGCCGCCGGCCGGGCCGACCGTCCGCCGCGTCTGGGAAGGCTTCCGCGACGAGATCCTGGCGGACCTCCGGCGCGCGATGCCCGTCGACTTGGTGCTCCTGAACCTCCACGGGGCAATGGTCGCCGACGGCTACGACGACTGCGAGGGTGACATCCTGGCGCGCGTACGCGAGATCGTGGGGCCGGCGGTGCCGGTGGGGGCCGAGCTCGACCCTCATTGCCACGTGACGCCACTCATGGTCGAGCAGGCCACCGTCCTCGTGCTCTACAAGGAGTTCCCCCATACCGACTTCGCCGAGCGCGCGGCGGACCTCTTCCGGCTCGTGGTCGACGCGGCCGAGCGCCGGACGCGCCCGCACATGGCGCTCTGGGACTGCCGGATGATCGGCAGCTACTTCACGACGCTCCAGCCGATGAAGGGCTTCGTCGACGACGTGAAGGCCCGGGAGGGCCGCGAGGGTGTCCTGTCGATCTCCCCGGTGCACGGCTTCCCGTACGGCGACGTGCCCGGAAACGGCACCAAGATGCTCGTGATCACCGACGATCGGCCCGCTCAGGGCGCCGCGCTCGCGCAAGAACTGGGGCTCCGGTGGATCGCCCTCCGAGGGCGCACCCATCCCCCGATGCTGACCGTCGCCGAAGCCGTCCAGCGCGCGGCGCGCATCCCGGGCCGCCCGGTGGTGGCCGCCGACGTCGCGGACAACCCCGGCGGCGGCTTCCCCGGCGACAGCACCGTCGTGCTCCGGCAGCTGGTCGCCCTCGGCGTGGCGGACTGCGCCTTCGCGACGATCTGGGATCCGATGGCCGTGTCGTTCGCCCGCGCGGCCGGACCGGGCGCGCGGCTCCGCATGCGAATCGGCGGCAAGGCCGGGCTCCTGTCGGGAGACCCGCTCGATCTCGACGTGACGGTGGCCGCCGTGACCGACGACCTTTACCAGCGGTACGCGGGAGTCGGCAACTCTCTGGGCCCCGCTGCCCGATTGACGGCCGGCGGGCTCGACGTCATCGTCGCCAGCCGCCGCAACCAGGTGCGCAGCCCCGACGTGTTCCGCGGGCTCGGGCTCGAGCCGACGGCGACGAAGCTGCTGGTCGTCAAGTCCACGAACCACTTCCGGGCGGAGTTCGAGAAGATCGCGGCGGAGATCCTCTACGTCGCGCCGCCCGACGTCTTCTCGAACGTGCCCTTCACGCGCATTCACCGGCCCAAGTGGCCGCTCGACAAGGACACGTTCGCCGACCTGGAGGCGACGGGACTCCCGTCGTCGAGCGGCGACCCGCGCCGCTCCTGACTCGCCTGCGCGTAGGGACTAGGGAGTCGTCGAGGTCAGCGGGTGCGGCGCCGCGGCCGACGCGACGAGGCGGCGCGACGCGAGGAAGCGGCGCGACGCGCGGGAGCGGCCGCGCCACCGACGGACCGAGCGCGTCTCTCGGCGGGCCGCCGGGCCGCGCCGTCCGACCGGACTCCGCTCGGAACGACGCTGAAACCCAGGACACGCATCAGGGCCTCGCCGGCCGACGCTTGGTGACGCCGGTCGCTCCGTCGGCGGTCCCGATCCACCGAAAGGGTCTCGACGCGGCGGTCACCCACTCGCCGGTCCAGGATCACCCGGCCACGGCCAGAGGCCTCCTGGCGGCCATGGAGGAAATCAGCCAGGTCCGCCAGGGCCCGGCTCACGATCACGAGATCGCTGGCCACGGGCCCCACCCGGAGACGGGCCTGCCGGCGACCCGACCGCCGCCCGTGGCCTGCCCGGCTCCCGCGCGACGCCATTCCTACCTCGCCCACCCTTTCGCGTCGATGATGCCCCTCACCCTTCGAGGATGCCAAAGTGCACTCTCGACGCCAAGTTTTCCTCCTCGGGGTCCTGGCGGACCGCGGCGCGGCCGGCGGCCCTTCTTGACGCGGCGCGCGCCGTTGTGGATCGTTCCGGGAATGTGTCCGCATCCTTGTCACCGAGCGTCCCGCCCGTCCGCGGCGGTCCCCGAGGGACGAGGGCCGGCCCACGGGCGCCGGGTCCCGCTTGCCGCGGCACGATCGGTGAGCCGATCGTGACGCTTCCTTCGACTGGCCTCGATGGCGCTCCGACGGGGGGGCGGCCGCGCGGCACGATGCTCATCATCGGACCCGGGGTCACGGAGCATCGGGGCCGCCTCCGAGTCGGCTCCCGGACCGGCGAGCTCGTCGACGAGCTCGCCCCTCGGCTCGAGCAGGTGGTCTACTTCGGCGAAGCCGGGCACCCCGACGACGCGCGCGCCGGCCAGAAGCCCCGGCTCTATGCGTGCGAAGCGCGGAACGTGCGCATCGTCCAAGGCCGCGCCCGGCGAGTCGATGGCCGCGGCCGCCTCCGCGCGGTGCTCGCGCCCGCCGCCTGGCTGCCGAGGCTCCGCCTGATCCGAGGCGCCGCGTTCGTCCACATCTGGATGCCCTCCTTTCCCGGCGTCCTCGCCCACCTGCTGTGCCGACTGTCGCGACGCCCCTACTCGCTGTACTTCGTGAGCGACTGGGAGGAGATCGCCCCCTTCGCCTCCTTCGCCTCGCGGACGGCGCCTCTTGCCGGATGGCGGCTCCGCCTGTACCGGCGGATGGCCGGATGGGCCGAGCGCACGGCCGTGCGACACGCGCGATTCACCCTGGTGGACGGTCGAGGCCTTCAGCGGCGGTTGGCTCACCTCCATCCTCGCGTGGTCGAGGCCATCCCCCGCCTCGACATGCGCGCCACCGACGTGTACGAGCGCGACGACACGTGCCGGGGCGGCGTCGTGTCCCTCCTTCACGTGGGCTCGATCATCCCGAGAAAGGCGGTGCTCCTCCTCGTGGAGGCGCTACGGATCCTCACGGAGCGCGGACGCCAGGTCCGCCTCCAGCTCGTCGGCGGGGGCGACCGGTCCTACGAGGCGACGGTGCGGGCGGCGGTGCTGCGTCACGACCTGGCGGAGCGCATCGAGTTCCTCGGGTACATCGCGGACGTGCCCGCGCTGCTCTCTCGATATCGGAGCGCGGATATCTTCGTGAGCGCGTCCCTCGGGGAGGGCTTCCCGCGCGTCCTCATCGAGGCGGCATCCCAGGGCCTTCCCGTCGTCGCGGGAGGCATCGGCACGATCGCCGCGACGCTGCGGGATGGGCGCGAGGCGCTCCTGGTCGAGCCGGGGTCGGGCGAGGCGCTGGCGGACGGAGTCGAGCGGGTGATGGGAGACGCCGGGCTCCGCCGCACGCTGATCCGGGAGGGCTACGCGTTCGCGCGCGCTCACTTCGACCGCGGGCGCCCGAGCGCGCAGCTGCTTGAGCTTCTGCGCGCAAGCTGGCCGGGTCCGATCGGATCGGAACGGTAGGGGCGCCGGCAGTTGCTCGTCGCTCCCGGCCCACTATACTTGCGGTGGCCGAGACCGAGCGGGCGCGGCCGGCGGCGCCGACCGGGGCGCCGCCGGGGCGCCGGGAGAGGATCGTGACCGACGTTCCTGCCGTGCGTCCCTCGCTCGCCGAAGATCGCGTCGGGCGCGCCCCGGTGCATCCGGTCTTCGCACGCCGCGATCCCGACCGGGCGATCGTCCGCTGGGTGAACCGGGGACTCGGCTGGCTTCCCTGGCCGTGGGGCGAGGACATCATGGCGGCCCTCGGCGTCGCCCAGGCGGTGCTCAGACCGGCGCGCTTCCGTCAGGCGCTCGACTGGGCGGCGGCCCAGCCCGGGTGCCGCACTCCCCGTCGCCTCGCCATCTCGCTCCTCGCTCACCATGGCCGGTTCATCGCCCAGGACGCGTATGTCGGCATCCGGACCGCGGACCAGCTGAGAGCCACGCTCATCGCGGTGGGCCTCGACCATCTGCGCCAGCGCGCGCCCGGGCGCGGGTTGATCCTGCTGGGGTTCCATCTGGGCCCGGTGGGCACCCCGCGCGCGCTGCAGATCCTCGGGTATCGAGTGAACGCCGCCATCTCCGGCCGGCGGCATCGCGCGACCCTGCCCCTGACCTCGGGTGGCGGCGAAACGATTCCGCTCTACGGGCCGAGCCGGCAGGGCGAGGCGAGCGCGCTCCGCCGCGCCGTCGAGCTGCTCCGGGCCGGCGAGATCGTCTACATCACGGCCGACGGACGAGTGGGCACGGAGTCGTTCCAGATCCCGCTCCCCGGCGGCCCGCTCGTCGTGCGCGCCGGGTGGCTTGCGCTACGTCGATTGACCGGAGCCGTCACGCATCCGGTCCTCATGCACCTCGAGGGACCGCGGCGCGTGATCACGATTCATCCGGCCCTGCCGCCCCCGGCGCCGGGGCCCGACGACGACGTGGCGAGCTGCCGCGCGGCGCTCACCCCCCTGATCGAGGAGTACGTGCGGCGGTTCCCGGAGCAGTGCCGCTCCCTGGCCCTCTGGTACAGAAGCGCCGGGGCCCCCGTCGAGCGTGGCGCCGACTGACCGGGTTGCCGGTGTCCCGGACGGCGCGGAGCCTCCGCTCCCCCGGGTGAGCGTCGGGCTGGTGGTGCGGAACGCGGAAGCGACGGTCCTGGCGGCCGTCCGGTCGATCCTCTTCCAGACCTTGTCGAGCTGGGAGCTCTTGGTCGCGAACGACGGGTCGACCGACCGCACCGCCGAGCTGCTGGAGGGCGTGCGCGACGCGCGCGTGCGGATCACCCACCACGCCACGTCGCGCGGCCTCGCCGTCCGGCTCAACCAGCTCGTCGACTCCGCGCGCGGCGCGTACTTCGCGAGGATCGACGGCGACGACTTCGCGTTCCCGGACCGGCTGGCGCGCCAGGCTTGCTACCTCGACGCGCACCGAGACGTGGATCTGCTCGGCAGCGGAATGATCCACTTCGTGGACGGCGGCCGCTCGACGGGCAAGGAGCCGGTGGAGACGCGTCACGAGGCGATCTGTCGCCATCCGCGCCGGGGCTTCCTCCTGTATCATCCGACGTGGATGGGCCGCATCACGTGGTTCCGGCGCCACCGGTACGATGCCGGACGCCAGCGCGGGCAGGACTTCGACTTGCTCCTGCGCACGTACCGTCACAGCCGATTCGCCGCGCTGGAGGAGCCGCTACTCGGGCACCGCACCAACAACGCCGGGCTCCGCCTCCGACTCCGCTCGCGCCGGAACGCGTGCAGCGCCCTGGCCCGGAACGCGTGGACGCAGCGGGACCCCGCGCTGGTCTGGGGCATCGTCGGGCAGTGCCTCAAGGTGCCGGTAGACCTCCTCACGTTCGCCACGGGCGCGCACGACCGGGTGCGCCGCCGCCGCCTCCGCCCGCTGGAGGCCCAGGACCAGCGGGCTTTCGCGAGCGCCTGGGCGGCGCTGCACCAGTGGGCGGACGCGGACCGGGCGCGCGGCAGCGTCAGCCACGCCGTCGCCGATGGCTAACCCCGCGACCGTCGAGCCGAGGCACGCCGTCGGCGCGCCCGGGACGCCGGGCCGCGCCCTCGCGGCGCGCGGCGGGGCCGGCTTCGACTGGCTCATGGTCGCCCTCGGCGCCTGGCTCATCGGGGGCCTGTACCTCGACGGATGGGCTCACATCCACGTGCCGTCGCTCGAGACCTTCTTCACGCCCTGGCACGCGGTCCTCTATTCCGGCTATGCGGCCGGCACGGCCGTCCTCGTCCTGGAGTTCTACCGGCATCGGCGACGGGGTGCCCCGCGGTCGGCCGCCTTGCCGCCCGGCTATCGCCTCTCGCTGATCGGTGCCTTCGTGTTCTTCGTCGGCGGCCTGGTCGACATGCTCTGGCACATCGCCTTCGGCATCGAGGACGGCGTCGAGGGGCTGATCAGCCCGAGCCACCTCGCCCTCGCCTACGGCGGCGCGCTCATGGTGACGGGACCGCTTCGAGCAGGCCTCCACCGTGACTCGACGACGGCCGCGACGTGGCTCGGACGGATGCCGATGGCCGTGTCCCTGACGCTGTTCGTGTCTCTCCTCACGTTCTTCACCGAGTACGCGAGCCCGTACGGAACGACCTGGGTGGCGCACGCCGCGGCGGTAGGCACCTCGGACCGGGCGTTCCTCTACCAGTCGGTCGGGCTCGCCGGGTTCTTGGTCCAGCCCGTGGTGCTGATGGGCCCGGTGCTGTACGTGCTCCGGCAGCGCTCTTTGCCCCCGGGCAGCTTCACGCTCCTCTTGTCCCTGAACGTCGCGCTGATGGCGATCATTCACGACAAGTACCTCGACACCGGTCCGGGACCACTGATCGGCGCCTCGGTCCTGGCGGGCTTGATCGCCGACGGCCTCGTCGCCTGGCTCGGCCCGTCGCCCGAGCGGCCGCTCGCGTTCCGGACGGTGGCGTTCGCCGTGCCGGCCGTGCAGTATCTCCTGTACTTCGCGGTGGTCCTCGTGTGGGCGCGCCTCGCCTGGTCCGTGCACCTCTGGACGGGCGCCATCGTGATCACGGGCGGGATGGCGTGGCTTCTGAGCTATCTCGTCCTGCCGCCCACGGAACGGCGGGTGCCGCACGACGCGGCCCGCTGACGCGCTCCGCCCGCCCCTGAGTCCCGCCCGGCGCCGCCCGGCTGACGGGCCTCCCGGCCGTCGCCCCCGCTGGTATGCTCGGTCCATGCGCGGCGAACGGCCGTGGTGACCTTCGAGGTGCCCGCCGGTGCGTGCGATTGCCACACGCACATCCATGGCGATCCCGCGGCGTTCCCGTTCTTCCCGGGACGGGTCTACACGCCGGAGGTGGCGCTGCCGGAAGCGATGGCGGCGCTCCATCGGGCGCTCGGCATCCAGCGCGTCGTCATCGTCACGCCGAGCGTCTACGGGACCGACAACTCGGCCACGCTCTACGGCATGAAGGCGCGCGGGGCCGACGCCCGCGGGGTGGCGGTCATCGACGCCAAGACGTCCGAGGGTGACCTCGACGCCATGGGCCGGGCCGGCGTGCGTGGCATCCGGCTGAACCTGGCGACGGTGGGGACCGACGATCCGGCCGTCGGCGGGCGCCACCTCCACGCCGCCATCGCGCGCGTGCGGGATCGCGGCTGGCACGTCCAGGTCTACACGACCCTAGCCATGGTCGCCGCGCTCAAGGACCTCGTCGCCGCGTCGCCGGTGCCCGTCGTGTTCGACCACTTCGGCGGCGCCCGAGCCGCGCTGGGGCCGGAGCAGCCTGGATTCGCCGACCTCCTGGCGCTCGTCCGGTCCGGGAAGGCCTACGTCAAGATCTCCGGCGCCTATCGGGCGTCCACGCTGGCGCCCGACTACCCGGACGTCGTGCCGCTCGCCCGAGCGCTCATCGAGTCGAATCCGGAGCGCATCGTCTGGGGCACGGACTGGCCGCATCCGGACGCCGTGACCCGGCCCGGGCGCGCACCGACCGACGTGAACCCGCCGCTCCCGATCGACGACGCCCGCTTGCTCGATCAACTGCCGGTGTGGGCGCCCGATGCGCGGACCCGCCGGAAGATCCTCGTCGACAATCCCGCGCGCCTCTACGGGTTCTAGCGGCGGTCGCCGGACGCACGCTCAACGGGTGCGGTCGATGATCTCCCGCATGCGCCGGTAGACCTCCAGCCGCCGCCGGTTCGCCTCGGGGAGGGTCGCGGGGTCGACCGGCAAGAGGCCGTACGCTCGTAGAGCACCCCCACCTTCATCGCGACCCTCGCGGCGCTCGGTTGGTGACCGGGCCGCGTGGGGGCGCGGACCGGCACGCGTAGTCGCGGCCTCGGCGCGGCCTCACGATGAGCCGGGGGATGACCACGAGGAGCATTACTAGCCAGCCCTTCGCGACCGGTCAAGAGCGGGGCGCGCCGATCCGCCGGCACCGGCGCAACGCCGTGCCGACGGACCCCGCCGCTTGCTGGTCCCACGGGGGGCGCGCTAGACTCCGAAACACGCCGACGATACGGGCGGCCGCTTGTCGTGCCCTCATTCCGGACCGAGGAGATCGATGCTTCCGATCACCGGCTACGCGGATCGCTTCTCCGTCGCCCCGGGCGAGACGATCGCCTTCAAGGTGTCCAGCGCCTCCGACGCCCCCTATCAGGCGCGCCTGGTCCGCCTGATCTCCGGCGATCCCAACCCGGCCGGGCCGGGAATCAAGGAGGAGCCGGTCGCCGCGCCGTTCGCCGCAAGCTATCCCTCCCGGATCCAGCCGGTGCCGCTGGGCTCCTACCTCCGGGTGCCGGACGCGCCGGCGCTCCGACGCCTCGACAGCTTCACCGTGGTCGCCACGATCTGGCCGACCTTGCCCGGCGAGGGCCGGCAGGGCGTCGTGGCGCGGCACGATCCCCGCACCGGCGCCGGGTTCGCCCTGTTCCTCGACGAGCGGGGCGCGGGAGCGCTGGTCGGGGACGGCAAGGGGCGAGTGGCGATCGCGCACGTCGGCAAGCCCCTGCTCGCGCGGACGTGGTATCGCGTGTGGGCGACGTACGACGCGGCGACGCGGACGCTCGCGGCGGGGCAGGCGCCGCTGGCGCCGCGGGTCCGGGTGGAGGACGGCGGCCGCGCCTCCACGTCCGTCGCCTTCCCGCCGGCGCTCGACACCGGCGGGCCTCTGCTGGTGGCCGCGATGGGCGGCGAGCCGGTGGTCGGCCACTACAACGGCAAGATCGAGCGGCCCGCGCTCTACGACGCCGCGCTGGCCGAGAGCGCGATCGCCGCCGCGCCGGATGGGAGCTCCCGCCGCCACGTGGTGGCGACCTGGGACTTCAGCCGCGAGACGTCCAGCACGCGGGCGGTAGACGTGGGCCCGAACGGTCTCCACGGGCAGCTCGTCAACCTCCCGACCCGCGCCATGATGGGCTCCGGGTGGACGGGCGAGGAGATGTGCTGGCGCCACGCTCCCGGGCACTACGGCGCGATCCACTTCCACGACGACGACCTCTACGACTGCGCGTGGGCCACCGACTTCACGTACACGGTCCCCGAGGGGCTGCGGAGCGGCGTCTACGCCGTGCGCGTGCGAGCGGGCGACGCGGAGGACATGATCCCGTTCTTCGTCCGCCCTCGCCGCGGACAGGCCACCGCCGACGTGTGCGTGCTCATGCCGACCTTCACGTACATCGTGTACGCGAACATCGCGCGCGGCGTGACGGACGACGAGTACCGGGCGCGGGTGGCGGCCTGGCACGCGCGCCCCTGGACGCCCGACGAGCACCAGGAGTACGGGCTGTCTACCTACAACTACCACCACGATGGGAGCGGCATCGCCCACTCCTCGCGCCTCAGGCCCATCCTGAATCTTCGCTCGGGCTTCCTCGCCTACGTCGACCCGCGCGGCTCGGGAGTCCGCCACCTGCCGGCGGATCTCTACCTCCTCGACTGGCTCGAGCAGATGGGTCACCGGTACGACGTCGTGACCGACGAGGACCTCCACGCCGAGGGCGTCCAGCTGCTGGCCTCCTACAAGGTCGTCCTCACGCCGACGCACCCCGAGTATCAGAGCCGGGAGACCATGGACGCCCTGGCCGCCTACCTCGAGCGCGGCGGCCGCCTGATGTACCTCGGCGGGAACGGGTTCTACTGGCGGGTCGCGGCGCACCCGGCCGTGCCCGGGGCCCTGGAGGTCCGACGCGCCGAGGGCGGGATCCGCGCGTGGGCCGCCGATCCCGGCGAGTACTACATGAGCCTGGACGGGCAGTACGGCGGCCTCTGGCGCCGAAACGGGCGCCCCCCGCAGAAGCTCTGCGGCGTGGGCTTCACGTCACAGGGGCCCTTCGAGGGCTCGTACTATCGCCGCCTGCCGGCGTCGACGGACGCGCGGGTCTCCTGGATCTTCGACGGTGTGCCCGACGCGATCTTGGGCGACTTCGGGCTCTCGGGCGGCGGCGCGGCGGGGTTCGAGCTGGACCGGGCGGACCTCCGGCTGGGGACGCCGCCTCACGCCGTAGTGCTGGCCTCGTCGGAGAAGCACGACCTCACCCGGTTCGTGCTGGTCCCCGAGGACTGGCTCACGCACGTGGCGACGTGGCCCGGCGAGCCGCCCGACGCGTTGATCCGCGCCGACATGGTCTACTTCGAGACGCCGAACGGCGGCGCGGTCTTCTCGGTCGGCTCGATCACCTTCTGCGGGAGCCTCTCTCACAACGGCTACCGGAACAACATCTCCCGCATCGTCGACAACGTCGTGCGGCGCTTCGCGCAGTGACCGGAGGGGCGGCCGGACCGCGGCCTCGGCGCGCTACGCGGTCTCGGACTTCGGCGACGGGAGCGACGGCCGCAGTGGCCGGGAGACGACGGCTCGCAGGACGACCGGGCGCGGGCGGCGGGTCCCGGCCGGCGCGGGCGCCAGCCCTCGGAGCGTGATCCCCCTCGACCGGAGCTGGAGCACGGCGACGTCGGGCGACGCCACGCCGAGCCGCAGAGGCGTGATCTGCTCCATGAGGTAGGTTTTCTCCGTGGCCAGCGCGTGCTGGCGCTCCGAGATCTCGCCGAGTCGCCGTTCGATCGCCTCGAGCAGTGCGTCCGTACCGATCTGGGATTTCATGGGCCTCTCCTCTCAGCTCGTGGTCTCGGATGAATCACGGCCGCTCGGGAAACGGGTCGGCGGGCAGCACGCGATCGGGCCGCGCTTACCACGCGGGCGGACATGCCAGGTGCCGGCGGGACGCCTCCGAGACCACGATGGCGTCTTCCGCCAGCAAGGGCCCCTCACAGCGGCCGCAGCGGGGTCCCAGAAGCGATCGGACCTCCAGCGCGGAGAAGTACGACGCCTGAAGAGCGCCTTCGCCCGCCGCGCGTTTGGGCGCGGGGGCCTCGATCCAGGCCCGCAAGAGATTGCGCACCTGGCGGCGGGCGCCCAGGTCGGTCAGCGCGCGCTCGAGCGCCCGGCGGGGCAGCAGGAGCGCCTCGCTCCTCGTTCGCGACGATGGAAGCCGGATGGCGTACTGGTCGCCGGAGGCCAGGAAGGCGCACTCGACCGCATCCGAGGGCGCCCGGAGCTCCTCCAGGAGAGACAGAACCAGGGGCATGATCGGCGGGAAGAGGAAGCGGACCTCCGGGGCGGTCGGGGCGGTGTCGCGCTCGACGACCGCTTTGGCCACCACCGCGGCGGACGCTCCCTGGGACATGCGGTTTCCTCCTCGTGCAACCTTCGGGCCGACGAAACGTTGCCGAGAAGCCGCGACGCCGACCGGCGACGCGGGGACCTGCGAGACGGCGCCGCTCGACGGGCGCCCGCTCCCGGGCCGCCGAGGCGAGGGGTCTACATCGTCTCGAGCGGCCTCGAACGTATCTCGAACGGCCTCGAACGTGCGCGAGCCCGCGCCCGGGCGACTCAGACGTCGCCCGAGATCCGGCGACGCCCGTTGCGGCGGCCGCCGGTCGGCTCGGCGGGGGTATCGACGAGGCGTACACCGGCGCCACGGTGTCGCGCCGGCGTCACGATGACGGGCGCGTCGTGCCGAGCCTAGCGGACTGCATGGGAAGAGGCGGGGTGGATCGGGGCCAGCCGCCAGCGGCCGTAGGCGACGAAGGCCGCCAGGAGGCCCACCGCGAAGGGCATCAGGGCCGTGAGGACGTCCCCGCCGAGAAGCGTGACGGCGGTCGCGCCGGCCATGATGATGACGAGCCCGGCGGCGGCCAGCGGGGTCAGGCCCGGTCGGATGCGCAAGAGCGCGGGCAAGATGAGCCCCAGGCCGCCGAGCAACTCGGCCACGCCGATGAACCGGAGGAACCCGCCCGGCAGGGACACCGGCATCTGCCTGATCATCTCCTCGACCGGCATCACGAGCTTGAGGCCGCCGCCGAACAGAAAGAGCAGCGCGAGCAGGACCTGCACGATCCACAAGGCATAGGTCATGGGCGGAATCTCCCCGCGGCGACGCGGCGTGCCGGCGCGCCGCTAGCCGCCGGCCATGGCGCCCACCACCAGGAAGGGCTCCGTCCCGCTCGCGACCTGGCCGGGCAGCAGGGTATCGGGCGATTCGTGGGAAAGATCCTGCTCGCAGGCAAAGTAGCGCACGAACGCCCGTCGCTCCCGCGTGACGTGGTCGCGGATCGTCCCCCGCAGCATCGGGTACCTCGCCTCGACGGCGTCCAGGACCGCGCCCAGCGTCACCGGCTCCTGGACGTGGACCGCCACCTCCCCGTCGACCCGCGCGAGCGTACGCAGGTGGGCGGGCAGAACGACCCGGATCATGGCAGAGTCTGGACCTCCACCGACACGACGGACGGAAGGTCCCGGACGATCGGCGCCCAATTGTCCCCGCCGTCGGCGGACACGTAGACCTGGCCGCCGGTGGTGCCGAAGTACACGCCGCACGGATCGAGCGAGTCGACGGCCATCGCGTCCCGCAGCACGTTGACGTAGCAGTGCCGCTGCGGCAGGCCCCGCGTGAGCGCCTCCCACTCGTCGCCCCCCGACCGGCTCCGATACACGCGAAGCTTTCCGTCGGGCGGATAGTGCTCCGAGTCGCTCTTGATCGGGACGACGTAGACGGTCTCCGGGTCGTGCGCGTGGACGTCGATCGGGAACCCGAAGTCGCTCGGCAGGTTGCCACTGACCTCCCGCCACGATTCCCCGCCGTCGTCGCTCCGCATCACGTCCCAGTGCTTCTGCATGAAGAGCAGGCCCGGCCGCGCGGGGTGCATCGCGAGCCGGTGCACGCAGTGGCCGACCTCGGCTGTCGCGTTGGGAATGTAGAGCGAATGGAGGCCCCGGTTGATGGGGCGCCACGTCTGGCCGGCGTCGTCGCTGCGGAAGGCCCCGGCCGCCGAGATCGCGACGATGATGCGGTCGCGGTGGCGCGGATCCAGGAGGATCGTGTGGAGGCACATGCCGCCGGCCCCCGGCTGCCAGGACGAGCCGGAGCCGTGGCCGCGCAGCCCCGCCAGCTCGCGCCAGGTCCGGCCGCCGTCGGTCGAGCGGAACAAGGCGGCGTCCTCGACGCCCGCGTAGACGGTGTCCGGATCGGTCAGGGACGGCTCCAGATGCCAGACGCGCTTGAACTCCCACGGATGCGGCGTGCCGTCGTACCACTGGTGGGTCGTGAGAGGCTTGCCGGTCTCGGCGGACGTGTCGTAGACGAACTTGTTGCTCTCGCCCTTCGGCATCCCGTCAGGCGTGGTGGTGGGCTCGCCGGGCGGAGTCCCCGGCTGGTGCCAGGTCTTGCCGCCGTCGTCGGAGCGCTGGATGATCTGCCCGAACCAGCCGCTGGACTGCGAGGCGTACAGCCGGTTCGGGTCGGCGGGGGATCCCTTGAGATGGTAGATCTCCCACCCGGCGAAGTGCGGACCGCTGACCTCCCAATGCGTGCGCTGGGCATCCGCCGTCAGCGTGAACGCCCCTTTCCGTGTGCCGACCAGAACTCGCACTTCGCTCATCCCGCGCTCCTTCCTGGCGTGCTCGATGATCCTCGGCCGGGCGGCGTCGGGCGCCGACCCTTCTCACTGTATAGTCGATCCGACCGGGCCGCGCTCGACATGCCGCGGCGCTCGCCCGCCGGGCGGCCCGGCGTGGCCGCGTCCACGGCGTCCGTGCCGGCCGCGACAAAATGACACACTCCGTCGCGGATCGCGGCGCGCTCCGGGGGTCCGTCGAATCGAAGTCTCGCCGAACGACCATCCCGTGCCCACCCGAGGGGTTGTCCGCGAGGAGGACGCGATGAAGTACCTGTGCCTGGTCTACTTCGACGAGCGCACGCTCGACGCGCTCCCGAAGAGCGAGTCGGTCGCGCTCACGGACGAATGTCTGGCCTTCGGTGACGAGATCCGGAAGAGCGGTCACTATCTCGCGGCGGAGGCGCTCCAGCCGGTCCGAACGGCCACCACGCTCCGGAGCCGGCCCGGCAAGCTCTCGACCACCGACGGCCCCTTCGCCGAGACGAAGGAGCAGCTGGGTGGCTTCTATCTGATCGACGCCCGCGATCTGGACGAGGCGATCCAGGTCGCCTCGAGGATCCCGCCCCTGCGCCTGGGCAGCATCGAGGTTCGGCCGATCAGGGAGCTGACGGTATCCTGACCGCGGGGCGCCGCCTCGCGGGCAGCGCCGCGGCCCCGGGCCGCCCCGACATCGCTTGACGAACGGAGGACCCATGCGGTACATCGACGGCTTTCTCATCCCGGTGCCGAGGAAGAACGTGGCCGCCTACCTACAGATCGCCCGGAAGGCCGGTCGGGTCTGGCGCGAGCACGGCGCCCTGGAGTACCGGGAGTGCGTCGGCGACGACCTCAAGGTGAAGTTCGGAGCGCCATTTCCGCGAGTCGCCAAGGCGAAGCCGGGCGATACCGTGGTGTTCTCCTGGATCGTGTACAAATCGCGCGCGCACCGCGACCGGGTCAATGCGAAGGTGATGAAGGACCCCCGCCTCGCCCGCATGATGGATCCGAAGTCGATGCCCTTCGACGTGAAGCGCATGGCCTACGGCGGCTTCAAGATCCTCGTCGACGCGTGACCGCCGCGGCGCCCGACCCGGCTGCGACCGGTCGGCACGAGCGCGCCGATAGCCGGGGCGGGCGGGCGGGCGGCGCGACCGAAGGGAAGGGAGCCGCCCCCCCGCGCGAACGTGGACGGGCGGCCCCGCTCCTCGCCGTCAGGCCGCCTTCTCGTCGGTTTGCCAGAGGCCGAACACGTTGCCCTCGGTGTCTTTCAGCCAGGCAAACCAGCCCATTCCCTTCACCGGCGTCTTCGGCATGACGTCCCCGGCGCCCAGGCGCTTGGCTTTCTTCACGGACTCGTCCACGCTCTCGACCGCGATGTAGTTCACGGGCACGTGGCCGGGGTGCTGGCGGCGCATGAGGCCCCCGTTCGCGCCCGGGCGGGCCGGCCGTCCCTGAGCGTCCGTGGGCACGGTGGTGACCCCCCAGTACTCGGGGCCCCCGTCCATCACCATCTTCTGGATGCCCCACCCGAAGAGCTCGCGGTAGAACTTCGCCGCCCGCTCGGGGTCGTCGGCCGGAATCTCGAAGTGCACGACGGTATGGTCCATGTCAGACTCCTTTTCACGTCGAGGGAAATCCGGGGTCTCATTCCCACGGTACCGGTCGCCGGCGCGATCATCAAGCCGCGCGACCGATCCGCCACCGGCGTCCGAGCCGCCGGTCCCCCGCTCCGTGGTCGAATGGATGGGCGCGCGTCGACGTGAATGGCCCCAGTCACGGTGGCCGATGCTCCGGCCGCGCGGAGGGACGCATGAAGTTCCTGTGCCTGGTCTATTACGACGAGCGGCAGCTGGAAGCCCTGCCCCCCGCGGAATACGACGCCCTCGTCGATGACGTCCTCGCCTACCGCGAGGTGCTGCGGAAGAGCGGCCACTACATCGTCTCGGACGGGCTCCAGCCGGTAGAGACCGCGACCACCATCCGGCGTCGCGCCGGCCGCGTGGCCGCGACCGATGGCCCGTTCGCCGAGACGAAGGAGCAACTGGGCGGCTTCATGCTCATCGAGGCCCGGGATCGCGAGGACGCCATCCAGGTGGCGTCCAAGATCCCGCCGCTGCGCCTCGGATGCATCGAGGTGCGGCCGGTCCGCGAGCTCGCCGCGCTCGCCGAGGAGAGGCGTCGCCGGTGACGGACGACACGGTCGAGCGGACGCGCGCCCAGGTCGAGGCCGTCTATCGGGCCGACTCGCGCCGCGTCCTCGCGACCCTGATCCGCCTCCTCGGCGATTTCGACCTCGCCGAGGAGGCGCTCCACGAGGCCTTCGCGGCCGCGGTGGAGCGATGGCCCCGGGACGGCGTGCCCGCCAACCCCCGCGCGTGGCTCGTGTCGGCCGGCCGATTCAAGGCCATCGACGTCCTGCGCCGGCGCGCCCGTTTCGACCGCTCGCTGGCCGAGCTCGCCGAGCGGCTCGACGCCGAGCCGGACGAGCCCGGCGGATCGGACGCCGAGAGCGTCGAGGACGACCGACTGCGGCTGATCTTCACCTGCTGCCACCCGGCGCTCGCCCCCGACGCCCAGGCGGCGCTGACGCTCCGCGAGGTCTGCGGCCTCACGACCGAGGAGATCGCCCGGGCCTTTCTCGCCGCGCCCCCGACGGTCGCCCAGCGCATCGTGCGCGCCAAGGCGAAGATCCGCGACGCCCGCATTCCCTACCAGGTGCCGTCGCGGGCCGAGCTGCCCGAGCGACTCGACATCGTGCTCCAGGTCATCTACCTGGTGTTCAACGAGGGGTACTTCGCGTCGTCGGGCGCCTCGCTGACCCGGCACGACCTCTCCGGCGAGGCGCTCCGTCTGGGCCGGCTGCTCCTGGAGCTCCTGCCGGATCCGGAGGTGATGGGGCTCCTGGCCCTGATGCTGCTCCACGAGTCGCGGCGCCCGGCCCGTGCCTCACCCGACGGCGAGCTGGTGCTGCTGGACGAGCAGGATCGCACGCTCTGGAACCGCGAGCAGATCGCCGAGGGCTCGGCGCTGGTCCAGCGGGCGCTGGCTTCGAGCCGCATCGGCCCCTACACGCTCCAGGCGGCCATCGCGGCGGTGCACGCCGGGGCGCCGACGGCGGCGGCCACCGACTGGGGCCAGATCGTCGCCCTCTACGACGCGCTGCTCGAGCCCGAGCCGTCCCCCGTCGTCGAGCTGAACCGCGCGGCAGCGGTGGCGATGCGGGACGGACCGCTGGCGGGGCTCGCGCTGATCGACGAGATCCTCGCCCGCGGAGACCTGGCGGGATACCACCTCGCCCATTCCGCGCGAGCCGAGCTGTGCCGGCGGCTGGGGCGAACGGCCGACGCCCGGGCGTCCTTCGAGCGAGCCCTCGGCCTCACGCGGCAGGAGCCGGAGCGGCGATTCCTCGAGCGGCGGCTGCGCGAGCTGCGGGACTGAGCTCGGTCAGGCCTCGTCGCGCGAGCTCGCCACCGCCTGCCATCCCTCGAACGGGATCTCGGGCGGCGGGATCCGCCCCGGCGACTCCGCGAGCCACGCGGCCAGGCGCCGGTAGAGGACCGGCTCACGCGCCTTCTTGAAGTGCGCGGTGAGCCAGAACTGACGCTCGACCCGATAGGGGCCACAGACGGGGCACTCGATCGCCAGCCAGCCCGGGCGCTCGGCCCATTCCCCGACTTGCACCGCACGCCGGCAAAAGCAGCAGCGCTCGTCGTCGAGAGCCATCGAGACGACGGTACGCTCTTTCCGGGCGGGAAGACAGCGACCCGCGCATCTCGACGGGGGCGCCCGGGCTCATCGGCCGGGGCGGGGGGCGCGGGCCGGACGGCGGCGGCCCGCAACCCCCTGGCGCGCAGTCTACCGAAGCGACCGGTTGAAGAAGTCGACCGTCCGCTGCCACGCGAGCTTCGCGGCGTTCTCGTCGTAGCGCGGAGTGGTGTCGTTGTGGAAGCCGTGCTGCGTCCCCTCGTAGACGTACTGGGTGTACGTCTTGCCGTTCGCCTTCAGCGCCGCCTCGTAGGCCGCGATCCCGGCGTTGATGTTCTGGTCGTTGCCGGCGTACTGGAGGAGGAGCGACGCCTTGATCTGCGGCACCAGGTCGGCGCTCGCTTGCCGGCCGTAGAACGGGACGCCCGCGTCGAGCTCCGGCAGTCGCACGGCGAGCTGATTGACCATCCCGCCGCCGAAGCAGAACCCGACGGCCCCGAGCTTGCCGCTCGACTCCGGGCGCGCTTTCAGCCACTTGCCCGCGGCGATGAAGTCCTCGGCCATCTTCCCCTGGTCCACGCTCCGGAACGCCACGGCGGCCTTCTCGTCGTCGCCCGGGTAGCCCCCGACCGACGTGAGGCCGTCCGGCGCGTAGGCCACGAAGTCGAGCACCGCCAGGCGGCGAGCCACGTCCTCGATGTAGGGGTTGAGCCCGCGGTTCTCGTGGATGACCAGCACCGTCGGCCGCTTCCCCGCGGCGCGGGACGGGCGGACGAAGTACCCCTTGATCGAGCCGTTACCGGCCGGTGACGGGACCGTCTCGTACTCCGCGGTGATCCGCGGGTCGTCCTTGGGCACCTGCTGGGCCCATGCATAGTTCGGTCTGAGGCTTTCCCAGATCGCCGTCACCGTCAGGCCGCCGACGGCGAACCGCGCCGCGCGGTCGAAGAAGTCGCGGCGCGTGATGTACCCGTGCTGGTACTCGTGAAAGAGGTCCAGGAGCTCCTGCGGGTAGTCCGAAGCCTGCTTCCGCTCCATGGTCACGTGTCCTCCGCCGGCTTCGCGCCGGACCGCGCGTAGGGGGGCTTGCCCGGCGCACCACCGCGCCGGAGTCCCGGCGGCCGTCGACCGCCGCAATGCCAGAAGCTCTCGAGCGTCTCCCGCATAGTACCGTGCCGGGTTGCGGAGCACATGGCCGGTCGCGCACCGCGCCACCGGCAGTCGACCTCGACGGCCTACGCCGGCGGATAGAAGGCGGGGTTGTAGCGGCGAGCTGAGAGCCCGGTGGCCCGCGCGAGGTCGACGTCGTGCACGAGCAGCTGCTCGCACCCGTACGGAACGTGCGCCAGGCACTCCCCGTCCGGCCCGACGAGGCTCGTCGCGGAGTCCTGGTAGCGCATCGCGCAGTTCACGCTGGCGAAGTAGATCGTGTTCTCGATGCTCCGGGCGACCATCGCCTTCTCGTAGTAGGGGGAGCGCGGGTCGCCCCAGCGCTCGAGGATCATCCCCGCGCGATCGCTGCCCGTGAGCTGCGGATGGAAGACCAGGCGGGCGCCGCGGGCGGCCGACCACCGGACGGCCTCCGGGTAGCGCCACCCCTCGTGGCAGATCGTGATGCCGAAAGGCACGCCGTCGACCTCGAACAGCCGTCGACGCCCGTCGGGCACGTAGAACGGCTCCTCCTCCGGCGGAAGCTGGTTCTTCGCCTGGTAGCCTAGGATGACGCCGTCGCGCGAGATCACGAACGCGACGTTGTGCAGCCCGAGGGTGGACTCCCACTCCATCCCCATGAGGACGGCCACGCGATGCCGCTCGGCGGCCGCCCGGATCGCCTCGAGCGCCGCCTCCTGCCGCGGTTGATCGGGCGGCGGAACGGGGAAGTCCTGCCCCCGCAATCCCGGCACGTAGGTCTCGGGAAAGCAGACGATCGCCACTCCCCGCGCGCCGGCGTCCGCCAGGAAGCGCTCGACGATCTCGAGACGCTCCTCGACAGTCGACGCGTTCCGCGCCGCGGCCAAGCCGATGCGCAAGCTCGCGGCTGGCGTCATCGGGGGCCGGCGGCGTCCCGCGGCGCCGGGCGGCGCGAGGCCATCGCGGCGATCGCGTTGCACACGATGCGGGCGGCGGTGCGCGCCGCCAGCCGGTGGACGTCGCGCTCGGGGACGAGCTCCACGAGGTCGAAGCCGGCGATGGGCGCCCGACGTCCCAACCCCCGGATCAATTCCACGACGTGCCAGTACGCGAGCCCACCCGGAGCCGCTGCCATCACCGCCGGCATGATCGAGGGATCCAGCCCGTCGCAGTCCACGGTCACCAGGCACGGGATCCCCTCGGGCACGAGGCCGATCGCCCGCGCGACGCCCGCTCGATGCACCTCTTCGGCGGTCACGATCTCGACGCCCCAGCCCTGGGCGTCCGCCACGTCCGATGCTCGCGCGCTCCCGACGCCCCGGAGCCCGACTTGGATCATGTGCCGGATCCACGGCATCTCCGACGCCCGGCGCATCGGGCTGCTCCAGCCGTGCCGCTCGCCGTGCACTTCGTCCCGCCAGTCGAGATGGGCGTCGACCTGCACGACCGTGAGCGGGCCGCGGCCCTCGAACGCGCGGAACACGGGAATCGGCACGGAGTCGTCCCCGCCGAGGATCACCGGTGCCACGCCGTTGTCGAGGAGCGTGCGGACCGCCGCCGTGATGCGGTCTCGATTGCCCTCCGGATCCGCGGGGTCCCCGGCCACGTCGCCGCAGTCTTCGACGTCCGTCGGCAGCAAGGCGCCGATGTCGAAATCGTACTGCTCCCGGCTTCGCGCGTACCCGGTGAGAGCCTCCCGCAGGGCTTGCGGGGCGGCCGCCGAGTGGCTCGGCTCGCCGCGGCGGTAGGGGGTGGCGTGCGGCGCGCCGAGGATGCCGAGGGACGCGCGGGCGGCCGACGGACCGTCGCACGCCGGCCAGCCCGCGAATGTGGTCCTCATCGCGATTCCGGGAGGTAGCCTACCAGAGCGACGCGTCGACCGAAACGCCGTCGCGCGCGCAGGCACGCTCGGCCGCGCCGGGCATTCTTGACGCGGCGTTTCGGTCGAGCGTATTTTGCGACACCGTGAGCGGATCGACGGCGCCGGGGGCGCCGCGGGCGGCGACGATCATGCCCTGGTGGCTGTGGGGCTGCCTCGGAAGCGCCGTCTTCGTCCATGCCACCGGGTCGACCTGGTACTCGTGGCTCGAGCCCCTCTGGCCTCGGGCCCACGCGGTCCTCGCCCATGTCCGACCGTGGCTCGACCTGGCCAGCGAGAACAACCTCGGCGTCTGGTGGTCGGGCGCTCTGCTCTTCCTCGGCTCGATGCTCCTGCTCGAGGTCGCGGGCGAGGCGCCCCCCGAGGAGCGCCGAGCGTGGACGCTGCTCGGACTCCCCTCGCTCGGCCTCTCCATCGACGAGGTCGCCTCCATACACGAGCGCCTCAGTGCGCACTGGGGCTGGACCCCGCTCCTCGCCATCGGGATCGTCTCGCTGGCGCTGCTCGGCTGGTCGCTCCTGGCCCTCGCGCGCCGGTTCGGCCGATGGCGGGCCGTCCTGCTGGTGGCGGCCGGCTACATCTGCTACGGAAGCATCGCGATCCAGGAAGCCGCCGAGCACGGGAAGCTCGCGGGCTGGGACTGGTGGCGCAGCGGGCGGCTCGAGGAAGGCTCGGAGCTCCTCGGGAGCCTGTTCATCCTCTTCGCGGCGGTCGGTGAGCGGTATCGCGGCCGCGAAACGCGCCTGCGGGCCGTCTTCCCCCGCCCCGATCGGCTGCCGGCCCTGGGGGCGGCGCTCCTCGCCGCCTTAGTCCTGCACTCCCTGGTGTCCGTGCTCGTCGTGCCCCGCCTTCCTGACTGGGAATGGCGGGGCAATCCCGTGATCTGGTACCCGTCGGCGACCCACGCGCTCACGGCGTGTGCCGCCTTCTGGCACGCGCAGCATTCCCGAGGCCGACGGCGCGGGCTCTGGACCGCGGCGTCGGTCGTGTTCCTCATCGCCTCGATCGCCGCGATCTTCGACGCCGTGCTCCTCTTCCCGGGGATCGACCATCTCCTGCCGCGCCGGTCGTACTACGGCTTCTACGCGTCGTACGTCTTCCTGGTGGCGCCGCTCCTGCTGCTGGGGCTCGGCGGGCGCCTGGTCCGACGCCCGGCGTGGCTCGTCGGCGCCGTAGCCCTGCCGCTCCTCCTCTACGGGCTGACCGGAAGCTGGCGGGTCGCCATCGTCACGCCCGGGTTCCTCGCCTGGGCCCTGGCGATGGCCTTCGGCGTCACGGAGCCTCCCGGAGCCGTCGAGGTCAGGCCCCGGTCGGTTTGACGGCCTGCCGGAAGGCCGACGGAGGCAGGGTGTTCAGCACGTCCGCCGGCGCCAGAAGCCCCCGGCGCGCCATGTCGATCCCGTACCGTAGGTGCCGGAGCTCGGCGGTGGAGTGCGCGTCGGTGGAGACCACGAACCGAAGGCCCCGGCGCGCGGCCTCGCGTTGCCAGCGAGGTTCCATGTCCAGCCGATGAGGGTTCCCGTTCACCTCGATCGCCACGCGTGACTGCGCGGCCGCGTCGAGCACCTCTTCCATGCGGCACGCGATGGGGGGGCGACGGAGGACGTAGCGTCCGAGCGCGTGGCCCCAGATCTTGAAGCAGGGGTGGCGCATCGCCTGGACGAGCCGTCGCGTCATCAGCGCCTCGTCCATGCGGTGGCGGTTGTGGATGCTCGCGATGATGACGTCGAGCTGCTCCAGCACCGAATCCGGATAGTCGAGCCGTCCGTCCGCGAGGATGTCGCTCTCCGTGCCGCGGAGGATCGTGAGGCCGGCCACCTGCTCCTGCACGCGTGCGATCTCGTCCCACTGGCGCCGGAGCCGGTCCAGCGACAAGCCGCCCGCGTACGAGGCGGTCGGCGAGTGGTCCGTGACGGTCAGATACCGCATGCCCATGGCCTGCGCCGCCCGGGCCATGACCTCGACCGTATCCGCGCCGTCCGAGTAGACCGTGTGGCAATGCACCATCCCCTGGATGTCCGATTCCTGAACGAGTCCCGCGCCGCCGCAGCGATCGGCCGCCTCGTCGAGGTCCACCGCCTCGTCGCGAGCCTCGGGCGGCAGATACGGAAGCCCAAGGTGGCGGTAGAGGTCCGCCTCGGTCTCGATCGGTCGCCGCCGCCCGCTCTTCGCGTCGGCGAGCCCCCGGCGCTCCAGCACCAGACCCCGCTGCCGCGCGCGCTCCCCCAGCCGGGCCCGGTGAGCGTCCGAGCCGGTGAGCGTGTGGAGGAGCCCGGGGAACGCGCGCGGCTCGGCCACCTCGGCGTCGACGAGAAGGCCGCTCGTCAGCCGGAGGGTCACGGCGCTCGCCGCGCGCGCGAGCGGCGCGAGGGCTGCGGGATAGCGGGTCACGTGGTCGAGAGCTCGGGCCGCGTCGGCAGCTCCCACGGCGACGACCAGCCGGTCGATCGTCTCGTCGCGCCGGCGAAGCGCCCCGGCGAGCTCCGCCTGGGCCACGCCCGTCGCCGACCGAACGTGGGCCACGAGCAGCTCGCCCTCGGCCGTCGCGCGATGGAGCAGGAACCGCTCGCCCTGCGCCTCCAGCCGGCGGAGACCGGCCAGGAGCTTGGCCTCCGTCTTCGCCCCGAAGCCGCGAATGGCCCGCACGCGACCGGCTTCCAGCGCCGCCCGCAGATCCCGGAGCGAGGCGATCCCGAGCGCCTGGTGGAGCGCGGCGATGCGTGGGACCGTGAG
Source organism: Candidatus Rokuibacteriota bacterium (assembly GCA_044867785.1). GTDB lineage: Bacteria > Methylomirabilota > Methylomirabilia > Rokubacteriales > DASRDR01 > DASRDR01. The sequence goes on along the minus strand of JBIOVM010000175.1, from coordinate 48,510 downwards.
ACCCGGCACCTGGTGGAGCTCGAGCGCGCCGGGCGGGAGCGCGGCTCGCAGCCGCTCGAGCTGCTCGCTCCGGCCGGTCCGGTGAAGCTCGCGGATCGTTCCGGCCAGCGCCCGCCCGATTCCCGGAATCTCGGTGAGCCGGTCCTGATCCACCAGCGTTCCGAGGTCGGCCGCGAGCGTTTCCAGCGCCCGCGACCCGCGCTCGTACGCCCGCGCCTTGAACGGGTTCCCCCCCTGGAGCTCGAGGAGAAGTCCGATCTCGCGCAACTGTCGGGCGATCGCCAGGCGGTCCATGCCACGAGCTTACCGTCGCGTCGGCTCGCGGTCACCGCGCGCCGGGCGCCCGCCCGGGCCGGTCCCGGCGGGGCGAGCTCGGCAGCCAGTCGACGCGGAGCCTGGACATGAGGCTCAGCGCGTCGAAGGGCGCTCTCACCTTGGCGTCGTTGTCGAAGTACACGTAGACGTCGCACCCCGACCGGGCCCAGCGCCGGATGCGGTCCGCCCAGACGTCCAGCGCCGCATCCGAATACCCGCTGGTGTACAGCTCGGCGTCGCCGTGCAGCCGCACGTACACCATGTCCGACGTCGGCTCGAACATCATGGGCCACTTGCCCGCCGTGTCGGCGACGACGACCGCGATGCCGTGCCGCATCGCCAGCGAACGGAAGTCGTCGTCGACGAAGCTCGGGTGCCGGACCTCCACGGCGTGGCGCAAGGGGCGCTCCCTGTCGATGGCAAGTCTCGAGCGGCCGATCATTCGCCCATCGCGCTTCCGCGCCAGCGCCAACGCCTCCCGCGTGCTCCGCGGGAGGAGCCGGAAGAACCCGTCCAGCCGGCCCCGGTCGTAGGCGAACGTGGCCGGGAATTGCCAGAGACACGGTCCCAGCTTGTCGCGCAGGTTCAGGAGCCCCGACGCCAGGAAATTGGCGAGCGGCGTCTCGACGGCATGGAGTCTGAGAAAGTGCGTGATGTATCGCGATCCCTTCACGGCGAACAGAAAGCCGGGCGGCGTGTCGCGGTACCAGGCGTCGTAGGACTCCGGGCGCTGGAGGGAATAGAAGCTGCCGTTGAGCTCCACGGTCGGAAAGTGCCGTCCGCAGAACTCCAGCTCGCGGCGTTGCGGCAGGCCCGCCGGGTACCACACTCCTCGCCAGGGCGCGTAGCGCCAGCCCGAGACGCCGATCCGGACTTTCCCGGCGGACCTGGCCCGGCTGCCCATCGCTCGGCCTCTCCGGGAGCGCGCCGTCCGCGCGGGACGTCTCAGGCCGTCAGGCGCCCTTCCGACAGGTCGAACGCGTCGGGCTCGCCCATCATCGCGCGGGCCGCCCCCCTCGCGGTCAAGGCGCGCAGCAGCCGAGGCGGCGCGATCTCCTCCGAGATCTGGAAGAACCCCAGCCGTCGCGCGCGCTGGCCCCATCGGCGATGGCTGCTCAGCATCGAGATCGGAATGGACAGCCCGAGACCCGCGATGGCGGGCCCGAGCCACAGGCACAGGATCGGATCCGCCGCGTACGCGATCACGCCGACCAGCACGGCGAGTGCGGTGTGGCTCCCATGCACCCTGATCGCGTCCGTCAAGCTGGTCTTGGCGTCGCGCCGTGTCTGAGCCGTCCACTCCACCGAGCGACCCAGAAGGATCCCCAGCACGAACTGCGTGTGGAAGATCAGCTGGATGGGCGTGAAGAGCACCGTGAACACGCTCTCCCCGATGACGCTGACCACGACGGCCCGGATCCCTCCCAGTGACCGGATCCGTCCGGGCCGGCCGGCGAGGCTCACGAGCGCGAGGATCTTCGGCACGAACAGAAACGACAGGACCGTCGCCACGAGCAGGACCTGGAGAAGCCAATCCGATCGGATGGGCTCGAATTCGAGCGTCGTCCCCGAGGAGGGCCCGACTCGCAGCGAGAGGATGAGAACCAACAGCGCCCAGGCCGGCGCGCACAGGTAGGCCAGCGCGCCCACCACGAAGGTCAGTCGGCTCGCCATGGTGAGCCCCGGCAGGCCGACGAGCCGCAAGTGCTGGAGGTTGCCCTGGCACCACCGGCGGTCGCGCGCGGCATGCGCGATCACGTTCGCGGGGACCTCCTCGTAGCTCCCGCCGAGGTCGGTGGCCAAGCGCACCTCCCACCCCGCCCGCCGCATCAAGGCGCCCTCCACGAAGTCATGGCTCAGGATCTCGCCCCCCCACGGCGCCCGGCCGGGGAGGCGAGGCAGCCGGCAGTGGCGCATGAACGGGACGAGCCGCACGATCGCGTTGTGCCCCCGGTACGGCGCCGCCTTGCCGAGCCAGAAGTCGAGCCCTCCGATCACCAGCGGCCCGTACACTTCCGCCGCGAACTGCTGGATGCGGCCGAACAGCGATTCCCGGTTGACCGGGCGCGCCGGCACTTGCAGGATGCCGATGCGCGGCGCGGCGTCCATCCGCCGGACCAGCTCGCGGATCGTCCGCCCGTCCAAGAGACTGTCGGCGTCCAGCACCACCATGTAGTCGAACTGGGCCCCCCAGCGCGCGCAGAAATCGGCCAGGTTTCCGCTCTTGCGGCCCTCGTTCGTCGCCCGGCGCCGGTAGACGATGCGTCCCACCGCCCCGAGTTGGCGGATCAGCGCGCGGACGGCGTGCTCCTCCGCCCGGGCGATGTCCGGATCGGTGGAGTCGCTCAGAACGAAGAGGGTGTAAGGGTCGAGCGGGCCGCTCTCGGCGAGCGTTTCGAATGTCACGCGAACGCCCGCCTCGACGCGCGGGATCTCTTCGTGTCGAACCACGATGACCACCGCCGTCCGGGATCTCGCGTCGGGCCGCGTGGACGGGATCGCGTGCCGCCGATCGCTCACGCGACCCCGCCGTGCTCGCACGAACCCCGCCATCGCGAGCAGGAAGGTGCACGCGAGGTGGCCGAACAGGAGTGCGAACAGGGCGACGGCGATCAAGTCGACGAGCGTCACGCCACGCGCGGTGACGATGCGTCCGAACAGGATCGTGCCGCCGAAGGTGATCGTGAGGACCAGGAAGGCGAGCCACCCCGCGCGCTCGCCCGAATTCGGCGCCGCCGGGGCGCGCCCGGACACCCGCGACGAGTCAGCCTGTCGGGTTTCGGATGCTCGGCCGTCGCACTGCAACACGCTCATGGCGCCAGTGTGCCGGTTGCAACGACAGTGCCACGCGGCGGGGCTGTCCCGCTTGAATCGCGAACGGAATTGCAGACTTCCCCGGGCGCACCTCGAGGACCTGCGCTCCGGTCAGTGCCGCGCCGACCGTCGTCGTGACGTCGAGGGTGCCCGAGGGCCGCACGGCGCCCGGCGGACCGGCCGATTCGACCGGTGGGATCCCCTTTTTCGGCGCCGCCCCGTGCTGGTGGCGGACGACGAACGTAAGGCCGCGAACGTGAGCGCTCGTGCCGTCCGTGTCTCCGGGCACCGTGGCGATCGCTGTCAGGCTCAATCCGGCCAAGCGTCCGCCGACGGAACCCTCGGTGGCACCACCCTTGCTCCGCGTAAGCCTAGGTTCATTGGAGGGAGGCGGAAACCCATGTGGATACTCGCGTGGATCCTGTTTGGCCTCGTCGTCGGAGTCGTGGCTCGGTTCCTGATGCCAGGGCGTGATCCGGCCGGCATGATCGGGACCATCGTCATCGGCGTCGTGGGCGCTCTGATTGGGGGCTTCCTGGGGCGCCTGGCGGGCTGGTACGCCGAGGGGGAGCCCGCTGGCTTCGTGATGGCGGTGATCGGAGCGATCGTGCTCCTTGCGATCTATCGCGCCATCGTGGGACGATCCCGGCCCCTCGCCTAGGGCGGGGTGGCTCAGCGCTCGAATCGGGAGTGGCCGGTCACCGTGTCATCGGGACGCCAGGTTGGCCATTCCTAGGAGCTCGGTCACAACGAGAGAAATGGCGGCTCTGACAAGGAGAATGACGGCTCGATGAGCATCCCGGAGATGGGTGGGACTTCGGCTCGAGGACGGCGAGAGTGGCGATCGGCGTTCACGACCATCGCCGCGCTGGCGGCGCTGCACCTCTCGGCGCTCGGGCCCGGTGACGCGGGCGGCGGATCGCAGCCTTCGAGGCCGGACGGAATGCGGACCGACCGGGCGGCGATCGAGATCGTGCCCGGTGGTCGACCGGGTGAGTACCGACACGGGACCTACCCGTCCCGCGGCAATCGGACCCACGCCGGCGTCGACATCGTGGCGCCGTGCGGGACGCCGATCCGAGCGCTGGAGGAAGGCCGCATCGTCGACCGCATCCGATCACGCTCGGATCCGGACTTCCGCAGCTTGGGTTACATGGCCATCGTCGAGCATCCCACCTGGATCACGGGGCGCGTCTTCTACTCGCTCTATCTCCATCTTCAATCGCCCCCGGAGCCGGGCGAGCGCGTCGCCCGCGGTGACGCGCTGGGCCGGGTGGGCGCCACCGGTCGCGCGACCGGCTGCCATCTGCACCTGGAGGTCCGGTATTTCCGCGGCCGCGTCAGCCCTCGCTGGAATCACATCTATGGGCCCGGCGACCAGCGCGACTCGCCCTATTTCCAGGAGAACTGGGACGATCCCCTGGAGCTCATCGCCCGGCTTTCCGGCGAACGTCGAACGGCGGATCCTCGTCGGCCCGGGCAAGGCGTCGCGTCGAACCCCTCGTAGGCTGGGCTCGATCGACTATCGGTCGGGGTGATCGGCCGGCGGCCTCACGGTCCCCTGCTCGACCGCTGGGAGGGCCCTCCGAAAATGGAAGGGCGGGTCGTGGGTCCCGCCCTCCCGTCCCTCGAGCCCGGCCGGATCAGGGGCGGGCGGCGCCGGCCTCGAGCCTCAGCTCGTCGACCTTCACCATCCTGCCGTGGATCGGGAGGACCGTCTGGACGTCGAGCTTGAGCCGCTCGATGTTCTCCCACAGGTTCTTCGTGGCCGGATTGATGTTCGCCGGCGTCTGCGTCACCGGGGCCCGCGGGCTGAACGCGTCGGCCACGATCAGGATCTTCTCCGCCGGCAGGTAGCCGACGACGAAACCCTCGGCGTGAACGTTCTCCCGGAGCGTGTGGAGCTCGATCGTCCGGGACCCGTCGCTGAGCACGTGCTTGTCCCGGTACGTCTCGAACTTCGCCGGCTTCCCGGCCTTGGCCAGCGTGTCGGGGTTGAGCGTCCGCGGCGCAGCGTAGGCCTTCTCGTAGAAGGCCCGGCTCCCCTCGGGCACGACGAGGACGGCGTCGGCGGCCGCAGCCGCCCGCAATCCGCCGGAGTGATCGAAGTGATGGTGCGTGGGAACGACGTAGCGGATGGGCTTGCCGGGAACGGTCTTCCGCACCGCGTCCAGCGCGGCGTTGGCCCGGGCGTCCCCCAGCGGCGCCTCGATCACGACGACGTGGTCGCGCATCTCGACGGCGACGCTGTGATGCGAGCCCCCGTGGACGAACCACACCCCCTCCGCGGCCTTGTCCACCTTCACCTCGACCACGGCCGGGGCGATGGACGGCGGCGCGACGACGCTCCCCGCGTTGACCTTGACCTCGGCCACGTTCAGCTCGAGCACCGGATAGCCGCCCATGGCCTGCGTGATGCGGGCGGGGAACTTCACGCCCCCGTGGTCGCGATAGTCGGCATAGGTCGTGACGACGGCCATGTCGCCCAGCACCGGGTTGTCGATCCAGGACTCGACCTTCTCGACCAGGTTCTGGCTGTTGACGAGGGCCCGCGCCCGGAAGCGACCCGCGCGCACGATCTCGAACGTCGAGCCGCTCATGACGGCCTGGTCCGCCAGCGCCGCCTTGACGACGCCGTGGGGGCTCACCCAGAGGTCGTGCTGGAAGGCGGCCGCGCCCGCCTGGGCGGCCGTCCCTTGCGGGTACACGACGTTCCACCCCCGGTCGCCGGCGACGCCGCCGGTGCGCCGCACCTCGCCGATTTGAGGGATCGCGCCGCCGCCTCGCACCTCGGCCCGGCTCAAGGCGTAGTCGAAGCTGTAGGCCGCCTTGGCGTAGTCGTCGACGCGCGTGTACCGCGGGAGGTTCAGCTTGGGCCAGGCCTCGCCCGGCTGGTATGCCTGGCCGACCGCGTAGGCATAGCCCGCGCCGGACACCTGGATGCTGTCGAGCCGGTCCGCCCCCATGGCCTGGGCGACGGCGTTCAGGTCAGCCCGTGCGTCGGGGGCCAGCGCGAGGGTCGCGCCGAGGCCCAGCCCGATCAGGGCCACTTTCAAGAAGCGCATGGGGAGTCCTCCCGATGGTGAAGGAGTGGCTCGGAATCGCGACTCAACGTAGAGGCGCACGAGGGACGTCGGGTGCGCTGCTCACTACGAGAACCGCCGGGCGGCGCAAATGGTTTCGGCCGGCGGCGGTGCGGCGACGGCGTGGACAGCTTGTCGAGCCGGCGTGCCGCGTCGCGCTGCCTTGCGGGACGACTACCCGGGCGGGCCGGTCCCCCGGCGAGCTTCCCGTGCCTGGGCGCGGCCCTCCTCGCCGTCCCCGGGCTCGATCAGCTGTCCCGACCCGGCGCCGGCGAATGGCCGAGCGCCGCGGCGCCGGCTTGGCCATTGTCCCGCATAGGGGCCTCGACCTACAGTGAGGCGACGGCCCAGATCGAGCCGAAGGAGCCCGCCCATGAGCGTCGAGCGCGCGAGCGTCTGTCCCCTGGATTGCCCCGACACCTGCAGCCTCACCGTCACGGTGGAGGCCGCGAAGATCGTCAAGATCCGCGGCTCGAAGGCGAATCCCTACACGGCGGGGGTGATCTGCGCCAAGGTGCAGAACCACTACCCCGACTTCGTGCACGGGCCGGGGCGACTCACCACGCCCCTGCGGCGCGTGGGTGCGAAGGGCGAGGGCCGCTTCCAGCGAATCTCCTGGGCCGAGGCGCTCGACCGGATCCACGACCGCGTGAGCCTCGCCATCGCCGAGCACGGCCCGCAGTCCGTGCTCCCGCTGAACTACGGCGGCCCGCACGGCTTCGTCGCCGGCGGGTCCATGGACCTGCGCTTCTTTCACCGGCTCGGCGCGAGCCTGCTCGACCGGCGCCCGCTCTGCGGCGGCATCCGCTCCGAGGCCTGGATGGGCACGTACGGCGCGGCGCCGGGGATCCGCCCGGAGCAGGTCGTGCATTCCAGGCTGTTCATCGCGTGGGGCAACAACCTGACGTGGTCGAACCTGCACCAGGTCCCGGTGGTCAACGAGGCCAGGCGGCGCGGGGCCAAGGTGGTGGTGGTCGACCCCAAGCGCACCAAGATCGCCGAGCAGTGCGACCTGCACGTCGCGCTGCGCCCGGGCACCGACGTGGTGCTGGCCTGGGCGCTGGCCGCGGAGCTCGAGCGCCGCGGCGGTCTCGACCGCGCCTTCATCGCCGAGCACGTGGCCGGCTTCGAAGACTTCATGACGGAGGCGCGGCGCTGGACGGTGGCCGCGGCGGCCCGAGAGTGCGCGGTGCCGGAAGCGCGGATCCTCCAGCTCGCCGAGTGGTACCACACGATCTCGCCCGCGGCGATCGCGGTCGGCAACGGGCTCGAGCGCAACCAGAACGGCGGCAGCGGCGTGCGCGCGGTCTTCGCGCTGCCGGCGCTGGCCGGCAAGTGGGGCGTGCCCGGCGGCGGCCTGGTCAACGGCGCGGGCCATGTCTTCGTCAAGACACCGGCCAAGCTGGCCCGACCCGACTTCGTCCCGGCGGGCACGCGCACCCTCAACATCATCGATGTGGGGCGCCACCTGCTGGACCCCGCCCTGTCGCCGCCGATCCGCGCGCTGTTCGTCTACAACCACAACCCGCTGGTCGTGCACCCCGACCAGAACCTGATGCGGCGCGGCCTGGCCCAGCCGGACCTGTTCACCGTGGGCATCGACGTGGTGATGACGGACAGCCTGGCCTACGCCGACGTCGTGCTGCCCGCCTGCAGCCACTTCGAGTACGACGACCTGTACGCCGCCTACGGCGCGCACTGGCTGCAGCGGGCGGCGCCGGTGATCCCGCCGGTGGGCGAGTCGTTGCCCAACAGCGAGATCTTCCGCCGCCTGGCCGCGCGCTTCGGCTTCGACGACCCCTGCTTCGGCGCCTCCGATCACGAGCTGATGGACGACGCCGTCGATCCCGCCGACCCCCGCCTGGGCGGCGTGCGCCCGAGCGCGCTGCCCCTGGATCGCGCGCTCTTGATGACCATCGCGGGGGAAGACGCGATCATGTTCCGCAACGTCCGGCCGAAGACCGCCTCGGGCAAGGTGGAGCTGGCCTCGCCCTATCTCGAGGGCAAGTACCGTGCGCGGCTGCCGAGCTACCGGCCGGTGGCGTCGCCCTACCCCCTGGTCCTGATCACGCCGGCCTCGGACCAGCGCACGACCTCGACCTTCGGCGGCCAGTCGGGCAGCGACGCCACCCCGCCGCTCGAGATGCACCCCGACGACGCACGCGCCCGCGGCCTGTCCGACGGCACGCTGGTCAAGGTGTGGAACGACCTCGGCGAGGTCCACCTGCCCTTGCGCGTGACCGACGCCATTTGCCGCGGCGTGGTCTGCTCGCTCAAGGGCGCGTGGATGCGCACCAGCGACAACGGCCAGACGGTGAGCGCCCTCGCGCCCACCCACAAGGCCGACATCTCCCACGGCGCGTGTTACAACGACGCGCGCGTGGAGGTCGCCGCGTACACCCACACCGCGCGCTAGGAGGACGCCATGACCCGAGCCGAGTTCGAGGCCGATCTTCGACGGGAAGGCTACGAGATCCACGAAGGCGAGATCCAGCCCCACACGCACCGCCAGCTGCACGCCCACGACCACGATACGCGCCTGTTCGTCCTGGACGGACACTTCACTCTCGCTCTCGGCCAGGACCGGGTCACGTATGGACCGGGCGAGTCGTGGATCGTCCCCGCCGGCACCGTGCACGCGGAGCACACGGAGGCGGACGGCGTGCGATACCTCTACGGGATCCGCCCGGCCGCGCCCCGGGCCTCGGCCCGCTGACGCGCGGGGCTCGCCCCGACCCGTGAGGCGCCGCTGTCGATCGTGTGCCGAGTCGCGCGCCGCCGGCCCTTGCTCGAGGGGACCGACGCCGTGGCGGAGGACTCGGGCGTGTGGGCCGTCGCCGATCCGGTGACGCGCCCCGCTCCGACCGGCCCGCTCGCGCGCGCTCGTCGGGCGCGGCAGCGCCCGGCTTCCAGAGCGGGCGAGCGACTCGCGATGGCGATGATGGCGCAGACGATGGCGATCGCGCTCGTCACCGCGCACGGGTCGGACCGTCGACCCCTGAGGACTCGGTCGCGCGACCGCCTTCCGCGAGGTTGACGGCATGGACGTGACGGACGGCGCCGCCGATCCCGCCGCCCTGATCGAGGCCTACTACGCCGCCGGATGGACGGATGGGCTTCCCGTCGTCCCGCCCAGCGACGCGACCCTCGCGGAGATGCTGAAGGCCACCGGGGCGCCGGGCGATGAAGTCATCGGCGAGGTTCCCGGGCGCAACGCCGTGGTGACCGCCGAAAGCCTGGCGATCAACGCCGTCATGGCCGGCTGCAGGCCCGAGTACGCGCCGGTCGTGGTCGCGGCGGTGAAGAGCCTCTGCCAGCCGGAGTTCGCCTATCACGGTCCCGCCAGCAGCACCGGCGGCTCGGCGATGGTGCTCATCATCAACGGCCCGATCGCTCGAGAGCTCGACATCAACAGCGGCCACAACGCATTCGGCCAGGGCCATCGCGCGAACGCGACCATCGGTCGTGCGGTGCGGCTCATCATGATGAACGCGCTCAACACCCGGCCGGGATACCTCGACCGGGCCACGCTCGGCACTCCCGGCAAGTACTCGTTCTGCTTCGCCGAGCGCGAGGACACGCCGTGGGAGCCGTTCCACGTCAGTCGCGGCTTCCAGGCCCACGAGAGCACGCTCACGCTCTACGCGTCGAACAGCCTCTGTCAGGTCTACAATCAGCTCGCGGCCACGCCAGAGGCCATCCTCCTGTGCTACGCCGATGCCCTCTACAACCTCGGCTCGCCGAATGTCTACGGCTTCAACCAGAGCCTCGTCGTGATGGGCTTCGAGCACGCCGACGTCATGCGCGCCAACGGGTGGAGCCGTCGGGACGTCCAGACGTTCCTCGTGGAGAACTGCCGGCGCCGGGTCGGCGACCTGAAGCGAGCGGCGCGGCTGCCGGGCGAGATCACGGCGAATGACGACGCGACCTGGCGCTACGGCTTCGCGTCCCCGGACGATCTCCTGATCGTCTGCGCCGGCGGGGCCGGGAGCTGGTCCGCGGTCCTTCCCGGCTGGGGCAACAAGTGGACGCGCAGCATCACGACCCGCATCCGAGGGGGTGGCCCATGAAGCTCTTCGATCCGACGAGCAAGCCCACGGGGCCCTCGACCCTGCGGCTAGCGCCGCGTCCGGCGAGCCTCTGCGGGGTGCGCCTCGGCCTGGTGGACAACCGCAAGGTGAACGCCGGGCTCATCCTGGAGAAGATCGCCGACCGGCTGGGCGCCAAGCATGGGACACGAGTGACCATGCGGGACGTCAAGCGCTCCCCGAGCCACGAGGTCGACGCCAAGGCGATCGCCGCGCTGAAGCGCGATGCCGATCTGGTGATCTCCGGCGTCGGCGACTGAGGGTCGTGCTCGTCGAGCAGTGTGCTCGACGCCATCCTGATGGAGCAGCAGGGCGTGCCGGCCGTCGCGATCGTCACCACGCCGTTCCGCAGGACGGCGCAGGCGATGGCCGCGAGCTGGGGCGCGCCGGACTACGCATTCCTCGACTGCGACCACCCGATCGGCAACCTCCCGGGCCCTGCGCTCGACAAGATCGCCGACGGGCTGGCCGATTCCCTGGCGCGCATCGTCTGCGGGACGTAGGCGGGAGCGGCTGAGACGCGGCCGGACGCCGGCCCATCGGCCGCGGTCGACCGCCCGTCCCGGGGGAAGCCGCGACCAGGTGGGAGGCGACCCCGCTTCCGGCGCCTGCGCGCCGAATTTCGCCCGAGCCCGGCCGGTGCCTGTGGGAGAGTGTTCGCGCGACCCGGCCGAGGCTAGACGCGCTCATCTCCGAAAGGAACGCCATGCGAGTCCCCGACGCCACCAGCGGGCGAGCCCGTCCCGACCGCGCGGTCCTCCAGAGGCTCGCCCGCACGGTGATCCCGTTGACCGGGCTCCTGCTCGCGTCCCAGGCGCCCGCGGCTATCATCCACGTCACGAGCGGCGGCACGGTGGAGGTGCGGGCCTGGCGCGAGGTGGGCGACGAGCTCGAGATGGTCCTCGACAACGGAACCATGCGCATCCCGAAGGCCGACGTCGTGCGGATCGAGGGGCCATCCCTCCCGGCTCCCGCCCCGTCCGCTTCCCCACCCGCGTCAGCGCTGCCGGCTCCGGCGCCCAGCGCGAAGGGATCGCCCGGCGCCGGGAGTCCACCGCCGGCGCGCAGGTCACGGCCTCCGTCCGCCCCAGCGGTCGCCGCCAGCCTGCCGCCCCAGCTCTCGGCGGCGATCGTCGAAGGCCGCACCGTGGACGAATGGCGGCGGGACCTCGCCTCGCCCACCGTCGCGGTTCGGCGCAAGGCGGCGAACGTGCTCGCCCAGGTCACCGGGAGCGGCGCTGGGCCGGTCGGGTCCGTCCTGGCGCCGGCCCTGAAGGACGCCGACCCGGAGGTTCGGCTCACGGCCGCGGTCGCGATGGCCACGTCCCGGCAGGAGCCGCAGACCGTCACGGCCGTCCTGGTGTCGGCGTTCAGGGCGAACGACGTCACGCTGCGCCGGGCGGGGAGCATGGGCCTCACGATGATGGGTCCCGCAGCGAAGAGCGCCGCTCCGGCCCTCCTCCTCGCGTTCACGGGCGACCCTGACGCGACGGTTCGACAGAACGCCGCGGCGGCCCTCCTCCAAATCGGGCCGGCGTCCACGGACGTGGTGCCCGGGCTGACCGGCGCCCTGCGGCATCGCGACCCGGAGGTTCGCCGCGCCGCGGCGATGGTCCTGGGGAGCCTCGGCGCGGCGGCCACGCCCGCGCGACCGGCGCTGGTTGCCGCGACGAAGAACCCCGACCGCGACACGCGACTCTTCGCGCTTGGAGCGCTGACGGTGCTGGACGGGCCGGCCCAGAGCCCCCCGCCCGAGCTGCTCCAAGCCTTGAGCGATCCGGATCCTCTCGCCCGCCTCGTCGCCGCGTGGGGCGTGCTGAGAACGGACCCCGGCAATCACGCGGTCGTGACGACGCTCGTCCGCGCGATGCGGGAGGCGAGCCTCGAGGATCGCGACGCCGCCAGACTCCTGCCGGCGGCACGGGCCCATGAATCCTCGGACACGGTGCGGGCGCTCCTGAGCGCGGATCCGCGCCGCCGCCGCTGGGGCGCGAGCGTGCCCATGCTCGATCCGCCGTGGCCGCCCGAGCTGGTCGCCGCGCTGACGAGGGCGCTCGAGGATCCGGACAGCGGCGTTCGAACGACGGCGGCGGTGACGCTGTTGAACGCCAAGCTTGCGATCCCGGAGGGTACGGCGGTCCTCGTTGACGCGCTCGACGATCCCGATGCCCGGATCCGGCAGTGCGCCGTCGTCGGGCTCCTGGCCACGTCCGGCCCGCCGACGGCGGCGGGCGGGATGCTGAGCCGCGCGCTCACCGACGCGCACCCCAGCGTGCGCCAGGCGGCCGCTCTCGCCCTCATGCGAGCCCGGGACGCGGCGCCGGACGCCGTCCCCGCGCTCGTGCGCACCCTGAAGGACCCGGATGAGCTGGTGCGCGCTGCCGCCGTGATGGCGCTCGGCGCCATGGCCCCGGCGAGCACGGGCGCCGTGCGTGACCTTCAGGACGTGGTCGCGGCCGATCCCCCGAATCGTGCGGTCGCCGAGCGGACGATCAAGAAGATCGCGGGCGGGCCGAGCTCCTAACGGTCACCCGCGCCGCGTGCGGTGGGAGCCCTGCGCGACTCCGGAGACCCTTGCCGGCCCCGCTGGCGACGCGCTATCGTGCAGCCGCATCGAGCGGGGTGCAGCCCAAGGCCGACGGGGGACGGGGGGCCCGGCCTTGTAGAGATCCGCTTCTTCCTGCTCTACTTCACCGAGCCTTCTCGGTGTGTGATCGGTAAGGGGGCGGCACGGAGATCTACGGGCCCCGTGGCCTCTGGTCGAACGGGAACCGAAACCACGCGGAAACGTCGTCCGAGCTCGTGTGGCGTCGGCGAACCCTCGCCGACGTCGCGAATCGGCTGGTTTGCTGCGATCCCAGGACTCGGGGCATGACGTGTCATCGGTCGCCTGTCCTGAAGTGATGTCACGCCGGTCTTGCACCCGATAGCCGGGGCTTCCGTGCGCGTGTGGATGCGGCTCGAGGCGGATCCGTAGGGGTCGAGCCGTGGTGCCGCGCCCGGGCCGTCGCCGACATCCCACAGCGCGCCTCCCTGCCGCCCCATGAAGGTCTTGTTCTGGTCGGAAGCCTTTGCCCCGGCGATCGGGGGGGCGGAGGTCTGGGGCGCGCGCTTCGTCCGCACCCTGACGGAGCGCGATCACGAGGTTCGCGTCTTGACGGGGAATGACCCGAACGATGACGATCGGTGCCGCGTCGAGGACGGATCGACGCCGGTCTGTCGCTTCCCGTTCTGGGAATCGCTGGCCGGGGCCGATCGCGCGCGGGTCTTCGCCATCCGCGAGGCCGTCGCCGGATTCAAGCGTGCGTTTCGGCCCGACGTCGTCCACCTGTCGAGCCTGGGGCCGAGTGTCTTCTATCATCTCGTCACCCGCGAGGCGTGGCCCGCGCCGACCCTCGTCACGATCCACGGGTGGATCCGGCATCGCCCCTCGCCCGGAACCCTTCTCTGGCGCGTGCTGACGCAGGCCGACTGGGTGGTCGGCGTCTCACACGCCGTCCTCCGGGAGACGGCCGCGATCGCGCCCATCGTGCCGGCCCGCTCGTCCGTCGTCCATCACGGGATCGAGTGGGCCGAGGCCACGCCCGTGCCGATCGAGCCGCCGACGCTGCTCTGTGTCGGACGCCTCGTGCGCGTGAAGGGGTTCGACGTCGCCGTCGCCGCCATGGTGGCGCTGCGGCAGCTCGTGCCCGCGGCCCGACTCGTCGTGGCGGGAGAGGGCCCCGAGGCTGGCCCGCTACGCGCGCAGGCGCGGAGACTCGGGATCGACGATTGCGTGGAGTTCAGGGGGCCGGTCCCCCCTGCCGGCGTCCCCGCGCTCCTGAATCATGCGTCCCTGGTCCTGGTCCCATCGCGGGCCGAGGCCTTCGGGCTCGTGGCTCTCGAAGCCGCCGCCATGGGCCGCCCGGTCGTCGCGGCGCGGGTCGGCGGGCTGGTCGAAGTCGTGGAGCCCGAGAGGACTGGGGTCCTGGTGGAGCCGGACCAGCCCGCGCAGCTCGTCGAGGCCGTCGTCCGGCTCCTGTCCGATCCGGCACGATTGCTCGCGATGGGTCAGGAGGCTCGGTCCCGAGCCCGCACCGTGTTCCCGTGGAAGGCATGTGTGGATGCCTATCTCGACCACTATGCGTCGTTGAAGAGGAGGCGAGGGCATGCTGGATGACACCAGGCGGTTCCGGTGTCCCGAGACCGTGGCGGCGTCGGTACTCGACGGGGAAGCCGTCATGATCCACCTCCAGAGCGGCCGATACTACAGCGCCGAAGGCTCGGCCGCGGTCGTGTGGCAGCTCCTGGAGTCCGGGACGTCGCTGGGCGACATCGTCACGAAGGTGGCCGAGCACTTCGGGTTGTCCCGGGATCGCGCGGGGGAAGACGTCGGGCGGTTCGTGACCGAACTGGTCCGCGAGGAATTGCTCGTCGCCGAGGCGGAGGCCCACCCGCGCCCGTCCATCACCGTGCCGGGGTTCGGGGCCGGCGAGTACACCGCCCCCCTCCTTCACGCGTATCGGGACATGGCCGACCTGTTGGCGCTCGACCCGCCCATGCCATCGCTCAAGCCAACGGAATGAACGCCGCCGAGGCCCAAGGGCACCTCGCCGATGGCTTCCGGCGGGCGCGTGAGGCACCGGCGGCTCAGCTGGTCGTGCAGGACTACGTCATCGCGGGGGCGCCGACGCGGCTCCGGGTCGTCGGTGCCGAGCTTGCGCGCAGCCTGGACGCTGTCTTCTCTCACCTGCGGTCCGAGCCGGAGCGCGAGGAGCCACCCGCAGTTCACGCCGACGTCTGGGACGCCGGGGCGACGGGGATCCCCAGCCCGCGCGCGGGGCGCCGGGCCGGCCACGGATGGGTCCACGGGGACAGTGCCCGCCCCTGTGACGGGGGGATGCTGACGACGGCCGCGGCGGATCGTCACCTGACCTTCGAGCGCGGCGAGGCCCTCGCATGGCTTGACCGTCGCGGCCCGCACGTCGTGGCATGCTACGCGCACGCCGCCGGCCTGCCGCTCTGCGAGCGGGCGAAGCCTTTCACACCGCTCCTCTCCATCTGGCTCAGGGACCGCGGCGTCCACGCGGTCCACGCCGCCCTCGTCGCCTCCAAGGGGAAGGGCATGCTGGTGGCGGGCGGCGGAGGCGTGGGCAAGACGACCTGTGCGCTCCTCTGTGTCGAGGCCGGATTCGCCTATCTCGGTGACGATCTCGTGGCCGTCGAGCAGGCGCCGGGCGGCGGCTTCACCGGGCACAGCGTGTATGGCTCGAGCCGGATAGCCCCCGAGGACCTCGAGCGGTTCGGCCGCCTCGCCGGGCACGCCCTCCCGGGGCGCCCGCCGGCCGAGCCGAAGGCCCTGGTCCTGCTGAGCCGGGTGCCGGGCATCCGCCTGCTGCGGAGCGTCCCGTTGCGGGCGATCGTGCTGCCTCGCCTCGCCACCGCATCGCGGACCTGCTCATCACCCCTCGGCAAGGCCGAGGCCTTCCGGATGCTGGTCCAGAGCTCCCTCCTCGCGTGGGTCCCGAGCCCGGGCCGAGCGGGGGCGGAGGCGCTCGCCACCCTGGTCGACCGGATCCCCGCGTATCGACTGAATCTCGGTCGCGATCTGACGGAGATCGCCGGGCGCGTACAGGAGATCCTGGACCGGGTGGCCGCATGATGGGCCCCCCTCGCGGCGTGCGCGTCCTGTTCTGGTCCGAGCTCTTCCGACCCTACATCGGCGGAAACGAGACGATGGCGGCGGAGCTCCTGCCGACCTTGCGGGCGAAGGGCCACGAGTTCGTGGTCGTGACCTCGCACGACTGGCTCAGCCTCCCCGACCGCGACGATCATCGCGGCATCCCCGTCCATCGGTTCCCGTTCCGGCCCGCGGTGGCGTCCCGATCGACCGGCGCCATCGCCGGACTGCGGCGTGAGGTCGCCGCGTTCGTCGAGCAAATGGCTCCCGACCTGATCCACCTGAGCCCCGTCGGCCCGAGTGCCTACTTCCTGCCGCTGTCGTCCCCCGCGACCCGCGCGGTGCCGCTGCTCGTCCACCTTCACGGCGAGCTGCTGGCGAGCCAGGCTTCCGGCCAGGGCTCGATGCTGCGGCGCGTCCTTCATCAGGCGGCGTGGGTGGTGAGCGTATCCGCGGCCGTCCTGGCCCAGGTGACCGAGGCGTTCCCCTCGGTGCGAAGACGGAGCTCGGTCATCCCCAATGCCGTCAGGGAGCCCGTGGAGGCTCCCGCCGAACTGACTTTCGAGCCTCCTCGCATCCTCTGCCTCGGTCGTCTCGTGCCGGAAAAGGGGTTCGACGTGGCCCTTCGGGTGCTCGCCAACGTTCGCCGGCGCGTGCCCGGCGTCCGCCTGGTGGTCGCGGGCGACGGGGGGGAGCGCCCGCGTCTCGAGCGCGAGGCGTGTGAGCTCGGTCTCGGCGAGGGAGTCCGCTTCGTCGGGGCCGTGGCTCCCAAAGACGTTCCGGCCGTGATCAATCGGGCCACGCTCGTGCTGATGCCGTCCCGCCGCGAGGGCTTGCCGCTGGTGGCCATCGAGGCGGCGCTGATGGGGCGGCCCGTCGTGGCGACCGCGGTGTCCGGGCTCGCCGAGGTCGTCGCCGACGGAGAGACGGGTCGGCTGGCCGCCAAGGACGACGTCGAAGGCCTGTCGCGGGCGGTATTGGATCTTCTCGCGCATCCTGAGCGGACCCGGCGCATGGGCCGGTCCGCTCGCGAGCGCGCGCGTGACCGCTTCGGCCTCGCGCGGTGCACGGCGAGTTTCGACGCGCTGTACACACGGCTGGTGCCGTCCTCGCCCGAGGCCGCGGCGGCGACGGGGCCCCGATGACTGCACCGCTGGTCAGCTGCATCGTGCCGGTCTGGAACGGCCAGCGCTATCTGGCCGAGGCCCTGGACAGCGTGCTCCGACAGACGTACCGGCCCCTGGACGTCGTCGTGGTCAACGACGGGTCGTCCGATGGGACGCGCGACGTGATCGCCGCGTTCGGTGCTCGAGTACGGTGCGTGGAGCAGCCGCATGCCGGCCTCGCGGCGGCCCGTAACCGGGGAATCGCCGCCGCCGGGGGTGACCTCATCGCCTTCCTCGACGCCGATGACGTGTGGCTCCCGGAAAAGATCGCGCGCCAGGTCGACCGCCTTCGTGCACGAGCCGAGGCGGAGGCCAACGTGACGTACATCCAGAACTTCTGGGCCGATGAGGACGGCAACCGGACCGACCCGCTCGCGGGACCTTCGTTGGAGCCCCTGCCCGGATATTGCAGCCCGGCCATGCTGGCCCGCCGCGAAGTCTTCACGCGGGTGGGCCCGTACGATCCCGAGCTGAGGACGGGCGCCTGCCGTGACTGGTTCATCCGCGCGCGCGAGCGGCGCGTCGTGTTCGACGTCCTCGCCGAAGTGCTCGTCCGGCGGCGGCTGCACGCCATGAACATGAGCCGGGAGCGCCAGAAGCGCGACGACTACACGCAGCTGGTCAAGCGACACCTCGACCGCCGGCGAGGGCGCGCGGAATGACCGTCCCGTTGGCCGACGTCCTGGCCGTGCCCACCCCCGGTCCGGACGAGACGCGGCTCGCGCGGGCCTGCTCCGGCTCGGACGAGGCCGGCGAGGAGACATGGCGGGGTCGCGAGGTGCCGGCGAGCCCCGCGGGACGCCGCCCATGACGCGCGACGCGATTCCGCTCTTCGAGCAGCTCTGCCTGGAGTCGCAGTCCAACTGCAACCGGTCCTGTTGGTTCTGCCCACGCACCTACGACCGCACGGGCAAGTACCTCGATCCCTCGGGGGGACCGGTGATCCGCGCGATGCCCACCGACACGATCCTGGACATCCTGGATCAGGCGCGGACGCTCGGGTTCCGAGGCCTTGTCGGCTTCCATCACTACTCCGAGCCGTTGCTCGATCCGCGCAACGTGAGCCTGGCTCGCGAGGCGCGACGACGCGGGCTCGTGCCGTGGCTCCACACCAACGGCGATGCCTTGCGGCGGAACGCCCCCTTGTGCCGCGAGGTGAGCGCGGTCTACGAGCACGTCGTCGTCGGGCTCTACGACTACGGCTCGGACGAGGAGCTCGAAGCCGAGAAGCGATTCTGGCGAGCGCGCCTGACCTGCCCTCGGCTCGACTTCAGTGCCATCGGCCGGCGAGGGAGCCAGGGGGGCGCGAGCATGGCCATCCCACGGGCCCTGGTGCCGACCGACGCCCGGATGAGCGTCCCGGACCTCAGATTCCCGAACGCCCCGTGTCGGCGTCCTCTGATCCGGATGATCGTCCAGTGGGACGGCGAAATCTGCAACTGCTGCGAGGACACGCACGGGGCCTTCGGGTTGGGCAGCATCCACCGGAACACCCTGGAGGAGCTGTGGTTCTCCGAGCGTCACGTGCGTCTCGTCAGGGATCTCGAGGCGGGCTTCCGCGATCGGTACGCGTTGTGCCGGAACTGCCCGCTTCCCCCGAGCAGCCCCTTGCCGACCGGCGAGAGGATCGCGATCGCCCCCCGGCGCCATCGGACCGCCCTAGAACTTCGCGGATGATGCGCTCCGGCACCCGGGTGCCTCCCCGCTGCTCGGCTCTTCTACAAGATCCTCCGCCAACTCGGCCGCTCTCTGGAGGAGTTCGACCGCCTCCGATAGAGTTCGCCTCCTCGAGGTGCTCGAGCATCGTCAGGCAGTCCCACGCCCTGTCGTCTGCCTATTCGCCTTCCGTCGGCCGGCGCCCAGAGCGGCTCACGATGGTACTCAGCTCCACCGCATCCACAGGTTTCGTCAGAAAGATGTCGTAACCGGCCGGATCGGGCTGTAGACGGCCTGATAGGTGCCGGCATGGACCGCGCGATCGACCCGGGGATCAGGATGCGTCCCGGGCCCCGTGCCCGCATGGCTCGGCCTTGCGGATCAGGCACACGGTGCCCGTCACGTGCGTGTCGATGACGTGCCGGATGGCCTCGAACTGCCCCGGAAGACGATGACCCCGGCGACGATCGCCGCGACGGCGCGTCGGAGCGTCCCCGGAGCGGGATCCGGCGTCGGGGACGGGAGCGCGGCGGGCGCCGGACGGGGGGGCGATGGGGGCCGGGTTAGGTACCGCCGGTAGGCGAGCGCGCCGATTGCCCGCTTCGCGCCCGGCACCTTCTCGCCGGCCGCCTTCCCGTACGGCGACGCGTGCTCGATCTCGGCATTGAGCTCGGCCCCCGCCAGCATCACCACGCCGGAGAGGTAGAACCAGAGGAGCAGGATCATCACGCCGCCGAGGGCGCCGTAGGTCTCGGTGTAGGTCGCGAAGTTCGCCACGTAGTACTTGAACCCGAGTGACGCGGCCAGCCAGATGGCCGCCGCGAGCACGGCGCCCGGCGTCACCCAGACCCACTCCTGCTCGGCGTCGGGGGCGAAGTAGTAGAGGAAGCCCGCTCCCGTTGCCACGAGCGCCAGCACCACCGGCCACTGGAGGATCTTCCAGGTCCAGGCGAAGACCGGGCCAAGGCCGGTCACCCGGGCGATGTACTCGGCGGCCGTCGGACCGACGAGGACCAGGGCGAACGCGACGAGAATCAAGACCGCCAGCGCGAGCGTCAGGCCGATCGCCAGCAGGCGCACCTTCCACCAGGGGCGGCCTTCCTCGATGTCGTACGCGCGGTTCAGCGCGTCGATCAGCCCCACGAGGGCGGCCGAGCTGCTCCAGAGGGCGGCGAGGAGTCCGAAGGTCAGGATCCCGCCGTTGTTGCCTTCCGAGATCTTCCGCACCTGATCCTGGAGGATCCCGATGACGTCGCCGGGGACGATGCCACCGAGCGTGCCGACGATGCGGTCCACGAAGTGTTCGAGCGGGAAGAAGCTCGCGAAGGCGACCCCCACCAGCACCGCGGGAAAGAGGGCGAAGAAGAAGTAGTAGGCCAGCTGCGCGGCCAGGCCGAGCCCGTTGTCCGCCACGAACTCCTTGACGGTCCGCGTGAGGAGCGCCCACCACGTGAGGGGCAGCCGCGCGAAGCCGAACGACAGCATCGCCCCTCACCCTCCCGCTGTGACGGCGAGCACGCCGCCCATGGCTAGAGCTGGCGCATGAAGGCGACGAGATCGGCCTTCTCCTGGTTGCTCTGCGCGAGGCCCAGAATCAGGTTGAAGAACTCCACGGTGTTCTCGAGCGTGAGCAGCCGTCCGTCGTGGAGGTACGGCGGGCTGTCCTTGATCCCGCACGGGGTGAAGGTCTTGATCGGCCCGCGGGGCGCCTCGTCGACGAACCGCTCGACCCGCAAGTCCTGCATGTGCGGCGTCTGCTGCTGCTCCGGCCGAGTGCTCGGGGCCGCCTGCGGCGTCTGAGCCTGCTGTCACCGCATCGCCCGGCGGCCGCGGTGGGGCCGTCCCTTGCCCGCTGCCCGTGC
Organism: Candidatus Rokuibacteriota bacterium; assembly: GCA_044867785.1. Lineage (GTDB taxonomy): Bacteria > Methylomirabilota > Methylomirabilia > Rokubacteriales > DASRDR01 > DASRDR01. Next base: position 27,867 of record JBIOVM010000175.1, on the reverse strand, counting down.
CGATCCAGGTTCCGATCAACACCCCGGGGGCAAGCAACAGGCCGATGAGCAAGGGACGGACCGTCCGCATGGGTCCGATCACTCCTCTCGAGCGGCGGTCCCGGCGGCGCCCCGGCGCGTCCTGGACGCCCGTGGGCCGCCCTCGGTCTTGGCGCGCCGCTTGACGTCGCTGCCATGGGCGCGCTTGTAGGTCTGGATGTCGGTGAACTGCCCCGTCTTCGACCGCTTGGCGTAGAGCTTCGTCCCGGCCCCGCTCCTGTGCGTCGTGCGCTTCTGGGCCATGGCCGGCGCCTACAGCATGTCTTTGCGCGCGCGCTTGGCGCGGGCGGCCCCGATGGCCGTCTTCACTTCCTTCTCCTCCTCGGGCGGCGGCAGGACGGCCGGCATCCCCAGAGCCTCGATCCACAGCTCCCGGGTCCAGCCGGTCGTGTGGTAGAGGTGCTCGTCCTCCTCCTCCTCGACCTCCTTGTGCGCCTCCTTCAGCGCCGCGCCCTTCTCGCCCTTCGCCTTCTTGGCGAGCTCGCCGATCAGCTCCCAGTTCAGGTGGTCCTTGGTCTCGGCGAGCACGATGCATTCCGCCGCCACCACCTGGGCCGCCTCGGGCTTGCCGCCCTCGAGGGCCATCTCCATCGCCTTCACCAGGGACTCGCCGAGGTGGCGGACGATCATTCGCCCGGGAGTCTCCACCGCTGGGTCCAGCTCGAGCCGCGAGAACACGTTCTCCACGACGCGCACGTGGTTCTCCGTCTGCTCGAGGTACTCCTCCCATTCCTTCTTGAGATCCTCGTTCACGGCGCAGCGGAGGGCGGTCTGGTAGACCTGCACGCCCCCCAGCTCGGTCTCGAGGGCCTGGTACAGCAACTCGCGGACTTCCTCGTCCTTCATGGACCTCTCCTTCGTCGATCGGAGTATTCGAAAGTGCCGACGTCGCACTCAACCTTCCCGGCATGGCGACGCAGTCGCGCGCCGCCGGCGAGGGGGAGGAAACCGGCTGGCCGGGGGCTCACGCGCCAGCCGTCGAACATCGGGTGGGACCTACCGCTCCCTGGCGTCATGCTGAGACGGGCGTTGATGCAGAGCCTGCTGGACAACCGCATACGCATGCTCGCCTGGAACCTGCACCCGGGGATCAGGCAAGAGCCGTGCCACTAGCCAGAGGCCCTGGCACGCCTACCTTCCTGGTCGCGTCGCGGCCGAGCGCCACCGTTCGATCGTGGGCGAGGCTGCGGGTGTGAGGCGCCGCCCGCACCTCCCTCCGACGAGCGTCGTCGCCTGAACACACGCATCACACTGCCCGCCGCTTCCGACGGCGTCCGGCGGCGTCACGCTGACATCGCGACGACACGGTGACAACGCGGCACGAGACCCCGGAAGTGGATCGGGTTCGTGACAGCCGGCACCTCGGAAGCGGCGGCGCATCGCCCACCCGGCGCGCCGCCTCCGGCTTCGGCTCGCCGCGGTACTTCTTGCACCAGGCTCCTATTCCGGGGAAACCCTGACTTGATGTCCCGTGAGCGGCCATCCGACCGCACGGGCGGCGCCCGAAAGATCTCGGAGGTCCACGTGCACCGACCTTGGCCGCTGCCGTCCCAGCCGTGGGTCATGGCGCAGCGGTGGCGCGATCGGCTCTTTGCCCACTGGCCGGTCGATCCCGAGCATCTGCGCCCGCTCATTCCCGGCGGGCTCACGCTCGAGTGCCACACGGGGACGGCACGGGTCTCGATCACGCCCTTTCGCCTGGAGGGCCTGCGTCCTATCGAACCGAGATCCACCATGCGCCGTGGTCGCTCCAACCCGTCGACGCGAAGATTCTCCGGAACACGATCTCCACCGCCGCCGGGATCGCGTTGCCGGCGCAACCACGATGACGGCGTACGCGCGGCGGCTCGATGTCGTGGTCTGGGGGCCGCGTCGGCGCGAGGTCGGCGGCGCCGAGCACCCGAGCTAGTAACCCCCGTGCCGCCGATGTCCACGGCGAGCGTCCACTCGTCGCCGTCACGCTTGGCCACCGGCCGAGGTCCGGAGCCACCGGGGGTACGCCGATGACTCCACGTCGGCGGCTCGGACGAGACGGTGGGGGGATCCACGAGCGCCGCCTTGCCGTCGCCGAGTCTCCCGCGGCCGCCGGCCGAGGGTCCGAATTGCCGGCTCTCGGTGCGAGGCCCGTGTTACGGGGCGAGGATTCAGCGAGCGCTAGCCGCGCGCCAATGTGACGGCGCTTCGTCCTTCTGTCGGCGCGAGAGACCTCGAACTCGCGATTCAGCCAACCCACGCCTGCGAAGTCATCGCGGGCAGCTTGCTTGCAGCAAGGCTGGACTCGTATGGCGTCACGCACCCGTCCTGGTGACCGTCGTTGGCTTCGCTATACCGGCTTCCTCCGACCCCGCGCAGGACTGCGACAAGAGCGCCATGCGGAAGCTCTCCGAGCAGGTGGTTCCCGGCGTCGGGAAGGTGACGAAGTGCGTCCCCCGGAAGGAAGTGGGCACCGAGGTCGACATCTCCGGGCGGCTCGACAATCCGAACACCAGCACCGTCCAGGCCATCGTCGAGCTCATCCAGAACACGTTCGTCAAGGCGATCCTCCCGAGATTCGACCGGGAGGTCCGCAGATCAGGCCGGAGCGACTAGCTCCAGAAAGGAACAGGAACATGACATCACGATGGATTGCGCTCACGGCCGCAACAGGGATCGTCGGTGCGATGATCGCGCCGGCGCTCGCGCAGACCGGGTCCGGCTCGAGCAGCGCGCCGAGCTCGCAGCCCGGCTCGTCGGCGACCCAGCCCGGGTCGACCACGCAGCCGGCGACCCCGCCCGCCGGGACGGGCGCTGGCGCGACGGGGAAGGCGAAGTCCGGCACGACCATGGGTCAGTCCGGCACGAGTGTGCCGAGCGGCGGGACCAGCTCGACGCCGAGCTCCGGCGCCGGTTCGGGCGCGGGCACGGCGACGGGCACCAAGGGGTCGCCCTCCGGCATGAGCGCAGGCGGCGGGGCCGGTTCCGAGCAGGTGAAGGCGGTCCAGCAGGCGCTCCAGGACAAGGGCATGGACCCCGGCCCGGTCGACGGGATCATGGGCCCGAAGACCATGGCCGCCCTCAAGGCGTTCCAGAAGGACCAGAAGCTGACGGAGAGCGGCCGCCTGGACGATCAGACGCGCGAGAAGCTCGGCGTCAGCCGCTGAGGCGCAACCGGCGCGGGATTGGGTAGAGCACACCGGCCGGCGCAGGCTGGAGCCGACCTGCGCCGGCCGCATTCTCCGATGCCGACTCCACGGGAGGGATCGCCGAATGGCCGCGGGCCGGCCTCCCCGCTCCTGGCGCGGAACGTCGAGGCGATCGCCCAGCTCGAGGCCGCGGATCGAGCGCGACAGACGGCCGCGGCGCGCTTGTCGGACGCCATCGCGCGGACGGCCGGCACGGGATGGTTCGCCGGGCTCCACGTCGTGTGGTTCGCGGGATGGCTGATCTGGAATACCGGGCTCGCGCCCGGCTGGCGGCCCATCGATCCGTTTCCGTTCAGCTTCCTCACGCTGGTCGTCTCCCTGGAGGCGATCTTCCTGTCGGTTTTCGTCCTGGTCAGCCAGAACAACCTCACCCGGCAGAGCGAGCGCCGGGCCCACCTCGACCTCCAGGTCAACCTGCTGGCGGAGCAGGAATCGACGAAGACGGTGGCGCTGCTGGAGCGGATCGCGCAGGCGCTCGACATCCCGCTCCCGTCCGATTCCGGCGAGCGGGAGCTCGCCACCCCGACCGACATCCGCGTGGTGGTCAGCACGCTGGACAGCGTGCTCCCCGGCGATTCGTGCGGGGCCGATCCCCAGACTCAGGAAGGGAGTACCGACGATGACCCCGGACATGACCCCCGAACGGACCTCGACCGTCCCGTACCCGACCGGTCGGACGGTACTGTCCGCAGCGCATGAGCCCGGGCTCGGACGGGTCACCCGTCAGGCCAGCGGGCCCGCAGCGCTCCTCGTCGTCTTCCTCGCGTGGGCGCGCTGTGGGTGTGGTCCCGGCCGCGGCCGCCGCACACGACGAAGCGCCGCCCGGACATGCCGACGCTGGCCGGAGGCCGCGGCCTCCACGTCGAGCGCACGGTCACCGTCGAGCGGTCGCCGGACGAGCTCTACGTCCACCGGTACCTCCGTCCGCTGCTCGAGCGCATCCGCGCTCGGGAGATCGACCCGGCGTTCGTCGTGAGCCATCGGCTCCCGCTCTCTCGCGCGCCCGACGCCTACCGGATGTGGAACGACAAGACGGACGACTGCACGAAGATCGTCCTCGCTCCGGCCGTATGAAGTCTCCAGCGGCTCGCCGCGGGCGGCCCGCACTCCGCTCAACCACAACCGAGGGCGGCGCTGCCGCGCTCGCTGATGCGAGGCATACATCCATGGCCAAGACACGCAAGTCCCCGTCCTCGGCGAAGGGCGCCGCCAAGTCGACCGTCAGCGGCCCGCGCCGAGGGCCCCGTGGCCCGAATGGCGACGGCGCCGACCCCGCCGTGGCGAAGATGCAGAAGACGCAAGCGCTGGCGGCGGCCTTCCCCTTCAACCGGTCCAAGCCCGGCGAGATCGGCGACGCCTCCCGGAAGCCGAAGCCCGGCGCGACCGCCGAGCCCGCCGACGCCTCGGTCACCGCCAGCACGCTGACCGAGCAGACCGAGTCCCCGAAGACGGGTAGCCCCGCGGAATCCGGCCTCAATCCCACCAACGCGCCGCTCGACCGCGTGCGGGTCGACTCCGCCGGCCGCGGGCTCACGACGAACTTCGGCCAGCCGGTCGCCGACAACCAGAATTCCCTCAAGGCCGGCCTCCGCGGCCCCGCGCTGCTGGAAGACTTCATCCTCCGGGAGAAGATCACCCACTTCGACCACGAGCGCATCCCCGAGCGGATCGTCCACGCCCGCGGCTCCGCCGCGCACGGCGTGTTCGAGTGCTACGCGTCGCAGGCGAAGTACACGCGCGCCGCCTTCCTGTCGGAGAAAGGCAAGCAGACCCCCGTCTTCGTGCGCTTCTCGACCGTCCAGGGCGAGCGCGGCTCCATCGACACGCCGCGCGACGTGCGGGGGTTCGCCACGAAGTTCTACACGGACGAGGGGAACTTCGACATCGTGGGGAACAACATCCCCATCTTCTTCATCCAGGACGCGATCAAGTTCCCGGACCTGGTGCACGCGCTCAAGCCCGAGCCGCACCACGCGATGCCGCAGGCGGCGAGCGCCCATGACACCTTCTGGGACTTCGTCTCCCTGATGCCGGAGTCGACCCACATGCTGCTGTGGGTCATGTCGGACCGCGCGCTTCCCCGCAGCTTCCGCATGATGCAGGGCTTCGGGGTCCACACGTTCCGGCTGGTCAACGCCGGGGGCGCGTCCCACTTCGTCAAGTTCCACTGGACCCCGGTGGCCGGCACGCACTCGCTGGACTGGGACGAGTCCGTGAAGATCGGGGGCGCGGATCCGGACTTCACGCGCCGCGACCTGTGGGAGTCGATCGAGGCCGGCGTGTTCCCCGAGTACGAGCTCGGATTCCAGATCTTCACCGAGGAGCAGGCCAACCGGTTCGGCTTCGACGTCCTCGACGCGACCAAGATCGTGCCGGAGGAGCTGGTGCCCGTCACCCCCGTGGGCCGCATGGTGCTGAACCGGAACCCCGACAACTTCTTCGCCGAGACCGAGCAGGTCGCGTTCGGCGTTCAGAACCTGGTGCCTGGCATCGACTTCTCCAACGACCCCCTGCTGGCGGGGCGCATCCACTCCTACTTCGACACCCAGCTCCTCCGGCTGGGGGGCCCGAACTTCCACGAGATCCCCATCAACGCGCCCGTCGCCCAAGCGCACAACAACCAGCGCGACGGCTTCCATCGCCAGGCCGTCCACCGGGGCCGCGTGGCCTACGAGCCCAACTCGCTCGGCGGCGGCTGCCCGTTCCAGATGGGGACGCGCGGGTTCACGAGCTTCCCCGAGCCCATCGAGGCCGACAAGGTGCGGGGGAAGCCGGAGAAGTTCGCCGACCACTACTCGCAGGCCACCCTTTTCTGGAACAGCCAGACCGCGTACGAGAAGGCGCACATCATCCGGGCCTTCCGCTTCGAGCTGACCAAGGTCCAGGTCCCCGCGATCCGCGACCGGACGGTCTCCATGCTCCGGAACGTCTCGGACGAGCTGGCCAAGCCGGTCGCCGACGCGCTCGGGCTGGCGTTCCCGCGGCCCATGCCGCGCGTCATCGAGCCGCCGGCGCCCGACGTGAGCCGATCGCCGGCCTTGTCCCTGACCGCTCGGCCGGGTGACGGCGGTATCCGCGGGCGCCGGATCGCGATCCTCGTGGCGCCCGGGGTGGACGGCGACTCGGTGGCCACGACGCAGAAGGCCCTGACGGCCGCGGAGGCGGTCGTCCGCCTCGTCGGGCCCCGGCTCGCCGCCATCCAGAGCGCCGACGGGGACACAGTGGAGCCCGACGGCACGCTCGAGACGATGCCGTCCGTGCTCTTCGACGCCGTCGTGGTGCCGGACGGTCCGAAGGCGGCTACGGCGCTCGCTGCGCTGGGGCACGCGCGCGAGTTCCTCCGGGACCAGTACCGGCACTGCAAGCCGATCCTCCTCGTCGGGGCCGGCAGAGAGGTCGCGACCGCCGCCGGCGTGCCGACCGACGATCGGGCCGACTGGGCGATCGTGCGCGAGGTCCGGGCGTTCATCGGCGCGGTCGGCAAGCATCGCAATTGGGATCGCGCCACGGATCCGCCGCGCGTCTGAGGAGCGCCGCGCGGGCGGGCGGATCGCACGCTGAAGGGCTGCCATCGACTTCTGCATCTGGTCGGTCCGAACGCGGAGGTCGCCAGTCAGATCAGACCGGCACTTCGGGCGTCGCCTACGGGATGTCGGCCGTGTTGTTCTGGCACACCCCGTCGCCGATGCACTGGCCGGGCCCGATGGTGCCGGAGTTGTTCAGACAGGCTTCGACTCCGACGCGGCACCGGGCCCAATGTCGCCCGTGTTTGGGTGGCAGGCGGCCTCCCCGGCGCAGGCGCCGGGCCCAATCTTGGCGCCCGCGTTGAAGAAGCAGGCGTTGAGCCCGACGCAGGCGCCGGGCCCGATGGCGCCCGTGTTTAGGTGGCAGCCGCCGTCGCCGGCGCAGGCGTGGTTCGAAATCGTGGCGCCCGCGTTGCTCAAGCAGGCCTGGTCCCCGACCCAGGCGTTGTTCTTGATGTCGCCCGTGTTTGACGCGCAGGCGTCCCCCCCGACGCAGGCGCCATTCCCAACAACACCCGCGTTGCCTTGACAGGCCTGGTCCCCGACGCAGGCGTTGTTCTTGATGTCGCCACCTCGCCAAGCCGGTCCACGCGTACGAGTTGGTGTCCCTGATCGCACTCCTTGCCGGACAGGCCGCTTAGAGTTCGGTCGGAAGTCGGAGACGCTCTCGGGATGGGCCCAGGCTCGCCATCCTCGCCCGGAGGCGATTGATCCACCGTAACACTCACTTGTCGTTTGGGGTTAGCATACGGCCTGGCTCGTGATCGAGCCGATCTACCATGGCTCTGAGGATGTTCCGCGCCTACTTCGATCGCTGCGTGCAAGCAGTCCGCGATGGTGGAGTCGTACCTGATCCGGCGGCAGTCCTGCAGCGGCTCGAAGGCCTGGTGCTGCAGCTTCCGCCCGAGCCGGCGACCCGGCCCGCGCCGGGCAAGCTCAGCGTTGCCCTGATCTGCCGCGAGTACCCGCCGGATTCCGCCTACGGAGGCATGGCGACGTACACCTACCGTCTCGCTTGCGGGCTCGTGGAGGCAGGGCACCGGGTGACCATCATCGCGCTCGGAACGCCCTCCGCCCGGCGGGAGCTCGATGGCCGTGCCGACGTCATCCGGATTGCACCCCGTCCAAGGAGCGAACGCCGATCGTTCGAAGCGCTCGCCTTGGCGGGGCAGCTCACCGTGGGTCCGGCGGTATTCTTCTGGAGCCTGGCGGCCTCCCGGCAGCTGCAGGAAGTCGAGCAAGCGCACGGGCCCTTCGACGTGATCGATCTCGCCGACTACGCGGCCGATGGCCTTTGGCCGGCGCTACGCTGGCACGGCCCCAAGACCGTGCGGCTGTACACCCCGTTGTCCATGCTCGCCGCCATGCGCTTTCAGCCGTGGCCGGCTCTGGACACCGATTCGGTGGCCGTGCTGGAAGGCATGCTCATGGGTCGCGCGGACGGTCTCACCACGGCCAGCCAGGATCTCGCGGACCGCGCGGTGACGTTCTTCGGCCTGGCCCGTGAAGTGGAGATCGTTCCCTCTCCGGTCGATCTGTCCGTTTTCAGGCCTGGCTCTCGGCGAGACGACCGGGTCCGAGTGTGCTTCGTCGGCCGCCTGGATCAGCGGAAGGGCGCGGATGTCCTTCTGGAGGCCATTCCCCTGGTGCTGGCCCGGAATCCCGCGGTGGAGTTCCGGATCGTGGGCCGCGATTCGCTCCTGCTCGCCGACCGGACCGACCGTTCGTTCGACGACCGCGTGCGGTTCGAGGGCCCCGTGCCGCTCGGTGGCGTGGCCACGGTCTACCAGGAGTCCGACATCGCGGTCGTGCCCTCGTACTACGACAACGCGCCTTTCACCTGCGTCGAAGCCATGGCGTCCGGCATCCCGGTGATCGGGACGAATGCCGGAGGCATGCCGGAGTACGTCGTCGATGGCGAGAGCGGCATCATCATCCCCCCGGGCGATCCGCTGGCACTCGCCGCTGCCATCGTCCGCCTGGCCGGGGATGCCCCGTTGCGAAGGCGGCTGGGCTCCGCAGCGCGGGTCCGGGCGGAGAAGCGCTTCGATCACCGGCAGGTGGCGGAGCAGATGGAGGCTCACTACCGGGCCCTCATGGCCCGAGCGGTCAGACACAGCTCCAGGCGGCCCGACTCTCGCCCGCAGCTGGATCGACGGCAGCCGGAGCGCAATGGAGTCGAGCTGTTCGTTCTCGCCAGGCGCGGTGAGCGCGGCAAGCTGCGGCGAACGCTCGCCACGGTCGCGGATCAGCCGGTCGCCGTGACGATCCTGTCGCAAGGGCGGAGAGGCTCGCGCGTCTCCGGGACAACACGTCTGCGATCGCAGACGAACGCCTGGAAAACGGCGGCCACTGCCGTTTCTACGACCACCGAGGAATGCGTGTCCTTCATCCGCGCCGGCTCTCGGCTGGAGCCCGGCGCCATCGACCGGGCGCTTTGCCAGCTGGTGCTCCAGGGAACGGGCTTCGTGCAGGTCGCCGGGGTTCCCGTGCTGGTCGCGGCGGCGATTCGCGGGTTCAGCTACCCCGCCGAGTCCGCGCGCTGGGAAGTCGTCCTCGATACCCTGGCTCGAGAGGCCACGACCCGGGCCGCATCGGTCACGGCCCCGCCCATTCCAGACTGGTCGCGAGATCAGATTCAGGAGGTCCCGTTGATCGGCGGCAGCGGGACGGCGGCGCTCGTGGGCTTGTTGCGGGCGTCGGCCCTTCGGCCCTTGCTCGGCTGGCTACGGGACGCCCTTTCGCGGGTTCCTGGCGGGCGCTCGTTCCTGGCTTACGTTCTGGCACCCACAACGAGCCTTGGATCCCCTGCTCGGCGCCGGCCCGGGCGCAGGCAGCGGTGGCGCCCGGTCGTGGTCGCCGGCACCTTGACGAGCGCTCACGACCACGCGCAGAGCGAGCAACTGCCCTCCCCGGAGCTCTGGGCGCTGCAGGCGATCCTTCCACCGCCTCTGTGGGCTCACGCGGTGTGCTATCTCCTGCGCACCCGTCCCCGCGGGTCAGTGAGACTGGCCCCCGAAATGACCACCGCCCTGTTGCCGCCGGACTATCGCTCGCTCCTGGCTGACGGACGCTCGGCCGTGCGAGGCGTCGACTAGGAGCCCGGCCACCTGTCCCGCAGTGCTCGCGCGCGGGAAGCCAGGGCACGGACGGCGCGCTCGCCGAGCCGTCCGATCGCCCGCACAGGGCCAGGCAGCCGCGCCTTCCACCTGGCGCTGTAGAGGCCCGGACGCGGCACGATCGGGCCGGGCCGCCGTCGGTAGGCGCCCGAGCGCGCCTCCGTGTCGACGCGCTCGAACAATTCCGCGTAGCGACCGACCATGTCCTCGACGCGGTAGCCGCCACGAAGCACCGCCCGGTGCGCGGCGAACCCCATGGCGCGGCGCGCCGGCGGGTCGCGGTACAGGATAGCGAGCCGCCGCGCGAACTCGGGAACGTCGCCGAGCCTGACGCGATAGCCAGAGACGCCGTCCTCGATGAGTTCCGGAATGCCGCTGGCAACATCGGAGACAACCGGGACGCATCCTCGGCCCATGGCCTCGATCACGCTCACGGGAAGCCCCTCGAACTCGGACGGCAGGAGCATGGCGTCAGCGGACTCGAACAGACGCAACACCTCGGCGTTGGGCCGGGTGCCGAGAAACCGCACCACGCCGCGATTCACGAGGAGGTCACAGTCCGCTCGCAGCCGGCGCTCGTCGTCTCCCGCGCCGGCCACGAGCAGTTCCATGTCGACACCCTGCTCCAGCGCCCGCTTGACGATTCTTGGCAGATCGAGGACACGCTTCTGCGCCTGCACCAGTCGCCCGGCGTACACCACGCGGAGCCGCCCGCTGTCCGTGAACCGCTGCTCGCTGAGCTGATCGGGAATCGGCACCCCATAGGGGATCGTGGCGATCCGAGCAGCGTGGCTCGGCAGGAGCCGTGTCACGCGGAGGGCGATGGCATCGCTCACGGTGACCACCGCGTTCCAGTACGCTCCCAGGCGGGCCACGTGTTCGTAGTGAACGGGATCGTCGCTATGGACGATCCCCACGACTCGTACAGTTTCACTGAGCCGGGAACAGACGCAGGAGTGGCCCCAGTCGGAGTTGGGGATGTAGACGCACGGAGCCTGCGCCTCGAGGTAGCTCATCATCGCTTGCCAGCGCGCCGGCCAGCTGGCCCGCAGGTTTACCGGAAGCCTGGCCACCGGCAGGTCCCGGGGGAACGCCATGGGATGAGTCGTTGTCCTGTGAGGGGGGAAGGTCGTCAGGATGTGCGCGGACATTCCCAGCCTCAGCAACCCCCGCACCAGATGGCCGGCGAAGACGTCGACGCCGCTCACGAGACCAGAGGTGGCCCCGACGACGACGCGATAGGATGTCATGGCGCGCTGGTTATACTAGCATCCGTGCCACTTGCGATCGGTCAGGGCCGCCTCCGAAGCGATCCCTGTCGACGCGTCCCCAACCTGGCCGTGCTGATCCCTGTCTACAACGCCGTCGAGGATCTGGCCCGTACGCTCGACTCGGTCGATGCCCAGGGTTCCGACCTCGACATCGTGGTGGTCGATGACGGCAGCATCCCTCCGACCCTCATCGATCCAGCGCGTTACGTCCATCCGGTCGTGCTACTCCGCCAGCCCGTCAACCGCGGCGTGACCGCCGCGCTGAACGTCGGTCTACGCTATGTCCTTTCCCGACCGTACACCTACGTGGCTCGCCAGGATGCGGGCGACCTGGATCTCGGAGACCGGCTGTCCACCCAGCTGGCGTACCTGGAGGCCCATCCCGAGGTAGCGCTGGTCGGGGGCTTCACGCGTCACGTCGACGCGAACGGACGCACGCTGTTCCACACCCACTATCCGGAGCACTGGGGCGCCATTCGACGCCGGATGCGCTACCGGACGGCCTTCAGCCATCCGACCTGCATGATGCGGACAAGTGTGCTGCGGGCCGTCGGCTATTACGACGAGAGCGTGGACCTGGCCCAGGACTACGATCTCTTTCGCCGGGTCGCGGAGAAGTTCCCGTGCGCCAATGTCCCCAAGGTGCTGGTCAGCAGGTCCGAGTCCGGGCCCTCGGTCGTCCGCGTGCATCGCCGTGCCGCGGAGCGTGACCGGATCGTGGTCCAGTTACGCTACTTCTCGCCGTACGACGTCCACTGCTACCTTGGACTGGTCCGCTCGGCCATCGTCTACCTGGTCCCCCGTCGGATCGCGCAGGGCCTCCGGCGCCGCTGGGGAATCACGCGCTAGCAGGCCACGGAATGAGCAAAGAGTCGCCGGCCGCGCTTCTCCACGGCCGGATCGCCGCCCACGGCACGGTGCCGCTCGTCATCGCGGGGACCCTATCGCAGCGGGACGTCCCTGGTGGCCGCTATCTGCGCCCCCACATCGGCACGAAGCTGGGCACCGGAAGCAAGCACACGTGATTCTCCTCCGGTATCTTCCCGATGTCGTCCTGGATGACCACAGAACGTCACACTCGAATCTCGGCCAGCCGCGCGGCCTAGTTAAAGACCCCGTTCCTTCCTGATCTCCGCCCAGATCAGCCGGATCGATTCGTCGCGGGTTACGTTCAAGCACGCCTCACGCCTGAGCCACGTCTCGAGCCTGCGCGGTGGGCGGGCACGATCGAATATGTCGCCCTTCTCCACCTTCTCGCTCAGGTCCTCGATCGACTTCGACCAATAGTGATTGATCCGCAGCCAGTCGCAGGTGATCGGACTGGCGCCGCCACGGCGCAGGGCCGGCCTGCGGTTTTCGTCGACCACCTCGCCCGATCTCAGGACCCGTGGGACATGCGCACCCATCTTGACGACGCTGCGCGGATTCACGATCGACTTCCCGTCGCGCGCCCATCCCGTCACATAGTTCTCGTCCCGGCCGTGATCGAACCGCTCGGCGCCGGCGGCCTCGAGGTCCAGACAGCGCGTGTAGGAATCGATCACGTAGCCATCGGGGCGTGAGACATGCCCGGACGATCCGTAGAGCACCCAATACACGAAGATCGCCGGCAGATCCCGGTAGTTACGCAGGACGTGCTTCAGGTCGCGCGACTTCGGCGAGAAGAGGAATTCGTCGAGGTCGATGAAGGCGATCCAGCGAGACTTGTCGGCGAAGCGGCGGATGCAGTCATCGTAGGCCGACACCTGGTCCTTTCCCCTGCCGTCGATCAGGGTGACCTTGCCGGCTGAGATCCAGGGGCCGAGAATTGCCAGGAAATCGTCGGAGCTGTCGTCGTCGTAGAGAAAGAAGTGATCGACGCCAACGCCGTCGTGGAAATGAAGCCATTCGCTCAGGAACCGGGCCTCGTCCCTGAAGATCGCGGCGACCGAAAGCTCATAGGGGAAATCGTCGCGGGCCACTCGGCGCCGGGATGGCTTCGCAAACGCTGCACGGAGGCCTCGCAAGCGGTTCGTCCACGTTTGTCGCCTCCTACCGCCGACGCTGATTCGAGCCTCGGCTGGATGCTGCGAGAGCCGTTGGTCTGCCCGGTGCACGATAGGCCGCGCACGTCGGAGCCCGAACCGGTTCCCGGACCGGAGCCTCGTCTTGATCTCATGGCAGGCGCAGTAGAGGCGAAACAGATGGGGACTCCTGTGGATGAACATCAAGGCGCGGCCCAGGGTCGAGTCCAGCGTGTTTCGCCGGACCGGCCTGCCGTCCAGGAACCTGAGGAGCACGTCGACCAGTCCCGGGACCGTTTCGTCGCGCCAAAAGCCGCCATGCACCCCGTCGATCCAGGACACGACCGGCCGGTGGCTGAAGGAGGTATCCCAACCTGGCCGGCCCCATCGGATAGGGCGGTAGTGGCGACTTACGCTCTGCTTACCGAACATCATCAAGAGGCGCCCGTCGAACTGCGTAAGCTCGGGATCCGAGAACTCGAGGAAACAGAGCGCATCCACTTCGCGTCCTGCCTCTTGTAAGAGCTTGGCGGCCATCCAGCCGACCCGGCCCCCTTGGCAGTTCCCGCCGATCGCGAAGCTGCCGTGTGGGAACCGGTCGAGGAGTTCGGCAGCGTACAGCTCCGCGATGCCGGACATCCGCCTGCTGTCGTTCCAGTCAAACATCCCTGCGCCCGAGAAGCCGCCGTAGAGCGGCTGGTCCGGCGGTAGGCATTGGGACATGACCTTCATCTCACGGCTCGGGGAATTGAAGAACCAGATCAGCGGCCGCCGCGTTCCGCCGCGGTTGACGACCTTCAGGGTGGAGCCTGGCGCGAGCGCCGGGATGGCGCCGGTGCCGGCAATGGCGAGAATCTGTTGCCGCTCGGACTGGGAGAGCGTTCCAGCCGCGTCCGCGGACCTCGCGACGTCGCCGGCATCCCGACTCGACAGAGCGCGCGCAAGCGACCGTACCGTCGTGTTGTTGGCTATGGCGTCGTCCGGTAGGGCTTTGCCAAGCTCTTTCTCGATGGCGAGGAGCACGCGGAGCGCGGAGAGGGAATTGCCGCCGAGGGTGGCGAACTCGTCGTCCAGCCCAATCGCCCGCAGGTCTAGCTCGCGCACCCAGATTGCGGCGATCTGCGCTTCGGATCCGGAAAGCCTGGTAAGGTCCGCCGATTGCGTCGCCGGCAGACCTCCCGCTTCCTGCGCGATGGCGCGGCGATCGATCTTGCCGACGGCATTGCGGGGCAGTACGTCAAGAAAGATGATGGTGCGCGGAACCTTGAACCCGGCGAGTCGCCCGGCGACAAACACTCGCAATTCGGCCGGCGTTGCAGCGGCGCCGGGCTGCAACACAACGGCGGCAGCGACGTCTTCACCGAGGGTCCTGTGCGCAAGGGGAAAGGCCGCCGCCTCGCGGATCGCGGGATGGCAGAGGAGAGCATCATCGACCTCCCGGAGGCTCACCTTCTCGCCACCGCGGTTGATCAGTTCCTTGATGCGGCCAGTCAGGTAGAGGTTTCCGGCCGCATCGAGGCGTCCGAGGTCCCCGGTGCGGAACCAGCCGTCGCGGAAGGCTTCGGCGTTCGCGGCCGAATCGCCTTCGTATCCGGCGAACACGTTCGGGCCCCGGACTGCGACCTCGCCTTCCGTCCCGTCGATGATTGTCGTCCAGTCCGGTGCGAAGATCTTCACTTCCGTGCCACACGACCGGCCGACCGACCCTGCCGCCCGTTCGGCCGGAGGAAGCGCTGTAGAGGTGATCAGTGGGCCAGCCTCGGTCATGCCGAAGGTTTGAAGGACGGGCACGCCGAATAGGGTCTCGAGCTCCGACATCAACGCCGGCGGCAACGCGGCGGCAACCGACCGGAGCAGCCGCAAGCTCGATCCGCGCGGGTCAATGCCGGCGCGGCGCGCATGGAGCGCGATCTCGCCGAGCGTCGCCGGCACTCCCTGGAACCAGGTCGGGCGGGCGCGGTCGAGAAGGTCGAAGAACCGGGGTGCGTCGAAGCCGGCGGTCGCGATGACGGTGCTGCCTGCATCGAGCGGAGCGAGCAGCAGATCGACCAGTCCACCGATATGGTAGAGCTCCCACATGCTGAGGCAGCGATCGTCGGGGCCGAGGCCCATCGAACGGCTGACATGGCGGGCGGAAGTGCAGACATTGCCGTGGCTCAGCGGCACTCGTTTCGCCCTTCCAGTCGATCCGGAGGTCAAGAGCACCATCGTGATGGCATCGGGTGCGGGGGCTGAGAGATCATTCGCGTCCCGTGTTTCCTGTCCCACCACATCGAGGTCGAGCACCGGCACGCCAAGTCGCGCCGCCACCCGCACGGCCGTGGGTACGAAGGAGGGGCGCGTCAGTAGGGCGTCGAGGGCCATGTCTCGGAAGTAGGCCTCGAATTCCGGCTCGGTATAGGCTGGATTGTAGGGGAGGGCGACTCCGACACAGCTGACGGCCAGCAGAGCCTGCGACATCGCTAGGCCATTGGGCAGGACGATCCCGATCCGACTGCCCCCCTGCCTGACTTCGTCGCGCGAGCGCAGAGCAGCGGCAAGCCCCTCGGTCCGCGCCAGGAGCGCGGCATAGGTCAGCACCTCGCCGTCCTCAGCTTCGATCGCTGTCCGCTCCGGGTGGGCAGCGGCCCGTCTACGCAGAAGGGACAGGATGTCCGAACAGGGACCTTCCGCTCCGACAGGGCGCTCGACAGTCACTCCGGTCGTACCACGGCGGCGGCGTGACGGTCCGCTACCGCCGCGACGGCCGCGCGATCATGATCAAGGTGCGCCCGCAGCCGAGCACGATGGGCGGTGTGGAGTCGATGCGCCGCCGCGCTCTTCGCGGCGAATACCTCATCTAGCAAGTCGGCCGTACCCGGCGAGGTGATGTCGCAGACGTGGCCCGACGCTACGCGAACATCCACCCCGGCGGCGAGAAGGGTCAGCACCCGGGCGATGGAATCGTACGTGGCCGAGAGAACGGGCGTATTGTCGCATGCCTGTGCGGTTGACGGGCAGCAGATCACGCCGATCCGCGGTTTCGACAATCCCAGAGCGGTGACACGGGGCGATGGCGCCCCACACTCAATTCGTCCGAATATGCTTCCAATGTTCCGCGTCCATCGTCCTGCCAATGAGTCGAGAAATACGGTGCGGCAGGTCAGGATCGGTGATGTCGATTTCCAAGAACTTCGGGTTGTGCCGAAAGTATCGCCGGACCTCTGCCTCGAATGTGTTTCGCTCCCGTGCCCAGAGCTGCACCGCCTCCTGTCGGTCGGTGCTACCCAGCCTGCGCATCTCCAGTTCCAGATTTGTCGCCCCGTGCGGCGTCACGAAGTCGGAAGAGCGGCTGCTGATCCACTTGTCGAGATCGCGGGTGTTCAAGATGAAGTACGCGCCTGGATAGTCGCGATCGAGCACACGGAAATACTGGTTTGCTTCGATGCGGATGCGGCTGGACTGGGCCTGCATGTCCGAGAAGACTCGGAACTCCTGGTCGTAGCCGTCGAGGATCGGGCGATCATCCAGGCAGTTCTCGACCATGCGCCTCGCAAGCTTTCCGCGGTCCCAGTGAACGCTCGGAAACCCGTTGCTTGCGAAGAACGTGTGGAGCGAGGTGGTGGCGGTCTTGTTGAAGCCTATGATGAAGATGAATGGTAGGTCGGCGTGGTGTTCGGCAGCCGGCATCGGTCTTCCCCGTCGCGCCAGTGCACGGCTCGCGACGCGAGCTGCAATCGAACGGAGGCGGCCCAAGACCTGTTTCAATGCCCCCCTTTCGCGGCCTCGCCGTCAGCCCGGCCGGCTCATTCCGGAACCGCCGAACTCTAGCACGCGGTAGGCCGGACCGGGAGGGGCCAGAGCGGCCCGGCGCGGCCTCGGGAAGACGTGGGTGAGAACCACCTCCCCGGTTCGGCGGGCAGACTGGACGGCGGCGGACAGAGCGATGCGGGCCAACGGCACCGTCGCTGCCCTTGCCCCAATTCTTACCGGAACTGGTCGCTCACGCAGGTGCTCTCGTTCTGGAAGTTGGCGAATCCTTCTTGGCCTGTTGACAAAGACTCACCGTGCTCGCGTTTCTGATCTCGTCGTACTTTCCGGCTTCACTGGGCCCCCCCCCGCACGCTCCGAAGGGGGGCTACATGGCCTTCCCGCTGTCAGAGCGGAAGCGTTCAACCCACTCCTCGGTCTTGGGGTCGGCTAGCTTGACGTATTTCGAGCGGGCACCCCCCAGCCGTTCGTCCTGGACGCGGTGGCCGAGCCGCTCGAGGATCCGACCGCGGACGGCCGGGAGGTTCTCGCAGGTCTCCTCATAGCTCATCTCCAGCGGCTGGATTCCGTTCCTGTGAAAGAAGTCCCTCCACCCCTCCTCTTCTTTCCTGATCGTTTCACGGGCCGCCCGGATGCGAACGTAGTCGTACTCCGGATCGACACGAGCCGGCCCGGGAGTGGTGTACAGGCGGCCGCTATCGTCTCGGTGCCAGACCTGGGAGGTCTGGGCACGGTAGAACGAGATGGCCTGTCGCAACTTGTCTCTCCGTGTCAGGAACAGGAACACCGGTTCCGGGAACACGGACCGCAGCACCTCGAACTCGCCCAGGGATCGATACTCCGGGATCGCGCGCAGGCAACGCAGCACCTCCTGGAAGTGTGTCCACATCGTCTTGGTCCCGAAGATTCCGTGCTGATTCGTCCCCCGGGCCACTACGACGCGGTCGAGGTACAGGAGCAGGCTCCGCCCTCGCAGCACGGCTCCCAGGGATGCCTGCTGATGACTCAGGTAGAAGGGCTCTCGAGAAAGATCCAGGTCGACGGCCGCGAGCACGGCATCGCCGAGGAAGGTGCTGCCGGTCCTCCACGTCGTGCACAGGAAACAGGACTGACGCGGGCGGTTGGCGAGCCCGGATTCGGGTCGCACGCGATAGAGCACCGCCCGTGCACCCCAGCTCAGCCACAGGGTCACGCGGGATACCTGCGCCTCGGCCCGCCAGCGCAGCCGCAGGAGCAGGTCGTTCCGAACGAGCTTCACCCACAACCCGGAACCGGGGCGATAGCCGCCCAGGCGGCCCGGGTCATCCTCGTGGGTCAGGGGCTGCGTCATCCTATCCCGGTCGCTGAACCGCAGGAAGTGCTAGCGGACGTTTCGCCGTGTCCTTCCCCGCCGGCCCCGATACCCGGCTACTGCCTCAGCACGGTACACCGTCGCCGGCGCGCCAGGCAAGGAAACACCGGCCTCGTGACCGCGCGCCGGCTCCTGCATCGGTGGTGTCAGAGGGCTCGGCACGATCGCCGCGCGCTACCGGGCCCGCGGGGCCAGCACGCCGTGGTACGCCGGCAACGGCGGGACGAGGCGGGAGCCGCTCCAGCAATTCCAGCGGATCCAGGAGGCAGCGCGATCGGGCCGTCGCGAGTCCTTCGCCATTCCGGGCAAGCACATTCACGAGGCCAAGAACGCCAGCGCCTCCGATCACTGGAAGCTCCTGGTCTTCCTGGCAGGTGAGAAGGGGCAGCCCATCGCGACAGCGGTGACGCTACCGTACTTCTGGAAACAGTAGGGATTGCGCGCCCGGCCGGCCCCGCGAGCGCCGAGTGCCGTTGGCGCTCGTGCGGCCGGCGTGGGGGAGTCGAAATGAATCCTCCTCCCGGTTGCTCTGAGTTTCTCCAAGGAGGCGCTCTCGTTCACCCGCCGCCCGCCGGATCCTCTTGATTGGGCAAGAATATACTTGACTAACCCGGGTTCGTCAGCTACCTTACTGGCATGGACAAGACGACGGCCACTCCCGATACCCTGGTCGATGCCATCCGCTACTTCACAGACCCCGACGTATGCTTGGCCTTCCTGGTCGAGCTTCGCTGGCCGAGTGGGGTCATGTGCCCGACGTGCGGAAGCCAGGAAGTCACCTTCCTGAGCAATCAGCGTCGGTGGAAGTGCCGGACGAAGCATCCACAGCAGCAGTTCTCGATCAAGGTCGGGACGATCTTTGAGGATTCGCCGATTGGTCTCGACAAGTGGCTGCCGGCCGTCTGGATGATCGTGAACGACAAGAACGGCATCAGCTCCTACGAAGTCGCCCGCGCACTCGGCGTCACGCAAAAGACGGCGTGGTTCATGCTCCACCGCATCCGCTTGGCGATGCAGTTGGGCGGCTTCGACAAGATGCGCGGGGAAGTCGAGATTGACGAGACCTTCATCGGCGGCAAGGCCCGCTTCATGCACAAGGGGAAGCGCGCCGCGAAGATCACGGGCACGGGCGGCATGGGCAAGTCCGCCGTCATGGGGCTCTTGGAGCGACACGGGCCGGACGGCCATAGCCGCGTCCGCGTGCGACCGGTTCCGAACGTGCGCCGCAAGACGCTGGTCCCCGAGATCCGGCAGCATGTCGAGCCCGGGGCCGACGTGTTCACGGACGCGCTGAAGTCCTACGATGATCTGGCGCACGACTACCGGCACGGCGTCATCGACCATGCCGAGTCCTATGCGAAGGGTCGTATTCACACCAATGGACTCGAAAACTTCTGGTCGCTCCTGAAGCGCGCCATCAAGGGCACCTACGTCAGCGTCGAGCCGTTTCACCTGTTCCGCTACCTGGACGAGCAAGCCTTCCGGTTCAACGCACGCAAGACTGACGATGGCTCGCGCTTCCTCGCCGTGCTGCGGACCATCGTGGGCCGTCGGCTGACCTATAAGGAATTGATCGGGCAAAGTCCCGCCATCGCCGAAGCCTAGACGGGGGAGAGTACGACATGAGCGATCCAAAACCACGGACGCCGTATGAACGCTTCGTCGAAGCGACGCGGCGCGTATTGTCAGTGCCGAAGCGTGATGTCGATCGCGCCATGCGGCAGCTTCGGAACAAGCGCCAGCGGCGTCGGAAGCGCAGGGCGGGCTAGATCGACCTGGCAGCATGAGTCCTTCCCTTCGCACGAGTACGCGTGGCGGCATGACCGCCTGAGCCCACAACATGGCCCATCCGCTGGACGGTGCCTATCGTCGCGTGGAGTGGGCAGAGAAACGCCTGGAGGAATTGCGGCGGATCATCACGCTGTTCACCGAACAGGAACTTGAGAGAGTCCATTGGGATGCTGTATTCCGTGACGGTCGCATCATCTTGAACTTGCCGGCGCTCAGTGCGCCGCCGCCTGAAGTTCCCATCCTCTTGGGAGAAGTGATCTACCATCTTCGATCGGCCATGGACTATCTCGTCTTTGAACTGGCCAAGGCGGACTCCGGGCGAGCCCAGGAGCGCACACAGTTCCCCATCGAGAACACGGAAGCCGGCTTCGCGCGGCGACGCAAGTCCTTTCTCAATGGCGTCAGCCAACGACATGTGGACGCGATCAAGCGGTTGCAGCCATGCGACGGATGCGACTGGACGGCAGCGTTGGCCGAACTCTCGAATCCCGACAAGCACCGGGAACTGCACGCGGCCTTCAGCATTCAAGAAGGCGAGCATTCGATTTTTTGGTCCAATCGTGTGTCGATGCTGCCTCCTGGCCCCGGTAAGGTGTACCCAGTGCGAGACCATCCCGAGCTTCATGTGAAGGTGCAGCACGAGAGTTCCATGGTCGTAACGTTCACCGATCAGACGACGCCTGTCGTACCAATACTTGAGATTCTGAAGGCGCAGGTTACCGAGACGCTTGACGCGTTCAAGCCGGAGTTCCAAGTCACTGAGTCGTGACTGCTCACGCTCGCCTGTCTGACGCGCGCCCATGCTAACCCCCACCGGCCGGGTTAGCCAAGTATGTTATTGCCCTTGATTGACAAGCCGACGAGCGGCGTGAGTCCGCGGGCCAAATCCACGGTAACGGACACGCTCGTGCCGGTGCTGAAGGGAAGCGGCGTCACGACGATCTTCGTCGAGCACGACATGGACGTCATTCAGCGCTATGCCAAGCGCGTGCAGGTAAGGTCGTCCCCCTGGCCGCCGGAGACCGTCCTCCGAGACCCCGCCCTACGGGCGGGGACAGCCCTAAACGTGCCGCGGGGCCAGGGGCTGGTCGTCCGGCTTGGCGGACTGTCCATCTTGGGCTTGTCCCTCGACGTCCCGGCCGGCGACATCGTGGGCTTCGTGGGAGGCAACGGCGCTGCGGCGCCCGGCTGTCTGGGGTTTAGGCGCTCCGCACTCGTCGGACGTGCTTCGCAAGGAGGTCGTTGATGAGGGACTGGTAGCCAAGCCCTCGCCGCCTGGCCTCACGCCGCACGGCGTCGAGAACCTGGGGATCGATCCGAATGGCGATCAGTCGCCGGGCAGCCGAACCCAAGGGGGGCCGCCCCACACGTCGCATCGCTCGGAGCTGCGCGGAGGAAGCCTCCGGGATGTCGGACAAGTCAATCCCGGGACGCCGCATAGGCCGCCCGCTCCTTGCAGCTCGCCCGGCGCGCGCTGATGATGCGGATGCTCTCGCCATCGCCTCGCCTCCCCGCGGTATAGGCCACGCTGAGCACGCGGCCAGTCGCCGCTCGGCCCAGTCGCAAGAATCGCGACTTCTCCTCGGAGTGACGCAGATCCGGGCCATCGAGGGCATCCGGATCGCCGAAAACGGTCCCGGCCTCCTCGAAGGAGACCCCATGCTTGGTCCGGTTAACCGCGCCTTCCGCGCGTCCCGCTCGAACACGGTTCAGTATATACGGAAACCGGTGGAGGCGCCCTCCGACCTCTATCCCGCGAATGGCGCCACCGGGCTGGGTCGGGCGGGTTGCTAACAAACCGCCTTGCGGGGGATTGGGTGAGCATCGGTCGCGCCCCGTTCAGGAAGGGGGGAAGTGGCTTGGCTCTACCGAACGAGCTATGTCCTGCGGCGCCAGCACGGGCCCGGTCGTCTGGCCGAGCGATCTCCCGTTGCTCCAGACTCAACGCGGATTGTCCGCGAAGTGCCCGATGATCTGCCCGCGAACAACCAAATCTAAGAACACGAGCCACCCATTGGGTGAAAAACCCAACGGGCTACAGCGTGGGCCGTAACCCGTTGAGTTCTCTGGTTGCGGGGGGGGGGCTTTGGATGGTGGGCGAACCCCTCGCCTTCCGCGTCGTGCTCACGCTGCCACCAGCCCCGCACCGCATTGTAGCGAAAGCCCCTGGGGGCCGAGACGGCTCGAACGCGCGCGAGTCAGGCTCGCAGTGATACTCCGCCACGCCTCGGCTCCCCCGGCCTGAGGCGGGCTTCCTGGGCGCGCAGACGGCGGATCGAACACCAGTCTTTGAGGCGGTAGGCGGCCAGCGTTGATCGTCGAGGTCCGGAACCCGAGGGCCTCCCCCAGTCCCCCTTGGCAACATGCGGTCGCCGGCGGCCCCTTGAGCAGCACGTGATGGCCGCCGGCGGCGACGATCTCGAGCGCGCTTCGCGTGCGCCTGGCCCCGCACGTCCGCCAGGTCGACATCCTCGGGCGTCGGGACCGCGAGGAGCCGTCCGGGTCGGCTCGGACGCTGGCGATCGGGCGCTCCTCGATGAGGAAGGCGGCCGCTTCGGCGAGGGAGGCGACCGGATACACAGCCAGCGCCTCGAGAACCGCAGCTTCGACGGTGTTGCAGCGAGCGAGCACCCGTCAAACCCCGCCTGGCTCGCCCGGAGCGCCATCGGGAGCACCCCCTGTAATTTCGCGTATCATACGCCGGCGATGGGAGGCTCCGTGCTCGCCGATCTCGTCGTCGGGGCGCGATTCCTCGGAGCCCTGCCGTCATTCCTCCGCACGCGGATCACTCCGCCCGAGGCGCGGCGCGCCCTCTTCCACCGGCTGGAACACCGCCAGGCGCGCTTCCTCACGACAATGCGGCGCGCCGTCTTCGAGCACCATGGCAGCCCGTACCGCGAGCTCTTCCGGCTCGCCGGCTGCACGTACGGGGACCTTGAGCGGCTGGTGCGCCTGGAGGGAGTCGAGCACGCTCTGGCGGTCCTGCTTCAACAGGGTATTTACCTCACCGTCGACGAGTACAAGGGACGCCGGCCCCTGGTCCGGGCGGGGGTGCAGGTGCTCATGCATCCCGCCCGGCTCAGGAACCCCGGGGGGAGGGTGCACTTCCCGGTCCGCACCAGTGGAAGCCGAGGTGGCGGCGTGACGCTGGGTGTCGACCTCGCCTACATCTGGGCCCATGCCGTGGACAAGTGCCTGGTCCTGGACGCCCGACAGGGACTGGGCTGGCGTCATGCCATCTGGCAAGTGCCCGGCGGCGCCGCCGTGGGTCAGGTCCTTCGCTACAGCGCCATGGGCGGCTTTCCGAGCCGATGGTTCTCGCAGGTTGACCCGGCGAGCCCCGAGCTCCACCCGCGCTACCGGTGGAGCGTGCGGGCCCTTCACTGGGGCGGCATCCTGGCCGGCCGACGGCCGCCGCGGCCGGAATACGTCCCGTTCGCCGATCCGCTTCCCATCGCCCGGTGGCTTGCCGGGGTCCTCCGAGAGGGCGAGACGCCCCACCTCATGACGTTCCCGAGCGCCGCCGTCCGACTGTGCCAGACGGCGGGAGCGGCCGGGCTCGACATCGGCGGCGCGCAGTTCATGCTGGTCGGGGAACCGATCACCGCGGCGCGGCTGGCATCGATCCGGAAGGCCGGCGTCGAGCCGTCCACCTGCTATGGCACGATCGAATCGAACGCGATCGGCTACGGGTGTCTCGCGCCGACCGGCCCGGACGACACGCACCTGCTCCACGATCTGCACGCGCTCGTCCAGGTCCCGGATCGACACCCGTCCGGGCTGCCGGCCGGCGCCCTGCTCATCTCGACCATCGATTCGTCGGCTCCGATGATCCTGCTCAACCTGTCGGTGGGAGACGTCGCGACCGTGACGTCACGACGCTGTGGCTGCCCGCTCGAGACGGCAGGCTGGAGCACCCATCTCCACACCATCCGGAGCTTCGAGAAGCTGACGGCCGGCGGGATGACGTTCCTGGGGTCCGACGTGATCCGCGTCCTGGAGGACGTGCTCCCCGGCCGGTTCGGGGGCGGCCCCGCCGACTACCAGCTGGTCGAGGCGGAGGGCCACGACGGCTCCGCGCGACTGCGGCTTCTGGTCCATCCCGCGGTTGGGCCCCTCGACCCCGAGGCGGTCAGCCGCGCGTTCGTCGCCGCCCTCGGGCAGGGCTCCGGGCCGGAGCGGGTGATGGGCCTCGCCTGGCGGGAGGCGGCGCTCGTTCGCGTGGAGCGGAGACCACCACTGGCCACCCCGTCCGGCAAGGTCCTGCATCTCCACGTCGGCGGTGACCGCCCCGCGGGGAACGCCGGTCACCCCTCCCCCGCGATCTCCTCGGCTGACGCGACGGTGGCCTACTCCTGACGACCGAGGGCCTCGGATTGGGTCAGGCCCGAGCGATAGACACGTCGAGCCCGCGCTCCACCACAACCTCATGGTGATGGCTGAAATGCTGGATGTGGTGTGCCGGTACCACGGCATCCAGCGGCCAGACATCTTCTCGAAGCTCACGGCGATGTTCGAAGAGCTGGGTCTCCCGGAACAAGAGGGGCCAAGAACCCAAACCAAGCCCTGAGGATGCTCGTGATCCGGGTCCCCGAGGGCGCGGTCCGGCTCCCGGTCGTGACCCAGCTCCAGAAGGCCGCCGCTCGCCTCCCGCATGCCATGGCCGCCTACGTCCGTTGGCTAGGGGCTCAACCATGGGAGGGATTCCGCGACCGGTCGTACACAGGACGTAGACAGAAACGACAACGGGGTCAGCGGTAGCGTCCGCTAACCCCGTGTCGTACGGGATCTGGCTTTGGTTGTGGGGGGGCGCATTGCTTTCACCGCAACGGGCCACCTCGATCTCTGCTTCGTGGTCAACGTTTGATGCTGGCTCACTTCGAATACTCGCCGCAACTGCACCGGTAAGGTGGGACCAAAGAGGGAGAGGGTGGGACGACACGCACGGCAAGATAAAGCAATGCGACGCGCGTCGGCCAACCGGCGGCCTCGATTAGCGAATTCACAGGACGCAACGGCTAGCCGTCGTGGACTGACGGCCCTCCCTGAGGGCCGTGCCGTTCGGGCTCTGTCGAGGTAAACACTCGTGAATACCCGGGGGGAGGTTCACGCCTATCTCGTCCCCGAGGATTACCGGCGCCTCCGGCTGGAAGCGCTGGCCCGGGGCGTGTCGCTCTCAAAGTGCGCGGGAGACTGCCTGGCCGAGTACTTCGCTCTGCGCCAAGAAATGGCGACGGCGTTCGAGACGCCGGATCAGGTTGGGCCATTGGCCCCACCTCGCGTGATCCATGTCCTGCTGGCCCAGACCGAACAACGCCTGGTAGCCACCCTGGAACGCTATGGAGAGGACCTGACGGCCGTACGCGCCGAGCTTGCCGCGGTCCTGGCCATGCTCGATCGCTCGCACTTCACGTACCTCTGCTACACCCCGGAAATGCCGGGAGAAGCCCGCGACCAAGCCTATGCCAGGGGCCAGCAGCGCTTCGCGGCCTGGCGCAGCGCCGCGGCGCGCATCCTGAAGGCGTCTGGTCGGCCGGTACCCTGGCCTCTGGCGGGCCCGGCAGCGATCGCCGATCAGGCCACGAGTGGCACTCACGCGACCGTCTCAGAGAATCCAGGGGCCCAGCAACCACCACGACCTGCCGGGGCGGACAGCTGAAGAGGCCTTCCCCCGAACTCGGTGGTGGAACGACGCTCGCGAGACCCCTTGCCAGCGGGAGGCCCGCTCAGCCACACTGAAGACGAGCGAGGGAGCTGTGACCGACTGGCGCGAGCACCTGAC
The DNA here is from genome assembly GCA_044867785.1 of Candidatus Rokuibacteriota bacterium. Taxonomy (GTDB): domain Bacteria; phylum Methylomirabilota; class Methylomirabilia; order Rokubacteriales; family DASRDR01; genus DASRDR01. Next base: position 2,055 of record JBIOVM010000175.1, on the reverse strand, counting down.
GAGCGACCTCAAGGTTTGTGGGGGACAACTCTGCGCCAAGGGTACCCGGGTGCTGGTGACCGTCATCCTCGACAACCTGGCCGAGGGGCTTGGCCGCGACGAAATTCTCCGGAGCTACCCGACGCTCGAGCCCATCCACATCGACGCTGCGCTGGCGTATGCCGCTGAACTCGCCCGCGAGGAGAGCCTCCTACCCCTCAAACCCGCGTGAGGTTCAAGCTCGACGAGAACCTCCCGGTCGAACTTCTGGAGGACCTTCGAGCGGCAGGCCATGAAGCCGACGGGCTTCGCGACGAGGGTCTGATCGGCGCGCCTGACGACGTGGTGCTCGATCTCGTCCGACGCGAGCACCGTGTGCTACTCACGCTGGACAAGGGCATCGCCAATGTACGCGCCCATCCGCCCGAGGCTCACGCGGGCATCGTCCTGTTTCGGCCTCCGGCGGGAGGTCGTGGCACCACCCTCCTGTTCGTGCGGCGTCACCTCGCAGCACTCTTCGAGCGGGAGCTGACGGGCCGATTGCTGGTGATCACGGACCACGGCATGCGCCTGAGGTAGGGACGGGGTCGCCAGTCTCCGGGCGTAGCGGCGGCCACCCGATGGCCGTCGGCTCCGTGGTCAACGGCTCGGCTCGGGCACCGCGCACGATCTGGGCGGCCTCCGTCGTTCCCGCGCCCCCGCCCAGCCAGAGCGCCGGGAAGGCGCGGCGCTTGGGGTCCCGCGGCCGTCGCCGGCCCCCGGCGACCGCATCGGCTCGCGCTTCTCGAATGGCCCGCGGGTGCTAGAGCGGCATGCCCTGCGAGAAGGTTGCGGAGGGGTCGATGTGTGTGCCCGAGCATGTGCAGAGTTGCACCCGACCGCCGGAGCCCAAATACCCCCCGGTGCGCGGGTGCGAGCGCCACTCTCCGCGTGATCGACCGAACTCCGGTGCTGGCGTGGAGGTCCCAGATCCCGAAATCCGAAGCGCCTGAAGTCCGAAGAGCCGGCAAGGGCAGCAGTGCGAACGGATTCGCCAGGCCGGCGAGAATGTCAACGGTTGCAGATCCGAGACCAGCGAGCCCGAGCGTAGGAGACATAAAGCCCCTTCTCAGTCGTTTCTCCCCAAGGGGCCCATGCGCCGCTGCGCTCTCTACTCCGACGAGGCAGACTGCTGCCGACCAGCAGAGTGCTCGATCGCGCGTTCGGCTCCCAGAAGTGCCCGTCGTTCTTGACTTGGAGGAGGAATCTGTTAGGGTGAGCGAGGAGTTCAAAGAGCCAGCATGAAGCTTCTGATGCCGGGGGCGCGGTTGGCGAGTCGGACTCTGGCCGTCGTGTTGCTCCTTGCCGTCGCCGCGTTCTGTGTCGTGGGCGGCGCTCCGATGGCCGCGGCCGACGCCGGGTGCGACGGCCACTTCGCCTCGGGGAAGGTGTGTGGCCAATCCGGCCCCCTCCAGCCCCTGGTCGGTGTCATTCCGCACGCCCCGCTCGCCCAGCGTGCCGAGTTCCCCGCCGCGTGGCTGGCCATCCAGCCCTACTCGGAACGAGTCCTCCAGGTTCACGCGTCTCCGTCGTCGCCGCGCGCTCCTCCGCCTCCGATCCACTGAATCCTCTCGTAGCTCGCTCTTCGTCGTAGGCCCGGCCTCAGCGCGTCCGAGCTTTCCCACTCTGGACGCCCGGTCGGATTGACGACAAGGGCCGATCTCTCACCGACAGCGGCGACCTTGTCGCATCCCGGGGGACCTATCTCCTCAAGGGGCTGGAGGTGTCCGTGAGCATGGAAGTGACCTGGTGGCGCTGCCTGACTGGCCGTAGACCGATGCAGCGCACACGCGCCAAGGCCGAAGCCCGGCCCTCGCCGCCTGCGCCGGCGGGAGCGCGATGGGCCAGTCCGTCGTGATGGGCGCGCCCCCCGCTGAATGGCAGCCCGAGCCGGGGCCAGCGGCCAGAGCCGTCCGGACGGCTCTGTCACGAGGCGTGACGTGCGGCGACTGACCGAGGCCCACCAACCGGTCGCCGCGGAGCCAGGCGGCGGTGTGAGGAGCGCGGCCGGCGTCCCGCGGCCGGTGTGGTCATGAA
>JBIOVM010000174.1:0-46993 GCA_044867785.1 Candidatus Rokuibacteriota bacterium | reverse complement strand
GCCCAGCTGCCGAGCGCGAGCCCCGCCATGAAGGCCGCGAGGGTGGTGCTGACCGCCAGCGCGGTGGCGCCGAAGACGAGCGTGAGCCACCGGAGCCAGACGACCTCGTAGATCAGGCCGCTCGCGCTCGACAGGAAGAAACAGAGTGGGAGCACGATCCCCCTTGGCGTCTTCGCCTTTGGCCACGGCCTGAGCTCCACGACCTTCGAGTACAGCGCGCTGAAGCCGGAGAAGGACACGGTGGACGTCGGCGGCGAGGCGAAGGCGTCCCTGACGGTCACCAACACGGGCAAGCGGCGCGGCACCGAGGTGGTGCAGCTCTACGCCGCCGACACGGCCATCGGCGTGATGCTTCCCGCGCAGCAGCTCGTCGGGTTCGCGCGAGTCGATCTCCCGCCGGGAGCGTCGAAGACCGTCTCATTCGTCCTGCCCATGAGCCTGCTCGCCTACACGGGGCTCGCCGGCGATCTCGTGATGGAGCCCGGTCCGGTGGAGCTGAGCGCTGGCGGCAGCTCGAGCGACATCCGGTCCACCGTCACGTTGACCGTCACGGGCAAGACGCGCACCATCAAGGGCGAGGACCGGGCGTTCCTCGCCGTCACGACTGTCGGCGCGTAAGGGCGCGAGAGGCGAGCGGCGCCGGCGGAGGAGAGCGCAGACTGGCCCGGCTACCGCTGGCTCGACGGCACGCGGAGACGGGCTCGACCGTGCTGCCGCACGGACGCTGGCCGGCGCCCGCCGAAGCCCGCCTCCACGCCATGACGACGCCTTCCTGGGGTTCTGAGTCCGAGGGGGTCCCGCCCCCTGGGCGGAGGTCGGTAGCAAAGTGATCCCTTGCCTTGATGACTCAGCGGAACGCCGGCAGGCTGAGGCTTCCGCTCGCGGCGGGTGCAGGTTACGCTGAGCCCAGCTAGGATCGGTTGCGCGAGTTGGAGCTGTGCATGAAAAGGCCCGTCCCGGTGGAATCGGCCTCTGCCTTGATCGACGAGAAGATCGAGGCCCTGGGGGACTGGCGCGGGAAGACGCTCGCGAAGGTGCGCGCCATCGTTCACGAGGCAGATCCCGAGATCGTCGAAGAGTGGAAGTGGATGGGGACTCCCATCTGGTCCCACGGCGGCATCGTCTGCACGGGAGAGACGTACAAGAGCGTCGTCAAGATGACCTTTCCTAGGGGAGCTCAATTGAAGGACCCTTCCGGTCTGTTCAACTCCAGCCTCGGCGGGAAGGCCCGGCGGGCCATCGACATCCACGAAGGCGACAAGGTCGATGAGGCCGCCTTGAAGGATCTCGTCCGCGCGGCAGTCGCGCTCAATCTCAAGGGTCAGAGGAAGCCGAAGCCGCGGCGAGCGAGCGGTAAGCGGGCCGACTAGCTTCATCGCGGTCCCGGCCATATCTCCTCCCCATCGGGAAAGAGCTTGGGTCCCTGCCTGACGCGCCAAGCAGCTCGGCGTCGAGGCCCCGAGGGCGCCGGCTGGCGCGCTACTCCGGTGGGTCCCCGGGGCGGGAGCGAGCCCGGTCCCGGGTAAGATGAGCTCGTGACCGAGTTGAGCGTGTTCGAGGCCATCCATACCGCTCGCGCCGTGCGACGGTTCAAGCCCGACCCGGTCCCGGAGCGGCTGATCACGCAGATCCTCGACGCCGCGATCCGCGCGCCATCGGCCGGCAACGCCCAGAACTGGGCCTTCCTGGTCGTACGCGACCCCGAGCAGCGCCGCAAGCTGGGCGTGATCTATCGAAAGGCATCGGACATCGCGAGTGCGGTCTACGCCGCGCGGGGCCGGCCTCCACACCTGTCCGAGCAGCAGTTCCAGCGCTTGATGTCCTCGGGTGGCTTTCTGTGGGACCACATGGCGGAGGCCCCAGTGATCCTGGTGCCCTGCCAGACCCCGCCCACGTTGCCGCCCCCCGAGGCCCTGCCAACCGAGATCCGCGCGCACTATGGCGACGAGCAGCGCTACCTGGAGCGCATCCGCGGCGCCAGCATCTATCCCGCCGTGCAGAACATCGTGCTCGCGTGCCGCGCCCTCGGGCTCGGCACCACGATCACCACCAATCACCTTCGTTGCGAAGATGAGGTGAAGGCCGTGCTCGGGGTGCCGGACGCGGTGCAGACGGTCGCGTTGATGCCGGTCGGCTATCCCCGCGACCAGTTCGGTCCGTTGGTCCGCCGCCCGCTCACCGACGTGGCCTATGCCGACCGCTGGGAGCAGCCGTGGCGGGAGTGACCGCCTGGCGCTCGGGTTTGACGGACCGCCTCTCATTCCCGGCGCGACCACACGCGACCCGCAGCCGGGAGCCGGACACAACGTCAGCGGGAGGAGGCATGACCGAGCCCATCACGGCGCGACAGTTTCACGCGGACCCGAGCGTCGCCGACTGGCGCGTGATCGGCGACGGCGCGTGCACCTTCTTCCGCACGAGATCGTTCGCCGAGAGCACGCGCCTGGTCCAAGTGATCAGCGAGCTGGCGGGTCTCGACCGCCACACGCCCGACGTGGATCTACGGCGCCACGGCGTGACCGTGCGCCTGATCACGAGCACCGGCGACTACTACGGGATCAGCGAGCACGACGTGCGGCTGGCCCGGCAGATCTCGACGGCGGCGCGGGGATTGGGCCTGTCCGGCGACCCGTCGGCGGTCCAGAGCCTGCTGGTCATCCCGGGCGCCCGGATCACGGCCGAGGTGATGCCGTTCTGGCGCGCGGTGCTCGGGTACGAGCCTCGCGGCGACACGCCGGACGAGGACCTCGTCGACCCGCACGCTCGCGGGCCGGCGTTCTGGTTCGAGCGCATGGCCGAGCCACGCCAGGGCGGCGGCGCGATCCACGTCGCCGTCTGGGTACCGCCCGAGCAGGCCGAGGCCCGCGTCGCCGCCGCGCTGGCAGCAGGGGGCCGTTTGGTTCGCGACGAGTTCGCGCCCGCGTGGTGGACGCTGGCCGACGCCGCGGGCAACGAGGCCGACATCGCCACCACCCGGACCCGCGATTGAGCGCGGGAGGCCGCCGGAAGAACGCTTCAGGGGAGCCGCCCCCCCGTCTCGCTGAGGGCGGCATCGCCGAGTGCGGCGCGGACCGTCGAGGTCTCGCCTGAGCCGCCACACGTCGGGGAATCGAGATCCGGCCGGGTCAGCCAGTCGAACAGCTCGCCGTCGTGGCTTGCATAGCGGTGGAGTCCGTACTTGAGGTCATAGCGCAGGGGACCGGAGGGCAGTCCCAGGGCGCGAACGGCGACCGAGATCCCCCGAGTCCGATGCGGGGCTTCCTCGGGCACCATGCCCGCGTCTTGCCGCTCCCATTCGATGCGGCGGCCCTCCGAGGCCCGCACCGTCCAGCCCAGCTCCGGCATTTGCCATTCGTAGGGGCCTTCCTCCACAGGCAAGCGAGCGGCGTCCGGATCCGAGGCCCAGAACTCCGAGTCGCGAGGGAACAGGAGCGCCCAGACCAGCGAGCGCAGACCCCAGAGCGGGGAGCCCGGTCCCGTGTAATGCTCGACGGTCCGTGGAGCGCGTCCGTGAAATCCCTGCGTCAGCGTCCCGTCGGCCAGGCAGCCGCGCGAGATGAAGTGCCGCCACGTGCGGTCCAAGGCACGCAAGGCGAGCGACGGGGGGACCCAGCCGAAATGCGCTCCCGCGATCAGCGGCGCCGGCACCGCGGTCCGGTAGCTCAGGCTCCGGCCCATCGGCGGGAAGCCTTCGGGGCCCAGGAAATAGGGCAGATCCTCCGCAAAGCGGCGGCACGCCGCTTCGAGGCCGGGATCGAGCAGACCCGGCCGCAGCCGGCGGATCCACGCCAGCGAGTATTGGAACCCCCAGGCGGAATAGTAGTCGATGGGCCCCGCCGGGCCGTCGCGGAACCAGCCCCGACCCGCATGGAGGGACTGGACGAAGGCGAGCGTCCCCGCCACGGCGCGGGACGCGACCCGGCCCGGGAAGCAATCGGCGAGGCAGAGCTCGATCACGGCGGGAAACAGCGCCCAATTGCTCTGGGGGCGGGGCGCCGCCGCGGCGGCGAGGAGCCAGGCGGCGGCTCGTTCGGCCTGTCGGACTCCCAGCCGCTCCAGGAGGGGCGCCTTGAGCAGCCAGAAGGACAGGGCCAGATCGTGGGCCTCCACGAGAATCTGCCCCTCATGCCGCGCCCGTCCCCAGAAACCGGGGTGGTTCGGATCGGTCCCGGCGCGGAAGCCTTCGGCCGCGAGGTCGAGGATGTCGACCTCGTCCGTCTGCACGCGCACGCGCGCAGAGCGCCCCGAGCCCACCCAGGCGGCGAAGAGCGGCAACGCGCGCGAGAATCCCTCCAGGCCGTCGACGAGCGCGCCGCGCCGTCCCGGCTGACCCGGGTAGTAGACGCGCGAGCGCGCGCGGCCGCGGAAGCGCAGGAACCCGTCGAGGAACCACAGCGCGAGAGCTTCGAAATACTCCCGCGGGGCCGCACCGGCCGGAGGCGAGAACGTCGGCGGAGGCGGGGCCGGGTCCGGAGCGTCCGCCTTGGCTCTTCGGGCACTCGCGATCAGTCGAACCGAGCGGACGACCGTGCGGATCCGGCGCAACATGTCCCAGTCTGACCCAGCGTTCATCATCATCAATCCTAAACTGCCTCGTGGGCGCGTTTCGAGCGTCGTCGACGAGACACACGGCTCGAGAAAGCCGCACCGGATGACACGCCACTGTCCGTAAGGCGACACCGCGGACCCGGCCGCATGAGAGCCCGCCCTTTCTCGATCAACGGGGGAGCGGCGGAGGATCCGTCCTGAGCGCATGGCGAGGTGGTGGGCGGCGCGCTCGCCCCAGAGCCCGATCGTCGAGACGCCGATCAACGGTCGTGAGCCCGATGCTCGTCCGAACGAATGGCGTCGCGCGGCCGTCCGCGGCTCGCCTCGACCCGCCGGCGCCGCGCTCGCCCTGGAATATCCAACACGGCGAGGCGCAGCGTCGCCACGACCCGGCTCGTCCGGCCCGACTCAGCGCGAGCGGCTCACCAGGTACCCGCGCACGATCACTTCCTGAAGGCCGGCGCTCGTTCCGCCCGGATCATCGGTGGGCCCCGGGAACACGATCGGGCAGAGGCGCGTGCCCGGCGCGGCGACGAATCCCGACGTCATGCTCACGTGCGCGCCGCCCTTGCCGACGACGTTGAGGACGGTGGCCGACTTGAAGACGCTCATGATCTGGGTGGGGACACCGAGATGCTGCACCCGCAAGACCAGCTCGTGCCTCGTGCCGGCCGCGGTCGCGCCCTGCGGGTGGATGTAGTCCCACTCGACATCGGTAACGACGAGGAAGCGGCCCCGGGGAATCCGGAACGGAGGGCCGGGGGGGTCCGGCGTCGTCCCGAGGCCCCCCGCGTTGACCTGGAAGAACTCGTGCCCGGCCTGGGCGCACCCGCCCGCGACGTGCCGAAGCCCGTAGAGGACCACGTGATCCCCGGGCGGGACGCCCATGTGCGTGACCGACGCCATCATTCACCTCCGGGACCGGTGCCGGCTGCGTCGCGCCTAGAAGGCCTCTTTCCGGGTTCGGCCGAAGGCCGGGAGCAGCACCGCGCACAGCGCGAGCGCGGCCAGGGCCAGGAGGGTCGCACTGATCGGTCGCTCCACCAGCACCCAGGGATTTCCCCGCGACAGCGGCATCGCGCGCCGGAGGTACTCCTCCATCAGGGGCCCCAGGATGAACGCGAGCAGCATCGGCGCCGGCTCGCACCCGAGGCGCGAGAGCACGTAGCCCAGAGCCCCGAAGAGCGCCATGAGATAGATGTCGAACTCGCTGTTGTTCAGGCTGAACACGCCGATCGCGCAGAAGACGAGGATCGACGGGTAGAGGAGCTGGTAGGGGACCGTGATCAGGCGCACCCAGAGACCGATCAGCGGAAGGTTCAGGATCACCAGGAAGAGGTTGCCGATCCACATCGAGACGATGACTCCCCAAAAGAGCGCGGGCTGCTCCGTGATCACGGAGGGCCCGGGCTGGATCCCCTGGATGATCATCGCGCCGATCATGAGCGCCATGACCGGATTGGACGGAATGCCGAGCGTCAGCATCGGGATGAACGAGGTCTGGGCCCCGGCGTTGTTGGCCGACTCCGGGGCGGCGACACCCTCGATCGCCCCCCGCCCGAACTCGGCCGCGTTCGGCGACACGCGCTTCTCGACCGAGTAGGCCGCGAAGGCGCCCAGGATCGAGCCGCTGCCCGGGAGGATCCCGAGCGCCGACCCGATGAAGGTGCCGCGCAGGATCGGCGCCACGATACGCCGCCAATCCTCCCGGGTCGGCATGAGCCCGGTCACCCGGGTGATCACCGAGCGCTGGCCCTCCTCGTGGTCGAGGTTCCGGATGATCTCGCTCAGGCCGAACATGCCCATCGCGACGACGACGAAGCCGATCCCGTCGGCGAGCTGCGGAATGTCGAACGTGAAGCGCTGGGCGCCGGACGTCACGTCGGTCCCGACCAGTCCGAAGAGGAGACCCAGCACCACCATGCCGATCGCATGCAGCAGGGATCCCTGCGCCAGGACGACGGAGGCCACCAGGCCCAGGACCATCAACGAGAAATACTCGGCCGGGCCGAACCGAAGCGCGACGGCGGCGAGGGGCGGCCCGAACGCGGCGATCAGGAACGTCGCGACGGTCCCGGCGAAGAAGGATCCGATGGCGGCGGTGGCGAGCGCGGCCCCCGCCCGGCCGCGGCGCGCCATCTGGTAGCCGTCGAGCGTCGTGACCACCGAGGCGGCCTCCCCCGGGAGATTGACCAGGATGGACGTGGTGGAGCCGCCGTACTGCGACCCGTAGTAGATGCCGGCGAGCATGATGAGCGCGGAGATCGGCGCCAGCGTGAACGTGATCGGCAGGAGCATCGCGATCGTGGCCGTGGGCCCGAGCCCGGGCAAGACGCCGATGAGCGTGCCGAGGAAGACCCCCACCAGGCAGTAGAGGAGGTTCGCGCCCGTGAGCGCGGTCTGGAACCCGAGACCGAGGTTCGCGACCAGGTCCACCGAAAGGCCTCAGCCCGACCTATTCATGAAGACCATTGGTGCCGGACGGGGGACGCCGCGAACGGGGCGCCCCGCCGCGCGGAGCGCAGGACGACTCAGCCGCCGCGCGAGACCGGCCGCGACGCGGCCGGCCGCACCGTGTCGAACCATTTCGCGCTGGGTCCGAGTGAGCACGGCGGGGCTGTTCGCGGCGGCAGGACCCGTCCGGCGCGTGGCGTTCATGAATTATCGGGGTCAGCCGCCGAGCCAGGGGCCCACGACCGGCACCGGCACGCCGAGCCCCTTCAGGAAAACCGCGACGCAGAAGATCGTGAGGCCGGCCGCCAGGGCGAGCGTCGGCCGCCAGCGGAAGTGCGCGCTCGCGTAGGCGCTCATGACGACCAGGACCGGCAAGGCGACGATCAGGCCCGCGCCCCGGACGAGCAGGCCGAACGCCAGCGTCGCCCCGCAGACCGTCAGCAGCCCGGTCAGCCGGATCGGGCCGACGGGTCCGCCCTCGCGCAGCCACGCGCGCGCGAGCGAGATGATGCCGAGCCCGACCAGGACGGCGCCGAGGACGGTCGGGAAGTACCCGGGGCCCATGCGGAGCGTCGTGCCGAGGCCGTAGCCGCGGGCCAGGATGACGGCGGCCGCCCCGAAGACAACGTAGACGAGACCGGTCCAGAAATCGCGCGGGTTACGCATCGGCCGCGCAAGCTCCGCCTCCGGTCGCGACCGCGAGTCGCCTCGCGCGGCGGGCCGGCGGAGGGGTGGGATCAGTCGGCGTACACGCCCGCCTTCCGGATGATCGGCCCCCACTTCGCGATCTCGGCCGCGAGGTGGGTCCGGAGCGCGGCGGGCGTCGCCCGGCTGTCCGGAGCCGGCTCGGCGCCGAGCTCGGCGAAGCGCTGCTTGACCGTCGCGTCCTTGAGGGCGTCCTGCAGGCCCTTCGCGAGCTGGGCCACGACGCCGGGCGGCGTGCCCTTGGGAGCGTATAGGCCGTGCCAGACCGAGACCTCGAACCCCGGCAGGCCGGCTTCCTGGAGCGTCGGGACGTCGGGCAGCGAGGGCACGCGCGCCTTCGTGGTGACGCCGTAGACCTTGATCTTGCCGGCCCTGATCTGGCTGGTCGTGTTCGTGGTCTGGTCGCACATGAAGTCCACCTGGCCGCCCAAGAGGTCGTTCATGGCGGGGCCCGTGCCCTTGTAGGGCACGGTGGTGAGATCGGTGTCGATCGCGCTCATGAACAGCATCCCGCAGAGATGCGACGCGGCGCCGAGCCCGGCGTTGGCGTAGCTCACCTTGTCCTTGTTCGCCCTCACGTAGGCGATCAGCTCCTTGAGATCCTTCGGCGGGAAGTCCTTCCGCGCCACCAGCGTCATCGGCACCTCGTTCACCAGGCCCACCGGCTCGAAGTCCGCGACCGCGTCGTACGGCAGCTTGCGGTAGAGCGCCGGCGCCGTGGAATGACCGATGTGGTGGAGCAGCACCGTGTAGCCGTCGGGCGGCGCCTTGGCCACCCGGGCGGCGCCGATCGTGCCGCCCGCGCCGCCGACGTTCTCGACGACGATCTGGGTCTTCAGCGACTTGCCCATCGCCACCCCGAGCAGCCGCGCGACCGTGTCCGTAGGCCCGCCCGCCGCGAAGGGCACGATCACGGTGATCGGCTTCCGCGGAAAGTCCTGCGCGGCGGCGCCGGCCGCGCCGAGCAGGGCCATGGACGCGATGACGCTCAGGTATCTGGCGATCATGACCATCCCTCCGACACCGGACCCTCCCGGGGCCCGGCATCCTTTCGCTGCCGCAGTATCCATCGCCGCCCCCGGCCGGGGCAACCCGCGTCCCGTCGAGTCCCGCGTCCCGTCGAGCGCGGCCCTTCGGTCCGGCGCCAGGCGCGGCCCGGCGGCGGCGCTCAGGCGAGGCCCAGGAGCTCGAGCGGCCGCTCGTAGGGGATCGCGTCGATCACTTCGGGCGGGATCGGCGGCAGGCGGACCCCCGTCCCCCCGGTCGTTGAGAGCCCGGAACGCCCGGACCGCCTCGCCGGCGGTCGTCACCGGGAAGACCGAGGCGAACCGCAGGCGATCCGTGACCCCGTACCCGAGGGCGGTCCGGAGGCCGTTGCGCTGCCACGGGCGATGGAAGCGCGCCGAGAGGTCGGCGAAGACGCTCTCGTTCTTGTGCCTCAGCATCGGATGAGCTGCCGGGTCGGGGCCATCGCGGCGGAGCGCGCGGGCTCGCGACGGCGCGGTGGGCGGAGCCTCACCGACCGTCGGTGGCCGGGGACGCAGCGACCGCCCGCGCGGGCGACTCCTGAAATGCCGGCATCACCTGGGTGGCGAAGAGCTCGAGATTCCGCAGGATCAGTCGCTGCGGGATGCCTGGATGCGCGTACTCGACGAGCAGCGTTTCGAGCCCGCAAACCTCGACGAGCTCGTGGACTCGCGCGGCCACGTGCGCCGCCGGCCCGACGAGGAGGTTGCGCGGCTCGAGGAACTCCCAGTCGAGCTTCGTGCCGGGCAGGAGCTCCTCGCCCGGGTTCGTGAACACGTCGCGCCCGCGGAACGGATCGTTGTAGATGAACGCCGAGAGGATGGGGCCTTCGGCCTCCCGGCGGGCGGCTTCCATGGACGGCGCCACGTAGAGGTTCCGGAGGACCGCCTGCCCCGCGGACGGCGAGACGGGGCGGCCTTCGATCCGGGAACGAACCTCCGCATAGAGCTCCATCCGCTGCCGTACCCGACGGGGCGGTGGCTGCCAGTAGCACGCCCTGAGGCCCAGCTCGGCGGCGAAGCTGACCGAGCGGTCCGTCGACACCGTCATCCACAGCGGCGGGTGGGGCCGCTGGTACGGCTTGGGCGTCACGCGCAGCTTCAGCACCCGGTCCCCGTCCTGCCACGCCGGATCCGGCGGGTAGCCCGGGTGGGCGAAGCGCGTGTCCGACGCGGGAAACGTGTAGTTCGCGCCGGAGTGCGCGAAGCGCTCCTCGGTCCAGGCCTTGCGCACGATTTCGACCGTCTCGCGGAAGAGCTCGCGATTCTCCGCGTCCCGGCGCGGGTCGGCGTGCGGATGGAACTGGGGGCCCTCGTAGGGCCAGACCCCGCGGCCGAACCCGACGTCGACCCGGCCGCGGGTCAGATTGTCCAGGATCGCCAGATCCTCGGCCAGGCGGATCGGATGCCACCAGGGCGCGATGTTGGCCATCTGGCCGATCCGGATCCGGCTCGTGCGGACCGCGAGGTCGGCCCCCACGAGAATGGGGTTGGGAAGGTCACCGAGCCCATAGGGGCCGAAGTGGTGCTCCCCCATCCACACCGCGTCGTAGCCGAGCTGCTCGGCCAGGCCCACCTGCTCTCGAAGGTTGTCGAGCAGGTCGGCCGCCGTCTCGGCGCCGCCCCCGCAATCGTACAGCGTCGTGAAGAGCCCGAATCGCACTGTCGCCCTGCCCGTGAGCCGGACGTCGCCCGTCCGGACTGTCACTCTATCGCCGGGTCCGGGGGCCAGCAAGGCCACGCGCGGCGCGGCCGCCCGACGAGGGCCACCGACGCCGCGTCAGCGGTAGCCGCGGCTTCCGGGCACCAGGGCTCGGCGCGGACGAACGGCCGACTTCAGCTCGAGCTCCCCCGTGACACTCACGACCCCCGCGCGCTCGAGGCTCACGGGGCGGCTCGGGTCCTCTTCGGACAGCTCCATCCGCGGATGCCGGACGCGCAGGACGTAGCGCCCGGCGGGCAGATTGTCCTGGCGCGCTTGGCCGTCCCCGCCGCTCCGGGCGAAGTACGGCGTCTCGGCCACATAGATGTAGCCGATCATCCAGTCGTGGATGTTGCACCCGATGGTGACGATCCCGGGCCGGTCGAACACGACGGGCTCTGCCGGCGTGCCCACGTAGAGCGGCAGCTCGAAGCGCTTCGCCGCCAAGACCGAGTACACGCGCTGTGCTGCTCGTGGAGATCGCCGAAGATGCTTCCCATGACCGACACCACGTCGCGGTCGGTCGCGTACCAGGCCCGACCGGCGGCGCCGGACAGGGTGAGCGTGGCGTCGCCCTTGATGTCCCGGTCCATGGAGGCCAAGCTCCGGTTGTCCTCGTAGACGCCCTCGGTCTCGACATCGACAATCCACGACGCCCCCGCCATAGGCGCGAGCCTTAGCAGCACGACCGGCAGCGGCCAGAGCGCCGGACTCTCATGGCGTCGCCCCTCTCGCTTACCAAAGGCAGCCACGACCGCCTGAAAGATAATCGTCCCGGTTTCACCTTTACGGGCCCGTACATACGGAGGGTCGTCGTCCGCCGCCGCGCTTCGCGTCCGTCGTCCGCCTCACGGGAGGTGGCCGCCGGGGCCGGGAAGGCGGGCCGGTCCCCTTCCCCCCGGCGCTTCGGCCCCGAGCTGGCAGGACTCTTGCTCCTTCTCGGGGGGCCCGGGTGAAACCGCGCCCGGAGACCACGCAGCCCGAAGAGCAGGGGAGGACACGTTGGCCCGGTCACGCCCAGCCACCCCGCCGACGGCCGTCATCGCGACGGCACCGGGCGCCTCGAGACCGCGAGGGGGCTGAGCGGCATGGGCTTCCGCAGCTTTCAGGCCCGCATCGTCGTCTCGTTCCTCGCCCTCGTCACGCTCGTCGTCCTGGGATCCTTGCTCGTCGCGAACTCCGCCATCACCCAGAGCGCCCGGGCCCGCGTCAAAGCGGAGCTGGCCACGGCCGCCAAGGTATTCACCCAGGTGATCGACGCGCGGAATCGCCGCCTGGTCGAGGCGGCGCGCATCCTGTCCGAGGACCTCCCGTTCAAGCAGGTGGTGGCCCTCAACGACCGGGCGACGCTGCTCTCGGCCATGGACAACCACCGGAGCCGGATCGGGTCGGATCTCATGCTCCTCTTGGCGTTGGACGGGGCGGTGGTGGCCGACACGCTGCACCCGGAGGCGCGCGGGATGGAGTTCGCGGCGCGGCTGGGGTTCCCCCCGCTCGTCGACCTCGCCGAGCAGAACGGGGAAGCCGCCATCTTCGCCGTCATCGACGACCGGCTATACCAGTTGGTGATGGTGCCGCTGCGCGCCCCGGCCCCGATCGCCTGGATCGGGATGGGATTCCTGATCGACCACCAGCTGGCGGAGGAGCTGCGGCAGACCACGTCGTCCGACGTCTCCTTCGTGCGGGCCGGCCCGGCCGACGTGTGGACGGCCTTCACCTCGACGCTGCCGCCGCGCGCCCAGCGTGCCCTGGTGGACATGCTCGGGCACCAGGGCGCCGGGCGAGGCGCGGGCGATGCGGACGGGGGGCCCGTCGGCGAGTTCGAGACACTCGTCCTCCGCCTCGCTTCGTCAACCACCACCGACATCCGCGTGACGCTCCATCGCTCCCTGACCGAGGCGATGGAGCCCTACCGCGCGCTCCGCACCGCCCTCCTCGCGCTCTTCACGCTGGCGGCCGGCGTCTCGGTCGTCGGCGGTGTGTGGGTGGCGCGAAGCGTGAGCCGCCCGGTCCGCCGCCTGGTCGACGCCGCGCGCGGGATCGAGGCCGGGCGGTACGGCGCCGTCGTCACGAGCGGGCAGCGGGACGAGCTCGGTGAGCTCGCCGCGACCTTCAACCGGATGGCGAGCGCGGTGGCGGAGCGGGAGGAGCGCCTCCGCGAGAGCGAGGAGCGGTTCCGGACGATGACGGAATCCGCCGTCGACGCCGTGATCACCGCCGACGGCGACGGTCACATCGTGTCGTGGAACCGGGGCGCCGGCGCGGTCTTCGGATACTCGCCGGGCGAGGCGCTGGGCACGCCGCTCGCCCGGCTGGTGCCCGCGCCGTTCCGCCGGCTGGACGCGTACGGGCAGGAGCGCCTCGCGTGCGCGGACGCGACGCCCCCGCCCGCGCGGCCGGTCGAGCTCGAGGGCCTACGGAAGGACGGCCGGGCGTTTCCCATCGAGCTTTCCTTCGCGCGATGGGAGACCCGTCACGGCGCGTTCGTGACCGTGATCATCCGGGACGTGACCGAGCGGCGGCAGCTGGAGGAGCAGTTCCGGCAGGCCCAGAAGATGGAGAGCGTCGACCGGCTGGCGGGCGGGCTGGCGCACGACTTCAACAACCTCCTGACCGTCATCGGCGGGCACGCCGAGCTCCTCCACGAGCGGCTCCGGACCGACGATCCTCTCCGGCAGCGGGTTGACGTGATCCAGGAGGCGGCGGACCATGCCGCCGACCTCACGAAGCAGCTCCTGGCCTTCAGCCGCAAGCAGGTCCTGGCGCCGGTGGTCCTCGACCTCAACGCGGTCGTGGCGGAGATCGAGCCGATGCTGTGTCGTCTCATCGGCGAGGACATCGACCTTGTCGCCGCCCTCGCGCGGGGGCTGGGCAGCGTCCGGGCCGACCCGGCGCAGGTCAAGCAGATCCTGATCAACCTCGCGGTGAACGCGCGCGACGCGATGCCGCAGGGCGGCAAGCTCACCATCGAGACGCGGGACGTCGCGCTCGACGAGTCCTACGCCCGCCTCCACCCCGATGTGCCGGCCGGCACGTACGTGCTCCTGGCAGTGACCGACACCGGCGTCGGGATGGACGACGCGACGCGCTCCCGGATCTTCGAGCCCTTCTTCACCACCAAGGCGCCGGGGATCGGCACCGGTCTGGGCCTCGCCACCGTGTACGGCATCGTCAAGCAGAGCGGCGGCAGCATCTCGGTCTACAGCGAGCCCGGCCGCGGCACGGCCTTCAAGGTGTACCTGCCACGGGTGGAAGCGCCGGCGGTGCCGGTCGCCGGCACGACGTCGCGCGACGCCCGTCGGGGCTCGGAGACCATCCTCGTGGTCGAGGACAACGAGATGGTGCGCACGCTGGCCTGCGAGATCCTCAAGCGGCACGGCTACACCGTCGTCGAGGCCCGGCACGGGGCGAACGCGCTCGACATCGCCCGCCGGTACCACGGCGCGATTCACCTGCTCCTGACCGACGTCGTCATGCCGGGGATGGGTGGGCCGGAGCTCGTGAGCCGCCTCGCGCCGCTTCGGCCGACGATGAAGATCGTCTACATGTCGGGATACCCGGCCGACGCGCTCGACCACCAGGGGCTCGTCGACGGCGAGTTCGAGTTCCTGCCGAAGCCGATCGGCGTCGAAGCGCTGGTGCGGAAGGTACGCGAGGTGCTCGACGCGCGCGCCGGGGTGCTGTTGACGAAGACCGCCGGCTGAGCGGGATCGCTACCGGGGCGGCTCGACTCCCTGGCGCGGGCGCGGGCTCGGCGCGCTCACCCGATCCGTGGGCGCATCACGCGGGCCCGTCGCGCGCCCCGCGCCACGCCGCGTCTCCCCGGTAGTCGTAGTACTTGGTCCGGTGGAGGACGGGCGCCTGCCCGCCCGGGACGCCCCGCGGCAGCAGGCCATGGTGGAGGCGCACGTGCGTGTAGTGGCGGGGCGCCAGCTCGCGCGCGGCGTACGCGTGCCGTTCACCCTCGCGCCAGCGGTCTCGGTCGGTGTCGCCTTCGAGCAGGATCAGGTTGCCCCAGTCGCCGCCGACGAGCTCGAGCGAGCTGTAGCTCACGATGCCCGGGTGGGCGGGGAACTCCTCGATCAGCGCGTCGTCCATGACGGTGAGCGGCGAGGGATCGCGGTCGCGACGCTTCTCCGCGAAGAAGCCGACCCACGTTAGATCCCGGCTGGCGCCGAGCCGACCCGCGTCGCAGACGATCGCCCGGTGAGCGCGGCCGTCGGGCTCCCGCGTCTCGAGCGTGGCCGGGCGCGCGCCGGTCGGCGGGCGTGTCGCCCGGGCCACCTCGTGGCGGAGGACCTCGAGCATGCGGCCGATCGCCTGGAGATCCTCGGTCGTGCGGGCCGGCGCCGTGAAGTCGCGGCCGCCCGCCGTCTCCCGCGGTCCGAGACGCACCCAGTCGTCCACTGCGTGCTCCCCGGCGCGATCATTCCCGGCGCCGCCCCGCCTTGTCAACCGCCACGCGCAGCCGCCGTAGCACGCGCCGCCGCCGTAGAATGATCGCCGTGCTCCGCCTGGCGTCCTTTCTCGCCGAAAATGCCCGGCCGGTCTACGTGCGGATCGGCGCCTACCTCGCCGAGCGGCTCGGAATGCCGGCCGAGCTCCTCCCGCGCGTGCCGGTGGCCGAGCGACAGCGCCGGCTCGAAGCGGCCGATTTCGACGTCGCGTTCGTCTGCGGCCTCCCCTACTCGCAGGCGCACGACCGCCCGGATCCGCCGATCGAGCTCCTCTGCGCCCCCGTGCTGGCCGGGCCCCGGTACGGCGGGCGGCCCGTGTACTTCACCGACGTCGTCGTCCGGCAGGACGATCCGGCCTGCGACTTCGGCGACCTCCGCGGGCGGGCCTGGGCCTACAACGACGCGGGCTCGCACTCGGGCTACAACGTCGTGCGCCACCATCTGCTCGACCTCGGCGAGACGCGGGGCTACTTCGGCCGCGTGGTCGAGTCGGGCGGGCACCAGCGCTCGATCCAGCTGGTCCTGGACGGCGAGGTCGACGCGGCCGGGATCGACAGCGGCGTGCTCGAGCTCGAGCGGGCCCGGCGACCGGAGCTCGCGAGCCTCATCCGGACGATCGGGGCGATCGGGCCGAGCCCCATCCCGCCGGTGGTCGCGGCGCGCGGGCTCCAGGGGGCGCTGCGGGCACGCGTCCGCGAGCTCCTCCTCGGGATGGCGAGCGACCCCGAGGGCCGCGTCGTCCTCACCGAAGGCCGGCTCGCCGGCTTCGTCGACGTGCAAGACGGCGACTACGATCCCATCCGGGCGATGGCCCGCCGGGCGGCGGCGGCCGGCTTCCTCACGGTGCGCTGACGACCGCCCCGCGCGGCGCCGCCCGAGCTCAGCTCAGCAGCTTCGCGTCGTACGGATACGTGCAGAGGAGCTCGCAGCCCGACGCCGTCACCACGACCTGGTCCTCGAGCTTGACCCCGTATGGCGCGCCGGCCTTGCCCGCATAGCACTCGAGATTGAGGACCATGTTCTCCTTGATCTCGCGCTGGGGCAGGATGCGGCGCGGGCCTCGATCGTCGTCCACGTAGGGGATGCCGGGGCCCTCGTCCTCGAGCCCGGCCTGGTGAACCATGCCCGGGTACCGCATCTCCCGGTACGCCTCGGGCAGCTTGGGCGCCTGCGCGGCGAACTCGGCGAACGTCATCCCCGGCCGGACGAGCTCGACCATCCCGGTCACGCAGTCGTACGCGACCCGATACGCCTCCTTCTGCCCGGGCGAGGGGTCGTCCCCGCAGAGGAACGTCCGCGAGACGTCGATGACGTAGCCCTCGTATCCGTTGGCGTCGGTATCGACCCCGACCAGGTCGCCGGGCTGGACGATCTTGTCGTGGGCCTCCGTGAGCCACGGGTTCGTGTTGGTGCCGGAGGCGACGAGCCGGGTGAAGAGGAACTCGCCGTGGCGGCGGAGCAGCGAGTCGCTCAGCACGGCAAGGAGCTCGTACTCCCGGATCCCGGGGCGGATCGCCGCCTCGAACTCCGCGAGCATCGCGTCTCCGATCCCGCCGTTCACCGCCATGAGCTGGACCTCTTCCGGGGTCTTCACCTCCCGCGCGTCCACCGTGGCCGGGCTCGCGTCCACGACGCGGAATCCCTCGGCCTGGAGCGCCAGGAATCCGATCGTGTCGAGGCGGTCGACGGCCAGCGGCTCCCGGTCGAGGCCCATCTCGCGAAGCACCGCACGCAGGGACTGCGCCCACTCCCGGGCCTTGGGAGCGGACTCGGTCCCCGCGAACTGCCAGGTGAAGGCCGGCCGGACGTCCTGGACCAGCTTCTGGGCGACGTGAACCGAGCCCTTGTACTCGAACAAGATCGGCGCGCCCTCGGCGGGCACAACGCAGTACCGAGCGAAGGTGCCGGCGGTCCAGACCCCCATCACGTCGACGCCGGTCGCGTAGCGGATGTTGGCGGTGCCGTAGAAGAGACAGACCGGCAGCGCGTGACGTTTCATCATCGCCTGGAGCCGTGCCAGGCGGCCGGCGCGCAGGGCGTCGAAGTCGAGCTCCGAGAGATTGGGAACGCGGAGCTGGCTGAGGCGCGGGCGATGGGCCAGGGCGCGGCCGCGCTCGGTGATCACTTGCGCGGCGTCGGGATCCGGCCGGGCAACCCCTCGCGGAGCGGCCGGATGTACTCGGGCCCGATACCGCAGCACCCGCCGATGATCTGGACCCCCTCCTGCACCCACTTCCGCGCGAGGTCGAGGAACTCGGCGGGCGTGAGATCGTTCTTCCCCGTGGGGTCGGGGTGCGGCGCCACGTAGTCCTCGCGACCCGCCTCGGGATAGACACCGATGGGACCGGACCAGTGCTCCCGGAGGATGGGCAAGGCCGCGTCCGTCGACTTGACGTTGGAGTGGAAGACGTTGAAGACTTTCCCCCCGAGGGGCACGAGCTCGGCGAGCCCGCGGTCGAGCGGCACGTCCGACGAGTATCCGACCCGGGGCGTGGGGTCGTCGCCCTCGACCCGGCACTTGACCCCGATCCAAGTGGGCAGGCCCGTCGCCAGGCACGCCTGCACCACCCACTTCCGGTGCTCCATGCTCCCCGTCGACTCCGCGAGCATGAAGTCCACGCCGGCCTCGGCCAGGATCTCGGCCTGCTCACGGAGGTTCGCCTGGGTTTGCTCCGGAGTGAGCGCCGTCCGGCGGGGGCCGGGCCCGTAGACGCGACGCCGCGGCTCCGCGCCGGTGAGGAGGCCGTAGTTGGAGACCGAGCCGCCGATGAAGACGGGCCGGTCTCGCGCGGCCCGATCCCTCGCCTCGCGGGCCAGCACGACGCCCCGGATGTTGAGCTCGGTCGTCAAGTCCCCGAGGCCCAGCGGCTCGAGGTTGTGACGCGCCGACGAGTACGTGTTGGTGGTCAGCACGTCCACGCCGGCCTTGACGTAGACGTCGTGCAGCTGACGCACCGTGTAGGGATGCGTCTGGAGCGCGGCGGCCGCCCAGGCGGTGCCGTGCATGGGCACGCCCATGTTCTGGAGGCCGGTGCCCACGGCACCGTCCAGAATGATGACGTCGCCTCGATCGATCCGGTTCTGAAGCTCATGGTACGTGGTCATCGCCTTCCCCCTTCGGATCCGGTGAGATCGCGGCCGTGAGGGATGCATGGCTCCGGCGGGGCGCACGGCCCCGGGATACCGCATCCCGCGCGCGCGGCGCGACGATCATAGGAGACCGCCTCGACGGGGCGCAAGGCCCCCCGGGCCCGTCGCTCGTCCCGAGCGCGTGCGTCCCGCGACACGTCTCGCTGCACGACTCGCTGCCTGCACGTCTCGCATGCACGTCTCGCTGCCTTGACACCCGTGGGGTTCCGGGCGATGGTGGGACACCCCGGTGCCAGGGCGGAGGCCAGATGATCTGCTACGTGGATCTCGAGCATCCGGAGCTGGGGCCCTCCATCCTGTCGGAAGGCCCGGAGGCGGCCCAGCGCAAGGCCGACATGGTGACGTTCAAGGCGCGCTTCGAGCGCCTGAGCGGAGAGCCGTGCCTGCTCCTCCACTTCACCCAGGTGGATCGGGCGCTGTTCGAGCGGATCGGAGTCCGCGCCGTGGTCGTGAGCGGACACTCCACCCTGATCGACGACTACGACCCCCGATCGCTCGCGCCCCTGCTGGAGCTGATCCGGGAGTCGCGGACGCCGCTCCTCGGTCTGTGCGGCGGACATCAGCTCATCGGCCTGGCATTCGGTTCGGCGCCCGCGCCGATGGGCCGGCTGGCTCCCGGCGAGGTCGACCCCGCGCCGGGGGTCGCTCCCGGCATGCGGAAGGAATGGGGACCGTCCGGCGTGCGCGTCACCGGCGGCGACCCGCTCTTCGTCGGCCTTGGCGAGACCGTGGTGGTCGAGCAGCGGCACTTCTGGGAGCTGAAGGCCGTCCCGGCCGGGTTCGTGCGGCTCGCCGCCTCCGAGGCCTGCCCCATCCAAGCGATCCGGCACGAGCGCCGGCCGCTCTACGGGGTCCAGTTCCACCCCGAGCGCTACACCGAGCGCGAGCCGGACGGCCGGACCATCCTGGCCAACTTCTTCGGGCTGGCCGGCCTGGCCCCGCGCCGGCCGGAGGCGGCGGCGCTGGCCCGAGCCTGAGAAACGGCAGACACAGCCCGCGAGCGAACGCACAACGGCAAAGGAGGGCGCTACATGGGTCTCAGGAAGATCTCCCCGCTCAACGTCCTACCAAGGAAGCGGGACTACCCTCACCCGTACATCCCCGAGCTGATCGAGGAGCTCCGCCGGAATCGCGTCAGCCGGCGCGAGTTTCTGCGCACCTCCACCCTCCTCGGGCTCTCGGCGACCACGGCGTACGCGATCGCCGCCCGGATCACGGGTCAGCCGCTGACACCGGCGGCGCACGCCCAGGCCGGGAAGGGCGGCATCCTCAAGGTCGGCTCGCGGGTGCAGGAGATGACCGATCCCGCGACCTTCGACTGGACTCCGAAGGCGAACGTGGCCCGCATGATGGTCGAGTACCTGGTCCTCACCGGTCCGGACAACGTGACGCGGCCGTACCTCGCCGAGAGGTGGCAGGCCTCCCCTGACCTCAAGACCTGGACGTTCCACCTGCGCAAGGGGATCACCTGGTCGAACGGCGACGCGTTCAACGCCGACGACGTCGTGTTCAACTTCCGCCGCTGGCTCGATCCGAAGACCGGCTCGTCGAACCTCGGGCTCTTCGCCTCGATGACCGACGAGGTCACGGGCGCCGACGGCAAGAAGGTGAAGAAGATGACCGAGGGTGCGGTGGAGAAGGTCGACGCCCACACCGTGCGCCTCCACCTGAACCGGCCCGAGCTCGCCATCCCGGAGAACTGCTACAACTACCCCACCGCCATCGTCCACCGGAGCTTCGAGGAGTGGGGGAAGGACCTCAGCAAGAAGCCGGTGGGCACCGGGCCCTACGAGCTCGCCGAGTTCAAGGTGGGCGAGCGCGCGGTGCTCCGGAAGCGCAAGGCGCCGTACTGGGGCGGTGAGGTGAGCCTCGACGAGATCCACTTCATCGACCTCGGCGACGACCGCAACGCCATGATCGGCGCGCTCGCTTCCGGCCAGATCAACTACACCATCGATCTCGGCATCGCGCAGCTCGACGTGGTGAAGGGCCTGCCGGGGGTGCAGCTGTTCGAGGTGATCACGGCCCAGACCGGCGTCGCCCGCATGCAGATGACACAGAAGCCCTTCGACAACAAGAAGCTGCGCCAGGCGCTGCAGGCGTGCATCAATCACGACGCGGTGCTGCAGCTCGCGTATCGCGGCAAGGGCGCCCCCGGCGAGGACCACCACGTCGCGCCCATCCACCCCGAGTACTTCAAGCTGCCGGCGATGAAGCCCGACATCGAGAAGGCGAAGGCGCTCCTGAAGGAGGCGGGGCACCCGGGCGGCATCCAGCTCTCCATCGACTGCAACAACGACCAGAAGTGGGAGATCGACGCCGTGCAGGCGATGGTGGAGATGTGGAAGCCGGCCGGGATCAACGTGAAGATCAACGTCATGCCAGGGACCCAGTACTGGGAAAACTGGACGAAGGTGCCATTCGGCATGACCGGCTGGACGCACCGCCCGCTCGGGGTGATGGCGCTCAATCTGGCCTATCGCACCGGCGTGCCGTGGAACGAGTCGAAGTACAGCAACCCCGCGTTCGACAAGGCGCTCGACGACGCGGGCAGCACCCTCGACGTGAACGAGCGGCGCAAGAAGATGGAACGGGTGGAGAAGATCCTGCAGGACGATGCGATCATCATCCAGCCGCTGTGGCGCGCGTTCTTCACGGCCGGCAGCACGAAGGTGCACAACTTGAAGCAGCACCCGACCAACTACTATCAGTTCAACCAGGTCTGGGTCGGGTAGCCGATCTCGTCGGCGGAGGGGGCGCCTTGCCCCCTCCGCCTTCCTTCGCGCGCAGAGGCGGCTTCGGTAGGCGCGATCGATGTTGATCCTCGTCAGCAAGCGCATCGGCCTGATGGCCCTCACCATGCTCGCGGTGTCGATCCTGGTGTTCCTGCTGCTCGAGATCAACATCCACGGGGTCGCGACCAAGGTGCTCGGCCCGTACTCGAGCCAGGATCAACGCGAGATCTGGCTCCAGCAGAACGGCTACTTCGATCCTCTCCATGAGCGATATCTGCGCTGGCTCGGGAATTTCGTCGTCGGGGACCTCGGGCAATCCGTGCGCTTCAAGGCGCCGGTGGCCGACATCCTGTGGCCGCGGCTCCGGAACACCGCGATCCTCGGGCTCGGGGTGTTCGTGGTGCTCATCCCGCTGTCCCTCACGCTCGGGATCCTCGCGGGCATGCGGGAGGGATCCAAGCTCGACCGGACGATCTCCGTCACCAGCATCGTCACGACCTCGGTCCCCGAGTTCGCGAGCTCGGTGTTCCTCGCCGCGATCTTCGTCTTTTGGTTGCGATGGCTCCCCGGCACGAGCACGATGACCGACGGGTTCGCCCTCCGGGAGCTGATCCTCCCGATCCTGGTGCTGGTGCTCTACGACTTCGGCTACGTGGCGCGAATGACGCGGGCCTCGATGGCCGAGGTCATGACCACGCACTACATCCGCACCGCGGTCCTCAAGGGGCTGCCCTACCGACAGGTGATCGTGAAGCACGCCCTGCGCAACGCCCTGATCGCGCCCTTCACCGTGATCATGCTGCAGGTGAGCTGGCTCCTCTCCGGCGTCATCGTCGTCGAGTCCTTCTTCGCCTACCGGGGGTTCGGGGCCCTCCTCCTCGAGGCCTCCCTCAACCAGGACATCTTCCTGATCGAGGCGTGCGCGATGACCGCGGTGTTCGTCGCCGTCAGCACCCAGACGCTGGCCGACATCGGCTACACCTACCTCAATCCGCGCATCCGGTTCAGATAGGCGGACAGAGGACTCGCCATGGCACACGCAACCACCCTGACGGTGCCGGCGCCCACGGCCGGTTCAGCCCTGACGCGTGTGCTCCGGTCGTTCGGTCTCCTGCGCGAGAGCTGGGTCGGCATGATCGGGGCGGGCCTCGTCCTGTCCTGGGTGGCCGCCGCCCTGCTCGCGCCCCTGATCGCGCCATTCGCGCCGAACGCGACGCTGGTGCCCTACCAGAAGCCGTGGACTCCGTTCGCCGGGAACAGCACTGTCCCCCCCGGCACGTTCTGGCTCGGCACCGACCATCTCGGGCGCGACATCCTCTCCCGGATCATGTGGGGGTCGCGCACCGTGCTGACCTACGCCCCCCTGGCCACGCTGTGCGCGTACACCGTGGGCAGCATCATGGGCCTGGCGGCCGGCTACCTGCGGGGATGGGTGGACGACGTGCTGTCCCGCATCTCCGACATCATCCTGTCCTTCCCCGTCCTCGTCCTCTACGTGATCATCATCGCCACTTTCGGGGCGTCCCCCATCAACATCATCTTCGCCATCACCTTCGCGAGCGGGCCCGGCATCATGCGCATCGTGCGTGGCCTCACGCTCGATCTCCGGAGCCGCGAGTACGTGGCCGCCGCCGAGACGCGCGGCGACAGCCCCTGGCGGATCATGCTGGTCGAGATCCTGCCGAACGCCCGCGGGCCCATCATCGTCGACGCCTGCTTGCGGCTCGGCTACGTCACGATCACGATCGGCGTCCTCGGCTTCCTGGGCCTGGGCCTCCCGCCGCCCCATCCCGACTGGGGCGGCATGATCAACGAAGCCCGCTCGATGGCGATGGCGTTCCCGCACATGACCATCTTCCCGTGCATCGCCATCTCGTCCTTGATCCTCGGCTTCAACCTCTTGGCCGACGGCCTGCGCGAGATCTCCCTGCGGGATTGACCGCGGCGCGCTGACCACCGACCCCGACGATGCAGCCGCTCCACTTCGACGAGCACGCGCCCGTCCTGGAGATCCGGAACCTCAGCGTCTCCTATTCGACCCGCGCCGGGGAGATCCCGGCCGTGATCGACTTCTCCCTCACCGTCCACAAAGGGGAAAGCGTCGGGCTCGTCGGGGAGTCTGGCTGCGGGAAGTCCACGGTGGCCATGGCCATCATGCAGCACATGGGCCGGAACGGCGCCATCAAGCACGGCAGCATCCGGTTCAAGGGTGTGGAGCTCACCACGCTCCGTCAGGAGGAGCTGCGTCGGCTCCGCGGCTCGAAGATCTCGATGATCTACCAGGAGCCGTTCGCGGCGCTGAACCCGAGCCTCACCCTCGGCCGCCAGCTGATGGAGGTGCCGATCGTCCACGAGGGCGTCGACGAGCCGGAGGCGCGCACGCGGGCGCTCCGGGTGCTGGCCGACGTCCGGCTGCCGGACCCCGAGCGGGTCATGACCGCGTACCCGCATCAGATCTCCGGGGGGCAGCAGCAACGCGTGGTGATCGCCATGGCGCTGCTCTCGAACCCCGCCCTCCTGCTGCTCGACGAGCCGACCACCGCCCTCGACGTCACGGTGGAGGCCGGGATCACCAAGCTCATCGGGGACATCAGCAAGCAGTACGGCACCTCGCAGATCTACATCTCCCACAATCTCGGGCTGATCCGGGAGATCTGCGACCGCGTGTTCGTGATGTACTCGGGCGAGGTCGTCGAGGAAGGCACGATCCACTCGCTGTTCGCGCGGCCGAAGCACCCGTACACGCACGGTCTGTTCGGCTGCATCCCGCTGCCGAGCGCGGACAAGAACGCGGCGCCGCTCCGGCCGATCCGGGGGCAGCTGCCGCTGCCCCACGAGCGGCCGCCGGGCTGCAACTTCGGCCCTCGCTGCGACTTCTTCCAGGCCGGGCGGTGCGACGCGGCGGACATCCCGATGACCGCGATCACCGGGGACGGCGCCACCGCCGACCACCGCGCGCGCTGCCTCCGCTGGAGCGAGATCGACTTCGGGGCCACCATCGCCCGCGGCGCGGCGAAGGACCCGATGGAGATCGGCGGGACGGTGCTCGAGGTCGAGCGGATGCGGAAGTACTACGAGGTGATGGACCGGTCACTGGCGGCGATCATCGCCGGGAAGCGCGTGCGCTACGTGAAGGCGAACGAGTCGCTGGACTTCGACGCGCGCCGCGGCGAGACGGTGGCCATCGTCGGCGAGTCCGGCTGCGGGAAGTCGACGTTCGCGAAGGTGCTGATCGGGCTCGAGACGGCCACCGGCGGCGAGGTCCGCCACGACGGCCAGAACATCGCGCAGATCCCGGTGCGGGGGCGCTCGCCGAAGCAGATCGGCTCGCTGCAGATGGTGTTCCAGAACCCGTTCGACACCCTCAACCCCAGTCACAACATCGGCTCCCAGATCGCCCGCGTCATCAAGAAGTTCGGCGTCGAGACGGACCGCGCGAAGATCCGCGAGCGGGTGTTCGCGCTCCTCGACACCGTCAAGCTGCCCCGGGAGTTCTACTACCGGCGCCCGCGGCAGCTCTCCGGCGGTCAGAAGCAGCGCGTCGGCATCGCCCGCGCCTTCGCCGGCAACCCGTCGATGGTCATCGCGGACGAGCCGGTCTCGTCGCTCGACGTCTCGGTCGCCGCCGCTGTCACCGAGCTCTTGATGGACATCCAGCGCCAGCACAAGACCACCCTGCTGTTCATCAGCCACGACCTGAGTGTGGTGCGCTACCTCGCGGACCGGATCGTGGTGATGTACCTCGGCCAGATCATGGAGCGCGGCACGACCGAGCAGGTCTTCGGTCCGCCCTACCACCCCTACACCGAGGCGCTGCTCTCGGCCGTCCCGATCGCCGACCCGCAGGTCGCCAAGCGGGAGATCGTGCTCGAGGGCAACTTGCCCAGCGTGCTGAACCCGCCGAAGGGGTGCCCGTTCACCACGCGTTGCCCGCGCAAGCTCGGCCGCATCTGCGACGACGAGCGGCCGCCGGTCCAGATGGCCGCCGAGGGACACGCGATCGCCTGTCACATCCCGCTCGCCGAGCTGCGCCGGGTCGAGCCGGTGATCACCGTGCCGGGGGAGGCACCGACGATGCCCCACGTCCGGCCACCTCCGTGAGCCGCTCGGGGAACTCTCCCAACGACCGCGCGACCTGGTCCGCCGTGCGTGAGGCGCCTGGGGTCGCATCAGCCTGCGGAGGTGGATACGTGTACAAGCGAATCGTCGTCGGCCTCGACGGCACGAGTCACGCGCTCCGGACCGCAGAGGCGGCGGCCGGGCTCGCCGCCCGCTTCGGCGCCGAGCTCCACCTCCTGACGGTCACCCGGTCCCACGAGGTCTCGCCCGCGGTCCAGGACTATCTCGAGGCGGAGAATCTCCTGGGCGAGCCCAGCTACGTGCTCGACGAGGAGACCCAGACGATCGTCGACAAGGCCAAGGCGATCGCCGAGCAGCAGCAGGTCCGGATGATCCGGACGGTCGTCCGCGAGGGCAAGCCCGCAGTCGTCCTCGTCGACTACGCGAAGGACCACCAGATGGACCTCCTCGTCGTCGGGTCGCGCGGCCTGGGCGCCCTCGAGGCGGCCCTCCTCGGCAGCGTGTCCCAGAAGGTGAGCCAGCTGGCGGGCTGCAGCGTCCTCATCGTGAGGTAGCGCGGACTGATCACCGCTCACAGCGACGTCGTCGGCAGTCTGCTCCGCCCGGTGGCCTTGCTGAAGGCGCGCGACGACCACGCCGCCGGTCGCCTCACGCCGGCCGAGTTCAAGCGGATCGAGGATCGGGCGGTGGACGAGGCGATCCGGCTCCAGGAGGAGGCCGGGCTGGCCGTGGTCACCGATGGCGAGCAGCGGCGGCTCTCGTTTCAGAGCGGGCTGCTGGAATCCGTCGAGGGGGCGCAGCCACGCGGCGCTCGGTCGCTTCCATGCGGCGCGGCGGAGCGGCGAGGCCGCGCGCCCGGGCGTTCGGCGCCGGGCGCGCGATCGTCGAGCGTGTGAAAGCCGGCCTGGAGCGCCCGGAGCTCCGGGGCAGCCTCGAGCGCTCCCCGCTCGCGCGGCAGCTCTACGACGAAGCCGGCGACCCCGGCTAGGGAGGCTCGCAATGGACCAGTGGAACGTCGGCATCCTGATCTTCGATCACGTCGAGGTGCTGGACTTCGCGGGACCGTTCGAGGTGTTCTCGCGGACCCGGCTCGATCCCGGCGTCGAGTCCCGCCGCTCGGAGGAGCGGGCGCCGTTCCGCGCGTTCACCGTCGCCCGGACGGCCGCGCCGGTGACGGCCACCGGCGGGCTCCGCGTCATCCCGGACCACGCCTTCACCACGGTGCCCCCGATCGACGTCCTGGTGGTCCCGGGCGGCTTCGGAACCCGCGCCCTCCTGCAGGACGAGGAGACCCTCGGCTGGATCCGGCAGGTGGCCAGCGCCGCTCGCAAGATGACGTCGGTCTGCACCGGCTCGCTGCTGCTCGCGCAGGCCGGGCTGCTGGAGAATCGCCGGGCCACCACGCACTGGGGCGCCCTCGATCTGCTCGCCTCGCTGGGCAAGGGGGTCCGGGTCGACCGGTCGGCGCGCGTCGTGGACGACGGCATCATCACCTCGGCCGGCGTCGCCTCCGGCATGGACATGGCGTTCTACGTCGTCGAGTCGCTCTTCGGCCGCGCGGTCGCGGACGAGACGGCGCACTACATCGAGTACCGCCGCGCGGCGTAACGCCGCCGCCGAACGCCGCCTCGGTGGCGACCACCGCGTCCGCGGCGTCGGACACGTCTGGCGCGGCCGTGGAGGTTGCCGATGATCACCGCCCGTACCGACGTCGTCGGCAGTCTGCTCCGCCCGGCGGCCTTGCTGAAGGCGCGCGACGACCTCGCCGCCGGACGCCTGACCCCGGCCGAGTTCAAGCGGATCGAAGACTGGGCCGTGGACGAGGCGATCCGGCTCCAGGAGGAAGCCGGGCTGGCGGTGGTCACCGACGGCGAGCAGCGCCGGCTCTCCTTTCAGAGTCGGCTGCTGGAATCCGTCGAGGGGGTAGGCGAGTGGACGATCGACGCCTTCCTCTGGGGCGACTGGAAGGGGGACGAACGGATCGGCCACCGGAGCGTCCCGCGCCCCCCGGACCTGGGCGTGGTGGCCAAGCTCCGCCGCACGCGGCATCTCTCCGCCGAGGAGTTCGTCTATCTCCGCCGCCGCACCTCCCGCATTCCCAAGATCACCCTGACCAGCCCGAGCCTGTACGCCAACCTCTGGTCGCCCGCGAAGTCGACGGGCGCGTACCCCACTCTCGACAGCTTTCTCGCGGACGTCGTCGACATCCTGCGCGACGAGGTCGCCGAGCTGGTCCGCCTGGGCGCGACGTACATCCAGATCGATGCGCCGCACTACCCCCTGCTGATCGATCCCGGGACGCGTGCCTTCTACGAGAGCCAGGGGTGGCCACTCGGCCGGTGGCTGGGTCGCGGCATCGACATGGACAACGCCGTGATCGGCAGTTTCCCGGGCGTCACCTTCGGCTTTCACCTGTGCCGCGGCAACCAGCACAGCCGCTGGCTGGTCGAGGGCGGCTACGACCCGATCGCCGAGCCGATCTTCCGGGGCATCCGGGCGCAACGGCTGCTGCTGGAGTACGACGACGAGCGCTCCGGCACGTTCGAAGCGCTGGCGGCGGTGCCGGCCGGCAAGACGGTCGTGCTGGGCCTCGTGACGACCAAGACCCCGCGCGTCGAGAGCCCCGACTCCCTCGCCGCGCGCGTTCGGGCGGCCGCTCGCTTCGTGCCGCTCGAGTGCCTCGCGATCAGCCCGCAGTGCGGCTTCGCCACGTCCGTCGGCGGCAACGCGATCTCCCCGAGCGACCAGAAGCGCAAGCTCGACGCGGTGTGCGAGACAGCGCGGATGATCTGGGGCTCGGAGGTGGGGGCGGCGCCGTAGCCGGGGACGTCAGCGCGCCGGCGCCGCGGGGCGGTCCTCGGCATCGGACCACCGCGTGCGCGGTCGCGGCTGGAGCTCGCCGTCGACGTAGAGATCGACGCGCTCGTTGAAGAAGCAGACGAGGTTCTCGATCTTGCTGCATTCCGGGATCGGATGTCGATAGCACCAGGCGAGGTCCCGGACGACCGTCGACCCCGCGCGAACCGCGTAGTAGGTGGCCACGCCCTTGTACGGGCAGCGCGTCTCGGTCTCGGTGGGGACGAGGCGATCCATCGATACGTCGGCCTTGGGGAGGTAGTAGCGGGTCGGCAATCCCGTCTCGAAGAGCAGCCAGGGCCGCCGCGTCTCGGCCACGACCTCCCCGGCGACGACGACCCGCACGTGGCGGGAGCTATGGAGGACGTCGACGCGCTTGTACGGATCCCGCGCGTGCACGTACACCTCGTCGTCCTCCTCGAACCAAGCGTCCATCTTCACCCATTCGAAGGCCACGTGATCGCGTAGAGCCGGGCGCCCGTCCGCGCGCTCCCAGACCGCGTGCTCCGCCAGCCGATCGCCAACGCGCACCGTCCAGCAGACGGCCCCGCGCTGGTCGGGACAG
This sequence comes from Candidatus Rokuibacteriota bacterium, assembly GCA_044867785.1. Lineage (GTDB taxonomy): Bacteria > Methylomirabilota > Methylomirabilia > Rokubacteriales > DASRDR01 > DASRDR01. The sequence continues at coordinate 18,716 of JBIOVM010000174.1, read as the reverse complement.
GGCGCGCCGTGCTCGACGGGAACCAGGCAGTCGGCCCGCACGTCGGCGCGGGGGAAGTAGTAGACCGGCACCTGCCCCGGCTCGCGGAGCAGCATCACCCGTTTGCTGTCGGCTACCGTCTCGCCGCCGAAGCGCACTCGAACCCAGCGCGGGCTTGGCTCGAGCTCGTGGCCGGGATCCCTGGCCGCGGCACTGGCTGGTGTCATGGCTCCCCTCCTCGTGGTGGATCACCGCGATCATTTGGACCAGAGCACGGGCCGGGATCGAGCGTCAAGAGCGCGGCGGGCCCGGGCGGCGCCGGCCTCGGGGACGCCGATCGGCACCAAGAGCTCCCGAGGCCGCAGACACCCGCCCGGGCGCCGGGGCCGCGGCGCCGGCGTCCTTCTTCGCGCGCCACCTGCTACGGGGGCGCGCCAGCTCGGCTGGCGCCGCCGTGAGGCGCGGGACCAGCGTCGCAGGCCGGGCCGGCCGATCCCCGCCGCCCCCGGGCGCGAGCGCGCCCCGTCCTCCGGTCCCCGGTCGATCCCGCCCTCGTGGAGGAGCCTGGATTCAGCTCGTCGAGCCGGAATGCGTGGCCGAGCCCGCGGGCCATCCGGTCCTCCGTGACCAGGCAGTTCTCGCGAGATCCAACACGCGCCGGTCCCCGGTCTTGACGATCCTCCGCGACTCGGCGCACCGTAGGGAGCACGCCGGCCTGCCGGCCATCAACACGGCTGTCCTGGGACCCTCGCCAGAGGAGGCGGATCATGACACGGCTCCTGGTCGGACTGCTCGCGCTGCTCGCCATCGGCCTCGGAACGGGAGAGGACGGGGCGGCAGCCCCGAAGGGCACCCTCACGATCGGCATCCCGACGGACATCAACACCCTGGACCCGACGATGGGCCCCGAGGTCAACAGCCTGAACGTCGCCTTTTCGGTCATGGAGCCGCTGCTCTATCAGGATGCGCAGGGGAACCTCAAGCCGCGCCTCGCCGAGTCGTGGGAAGTCGTCGACAACACGACCTACATCTTCCGCCTCCGGAAGAACGTCAAGTTCCACAACGGCGAGCCCTTCAATGGGCAGGCGGTCGAATACAGCTGGAAGCGGAGTCAGGAGAAGCATCGCGCGAACAAGACCAACTGCTCGACCATCAGCCGGATCGACGTCCTGGACGATCACACGATCAAGGTCGTCACCGAGAAGCCGGATCCGGTCCTGCTGAAGCGGATGGCCAACGTGACGTGTGCGATCTTCCCGCCCAAGGCGACCGCGGCGGGCGGCGACGAAGCGGCCTCGCTCAAGCCGATCGGCACCGGACCGTTCATCCTCTCGTCCTGGGTGAAGGGCGAGCACATCACCTTCAAGGCGAACCCGAACTACTACCTGCCGGGCGTGCCGAAGGTCGAAACCCTGGTGTGGCGCGCCATTCCCGAGGCGGCGGCGCGGGTGGCCGCGCTCCAGACCGGGCAGATCGACATCGCGCTCCGGATCCCCCCGCACCAGGTGGCGGCGCTCGAGCGTGACGGGAATCTACGCACCTCGTCCGCCCTGTCCACGCGCACCTACTACATCGCCTTCTACAACATGACGACGGGCAAGGGCACGCCGATCATGGACCCGCGCGTGCGCCAGGCCATGAACCATGGCACGGATCTCGAGGCCATCATCCGGAGCGTCTACAACGGCCAGGCGCAGCGCGTGAACAGCCTGATCGGCAACGTCCAGTTCGGCTACGATCCGACGCTCGCGCCGATGGCCTACGACGTGGCCAAGGCCAAGAAGCTCCTCGCCGAGGCCGGCGTCCCGAACGGGTTCAAGGTGGGGCTGGCGTGCCCGAGCGGCGCGTACGCCAATGACAAGGAAGCCTGCCAGGCGATCGCCGGCTCGCTCGGCAAGATCGGCATCGAGGTCGATCTCCAGATCATGGAGTCGAACCGCTTCTGGGACCTCCAAGCGAAGAAGCAGCTCCCGCCGCTCTTCTTCGACGGTGTCGGGGATCGCTTCGTGGATCCAGCACAGCAGCTGCGGGGCGTCGCCCACCCCGGCTCGAACTGGACGGCCTTCGAGAAGAAGGAGATCACGGAGCTGATCGATCAGGGTGGCAGCACGGTCGACCAGGAGCAGCGGAAGCGGATCTACGCCAAGCTCGCGCGGGAGATGCAGGCGGATCCGCCGTTCCTGTTCCTCTGGCAGGTGAAGAACTTCGAGGGCGTCCGCAAGCGCGTCCAGGGCTACACGACGCAGTCGAACGAGAGCATGGGCCACGTCGCCTTCGACGTGGGCGTCGAGTAGCCCCGGGGCGCCCTCACCGGTCATCGGGACACCCGGCCCGCGCGCGCTCGGCGTCGTGAGCCCGCGCGGCGCCGGCCGTCCCCCGGCGCGCCCCGGTCGCCGCCGCCGACCCGCCGACTCGTGACCGCCTACCTCCTCGCCCGGGCCGCGCAGTCGCTGCTGGCGATCGCGTGCGTCCTCGCCCTCGTCTTCTTCATGGTGCGCCTGACCGGGGACCCCTCCGTGGTCATGCTGCCCCAGGACGCGAGCAAGGAGGACGTCGCCCGGTTCCGCGAGGCCATGGGGTTCGACCGTCCGCTGGCCGTCCAGTTCGGGGACTTCGTCCGCCGGGCGGTGCTGGGCGATTTCGGGAAGTCGCTCCAGTACCGGACCTCCGCGTGGTCGCTCATCATGGAGCGGCTGCCGGCCACGCTCGAGCTGGCGGCGGCCGCGATGGGCTTCGCCATCCTCGTGGCGGTGCCCCTCGGGATCCTCGCGGCCACTCGCCCCGGCTCCGTCTGGGACGGGCTCGCCCAGGGCGTGGCGCTCCTCGGCCAGGCGCTCCCGGCCTACTGGGTGGGGCTGATCCTGATCCTCGTCCTCTCCGTCCAGCTGAATCTCCTGCCGGTCGCCGGCCGCTCCGGCTGGGCGTCCCTCGTCATGCCGACGATCACCCTCGGCATGGGCACGCTCGGCCGGCTGACCCAGCTCGCCCGCGCCGTCATGCTCGACGCCCTCGGCCAGGACTACATCCGCACCGCCCGGGCGAAGGGGCTGGCTTCCCGGGCCGTCCACTACCGGCACGCGCTCAAGAACGCCGCCATTCCGCTGATCACGCTGGTCGGCGTGAACTTCGGCTACATGCTGGGCGGCGCGGTCCTGATCGAGAGCGTCTTTTCCTACCCGGGGATCGGACGGCTCGCCGCCCAGGCGATCTTCCAGCGGGATTTCCCGCTGGTGCAGGCGGTGGCCTTCTTCGCGTCGCTGGTGGTCATCCTCGTCAACCTCGCGACCGACCTCGTCTACGGGCTCGTGAATCCCCAGGTGCGCCTCCGATGAGGCGGCGCGCGCGGCGGTGGGTGTCCGCGGGCGGCGGGCTCGTCCTGCTGGTCCTCTTGGCCGCCGGGCTGGCGCCGATCCTCGCCCCCCACCCGCCGGGCCTTCAGGATCTCGCGCGGAGTCAGCAGCCCCCCGCCTGGGTGGAGGGCGGGAGCTGGGAGAACCCCTTGGGGACGGACCACCTCGGGCGGGACGTCCTGAGCCGGATCCTCTATGGCTCCCGCGTGTCGCTCGTGGTCGGCGGCGGCGGCGTGGCGCTCGCGCTCGCCCTGGGTCTCGTGGTGGGGCTCCTGGCCGGCTACGCGCGCGGGTGGGTCGACGACGTCGCCATGCGGCTCTGCGACGTGCAGCTCTCGCTCCCGTACCTCCTCTTCGTCGTCGCCATCGTGGGGGTGCTCGGCCCCAGCCTGCGCAACGTCGTCCTCGTGTTCGGCATCGCCGATTTCCCGCTCTTCGCCCGGATGACGCGGGGCGAGACCTTGCGGTTGCGCGCCGCACCCTTCGTCGAGGCGGCCGTGGCCACCGGGGCGTCCCACGGCCGCATCCTCCTCCGCCACGTCCTCCCGAACATGGCCGGGGTGCTGCTGGTGGTCTCGGCCTTCGAGATGGCGGCCATGATCCTCTACGAGGCGGGGGTCGGATTCCTCGGGCTGTCGGTGCCGCCGACGACGCCCAGCTGGGGCAACATGCTCGCCGACGGGCGCAACTACCTGACCACCTCCTGGTGGATCGCGACCTTCCCGGGGCTGGCCATCGTGGTCGGCACGCTCGGGATCAACCTCCTCGGCAACCGGCTGCGCCGGGCCTGAGGCATTGGAGAAAGGACGGCACGGCATGCCCACGCGAAGCGTGACGGCGCGGCTCGAAGCGGGCGAGGTGCTGCTCATGGACGGCGGGACGGGGTCTGAGCTCCAGCGCCGCGGCGTCGAGGTGCTGCTGGGCTCGAAGGGCGACAAGCTGGGCCCGTGGTCCGCGACCGCCAACCTGGACGCGGCCGACGTCGTGCAGCAGGTCCACCAGGACTACCTCCGGGTCGGCGCCGACGTCATCATCAGCAACAACTTCCGCACGACGCGCACGCGGCTGGCCCCGGTGGGCCTCGGCGAGCGCTGGACGGACTACGCCCGGGCAGGCGGGCAGATCGCGGTCCGGGCGCGAGACGCGATCAACCCCGAGGCCTACGTGGCCGGGGGGATGGCAGCGCCGGGGCTCGGGATGCTGCACGACCGCCGGGAGACCGACGTCGAGATCATGGGCGAGACGGAATACCGCCGGGAGTTCGCCGAGCACTCGCGCATCCTGGCGGCGACCGGCGTGGACGTGATGCTGCCCGAGTTCGTCAACTTCATCGCGGACTGCGTGGCGGCGGTGGACGCGTGCGCGGAGGCGGGCCGCCCCGTGTGGCTGGGCGTGCCATGGGTGACCATGGACGGTCTCACCAGGAACGGGGAGTCGATGGAGGACCTGGCCCGGGCCCTGCGCGGACATCCCGTGCAGGCGGTCCTCCTCATGTGCAGCCGGCCCGAGGCGATCAGCGTCACGCTCCCTCGCCTGCGGCAGGCGTTCGACGGCCCCATCGGGGCCTATCCCAACGTCGGCTACAACCCGATGGCCCCGGTGGGCGGCCGCGTGCAGCTCGGGCCCAACCTCATGGCGGCCGGGGCCGCGAGTCCGTCCCGCCTGGCGGAGTACGCCCAGGAGTGGATCGGGATGGGCGCCCAGATCGTCGGTGGCTGCTGCGCCACCGGGCCCGAGCACATCATGGCGATGAAGACCGTCGTCGAGGCCGTCCGGCGCCGGCGCGGGGTCGGAGGCGCCGGGACCGGCGGGCCGCGGGGCGCGGGCGACGTCGAGGCGATCCGTCAGGTCCGGGACGCCCACGTCGCGGCCGTCAATGCCGGGGACTCGGACGCCTGGGTGCGGCTGTTCGCCGACGACGCGGTCCAGATGCCCCCGAACGCGCCGGCCAACGTCGGCCGGGCCGGCATCGCGGCGTGGTCGGGCGGGTTCCTGGGGACGTTCCGGGCGCAGTTCGCCCTCGCCGTCGCGGAGGTCGCCGTGGCCGGGGACTGGGCATTCGAGCGGGGCGCCTACCGCATCGCCCTGACGCCGCGGGGAGGCGGCGCGCCGTTCGAGGACCAGGGGAAGTACCTCACGCTCTACCGGCGCGCCGCCGGCGGCCGCTGGGAGATCGCCCGCGACATCTGGAACACCGACGCGCCCCCGCCGGGGTCCGCATGAGCGTCCCCGACGCCGGCGCGTTGTCGGTCCCGGTTCGCGAGGTCGAGAACCTCTGGATCCCCGTCGGCGACACCGGCCACCGGATGGCGGCCCGGCTCTGGCTGCCCGAAGGGGCCGAGGCCCAGCCGGCGCCGGCAATCCTGACGTACCTGCCGTACCGCAAGCGGGATTCGACGCGCGAGCGCGACGATCCGATGTACCGCTACTTCGCCGGGCACGGCTACGCGTGCCTGCGCGTCGACATGCGCGGCGCCGGGGACTCCGACGGGCTGATGGACGACGAGTACGCCCCGCAGGAGCTCGAGGACGGCAAGGCGCTGATCGCGTGGATCGCGGCGCAGCCCTGGTGCACGGGGAAGGTCGGCATGATCGGAAGCTCCTGGGGCGGGTTCAACGCGCTCCAGATCGCCGCCCTCCGACCGCCGGCCCTGGCCGCGATCGTCACCAACTGCTCGACCGACGATCGCTACACCGACGACATGCACTACATGGGCGGCTGCCTCCTCAACGACACCCTCGACTGGGGCTCGTCGTTCTTCGCCCGGCTCCACCGGCCACCCGACCCCGATATCTCCGGGCCCGCGTGGCGCCGGAAGTGGCTCGAGCGCCTCGAGCAATGCGCCCTGCCGCTCGCCGTGTGGCTCCGGCACCAGCGCCGCGACGGGTACTGGAAGCACGGCTCGGTCGACGAGGACTACGCCGCCATTCGGTGCCCCGTGTTTGCCACCGGCGGCTGGATGGACGGCTACTCGAACGCCATCCCGCGCCTGCTGGCCCATCTCTCGGTGCCGCGCCTCGGGCTCATCGGCGCCTGGGGGCACAAGTACGGCCACCAGGCCGTCCCGGGGCCGGCGATCGGCTACCTGCAGGAGTGCCTTCGCTGGTTCGACCACTGGCTCCGGGGCCGGGATACCGGGATCATGCGGGAGCCGATGCTGCGCGCGTTCATGCAAGAGGAAGTACCGCCGACCGGCGACTACGCGGTCTGCCCGGGGCGCTGGGTCGCCGAGCCGGTCTGGCCCCCGCGCGCGCCGACGCGTCGCCGGCTCCACCTCGGCGCCGGCGGCGCCCTCCGAACCCACGCGGGCCGCGCGGTGACGCTGACCCATCGGTCGGAGCAGACGATCGGCGTCGCCGGCGGCGAGTGGTGCCCGCACGGCATCGGCGGGTCCGGCCCGCAGTGCCCGACCGACCAGCGCGAGGACGATGTGCGGAGTCTCACGTTCGACACGGCGCCGCTCCGCCGGCCGCTGGAGATCCTGGGGCAGCCGGTCGTGACGCTCGCCCTGTCGGTCGACCAGCCGGTGGCCTACGTCGCCGTGCGGCTCAATGACGTCTTCCCCGACGGGCGCGTGTCGAGGGTCACCTTCGGCGTGCTCAACCTCACGCACCGGAGCTCGCACGAGACGCCGACGCCGATGCCGGTGGGAAAGCGCGTGCGGGTCCGGGTTCCCTTCAACGACGTCGCCTACTCGTGGAAGCGCGGGCACCGCCTGCGCGTCTCGATCTCGACGACCTACTGGCCGATGGTCTGGCCGGCGCCGGAGCCGGTGACGCTCCGGCTGACGACGGGCGCCAGCATGCTGGAGCTCCCGATGCGCGCGCGGCGGCCGATCGACGCGAAGGTGCGGTTCGCCCCGCCGGAGCAAGGCCCGCCGATGGCCAAGACCGTGGTGGAGCCGCCGTCGTCCGCGCGCCTCATCGAGCGGGACGTGGGCCGGGGCACGGTGACCATCCGGGCCGAGGAGCACGATGGGCGCGCGGTCATCGCCGATACCGGTGTCGAGATGGGCCGGTGGGTCACCGAGCGCCTGACCATCGCCGAGGGCGATCCCCTGAGCGCCGAGACGGAGATGGGCAGCGTCTTCACCTACGCCAAGGGCGCGTGGCGCACCAGGGTGTCGGGCCGGTGCGGGCTCCGGGCCACGCGGACGGCGTGGCTCCTCTCGGCGGACCTCGACGCCTGGGAGGGCGACGTGCAGATCTTCAGCCGTCACCTCGACGTGCCGATCCCGCGCGACCTGGTGTGACGAGCCTTCCCGGGCGTGCCGGCAACGGGATCCTCCCCGACACGGGGCGCTACGATCTCGAGGCCGACATCGTGGTGGTCGGCGCCGGCGGCTGCGGCCTCACCGCCGCGATCGCCGCCGCCCAGGGCGGCGTCGAGGTCCTCGTCCTGGAGAAGCAGGCCCGCCCCTGGTGCAACACCGCGCGCTCCGGCGGCATGATCCCGGCGGCGGGCACGCGCTTCCAGCGGGCGGCCGGCATCACCGAGCCCCCGGAGGCGATGGCCGCCGACATCCTGCGCAAGAACGGCGGCGCGTCCGACCGGGAGACGACCCTTCACCTCTGCCGGGTCGCCGTCGAGCTCGTGGAGTGGCTGGTCGACGAGGTCGGCGTGACCCTCGCCTTCGTGCACGACTTCAAGTACCCGGCCCATTCGGAATTCCGCATGCACGCGCCGCCCAGCCGGACCGGCGCCGCCCTCTGGGCCGACCTCCGGCGAGCGGCGAGCGCCCGCCCGAGCGTGCAGCTGATCGAGGGAGCCGCCGCGTCAGGTCTGATCGCGAGCGAGGACGGCGCGGTGCGCGGCGTCCTCGCGGAGCGCGCCGGCCACGCCGAGCGCATCGGCGCCCGGAAGGTGATCCTGGCCGCCAACGGGTTCGCGGCGAACCGCGAGATGCTCCGGCGTTACTGTCCGGAGATCGCGCCGGCCTACTACTTCGGCGGCGAGGGCAATACGGGCGAGGCGATCCGCTGGGGCCAGGCGCTCGGCGCGCGCGTCGCGTTCATGGACGCCTACCAGGCGCACGCCTCGGTCGCGGTGCCTCACGGCATCCTCCTCACCTACGCGGTCATCACGGAGGGCGGCCTCCAGGTCAACCGGGCCGGCCGGCGCTTCGCCGACGAGACCACCGGCTACTCGGAGCATGCGCTCCGCGTCCTCGCCCAGCCCGACGGCCTCGCCTGGACCGTCTACGACGCGCGGCTCCATCACCTCGCGCTCGGTTTCGACGACTACCGGCAGGCCCTCGACGCCGGCGCCGTGGCGATCGCCCCGACGGCCGACGGCCTGGCGGCCACGCTCGGCCTTCCCGCGCCCGCGCTCAGGGCGACGCTCGAGGCGTACCGGGCCGCCGCCGACGGCCGCGCGGTCGATGCCTTCGGTCGGCGGGACTGCCGGCGCCTCGAGCCGCCGCTCTACGGCGTCAAGGTCACCGGCGCGCTCTTTCACACCCAGGGCGGGCTCGTGGTGGACGCGGCCGCGCAGGTCCGCCGGGAGGATGGCATGCCGGTGCCCAACCTCTACGCGGGCGGCGGCACCGCGGCGGGCCTGTCCGGCCACGGACCGGGCGGCTACTTCTCGGGCAACGGGCTGCTGACCGCGCTGGGGTACGGCCTGCTCGCCGGACGGGACGCGGCCCGCGCGATCCGGGGCGCCGAGCGCCGGGATCGCGCGTGAGGCCCGGCGGCGGCGCCGCGCTACATGCCGCCCATGCCGCCGCCGTTGGCGGCGGGGACGGCCGCCCGCTCGCCCAGGCTCCCGAGCACCCACTGGTTGAACTGGTGGCAGCCCATCTCCTGCGGCACGAAGTTGCCGTGCGCCAGCGGGCGAGCGTGGAGCCCCTCCTGCTGCCACTCGCAGTTCCGCGCATCCTGCCGGTTCGTGAGGTCCCAGAGCGCGACGTAGTGCTCGAGGTCGAAGGCCGGGCTCGTCATGCTCTCCGGCTCGAACAGCCAGTCGTAGATCATCCGGACGCTCTCCGGCCCGGTCGGCAGCATCTGGTGCGAGTTGACGTAGTCCGGGTGCACGTTGAGGAACAGGTTCGGCCGGAAGATCTGTGACTGGTAGAGGTTCGTCCGCTCGTCCGCCGTCAGGCCCTTGAAGGGCGGGATCCGGGCCGTCCCGTCCATCGTGAGCGTGGCCGCGCCCGGCTTGTACCGGGGCCGCGCCGACGAGAGCGGATTGCCGGCGGTGTCCCGGCGCAGGTCCCAGGCCCCGGCGTCCCAGAAGAGCGTAGCGATCTCGCAGAGCTCCGGGTGGACGGGTGGGCAGTGGAAGCACTCCGAGAAGTTCTCGAACAGGAGCTTCCAGTTGGCCTTCACGTCCAGGACGATCCGCTTCCCGATGCGCAAGTCCGCGAACCCGTAGTTCCGGAAGCGCTCCGGAATGTCGCCGAGGGCGGCCGCGAGGGGCGTCGCGCGGTCGCCCGCGAGATTGACGAACACGAAGCCACCCCAGGTGCCGACGGCGACCTGGAAGAGCGGGTAGGCCGCGCGGTCGAAGTCGGCGCTCTCCATCTGGCGGGGCGTGCCGACGAGCTCGCCGTCGAGGCTGTAGGTCCACGTGTGGTAGGGACAGACGAGGCTCCGGCCGGGAAGCCGGCCCTGCTCCTCGGTGCAGAGGATCGACCCGCGATGCCGGCAGGTGTTGTGGAACGCGCGGAGCCGACCTTCCAGGTCCCGGACGAGGACGATGCTCTGGGTGCCGATCTTGACGACCTTGTAGTGCCGGGGCTCGGGGATCTCCTCCTCCCGACCGGCCATGATCCACATGCCGTACCAGAACACGTCCAGCTCGCGCGCGTAGTGCTGGGGGTCGTGGTAGTAGCGGGCCGGGATGCTGGGCTCGATCTGGCCGAGCGCCACCCGCCGCAAGTGGTACGTGGATGCCTGCGACCCCTGCATAGGTCCTCCTCCTCCGTGCGTCCCGGACCCGGGCCTGCGCCGCCCGGCCTTCGTTGCCCCGTATTGTACGCGTCTGTCGCCCCGGGGCCGGATCGATCCCTGCGGGCCCGAATCCGGGGCGCGGCGGGTCGGCGCCGGCGCGTGGGCTCCTGGTCTCGAGCCCGGAAGGTGGGGTATCGTCGGCACGTCCGGGGCCGGCAGCGGGCCGATCCCGCGGGGAGGGCGCCAGGATGGCGAGGATAGACACTGGGGACTGGGGCGTGTCCGCGCGCGCGACCGAGCTGCACCGCGCGGCGCTCGTCTGGGACGACCACGGGGGCTTCGCCTACAGCACGGCCGCCGCCCTCGAGGATCTCGCGCGCTGGGGCGCCTCGGGCATCGACTACCTCTCGATCAACGTCGGCTACGACGTGACGCCCTGGACCCTCGCGGTCGAGGCGCTCTCCCAGGATCGCCAGTGGATCCGGGCGCACCCCGAGGCGTTCGTCCAGGTGCACGGCGTGGAGGACGTTCACCGCGCGAAGCGCGAGGGCAAGCTGGCCGTGTCCTTCGATCTCGAGGGCATGGACGCGCTGAACGGCGACGTCGGGATGGTCGACGTCTACTATCGCCTCGGCGTGCGGCAGATGCTGTTCGCCTACAACCGGAACAACAAGGCCGGCGGCGGCTGCCACGACGAGGACGTCGGGCTCACGCCCTTCGGGCGCGACGTGATCCGCGAGATGAACCGCGTAGGCATGCTCGTGGACTGCTCCCACTCGGGCCACCGGACGACGATGGAGGCGATGGAAGCCTCGGCGGCGCCGGTCATCTTCTCCCACTCGAACGCTCGGCGCCTCTGCGACCACGAGCGCAACATCCGGGACGACCAGATCAAGGGGTGCGCGGCCACCGGCGGCGTCATCGCGGTGACGGGCGTCGGCCGCTTCCTCGGCCCGCGGGGGCCCGTCGTCGAGCATCTGGTGGAGCACATCGACTACATGGTGGAGCTGGTCGGCCCGGCGCACGTCGGCCTCGGCATGGACAGCGTGCTCGAGCAACGGCCGCCGCATCAGCCCTTCCGCGGGAGCCGCGTCTACTGGCCGGAGCGCCAGTACCCGGACAGCGGCTCGGGCTACGTCGATCCCGAGGCCTGGCCGCGCCTCACCCAGGCGCTGCTCGACCGCGGCTACGACGAGACCGCCGTCCGCGGGATCCTGGGGGAGAACTTCCTCCGCGTGGCCGGCCGCGTCTGGAAGTAGGGCGCGCGATGTCCGTCGTCGCCACCTACCCACGCGCGATCCACCGGCTCGATCCGGTCTGGATCCCGCTCGAGGACGGGACCCGCCTCGCGGCGCGCGTCTGGCTCCCCGTCGACGCCGAGATGAGCCCCGTCCCCGCCATCCTCGAGTACATCCCCTATCGGCGACGAGACTTCACCGCGCCGCGCGACGCGCTGACCCATCCGTACGTCGCGGGCCACGGCTACGCCTGCGTGCGGGTCGACATGCGTGGCAGCGGGGACTCGGACGGGGTCCTGACCGACGAGTACCTGCCGCTCGAGCAAGACGACGCCCTCGAGGTCATCGCCTGGCTCGCCGCCCAGCCGTGGTGCACCGGCGCGGTGGGCATGATGGGGCACTCGTGGGGCGGCTTCAACGCGCTCCAGGTGGCCGCCCGGCGACCGCCCGCCCTCCGAGCGATCATCACGTCCTGCTCCACCGATGACCGGTACGCCGACGACATCCACTACATGGGCGGGGCGCTCCTGCTGGACAATCTCCGGTGGGCGTCGACCATGTTCGCCCACAACTCCCGCCCGCCCGACCCGGCGGTCGTCGGCGCGCGCTGGCGCGCGATGTGGCTCGCGCGCCTCCGGGGCAGCGGGCTCTGGATCGACGCGTGGCTCCGCCACCAGCGCCGCGACGCGTTCTGGCGACAAGGGTCGGTGTGCGAGGACTTCGCCGCGATCCGGTGCCCCGTGCTCGCCGTGGGCGGCTGGCTGGACGCGTACTCGAACGCCGTCCCGCGACTCCTGGCGGGGCTCGACGTGCCGCGCCGGGGGCTCATCGGCCAGTGGGCGCATCGCTATCCCCACATGGCGCTGCCGGGCCCCGCCATCGGTTTCCTCCAGCTCGCCGGCGACTGGTGGGATCGGTGGCTGAAGGACAAGGCGCGCCCCCCGGCCGACGAGCCGCTGCTCCGAGCCTTCATCCAGGACAGCGTCCGACCGAGCGCGCACCACGCGACCGTGCCCGGTCGCTGGGTGGCCGAGCGGGCGTGGCCCTCGCCGCGTATCACGCCGCGGCGCTACGTCCTCCACCGGGCGCGCCTGGCTCCCGAGCCCGGGCCGGAGGTGCCGCTCACCCTTCGCTCGCCGGAGACGGTCGGGCTCTACGCCGGCCGGTGGTGTCCCTACCAGCTCACGCCGGATCTGCCCCTCGATCAGCGGCTCGAGGACGGCGGCGCGCTCACGTTCGACACGGAGCCGCTGGCCGAGCGCGTCGAGCTCCTGGGCGCGCCGGTCGCCGAGCTCGAGCTGGCCGTGGATCGCCCCGCGGCGCTCCTCGCCGCGCGGCTGTCCGACGTCGCGCCGGACGGCGCCGCCACGCGCGTCTCCTACGGCGTGCTGAACCTCACCCACCGGCAGAGCCACGCGCACCCGACGCCGCTCCAGCCCGGGCGCCGATATCGCGTCCGCGTCCAGCTGAACGACCTAGGACAGGCCTTTCCGCCCGGGCACCGGATTCGCCTCGCCCTGTCCACCGCGTACTGGCCGACCGTGTGGCCGTCGCCGGAGCCGGTCACGCTGAGGCTCTTCGCCGGCGCCAGCACGCTCACGCTCCCGGTACGCCCGCCGGACCCCGCGGACGCGGCGCTCCCGCCGCTCCCGGGCGTCGAGACGGGGCCTCCGCTTCCGGTGACCGCGCTCACGCCCGCGCGCACCGAGCGCCTGATCCGCCACGACGCCCTCACCGGCGAAGTGACGCTCGACTGGATCCAGGACAGCGGCCGGCACCGATACGACGACATCGACCTCACGATGCACACGGTCGCCGCCGACCGCTTCACGATCCGGCCCGACGACCCCTTGTCGGCGCGCGCCGAGGTCGCCTGGACCGTCCGGCTCGCCCGCGGCGACTGGCAGGTCGAGACCCGGACGCGCACGGTCCTCGCGGCCACCAAGGACAGCTTCGAGGTCACGGCGTCGTTGGAGGCGTTCGAGGGGGAGACGCCGGTCCACACCGAGCGCTGGGACCGCTCGGTCCCGCGCGATCTCGTCTGACCGACGATCGAGGACGCGATGAAGCTCGGGCTCTTCGGCCTGCACCGCGGCAGCAGCGTCGATCCCGTCCGGCTGGCGCGGCGGGCGCGGCGCGCCGAGGAGGTCGGCTTCGAGTCGCTCTGGGTGGGCGACCACATCGCGCTCCCGGCCGACGCGCCGGACAACCCGTCCCGGGAGCCCCGCCTCGAGGCGCTCGTCGCCCTCGCGCACCTGGGGGCGGTGACGAGTCGGGTCCGCCTCGCCGTCGGCGTGATCGTCCTGCCGCAGCGCCAGCCGGTGCTGCTCGCCAAGCAGCTCGCGTCGATCGACGTGCTCTCCCGGGGCCGGCTCGTGGTGGGGATCGGCGTCGGCTACCTCGAGCCGGAGTTCCGCGCGCTCGGCGTGGCGCTGGCCGATCGGGGCGCCCGCACCGACGAGTACCTGGCGGCGCTGCGCGCGCTCTGGGACGAGCCCGTGCCGGCGTTCGCCGGGCGCTTCGTGTCGTTCGCCGGGGTCATCGAGCGCCCGCGGCCGGTCCAGCGGCCGCACCCGCCGATCGTGGTCGGCGGGCATTCCCCGGCCGCCCACCGCCGCGCGATCGAGGCGGCGAACGGGTGGTACGGATGGGAGCTCGGCCTCGAGGACACCGCCCAGGCCCTGGGCGCGCTGCGCGACGCGGCGGCGCGCCACGAGCGCCCGGCCGCGCTCGGCCCGCTCGAGATCACGATCACGCCGCCCCGGATGCCGGACCTCGACACGGCGCGCCGCTACGCGGACCTGGGCGTGCATCGCCTCGCGATCCAGCCCCCCACGATGGAAGGCTCCGCGATCGACGCGCTGATCGAGACGGTCGCGGAGACCCTCGTCGGCCGCGTCTAGGGGGCTTGCGGGCATCCGGCGCCCCGGGCGAGACTGCTCTGGCATGACCGCCCCCGTCGATCCTCGATCGATAGCCGGCAAGATCCCGGCGCCCGAGCGGCGCGTGCCACTGGTCGTGGTAGGAGCCGGGCCGGCCGGGGTCGCGGCCGCGACGGCGGCGGCGCGGGCCGGCGCCCAGGTGCTCCTTCTCGACGAGCACCCGCTCGATCCCGAGCTGATGGCCATGGACGTTCCCCTCTTCTTCGGCCAGCGCTTGAGCCCGGCGGTGCGCGACCGGGGCGTCATGCTCGAGCGGATCGTCAAGACGAATCCTGCGCTCGAGGACGCGGTCGACGCGGGGGTCGAGGTCGAGCTGGGAGTCTCCGTGTGGGGCGCGTTCCAGCCGGGACCGACCATGCGCGAGCTGCCCGCGTGCATCGGGGTCGCGGACCAGACCCGCTCCTGGCTCATTGGATACGACCGGTTGATCGTGGCCGCGGGCGCCCGGGATCTCAACCTCGGGTTCCAGGGTTGGGAGAAGGCCGGTACGATGGGCGCCGCCGCCGCCTTCACGCTCCTCACCCGCTATCAGGCGTGCGCGGCGCGCCGGATGGTGGTTCTCGGCTCGGGGCCGCTCGGGCTCACCGTGGCGTCGCTCGCGCGCGCGCGCGGCATCGACGTGCCGGCCATCGTCGAGGTCACGCCGGCGATTCGAGGCGACCCCGCCCTGCACGCCACGCTCGAGCGCCAAGGCGTGCGCTTCTATCCCGGCCACGTCGTGGCGGCTGCGCTCGGGAGCCGCGACGAGCTCGAGGGCGTCCGCCTGGTGGCGGTGGACGCGGCGTTCCGGGCGGTTCCGGGACGCGAGCTCGACATCGCGTGCGATACCGTCTGCCTCGCTCTCGGGCTCGTGCCCCAGGTGGAGCTGCTCCAGGTCCTGGGCTGCCGGCTCCGGTTCCGCTCGGAATGGGGTGGGTTCGTGCCGGAGGTCGACGCCGACGGGCGTACCAGCCTCCCGCAGGTCTTCGCCGCCGGGGACGTCACCGGGGTGGACGAGCGCGCCGTCCTCGCGTCCGAGCGGGCCGTGGCCGCGGGACAGCGGGCCGGCCTCGCCGCCGCCGCCGCGCTCGGCGTCCTGGCTCCGGACCGCGCGCACGCGCTCCTCCGCGAGACGGCCGTGCCGGCGAACACGCCCGAGGCGCGGGTCCACGACTACTGGCGGCAGTGGCTCCGCGCGACGTCAGCGGCCGCAACGGGGGACGTTCTCGCCTGCCAGTGCGAGGAGGTCACCCGGAGCGAGCTCGTGGGCGTCCAGCCGCCCCGCTACCTCGGACCGGCGTCGGCGCCGATGCGCGCCCGGAACCTCGGGACACTCGGCCAGGACGGCCCGGTGAATCCGGACCAGATCAAGCGTCTGACGCGCGCCGGCATGGGCCCCTGTCAGGGGCGGCGCTGTCGGGAGCAGGTGGCGCTGCTGTTGGCCGAGGCGGGTGACGTGCCCGTCGACACGATCCCGCTCGCGAGCTACCGCCCGCCGGTACGTCCCCTGCCACTTTCCGTCCTGTGGCCCCACGACGAGCTGCCGACGATGCGCGAGCACTGGGTCAGCTGGTTCGGGATACCGACCCAGTTCGCGCCGCACTGGGCCGGCGATCCAGACATGACGGTCATGCTGGACGTCCCGGGTGGCGCGCCCGTCGAGTGAGACGCGCATGACCGAGCGGCGGGGCGCAAGCGTGGTCGTCGTCGGCGGCGGCGTCACCGGGCTCAGCGCCGCCTGGTGGCTGGCGCGGGCCGGCGTCGACGTCCTCGTCCTCGAGGCGGGGATCGTCGGGTGGGAAGCCTCGGGGCGGAACGGCGGCGGCGCCACTCACGTGTACAGTCCCCTCGGGCTCGAGGAGCAACGCCTTTGGCCGCAGATGGACGCGCTCCTCGGGTATCCCACCGAGCACATGCCGCACCGGATCAAGGTGGCGCTGTCCGACGAGCAGCTCGCCCTCTACCAGACGAACGCGCGGATCGCGGACCAGCAGGGCTTCCAGACCGAGTCGCTCGACGTGAAGGCGCTGCGGGAGCTCGTCCCGATCGTCGGGGACAACGCCGTGGGCGGACTCTATCTCCACTTCGGCGGTCACGCCAACCCGCAGCGCACCGTCCAGGCCTACGCCTGGGCGCTTCAGGATCTGGGCGGGCGGATCCGCCAGCACATGGCCGTCACCGGGTTCCAGGTCGCCGGCGGACGCGTGACCGCCGTCCTAACGGACGCGGGCGCGATCGGCGCCGACACGGTCGTCCTCGCCGCCGGCCCGGCGACCGAGCGGCTGGCCGCTCAGCTGGGCGTCCAGGTGCCGCTGGCGCCCTCCCGGGTCGAGATGATCTGCACCGAGCCGATCCCGCTGATGAAGGTCGGCGGCGTCGACGGCAACGGGCTCTACGGCCGGCAAACGCGGCGAGGCAACCTGGTCTACGGCGGTGGGCCGCACGAGTGGCTGGACGAGGAGGGCCTCCAGGCGGCACGGGGCGCCCGCCCCACCACGCCGCTCCTCCGGAGCCTCGGGCGCCGGCTCGCCGAGCTCTTCCGCGGCGCAGCGCATGTGCGGATCATCCGGAGCTGGGCGGGCATCGTCGAGAATACCCCGGACGGGCTCCCGATCATCGACCGGCTGACGGACCCCGCAAATGTCGTCCTCGCCACCATGTCGAGCGTCGGGTTCGGGCTCTCACCCGCCTCCGGCAAGGCGATCAGCGAGCTCGTGCTCCACGGCGAGTGCCGATTCTGCGATCTCACGGCGCTCCGCCTCGCCCGCTTCGCCGACACGCCGCCCGACTGGCGCGCCCAACTCGGTTGGATCCCTTCCGGGGCCAACCTTTGACTTGCGACCATCGCGTCGGCCGAACGCCATGGCCGGTGAGCTGACCCTCGTGCGCCGAATGTCCGACGGCAAAGTCTGACCCCGTGAAGGCCGCGGTCTGCTGGGAGGCCGGGAAACCGCTGGTGGTCGAGGAGGTCACTCTCGACCCGCCCCAGACGGGCGAGGTCCGCGTGCGAATCGGCGCGGTCGCGATATGCCACAGCGACGTGCACCTAGTCCGCGGTGACTGGACCGGCTGGAGCAGCACGCCGCCGCCCGTCGTCGCGGGGCACGAGGCGGCCGGCGTCGTCGACGAGGTGGGCCCGGGCGTCACGCGGGTCCGGCCCGGCGACCGTGTGGTCGTCTCGCTCCTCCGCACATGCGGCAGCTGTGTCCCTTGCCTGACCGGCGCCGCCTACCTCTGCGAGGGTCGCTTCGCCCTCCTGACGGAGCACCGCCTCCACGCGCGGAACGGTCAGCCGCTGAACCTGGGCATCCGCGTCGCCGGCTTTGCCGAGGCCACCGTGGTGGATCAGTCACAGCTGGTGCCGGTGCCGGACGACGTCCCGCTCGACCGGGCGTGTCTCCTCGCCTGCGGCGTGATCACCGGCGTCGGCGCCGTCCTCAACACCGCCCGGCTTGCGCCCGGCAGCAGCGCGGTGGTCATCGGGGCGGGCGGGGTCGGCATCAACGCGATCCAGGGGGCGGCGCTCGCGGGCGCCCTGCCCATCGTCGCCGTGGACCTCGTCCCGGGGAAGCTGACGCTCGCGCGCGCGTTCGGCGCGACGCACGCCGTCGACGGCCACGGAAAAGATCTACCGAAGCTAGTGCGGGACCTGACGGCCGGTCGCGGGGCCGATTACGTGTTTGTCACGGTCGGCAGCGCGGCGGCCGTGACCCAAGCGCTCGCGCTCGTCCGGCGGGGGGGCACGGTCGTGCTGGTGGGGATGCCGGCGGCCGGCGCCACCGCGCCCATCCCGATCGGGGACTTTGCCGGCAGTAACCTCCGGCTCCTCGGCAGCAACATGGGGTCGACCCGGCTCGGCGTGGACGTCCCGCGCCTGGTCACCCGCTACCGGGAGGGCCGGCTCAAGCTCGACGAGCTCATCACCGCCCGCTATCCGCTCGAGCGGATCAACGACGCGATCACGGCGATGGAGGGCGGCGCGGCCCTTCGGAACGTCGTCGTGTTCCCGGAGGTCCCGTGACGTCGTAGCCGGCGCGAGATCGGCGGACACGCCATCCGCCGAAAACCTTTGACATCGCTCCCGCGCGTGTGGGCCTATGGGCCTCACGGCGTCCGGTCATGTCCCGTCGAGCCGTGCCGTCCGTTCCCTCGGAAGTCCCGGAGACGCCAAGGGGGATCGTGCTCCCACTCTGTTTCTTCCTGTCGGGCGCGAGCGGCCTGATCTACGAGGTCGTCTGGCTCCGGTGGCTCACGCTCGTCTTCGGCGCCACCGCGCTGGCGGTCAGCACCACCCTCGCGGCCTTCATGGCGGGGCTCGCGCTCGGCAGCTGGGC
>JBIOVM010000173.1:0-75304 GCA_044867785.1 Candidatus Rokuibacteriota bacterium | reverse complement strand
AGAGCCCGATCTGGCCGGTGGCGTCGAGGTGCGTGCCGCCGCAGAGCTCCGTGGAGAAGTCGCCGATCCGGATGACGCGGACGCGCTCCCCGTACTTCTCGCCGAAGAGCGCCATCGCGCCCATGCGGAGCGCGGCGTCCAGCTCCGTCCAGAACGGGTCGACCGCAATGTTGTCCCGGACGGCCTCGTTGACCAGGTCTTCCACGCGCTCGAGGTCCCGGTCCTTGACCGGCTTGCCGTGGGTGAAATCGAACCGGAGCCGGTCGGGCGCCACGAGCGAGCCCGCCTGCGTCACGTGGGTCCCGAGCACCTTGCGGAGCGCCGCGTGGAGGAGATGCGTGCCCGTGTGGTGGAGCCGGAGGCCCTGGCGGCGGGGAGACTCCACCGCGACGGCGACGTCCTCGCCCTCGCGGAAGCCCCCTTCGCTCACGCGCAGCCGGTGCGCGATCAGGCCGGCCCCCCGGTACTGCGTGTCGACGACCTCCCCGCGCCCCTGGCGCCCGGTGACCGTCCCCGTGTCGCCGATCTGTCCGCCCGACTCCGCGTAAAACGGCGTCCGGTCGAGGATGAGCTCGACCTCGTCTCCGGCGACCGCCTCGCGCCGGCGGCGCCCGCCCGCGACCATCGCCAGGATGCGCGCCGGCGCGGCCAGCCCCTCGTAGCCCAGGAACTCCGCCCGCGGCAGCTCCACCGAGAGCCGCTGGTAGAGCGCGCCGGCGTCGTCTCCGCTGCCGGTGCCGCCCGCCCCGAACGTCGCGCTCGCGCGGGCCCGCTCGCGCTGCTCTTCCATCTTGGCATTCGATTCAACGTGGGTTGTAGCGTTCACCACGAAACCGTACTGCACCTTCAGGACGTCCTCGGCCTCCTCAACGGGAAACCCATAGGTGTCATAGAGGTTGAAAAGGACCTCGCCCGGGACGCGCTTGCCACCTTCTACCGTCTCCCATCGATCGCTTCGTTGAGCCTCCACAGCGATGCGTTCGAGCCCACGGTCGAGCGTCTCGGCGAACCGCTCTTCCTCGAGCCGCACGACCTCCGCCACTCGGCTCCTCTGCTCGACGAGCTCGGGATAGACGGCGCCCATCAGCTCGGCGACCGTCCCGGTCACCTCCCAGAGGAACGGCTCCACGAGTCCGAGCATCCGCCCGTGGCGCATCGCCCGGCGCATGATGCGGCGGAGCACGTAGCCGCGCCACTCGTTCGACGGGAGGACGCCGTCAGCGATGAGGAACGCCGTCGCCCGCGCGTGGTCGGCGATGACCCGCATGGACACGTCGTCCGCCTCGCGCGCCCCGTACGCCTTCCCCGACCGGCGCTCGACGTCGGCGATGAGCGGACGGATCAGGTCGGTGTCGAAGTTCGAGGATTTCCCCTGGACGACGGCGGCGACCCGCTCCAGGCCCATGCCGGTGTCGATGGACGGCTTGGGAAGCGGCGTGAGGCGGCCCCCGGCGTCGCGGTCGAACTGCATGAACACCAGGTTCCAGATCTCCAGCCACCGGTCGCACTCGCAGGCGGGGCCGAGACACCGCCGACCGGCGGCCTCTTCCGCGCACGGCAGGTGGTCGCCCTGGTGATAGTGAATCTCGGAGCACGGCCCGCAGGGGCCGGTGTCGCCCATCGCCCAGAAGTTGTCCTTCTCGCCCAGGCGCAGGATCCGGTCCGCCGGCAGATAGGCTGTCCAGAGCTCGAACGCCTCGTCGTCGTCGGTGAATACCGTGGCGCAGAGGCGCGCCGGCGGGAGCGCCAGGTCCCCGGTCAGGAACTGCCACGCGTGGGCGATCGCCTCGATCTTGAAGTAGTCGCCGAAGGAGAAGTTCCCGAGCATCTCGAAGAAGGTGTGGTGCCGCGCCGTACGGCCGACGTTCTCGAGGTCGTTGTGCTTGCCGCCGGCCCGGACGCACTTCTGGCAGGTCGTCGCGCGGACGTAGTCCCGCCGCTCCTCGCCCAGGAAGACGGCCTTGAACTGCACCATCCCGGCATTGGTGAACAGCAGCGTCGGGTCGTTCGCGGGGACCAGCGGCGAGGAGCGGACGATCGCGTGGCCGTTCCGCTCGAAGTAGCGGAGAAACCTGTCCCTGAGCTCGTGTCCGGTCATAGGATCCTCATGATACCATCGGCGCCCGGCGGCCCCGGGGCGCGGCCGCGCGCGCGCTCGTGGTGGACATCGGTCGCCGGCGAAGGAGACGCCCGCCATGAGGAAGTCCGGCCCCCTGGCCCGTGCATTCCGGGTCACCGACGGAGGGCGCTTCCGTCTGTCGTCCGTCGACCCGGGGGACACCGGGGGCCTTTCGAAGAAGAAGGCGCGCGGGCGCTTCGATCGCGCGATCGACACCCTCCGCGAGCTCCAGGAGAAGCTCTACGCCCAGGGCCGCTGGGCGCTGCTCCTCATCTTCCAGGGTATGGACGCCGCGGGGAAGGACAGCGCGATCAAGCACGTGATGGCGGGCGTGAATCCCCAGGGCACCCAGGTGCACGCCTTCAAGGCCCCCTCCGACGAGGAGCTCGACCACGACTACATGTGGCGCACGACGTGCCGACTGCCGGAGCGCGGCCGGATCGGGATCTTCAACCGCTCCTACTACGAGGAGGTGCTCGTCGTCCGGGTGCATCCCGAGGTACTCGCCCGGGAGCGGATCCCGGCACGCCTGGCGACGCCCCGGATCTGGCAGGAGCGCTTCGAGGACATCAAGGCGTTCGAGCGGTACGTCGCGCGGAATGGCGTCGTCGTGCGCAAGTTCTTCCTGCACCTCTCTCGAGCGGAGCAGCGCGCCCGGTTCCTCGAGCGGCTCGACGATCCCGAGAAGCACTGGAAGTTCTCGCTCGGCGACGTGCAGGTCCGCCGCCACTGGGACGCGTACATGGCCGCCTACGAGGAGACGATCCGCCGCACGAGCTCGCTCGCGGCACCGTGGCACGTCGTGCCGGCCGACCACAAGTGGTTCGCCCGCCTGGTGATCGTCTCGGCGATCGTCGACACGCTCGTCTCGCTCGACCTCGCGTTCCCGCCCCTCGACGCGGAGCGCGCGAAGGAGCTCGAAGCCGCTCGGATGGCCCTGGCGAGCGAGCGCGAGCCGACGGGCCGTCAGGCGACCCGCCGGGGGCGCGGCCGCTCGTAGACGTTCTCGCCGTAGGTCTCCCGGAAGAAGAGGGACGTGAGCGAGGCGCACAGGACGAGCGCCGCGGACACGGCGAAGCTCGCCCGGTACGCCTCGACCGGATAGGCGCGAGCGCCGCTCAGCATCTCGCCCGTCCAGCGCGCGTCGAGCAGCGCCCCGAGCGGCCCCTGCGTGAGCGCGGCCCCGACGAACCCACCCAGGTTGACGACCGCGACGGCGATGCCGGCCAGCTCCGGCGGGTTCACCTCGCGCCCGAGCGGCCAGGTCACGACGAACGCCGCGCCGACGATCCCCATGCCGAAGAAGAGCGCGTAGAGCCCCCAGAGCGGGAGCCGTCCCAGCGTCCCGACGAAGATGAGCCAGGCCACGAACTGCACGGCCGTCAGGACGGCGTAGGGCAGGCGCCGGCGCCGGAGCACCCGGTCCGAGAGGAACCCCGTGAGCGGGCCGGCCACGAGGAGGGCCACCGAGGTCGCCGTCGCGTAGAGCGCGGCCCCCGCCATGTCGAGGCCGTAGACGTCACGGAGGTACGGCACGACCCAGAAGAAGAGGTTGTTCGTCGCCGAGTAGAGGAAGAAGAACGCGACGAACGGCGGCCAGGTGTCGCGGTTGCCGAGCACCCGGCCGAGGCCCACCAGGACCTCGGGCCAGCTGGGCGCCGGGGCGGGCCCGGCGTCACGCGGAGCGGGGTGATCGCGCACGAGGGCGAGGCACGCGAGGGCGGCGCCCAGGGTGACGACGCCCACGACGAGCAGGGCCCCCCGCCAGCCGAACCCCGTGGCCAGCCAGGCGAGGGGCGCCGTCGCCACCAGGCCGCCCAGGACCCCGGTCGCCGCCGTCGCCGCCGAGAGGGTGGCGAAGTAGGCGGCGGGGAACCACGCCGTGGCGATCTTGAGCGCTCCCACGAACATCACCGCGGCGCCCGCGCCGACGAGGAACCGCCCGGCGAAGAGCGGGAGCGCGCTGTCGGCGGACGCCATGAGGAGCGTCCCGGCGCCCATCACGAAGCCCCCGCCGCCGACCACCCGGCGAACGCCCAGGCGATCGAGGAGGACGCCGGCCGGGATCATGAACCCCGCGTAGGCGTAGAAGTAGGTCGCCGAGAGCAGCCCGACCGCCGCGCCCGTCACGCCGAACGCCTGCATGAGCTCCCTGGCGAACACGCCGGGCGCGACGCGGTGGAAGAAGGCGAAGAGGAAGAGAAAGGCGGGAATGCCCCACATGAGCCACGCCCGCGCGCCGGGCGCCGGGGGCCTCATCACGGCGGAAGCGTCACGCCCGCGCGTCAGGCGCGAGCGGATCGGCGCATCACCGGTCGCGCGCCGGGGCGCCGGCGAAGCCGGACGGGTGGGGCGGCGGCGCGGCCTGCCCTCGCCGGGCGAGATGCAGCTGGCGGATCTGGGCGGCGTGCTCGTGCGTGTGCGCCGCGTGGAACTGGAGCCAGCGCTCGAGCGGGTAGGCCCCTTCCTCGCTGTGGGTCCCGGCGCGCGTCCAGTCGGACGCGGTCAACCCGTCGAGGAGCTCGGCCGTCGTCGCGTGCACCGCCCGCACGCCGTCGAGCGCGGGCTCGATCGGGCGGACGGCGTACCCGAGACGCTGCCGGTATACCTCCTCGTCGAACGCCGGCAGGAACGGCCCATCCTCGGTGAGTAGGCGGCGCAGGCGCACCGCGCCGGTCAGCTCGGCGTCCGCGACGTGGTGGACGACGTCCCGGACGCTCCATGCCTCCGGGCTCGGTCGCCAGTCGAGCTCGTCGGCGGTGTGCCCGGCCAGGGCATCGAGCAGCGCCCGGTAGCCCGACCGGTAACGCGCGATCTGCGCGATCCGCTCACTGTCTGTCACGGTCGTCGTCCTCCACGAGTCGGGCCGAACGTCCCGAGCGGCTCGGGCGTATCCCGGCTCCGCGCGGCCGAGTCAGCGGGCGCGGGCCGCCCAGGCCGCGCGGTTGTCGCGAATCTGGTTGGCGTGGACGTGACCGTGGTCGGCGTAGATGCGAAGCCACGCCTCGGCGGAGTACGGGCCGCTTTCCGTGTGCGTGCCCCGTCGCTGCCAGTCCTTGTCGGTCATCGACTCGAGGAGCTGCGCGGTCGTCGACCGGGCAGCCTCGAACGCGCGAAGGGCCGGCTCCCACGGGCGGTCCTGATACCGGAAGTGCCGCGCGTACTCGGCCTCGTCGTAGCCCTGGATCACGGGGTTGTCCTCGATCAGGAGGCGTCGGAGCCGGACGCCGGAGATGGTCTCGCTGTCGGCGAGGTGATGCACCACCTCGCGCGCGCTCCACTCCCCGGGCGCCGGCCTCCAGTCGCGCTCGTCGGGACCGATTCCGGCCAGCGCGCGCACGACCTCGTCGTAGCCGGCCTTGTACTGCGCGATCAGCGCCTGCCGCTCGGCTGGCGTCATGGGCACCTCCCGTGGACCAGGTTTGCTGCCGCGACCCTCCGCACGGACGCCGTCAGGGCCGGGCCCCGCCGTTGTCTCGCCCGCGGATGATCGCGTCGATCCGCGCAATCAGCGCGCGGATGTCCGTGGAGAGCGCTCGAATCTCCGTCTGAGTCGCCTGCTGACCCTCGCTCAAGACGACCCGCGTCTCCCGAAGCTCCTCACGCATTGCGTGCATCTGGGTCGTCAGGGCCTCCATCTGGCTCGTCAGGGTCTCGCCCATGACGCGCACGCCCTCGACAAGTTGGTTGACGCCGCCGACGAGCCCGTTCACACCGCCGACGAGTCCGTTGACCCCGCCGACGACGCCCTCCACCTGCCGGGCCAGCTCCCGGAAGACCTCACGATCCTCGGCATCCATACCTCACTCCACCGGCTGATCCCGCTCACGCGCCCAGGAGGACTCGGGCTCGACCCATTCCTCCCGGTCGGCCGCCGTCGCCGGGCGAGCCTCCGTGCCCAGGTCCCTCAGGACCCGGCGGACGACCTCCCCAGGATACCCCCGGCGTCGCAGGTAGTCATGGAGCCGGCGAACGGTCTGATCGGGGGTGCCGCGGAGGGTGGTGAGCCGGCGGGTGGCCGCCAGCTTCGCCCGGCTGAGCTCGTCCGTCTCCTCGAAGGCGCGCCCGATCGCCGCCTCGGCGAGCGGACGGGCGATGCCTCGCGCGAACAGCTCCTGACGCAACCGCTCCCGGCCGAGCCCCCGGCCGCGCGCCCGCGACTCGGCCCAGGCGGCGGCGAAGGCGCCGTCGTTCACGTATCCCCGGGCCTCCATCTCCGCGACGACGGCCTGCGCCACGTCGGCCGGCGCGCCTCGACGACGAAGGCGCCGCGCGAGGTCCCGCCGCGTCCACGGCTTTCGCGCGAGAAGGTCGAGCGCGACGCTGCGCGCCCGACGCGCGTCGAGCGCCGGGCGCGCGACTCCCCGCCGAGAGCCCCTCATGGCACCGGCCGCGGCGTGAGCGGCGGCCCGCCGCGGGACCGTCAGGCTCCGTTCGTGACCGGCTTGAGCCCGACGGCGTGCCGGACCGCCGTCTCGATCTCGGCCAGGACCTTGGGGTTCTCCTTGAGGAACTTCCGCGCGTTGTCCCGGCCCTGCCCGATGCGCTGGTCACGATAGGAGAACCACGTCCCGCTCTTCTCGACGATCCCCTGCTCCACGGCCAGGTCGAGCACGTTGGCCTCGCGGGAGATCCCCTCGCCGTACATCACGTCGAACTCGGCCTCGCGGAAGGGCGGCGCCAGCTTGTTCTTCACGACCTTGACCTTCGTGTGGACGCCGACCGATTCCGTTCCCTGCTTGAGGGCGTCCATCCGCCGGATGTCCAGGCGCACCGAGGCATAGAACTTCAGCGCGCGGCCGCCCGGCGTCGTCTCGGGGTTGCCGAACATGACGCCGATCTTCTCCCGGATCTGGTTGATGAACACCACCGCGGTGCCCGAGCGCGCGATCGCGGCGGTGAGCTTCCGGAGGGCCTGCGACATGAGCCGCGCCTGGAGGCCCGGGAGCGAGTCACCCATCTCGCCCTCGAGCTCGGCCTTCGGCACCAGCGCCGCGACGGAGTCGATCACGATGACGTCGATCGCGCCGGAGCGCACCAGGTGCTCGGCGATCTCGAGCGCCTGCTCGCCGGTGTCGGGCTGCGAGATGAGGAGCTCGTCGATGTTCACGCCGAGCTTCTTCGCGTAGGCCGCGTCGAGGGCGTGCTCGGCGTCGATGAAGGCGGCGTAGCCGCCCTGCCGCTGCGCCTCCGCGATCACGTGGAGGGCGAGCGTGGTCTTCCCGGAGGACTCCGGCCCGTAGATCTCCGTGACGCGGCCGCGGGGAATCCCGCCGATGCCGAGCGCCAGGTCGATGGTGAGGGCGCCGGTCGGGACGACCTGCGTCTCCTCCAGCGCCCCCGACGCGCCGAGCTTCATCACGGCGCCCTTGCCGAACTGGCGCTCGATCTGGGACAGCGCCAGCTCCAGCGCCTGCCGCCGGTCCTTGTCCGCCTTCGACTCGCCCTTGCTCTCCGCCATCACGTCCTCCGTTCCTCGCGCGACTCGCGGTCGCGGCGCCTGCCGGGTCTCGGCCTCAATGTCGCGGCCATTCTAGTAGGGCGGCGTCCGGTATGTCAACAGAAGATGAGTACACTAGCGGTGGGACCTCTCACTCATTCGGTCCCCAACGGGCCGAGCGGAGCTTCCGCCAGCACGCTGTAGCGGGAGCCGCCGGGCCCGAGGTCCGAGCGCATCAAGTGCAGCGCGCCGACCTCCAGCCGGCCGAAGCGAGGGCCCGACCCCAGGACGGCGTCGAGGCGCGCGCCCCCGCGCCGCTCGCGGGCGCGGGCGAGGGTCACGTGGGGGTGAAACGCTCGGCCCTCCCCGGGGATCCCCCGCGCCTCCAGCGCCGCCTCGAGCGCCGCATGGAGCGCGACGAGTCGCTCACCCCCCGCGACGACCCCCGCCCAGACGACCCGGGGCGCGCCGCGCGCGGGGAAGCTTCCCAGCCCTCCGAGCTCGACCGTGAACGAAGCGCTGACACTCGCTGCCGCCACGCGCATCGCCTCCTGCGCCCGCGCCAGGATCCCGGGCTCGAGCGCGCCCAGGAACCGGAGGGTCAGGTGAAGATTGTCCGCCTTGACCCACGCCAGGGCGGGCCCCCGCGACCGAATCTCGGCCACCATCGCGGCGAGCCGCGCACGGACCGCGTCCGGGAGCAGCACCGCGACGAAGCTCCGGACTGGCCCCTCGCTCACCCGCCGCCCGCCAATACCCGCGCGTCATGCGAGCAACGGAGGTGCCAAGCGTGTGGCACGACGCTCAGCGCGGCCAGTGCGTGGGCTTTCATCCCCAGCGGCGGCTCCGGCGATCCGGGTGCCGCCTGCGCTCGGATACGGGAGGGGGTGAAAACCGGACGGGCGGCCGCCCCGGCGGGCGACCGGTCTTCGTCAGCCGGCCTCGAGGCATCGCCGGCGGAGCAGATCGAGGGCGTGCACCGCGGACAGCGCCTTGTTGCCTTCCCGGTCGCGGTCGAAGCGGTGACGCTCGACGACGGTGCCGCGCGCGTCGGCCAGGCCGACGAACACGGTGCCGACCGGCTTGGTCGGAGTGCCGCCGTCGGGCCCGGCGATGCCGGTCACGGACACCCCGACGTCGGTCCCGGCCCGCTCGCGCGCTCCGCGCGCCATGGCCTCCGCGCACGGCGCCGACACGGCTCCGTGCTCACGCAGCACCGCCTCCGGGACACCCAGGAGCGTCCGCTTCGCCGCGTTCGAGTACACGACGAATCCACGCTCGAAGTAAGCCGAGCTGCCGCCCACCTGCGTCAGCCGATGGCCGACCAGGCCGCCCGTGCACGACTCGGCCAGCGCGACGGTCCAGCCGCGCGCGCGCAGGAGCCGGCCGACTTGGCTCTCCAGCGTTTCGTCGTCGACCCCGTACCACGCGAGACCGAACGCCCCGCGGAGCGTCCGCTCCAGCGCCTCGAAGGCCACGGCGGCCGTCGTGGGCGAGTCGGCGCGGAATCGCAGGGGCGCCCAGCACTCCTCGCCGGTGTCGACCACGTGCCCGGTCACGCCGTCCGCCTCGCGGAGGGCCGCCTGGAGCTGGGCTTCGGCCGCCCCCGCGTCCACCCCGACCAGGCGGAGCGTGCGGACGACGGCGGCCCGTCCGACGCCCGCGGACGCCAGGCGCGGCAGCAGATGGGTCCGGACCAGGCTCACCGCGCTTGCCGGCGCGGCCGGGAGCGCGACGACGACCGCGGGGCCCAGCTCGACGAGAAATCCGGGCTCGCCGTGGCCGGCCGGGAGCAGGATCGTGGCGCCTTGCGGCACCAGGGCGAGCTGCTCATCGCGCCGCGGCATGGCCTGCCCGCGCGCGGCACGGGCCTCGTCGAGCGCCTCGAGGAGGCGGTTGCTCAGGACCAGCCGGCTTCCCAGACATCGCGCAAGCGCCTGGCGGAGCGTGGCGGCGCCCGCGTCCTCCCCCACCGCCACGACGAAGCCGCCGTCCGCCGCGGCTTGGCGGAGCGCCCGCTCGGCGGCGTCCTCCTCGGCCGGCGCGACGCGGCGCGCGCGGATCGGGCAGCCCTCCCGCTCGAGCAGGCGCGCCACGGCGAGCGCCGCCTCTTCGCGCGTTCCCGCGGGATCGGCGGACACGGTCACGAGCTCGGCGGTGAGCATCGTCGCGGGCGGGTGGGGCGGTCAGACGAGGTGGCGCAGCTGACCGAGAAGGCCCGCATAGAGACCGGCGAGCAGGTCGTCCGCCACCACGCCCACGCCTCCCGGCAGGTCCTGGAGCTTGTTGATGCCCAGCGGCTTCAGGACGTCGAAGACGCGGAACGCGAGGAAGAGGCCGACGATCCAGGGCCAGGTCCGCGGATTGCCACAGCAGGCGAGGAGCATCCCCGCGACCTCGTCGACGACGATCGCTCGCGGATCCTTCGCACCCGCGCGACGCTCCTCCTGCCCCGCCGCCCAGACGCCGACCGCCGCGACGAGCGCGGTCGCCCCGAGGAGGGTCGCGTCGCTCGGTCGGAGCCACCAGACGGCGAGCGCGACGGGGATGCACGCGACGGTGCCGGGGGCCAGGGGCGCGTAGCCGAGCCCCCCGGCGGTGGCGATCCAGCGGGCCAGCTGGGACCCGGGACCGGCCGGCACCGGGCGCTCAGCCGCGGGCGAGGGTGCCGACCAAGTCGTAGCCGTCGACCTCGACGATCTCCACGGGCACGCGACGGCCGGGGGCGAGGTCCCGGTCGCGAAGGTACACGACCCCGTCGATCTCGGGCGCCTGGGCAGCGGTCCGGCCCTCCCACGCAAAGGCCGGGTCCTCGCTCGGGCCGTCGACCAGCACCTCGTGCACCGATCCGACCGTGACGGTCGGGCGCTCCCAGATCAGCCGATCCTGGGTCTCCTGGACGACCCGCGCCCGCTCCGCGGCGACGTCGGGCGGCACGGGATCGGGCAGCGCGGCCGCCGGGGTCCCCTCCTCGGCGGAGAAGACGAAGCTCCCGACACGGTCGAAGCGCGCCTCTTCCAGGAACTCGAGCAGCGTCTCGAACGCGGCCTCCGTCTCCCCCGGAAAGCCGACCAGCACCGTCGTCCGGAGCGTGGCTCCCGGGATCGCCTCCCGGAGGGCGTCGACGATCTCGGCCATGCGTCGACGGGTCACGCCGCGCCGCATCGCGCGGAGCACGCCGTCGTCCGCGTGCTGGATCGGCATGTCGAGGTACGGCAGGGCGCGCGCCCGGCCGAGCTTCCGGACGAGCCCGTCGGTCACGTGCGCCGGGTGGAGGTAGAGGTAGCGGAGCCACGGGATCGACGTCTCGGACAGCGCCAAGAGGAGATCCCCGAAATCAGGACGGCCGGGGCCCGGAAGGTCCTTGCCCCAGGCCAGCGTGTCCTGGGAGACCAGCACCACTTCCTGGAGGCCGTCCCGCGCGAGGGCTTCCACCTCCGCCACCACGTCGGCGAGGGCCCGGCTCCGATGACGGCCGCGCATGAGCGGGATCGCGCAGAAGGTGCAGCCCATGTTGCACCCCTCGGCGATCTTCACGTAGGCGTACGGCACGCCCCGCTGGCGATGGCGCGGGCTGTCGGCTCGGTACACGTAGCCCGGCGGCGCGCCGGTCACCCACGCCTCGCGCGCGTCGAGCCGCCGGACCACGTCCACGATGCGAGGGAGCTCGCCCGTCCCGACCATCGCGTCGACCTCGGGCAGCTCGGCGAGCAGGCCGGCGCCGTAGCGCTGCGGCAGGCAGCCCGTCACGACCAGGCGGCGGCCCGACGCCTCGGCTTTCCAGGCGCCGAGCTCGAGGATCGTCTCGATCGACTCCCGCTTGGCCCGGTCGATGAATGCGCACGTGTTCACGACGACGCAGTCGGCCGCCTCGGGCCGGTCCACCGGCGTCACGCCGTCCCGGGCGAGGAGCCCGAGCATCAGCTCGCCGTCGACCTGGTTCTTCGGGCACCCGAGGTTCACGACATGGACGTTCATGGCCAGACGTGGAGTATAGCATCGGGGCCGCGACGCGAGCCCCGCGCGACGTGCGCGAACCGGCCCGTCAGGCGGGGCGTTCCGCCACGCAGACGGTCAAGTAGCCGTGCCGGCGAACGGCGGGGACTCGGCGATAGAGCCAGGCGAACAGGCGCACGAGCGGCGTCGTCACGCCGGTGAGCGGAGACCGCCGCGTGTAGAGCCAGAGCTCCAGCATCCGGAGCCAGCCCGGCATGAACAGGATCCCCGTTCGGGCGGTGACCCGGAAGCCCGCCGATTCCAGCAACCGCTGGAGCGCGCCGGGCGTGAACGACTTCTCCATCCCGTAGCCGTAGAGCCCGCACGCGTTCAGCACGTGGACCATGAGGGGCCGGAGGAACGGATCGAGCTTGTTCGGCACGCCGACGATGGCCAGGCCGCCCGGCTTGAGCACGCGGAAGATCTCGCCGACGGCCTGCGCGTACTCCGGGAAGTGCTCGATCGTCCCCATCGAGTAGACGACGTCCACGGACCCGGTCCGGAACGGCATCGCCCGCACGTCCCCGCCCGCGAGCGCAGGCCGGTGAGAGGCCAGCACCCCTCGCGCGGCGCGCACGGTGGGCAGCGACACGTCGATGCCGGCCGGACTGGCCCCCTGCTCGGCCACCCAGCGCAGGATCTCGGTGTTCTTCGCCTCGTCCCAGAGATCCGTTTTCGCCACGACGCGGTCGCGAAGCTTCGGGGCGAAGGTCTCGAAGAGCCACCGCTCGCATTCGAAGTAGTAGGCCGTCGACGGCGCCCCCTTCAGCGAGGGGAAGTGCGCGCCGACGTCGTCCCAGAACGACGACGGCTGGCCGGGTGTCACGGTGTCCATCGGCCGACTACGATGCCACAATCCGGGGATCGGCGGCGAGCCCTCTTTCGCGACGCCTCGCTCAGGACCCCATTCTACCCGCGCAGCCCCAGCACGTTGAAGACCGGGACGGGGCGGAGGAAACCCTTGAGCGGGAGCTCGCCCAGCGGCTCCACCGCCACCAGGGTCTCGAGGGCCGCCAGCACGCGATGGGCGACCAGGATCTGTCCCGGACGGGCCTCGGCGCAGAGCCGGGCCGCGAGGTTCGTCACCGTCCCGAGCGCCGCGTAGTCCCAGCGCCCCTCGAAGCCGATCGCGCCGAGCGTCGCGTAGCCTCGCGCGATGCCCAGCCCGAGGTCGAGCTCGTAGCCCTCCTTGCGCCAGCCGGCGGCGAGCTCGGCGACGCGGTCCCGCATGGCGACGGCCATTCGCACCGCACGCTCCGGCGCATCGGGCACGGGGATCGGGTCGTTGAAGAAGACCATCACGCCGTCCCCGGTGAACCGCTCGAGCGTGCCCTCGTGGGTCAGGATCAGGCGGCCCATCTCGCCGTGATACTCGCGGAGGACCGCCATCACGTCCTCGGGCTCCGCCGCTTCGGCGAAGGCGGTGAACCCCCGGAGGTCCGCGAACACCACCGTCACCTCCCGCCGGTGGGTCCGCAGCGGGTCCTCCGCGCCGCCCTGCACGATGGCGTCCGCGAGCTGGGGCGAGAAGAAGCGCTTGAGCCGCCCCAGGCGCTCGAGCTGCTCCACCTGAGCGTGGACCCGGGCCTCGAGCGTCCGGTTCCACTCGCCCAGCGCCGCGGCCTGCTCCTCGACCGTGTCGTGGAGCGCCTTGATGCGGAGCATGGACTTGACCCGCGAGACGAGCGCGGCCTGGTCGACCGGCTTCGTCAGGTACTCGTCGGCGCCCGCCTCGAGCCCGGCCACGACGTCCCGGGAGTCGGCCTTGGCCGTCACGAGGATGACGGGCATGAACGGGAGCGCGGAGTCGGCCTTCAGCCGCCGGCACACCTCGAGCCCGTCGAGTCCCGGCATCATGATGTCGAGGAGAAGCAGGTCCGGCAGCTGCTCGCGCGCGAGCCCCAGAGCGGCTTCGCCGTCGGTCGCCGTGAGGACCTCGTAGCCCTGGGCGCCGAGGCGGGTCCGGAGGATGTCGACGTTCAGGGGGTTGTCGTCGGCGACCAGGAGGCGCGGCGGCGTCCTCACGGCGTCATCCGAGGAGCTCGCGGATCTTCCCCAGCAGCGCGCGCGGGCTGAACGGCTTCGTCACGTAGGCGTCGCAGCCGGCGGCGAGCGCCTTCTGGTCGTCGCCGGAGAGCGCGTAGGACGTGACCGCGATGATCGGGATCGCGCGGAGCGCCGGGTCCGCCTTGATCCGGCGCGTCACCTCGTAGCCGTCGATCCCGGGCAGCTGGATGTCCATCAGGATCAGGTCCGGGCGCTCGCGCGCGGCGGCGGCCACGCCGTCCGCCCCCGTGTGGGCCTCGAGCATCGCGTAGCCGGCGTGGCCGAGGAGGTCGCGCAGGATCTGGCGGTTCTCCTCGTGGTCCTCGACGACCAGGATGCGCTGGGCCACGATCAGGCTCGCGCGGCCTGGCGCTCGACGCGCACGGGCACCCGGAAGCTGAAGACCGATCCGCGTCCCACCGTCGACTCGACCCAGATCCGGCCGCCGTGGAGCTCGATGATGCGCTTGGCAATCGAGAGCCCGAGCCCGGTCCCGCCCTTCTTCCGGGTGCTCGAGCTGTCGGCCTGCTGGAACTCCTCGAAGATGCGCTGCCGGTCCGCCTCCGCGATCCCGGGCCCGCTGTCGGCGACGGACACGACGAAGGTGTCGTCATCCCGGTGGGCGACGATGCGGACCGATCCCACCTCGGTGAACTTGAGGGCGTTGCCGACGAGGTTCAGCAGCACCTGGGCCAGCCGCCGCTCGTCGCCTCGCCCCGCGGGCAGGTCCGGGGCGACGGTCGCCTGGAGGATGAGGCCTTTCTCCGCCGCCAGGGACTCCACCTGGGTGACCACGGCGTGCACGACCTCGGCCAGCGAGTAGTCGGCGAGGCCGAGCTCGAGCTGGCCGGCCTCGATCTTCGACAGGTCCAGGACGTCGTTGATCAGGCCGAGGAGGTGCTTGCCGCTCCGGTCGATCCGCGCCATGACATCCGCGGCCTTCGTGGGCAGGTCGCCGTAGATCCCATCCACCATGAGCTCCGAATAGCCGAGGATCGCGTTGAGGGGCGTGCGCAGCTCGTGGCTCATGTTGGCGAGGAACTGGCTCTTGTGGCGGCTCGCCACCTCGAGCTCCCGGCTCTTCGCCTCGATCTCCCGGAACAGGCGGGCGTTCTGGATGGCGAGCGCGGACTGGGTCGCGAAAGTCTGGAGCAAGCTCACCGTCTCCGGCGGGAAGCTCCCGGGCTCACGCCGCGACACGGTCAGCGCGCCGAGGATCCGCTGCTCGAGCAGAAGCGGAATGCTCAGGATGGAGCGATAGCCCAGCCGCGTCAGGATCGTCCTCAGAACGGGCTTGAACTGCTGATCCTCGACGAGGTCGACGACCTCCACCGGCCCTCGCCGAACGACGGCCCGCCCGGTCGCCCCCTCCCCGAGCTGGATCGGTGACGCCCGCAGGGCCTCGACCACCTCGGTCTCGGTCTGGTGGCTGGCCTGCAGGTGAAAGGTCTGGGTCGCTTCGTCGTACTCGTAGAGGACGCCGCTGCTCGTGCCGGACAGCTGGACAGCTCGCGTCACGATGGTGGCGAGCACCGTGGGCAGGTCGAGCGTCGAGCTGACCGCCCGCCCGACCTCGCTGAGTGCCTGGAGCTCCTCCACCGACCGCGCCAGCTCCCGAGTTCGCGCCTCGAGCTCCTGGAAGAGGCGCACGTTCTCGATCGCGATCACCGCCTGGTCCGCGAAGGTCTTCACGAGCTCGATGTGCCTCGGCGAAAATTCGCCGGCGGCCCGAGTGATCGTCAGCACCCCCACCGCGCGGTCCTCACGGAGCATGGGAACCGCCAAAAGAGACCGAAACCCGATCACTCGACCCAGCTGTCGGGTCATTTCGGGCACGTCCGTGTCCGTGTCCACGTCCCGGAGATGGACTACCCGCTTCTCGAGCACAGCTAGGGCCGTCAGCTGCCCCGGGCCCGGCGCCATCGGGTAGACGCGCCGGTTGAGTGCCAGGGCTTCGTCAGAGAGACCATGGTGCGCGACGAGGTGAACGAGCTCGCCGTCGAAGGAGAAAGCCGCGCCGAACAGCCCGTCCGCGAGCCGGATCGCCCGATCGAGAATGGAGTCGAAGACCGGCTGGACGTCGGTCGGCGAGCGGGAAATGACGTGGAGGATCTCTGCGGTCGCGGTCTGCTGCTCGAGCGATTCCGTCAGCTCGCGGTTGCGCACCTCGAGCTCCGTGAAGAGCCGGACGTTGTCGATGGCGATCACGGCTTGGTCGGCGAAGATCTTCAGCAGCGCGATCTGCTTGTCGGTGAAGGGCCGGACGACGCGCCGAGCCACCGAGATGGCACCGATCGGCCGGCCATCCCGGGTCATCGGGACGGCGAGCACGGTGCGGTACGTCCGGAGCGCGTCGGCAACCTCTGGGTCCTGACTGTGGTCGGGAACCTGGACAGCGGCGGCTTCGAGAATCGCCCGCGCCGTCACGCTGCCGCGGCCGGGACGCTGCGGGAACGCACGGCGGACAGCGTCGATCTCTTCGGGCGTCCGGCCATGGCTCGCCTCGAGGTGGATCAGCTCCCCGTCGAACGTGTAGAGGCCGGACAGGTCCGCCTCGCACAGGGCGGTCGCGGACCGGGCGATCGCTTCGAACACCGGCTCGACACCGGTCGGAGAGCTGGAGATCACCTGTAGGATCTCGCTCGTCGCCGTCTGCTGCTCGAGCGCCTCCGTCAGCTCGCGGTTCCGCGCCTGGAGCTCCCGGAAGAGCCGGACGTTCTCGATCGCGATCACCGCCTGGTCGGCGAAGGTCTGGAGCAACGCGATCTCGCGCTGCGAGAACGGCCGGGATTCGGTCCGGTACGCGGTGAAGGCACCGATGGCGGCCCCTTCTCGGAGAAGCGGAATGCCGATCGTGGTCCGGATGCCCGTGTCGCGCCGCACGTCCGGATACTCCCGAGCCATATCCGCGGACTGGTAGTCGGGCACGTGGATCGTCGCCCGGTCGGTGATGACCCGGCCGCTTATGGTCGTGCGGGTGATGGCCCGCGTCTCTCCCACGTCAAGCGTCGTCAGCGCCAAGCCCTGCTCGGCGACCTTGTGCATCAGGCTGCCTTCGACGCGATAGAGCGAGACGTTGGCCGCCCCGCATAACCGGGACGCATTCCGGGCGACCGCGTCCAGGACCGGGTCGAGGTCCGTGGGCGAGCGGCTGATCACGCCCAGGATCTCGGCCGTCGCCGTCTGCTGCTCGAGCGATTCCGTCAGGTCCCGGTTCCGCGCCTCGAGCTCCTGGAATAGCCGCACGTTTTCGATCGCGATGACCGCCTGGTCGGCGAACGTTTCCAGAAGCCCGACTTGGCGATTCGTGAAGGGCCGGACCTCTTCCCGTCGAACCGCAATGACGCCAATCGCGACTCCCTCTCTGAGGAGCGGAACCGCCATGTTCGTCCGATGTCCGCCTTGACGCTGGTAGACCTTCCCCTCCGGGTATTCCAGCTCCGATTCGGACGCCAGGTCGTGGATGTGGATGGTCCGTCGCTCTACGACGGCGCGCCCGGTGACGGATCCTCGGCCGATGGGGATTCCCTCGTCAGGCCACCAGCGCGCCAGCGGGCCATGAGACGCCACGACTCTCAGCACATGCTGGTCGACCAGGGCGATCGTGACGTCCCTGGCCTCGCACAGCCGCGTCGCGCTCTCGGCCACCGCATCGAGCACGGGCTGGATGTGGGTAGGCGAGCCGCTGATGACCCGGAGAATCGCCCCGGTCGCGGTCTGCTGCTCGAGCGACTCCGTCAGCTCGCGGTTCCTCGCCTCGAGCTCCCGGAACAGACGCACGTTCTCGATAGCGATCACCGCCTGGCCGGCAAAGACCTGCAGGAGGCCGATCTCGCGCTCGGAGAAGGGCCTGGAGACTCCTCCGTCGCCAATTCGGCCGACATTGATGAGTCCGATCACCCGGCCCTCTCGGCGCATCGGTACAATCAAGGCACTCCGATATCCGAGCGTCCGCGCGCGTTCTTTGAAGGTATCGGAAAACTCGAAGTCGCCGTCTATGTCCGCCACGTGGACCGGTGCGGCGGTCGAGATGGCCCGCTGGAACGGCAGCTGAAGGTCCGACAAAGGCCTTGGGTAGGCCGTCACGTGCGTCCGGTGCGCCTCGTCACTGTGATCCGCAGTGGCGACGACGTCGATGACGTCGTTCTCGATGCGATAGATGGCACCGATCCGCGCGTCGCAGAGGCGGACCGCGCTCGCCACGATGCCATCGAACACGGGCTGCGTGTCTGTCGGTGAGCGGCTGATCACCCCCAGGATCTCGGCCGTCGCCGTCTGTTGCTCCAAGGATTCGGTCAGCTCCCGGTTCCGCGCCTGGAGCTCCTGGAAGAGCCGCACGTTCTCGATCGCGATCACCGCCTGGTCGGCGAAGATCCGGAGGAACTGGATCTGGCGCTCCGTGAAGGCACCCTCAGGGCGGGACACGTTGAGGGTGCCGATGGTGCGACCATCCCCGACCATCGGAACCACGACGAGGCTGCGGAACCCCTCGGCCTGCGCGAGCTCGCGAAGCCAGGATGGAACACGGGGATCATGCGGGATGTCCGGGCAGTGGACCACGGAGGCGTCGCGAATCGCGCGAGCCACCAAGCTTCCATCGTCCAGGCGTCTGGGATACCGCTGATTGAGGGCGTCCAGTCGTGCAGGCGACAGGCCATGATGCGCCGCCAGCCGGATCTCGGCGCCGGCGACGCGGAGGACCACCGCGTAGAGGCCGTCGCAGACACGCGCGGCGTTCCGCGCGATCGTGTCGAGGACGCGCTGGAGGTCAGGAGGCGAAGCCGCCATGGCGGCCAGGATCTCCGCGGTCGCGGCCTGCTGGTCCCGAGCCTGGCGGAGGGCTCGCTCCGGCGCCGCGGCCTCGCGGGCCTCTCGCGCGGCGCCCGCGCGGAGCAGCAGGACGGCGCCGGTGGCGAGCGCCAGGCCGAGGGCGAGCAGGGCTACGACGCGCGAGTCCTCACCCGCCCAGCGGCCTTCCGTGAGGAGCGCCACGGCGAGCGGCCCGCAGGCGAGGGCCACGCACGCCGCTAGGCGGCCCCAGAGGCTCGATCCTGCAGGTCGGGAGGACGGCGTGGCTCGCCTCCGCACAGGACCGATGGCGGCGATCGCCGTTTCGGCCCCTCTCGGACGCCATGGCGGGCCGAGGCTCGAACGCATCGCTTCGGCCATGGCCAGAAGGTCGCGTCATTATAGCGCCGGGACCGCCTTGCACCGGCCGGGTGCGAGCGCCCGCGGAGTATAATCCCCGCATGTCGAGCGGCGAGGCCGCGAGGATGGCGAGAGCGGCGGCCCGGGGCGCCTGGCCGGTCCAGCTCGCCGCACTCGGGGCAAGACCAGGCTCCGGCCACTACGGCACGCCGGAAGCGCGCGTGGCGATGGTCTGGCCTCTGACGCTGGAGGCCTGGGCGCTCTCGGGGCGGTCGATCCCGGTCTACGCGCGCGAGGCCACGCCGCTACGGCTCTGCCGGCTGGACCGTCGGAGGCCCGAGACCCCGGTGTGAACGAGGACTTCCAGGACATGCTCGCGGCCCTCTTGTGGAGCGGCGCGCGCTTCCTGGTCGTCGGGGCCCATGCGCTCGCCATCCACGGGGTGCCTCGGGCCACCGCGGACCTCGACATCTGGGTCCGGGCGGATCCGGCGAACGCCGAGCGCGTCTGGACGGCGCTCGGACGTTTCGGCGCGCCGGTCGATACGTTGGGCGCTGCGCCCAGCGATCTGGCGCGCCCCGGTCTCGTGCTCCAGATCGGGGTGCCGCCGCGGCGTATCGACATCCTCACCGAGCTGACCGGGATCGACTTCGAGAGCGCGTGGCGCTCGCGCGTGGTGCATCGGATCGGCTCCCTGGAGGTCCCGTTCCTCGACCGGGAGACGCTCATCCGGAACAAGCGCGCCACGGGCCGGCTCCGCGACCTGGCGGACGTGGAGCGCCTGGAGGAGCACGAGGGATGAGGCCCGAGCGCCGTGCCGCCCCGAGCGACGTTGCATGGCGTGATGCCTCGGTGGCCGGATTGTGCCCTTGACATGGACAGGGTGGGCCACTAAGGTGCTGCGCACGATGGTCCACGGTGTCGCGGGAGCCTCCCGACCGACCGGTCAGCGCTGGTGGGCGTGGCGCTGGTGGCGCCTCTCCGCCCAGGAGGGACTCGGACCCGCGTAGCGATCGGACGAACGTAGCAGGAACAGGACACAGTCAGAGCCGAGGCGAGCGGGTGGGTCCCGCGAGCCCCGGCTCTTTTGGTTTTCGAGTGCCCCCAAGAGGCCGCCGCGTCCGAGGCCACAGGCCCGAAGCGCCGGCCGGAATGGAAGGAGCCGTCGATGTCGAGCCGTGCCGAGCCGTCCTTGGTCTCCGCCCCGGGAACGCGCGCTGCGCGGGTGGACGCGCCCAACGTGGTGCCCGTGTCGCGCGAGCTGCTCGCCGACCTCGAGACGCCGATCTCGGCCTACCTGCGCCTCCGCGACCTCCCGTCGAGCTTCCTGCTGGAGAGCGTCGAGGGGCCGGAGCAGGTCGCGCGCTTCTCGGTCCTCGGCGGCGACCCGCGCCTGATTCTCGAATCCGACGGGGCGGAGGTGCGGGTGCGGCGGCCCGACGGCACCCTCGTCGAGCGCGGGCGCCCCCTCGAGACGCTCGCGCGCCATCTCGGCCGCTATCGGAGCGCCCGCGATCCGGAGCTGCCGCCGCTCACCGGCGGCTTCCTCGGGTATTTGGCGTACGACGCGGTGCGCCTCTGGGAGCGGCTCCCGGACCGGCCACCCGACGACCTCGGCCTCCCCGTCTTTCGCCTCGCCTTGATGGACACGGTCGTCGCCTTCGATCACCGCCGCCACACGATGCGCATCGTGGCGAACGCGTTCCTGGACGAGGACGGGGGCGCCGAGGCCGCCGAGCGGCGGGCGCGCGAGCGGATCGACCGGGTCCTCGACCGGTTGCGGGGCCCCCGGCCGCCCGAGCCTCCCGCGGTGGCCACGGCCCTGGCGCCGCGCTCGAACTGGACCCCGGAGGCCTACTGCGCGGCCGTCGAGCGGGCGCAGGAGCACATCCGCGCCGGCGACATCTACCAGGTGATCCTCTCGCAGCGCTTCGCGACGCCGGTCCCCGGGCTCGACCCCCTCGCGATCTACCGCGCGCTCCGCGTGGTGAACCCCTCGCCGTACATGTTCCTCCTCGACGCCGGAGACGGGGCGACCCTGGTCGGCTCGTCGCCGGAGCGCCTGGTACGCCTCGAGGAGGGACGGATCGAGATGCGCCCGCTCGCGGGCACGCGCCCGCGCGGCCCCGATCGTGACCAGGACGAGGCGCAGGCCCGGGCGCTCCTCGCCGACCCCAAGGAGCGCGCCGAGCACGTGATGCTCGTCGACCTCACGCGGAACGACGTAGGTCGGGTAGCGCGCTACGGCTCGGTCCGGGTGAGCGAGCTCCTCACGATCGAGCGCTACTCGCACGTGATGCACCTCGTGTCCCACGTCGAGGGCGCGCTGGCGCCCGAACGGTCGCCGTGGGAGGTGCTCCAGGCGGTCTTCCCTCATGGCACGGTCAGCGGGGCGCCGAAGGTGCGCGCGATGGAGATCATCGACGCCCTCGAGCCCGTGGCGCGGGGGCCGTACGCCGGCTGCGTCGGGTACTTCGGCTTCGACGGGTCCCTCAACACGGCCATCACGATCCGCACCGTGCTGGTGCGGGGCGCCACGGCCTACGTCCAGGCCGGCGCGGGGATCGTCTACGACTCGGTGCCCGAGCGGGAGCAGGAGGAGTGCGTCGCCAAGGCCCGAGCGCTCATGGCGGCGATCGAGCGCGCCGGCCGGACCGGGGGGAGGGCCTGATGCTGCTCATGATCGACAACTACGACTCGTTCACCTACAACCTCGTCCAGTACCTCGGCGAGCTGGGGGCCGAGCTCGCCGTGTACCGGAACGACGCGATCACGGTGGACGAGGTCGTGCGCCTCGCGCCGGCGGGCATCGTCGTGTCCCCCGGGCCCGGCACCCCGCGCGAGTCCGGCGTGTCCGTCTCGGTCATCCGCCGGTGCGCGGAGCGCACCCCGATCCTCGGCGTCTGCCTCGGGCACCAGGCGATCGGAGAGGTCTTCGGCGGGATCGTCGAGCGGGCGCCGCTCCCCGTGCACGGGAAGACCGCCTTCATCCAGCACGACGGGCGGGGCGTCTTCGCGGGGCTGCCGAATCCCTTCGAGGCGACCCGCTACCACTCGCTCGTGGTGCGGCGGGCGGGATTGCCGGCGTGTCTCGAGGTCTCGGCGGAGAGCGAGGACGGCCTCGTCATGGGTCTCCGCCACCGCGATCTGCCGGTCGAGGGGGTGCAATTCCACCCCGAGTCCATCCTGACGGTGTCGGGGAAGGCGCTGCTCGGGAACTTCCTCGCCCGATTCGGGTCGGGCGCCGCCGCCGAGGCCCCGGCACGCGACCCTCGATGGTTCGAGTGACGGCCGATAAGAGCCGGAGATTACGCGAGTGCGATCGATAGCCTGAGGGTAAGACGATGGAGACAGTGACCCTGTCCAGCAAGTTCCAGCTCGTGCTCCCGCGCGCGACCCGGGAGCGCCTTCGTCTCCAGCCCGGGATGAAGCTCACCGTCCTGGCGAAGGGGGACGTGATCTTTCTGGTCCCCGACCGGCCGATGCGGGCGTTCCGGGGCATGGCCCGTGGCGCCAGCGACCGCGGCCTCCGCGAGAAGAAAGATCGCCTCTGATCCTGGTCGACTCGAGCGGCTGGATCGAGTGCCTCGCCGACCGACCGCGCGCCAGCCGCTTTGCGCGCGACCTTGAAGGCTCGGAACCGCTGCTCGTGTCGGCAATCGAGATCTACGAGATCTACAAGGTCATCCGCCGCGACCTGTCGGAGGAGCGCGCCGTCGCTGCGGTGGCCGCGCTGCGTCGGGCGACCATCGCCCCGGTGGAGGAAGTCGCTCGCCCTTGAGGCGGCCGATCTCTCCCTCGCCCACGGCCTCGCGATGGCGGACTCGCTCGTCTACGCGACGGCGCGTCGGCAGGCGCGACGCTCATCACCGCCGACGCTGACTTCGAAGGCCTGCCCGACGCGGTCGTCGTCCGGTAGCCGGGCTCCGACGCGCCGGCGACCGCGGGGCACGGAGTGGACGGTGCCGCCGGGGACCTACTCCGAGCGGTAGTTCGTGAACTGCATCTCGATGCCGAGGTCCTTCTCGCGGAGGAGCTTGATCACCGCCTGGAGGTCGTCCCGGTTCTTGCCGAACACC
The DNA here is from genome assembly GCA_044867785.1 of Candidatus Rokuibacteriota bacterium. Taxonomy (GTDB): domain Bacteria; phylum Methylomirabilota; class Methylomirabilia; order Rokubacteriales; family DASRDR01; genus DASRDR01. The sequence goes on along the minus strand of JBIOVM010000173.1, from coordinate 52,476 downwards.
CGGACTTGGTCCTCCTGGATCTGCGCCTGGACCTTCAGCTTCGAGTCCTTGACCAGGCGGACGATCTCCTTGGCCTTCTCCATCGGAATGCCCTGCTGGACGTCGATCCGCTGGCGCACGGTGCCGCCGGCCGCCGGCTCGACCTTGCCGTAGGAGAGCGCCTTCAGAGGCACGCCGCGGCGGTGGAGCTTCGACTGGAGCACGTCGAGGATCTGCTTGAGGACGTAGTCGTTGTCGGTGTGGACGGTGATCGCGTCCTTCTCGAGCCCGAGCTGGGTCTTCGTCTGCTTGAGGTCGTAGCGCGTCTGGACCTCGCGGGTGGCCTGGTGGACCGCGTCGGCCACGGCCTGCGGGTCCACCTTGCACGCGACGTCGAACGAGTTGTCACCCTTGGCCATGCTCCTCTCCCGGCGTCAGTGCTGGATCACCGAGACGCCCGCCGGCGGGACGAAGACGAACAGCGCGTCGGACAGCCCTGAGTTGACCACCGTCTCCCCGAAGCGCACGGTCACGGTGTTGCCGAGCTCGTCGTGCACGACCGCCTGCCGCACGAGCCAGCTCTTCGGGTCGACCGAGACGATGAGGCGCGCGAGGAGCGGTTGGGGCCGCTTGGGCGTCAGGTCCAGGACGAGCAGCCCCTCGGCGTCGGTCGGCTGCGCGGGGTTCAGGAAGCGCGCCTGGAAGTGCTCCCGCACCTGCCCGAGCCCCTGGAGAAAGCTCCCGGCCGGGCCGGCGAGCGCCTGGGGCGCGGCCGTCACGTTCACCTGCTTGAGCTCCGGCGTGTAGATCCAGAGCTTGGCGCCGTCGGACACGATCTCCTGGGGCGTCGGGGTCTGGTACTCCCACCGCAGGCGCCCCGGCTTCTTCAGGTAGAGCGTGCCGCGCGCCTCGACGGTCTGGTTGAGCGTCCGGTTGTAGGACGCCTGGCGGAACGGGGCCTTCAGGTCGGTCACCCGCCGCTGGGCCTGCTCCAGCGCGTTCACGGCCTCCTCGAGGGAAGGGGCCGCCCCGGCGACTCCGAGGCCCGGGCCGAAGAGGACGGCCACCAGGCTCAGGATCAGAGGAATCGCGCGGGATCGCACGTGCATCGGGCGGCGGCGAGACGCCGGCAGGAGACCGGCGTGGGACTAGAGGCCGAGCTCCTCGAGAGCCTCGACGATGACGGCCTTCGACGCGAGGTGGACGTCATTCAGGTGAATCAGGTAGCCCGACAGGCCCTCCGGCAGCTCGAACGGGATCTCGCACTTCCGGCACCATTCCCGCCGCGTCGGGATCTGGATCCGGTAGGTCTGGACGACCCACCGAAGCAGCTGGCTCTCTCGCCGAACCCCCACACGCTGGGTCGGGACGCCGAACGCTTCCTCGAACATCTGCGCGACCGCGCACGCGCGATCGCCGTCGGTCAAGGTCCCGAAGGCCTGCGGGCGCGTGCTCTGTCGCAGAAACTCGCTGAGCTTCATCGCGTTCCATACGATGCCCGACCGGCCCGGGCACTGTCAACCATCGGCACGTCTCGGGAGGGTGACGGAGTGTCACTCTGGCACGCGATCGACGGGACCCCCACCCGTGGGGCCCGAGACGTCCGCGCACCCCGTCGCCGGGGGCCGCGCGGCGCCGGCTAACTGGAGGCCGAGCGGCGGAGGAGATACTCCGGGCCGACGAGGATCTGCCGCGGCTTGGCGCCGTCCCCCGGACCGATGATCCGGTCCTGCTCCATCAGGTCGATGAAGCGCGCGGCCTTCGGGTACCCGAGCCCCATCCGCCGCTGGATGAAGCTGATGGACGCCTGCTTCTGGCTCACGATCAGCTCGACCGCCCGCCAGTAGACGTCGTCGCGCTCGGCCTCGCCGCCGCCGCCGTTGACGCCGCGCTCCTCGCGCACCGGCTGCAGCAGGCCCTGCTCGAAGACCGCCTGACCCTGGTCCTTGAGGAAGCGGACCACGTCGCGCACCTCGGGCTCGGAGACCCAGGCGCCGTGGATCCTGACCGGGCGGGACGTCGCCGGGGGCACGAAGAGCATGTCGCCGCGACCGATGAGCTGCTCGGCGCCGTTCTGGTCGAGGATCGTGCGGGAGTCCACCTTGGTGGCGGCCTGGAAGGCGATCCGGGCCGGGAAGTTCGCCTTGATGAGCCCGGTGATCACGTCGACCGAGGGCCGCTGCGTGGCGATGATCAGGTGGATGCCCACCGCGCGCGCGATCTGCGCGAGCCGGGCGAGCGAGGACTCGACCTCGCCGGCCGAGACCATCATGAGGTCGGCCAGCTCGTCCACGATGATGATCCAGTACGGGAGGCGCTCGGCCTCGTCCACCTCGCGGTTGTAGCCCTCGATGTTCCGGACCGACTTCTCGGCGAGCAGCTTGTAGCGCTCGTCCATGCGGCCGACGATCCAGCGCAGGCGCGACGCCGCCTCCTTCGCGTCCGTCACCACCGGCGCTAGGAGGTGCGGGATACCGTCGTACATGCCGAGCTCGAGGCGCTTCGGATCGATCATGAGGAAGCGCGCCTCGGCCGGCGTGCGGCGGAAGAGGATGGAGCAGATCATCGCGTTGAGGCCGGCCGACTTGCCGGTGCCCGTCGCCCCCGCGACGAGGAGGTGCGGCATCGCCGCCAGGTCGGCGACCGCCGCTTGCCCGATCGCGTCGCGCCCGAGGGCCAGCGGGAGCGGGCTCTTCGCCTCCTTGAACTCCTTCGACAGGAGCATGTCCCGGAGGTACACGATGGAGGGCTCGGGGTTCGGGACCTCGATCGCGACGCTCCCGCGCCCCGGCACGGGCCCGTAGACGCGTACCGCCCCGGCTTTCATCGCGAGCGCCAGGTCGTCGGCCAGGTTCACGACCTGGTTCACCTTGATGCCCGGGCCCGGCTCGAACTCGTAGCCGGTGATGACCGGACCCGGGTTGATCCGCGCGATGTGCCCCTTGACCCCGAAGTCCTCGAGGCGCTTCCGGAGGTGCTCGGCGTTCTGCCGGAGCTCCTCCTCGCTCTCCGTGCGCCGCCGCTCGCCGCTCACCGGCGCCTTGAGCAGCGAGACCGGCGGGAGCTGGAAGGTCGCTCCGGGTCTCGCGAAGCCGAAGATCTCCTGCTTGGAGCCGCGACGCTCGGTGGGGCGCGGGCGATCCTCGCCGGCCGCTCCGCGCTCGCCGCTCGGCCGCGGCCGCTCCTCGCTCCGCGCGGGCCGCGGCCGCTCCGGGGGCCGCTCCGCCGCCTGGAACGGCACCGGGGCCTCGACCGGGCGCGCGATCGCGGGGGCCGGGGGCTGCGGGCGCGGCTCGACGATTGGCGGAGCGGCGAGGGTCGGGACCGGGGCCGCGGGGGCCGGCCGGGCCGCCGGGCGGCGCCGGCGGGCGAGCGCGCCCAGGCGCGCGACGACGGCGCGGGAGATCCCGGCGTAGGACACCTGCGTGATGCAGAGCCCCGCGACCGCGAGGAGCGTGACGAGCAGCACCAGTGCGCCGACCTCGCCGAGCGTCCGGCGTAGCGTCGCCAGGACGACCCAGCCGAGCCAGCCGCCGCGGTGAACCCACACGCCCCGGACCGGTCCCGACAGCTGGGCCAGGAGTCCCGTGAGCGCGACGAGCCCGAGCGCGGCGCCGACGACGAGGGACAGAGTCCCGACGGCGACCGGGCGCGTGAAGGCCGCGAACGCCCAGGCCATCAGGACCACCGGCACGAGGTAGGCCGCGTAGCCGACCGTCGTGAAGAGCGCCCACCCCACCCAGAGCCCGACGACGCCGACACGCCCGCCCTGGTCGACCCAGCGGAGCGCCGGATCGTAGGAGAGCAGCACCACGCCCAGGTAGGCGGCCAGGCCGAGCCCGACGACGCCCTGGGCCTCGCGGAGCCACCGCGCCGGGATCTTCGGCCGGCTCTTCGCCTTCGCCATCACGCGTCCAGCACGAGCGGAAGGACGATCGGCTTGCGATCGTAGCGCTGGGTGATGAAGCGCCGGAGCGTGCCGCGGAGGAGCGCGACGAGCGCCTCCCGCGCGAGCGGGGTCTCGCGCGGGTGCGCCGCGAGAGCCTCGCGGAGCGCCGCCTTCGCCTCCTCCAGGACGCCCTCGGACTCGCGCTCGTAGACCCAGCCGCGCGAGGCGAGCTCCGGGCCCGCGAGGACCTCGCCGGTGACGCGGTCCACGGTGACCGCGACCACCACCATGCCGTCCTGGGCCAAGAGCTCGCGGTCCCGCAGCACCACCGCGCCCACGTCGCCCACGCCCTTGCCGTCGACCAGCACCCGGCCCACCGGGAATCGCTGGAGCGCGCGCGCCCCCGTCTTGGTGAGCTCGAGGCCCTGGCCGTCCTCGATGACGAAGACGTGCTCACCCGGGATCCCGACGTCCCGTGCGAGCCGCGCGTGCGCCACGAGGTGCCGGTACTCCCCGTGCACCGGGACGAAGAACTGCGGCCGGACGAGGTTCAGCATGAGCCGGAGCTCGTCCTGGGAGGCGTGGCCCGAGACGTGGACGAACGCGACCCCTTCCCAGAGCACCTCGGCGCCGAGACGGAGGAGCTGGTTCACCAGACCGGTGATCGTCCGCTCGTGACCCGGGATGACGCGCGCCGAGAGGATGACGAGGTCCCCGTCGCCGACCTGAAGGGACTTGTGCTCCCCGGCCGCCATGAGCGCGAGCGCCGAGTTCGGCTCGCCCTGGCTCCCGGTGGAAACGATCACCTGGCGGTAGGGCGGCAGCGCCGCCAGCTCCTCGAGCGGGAGGAGCGCCCCGTCGGGCACGCGGAGATATCCGAGCTCCGCGGCCAGGCGCACGTTGGTCTCCATGCTCCGGCCGAGGAGCGCGACCTTTCGCCCGAACGCGGCGGCGAGGTCCAGGACCTGCTGGATGCGATGGACGTGCGAAGCGAAGGTCGCGAGGATCACGCGCCCGCGCGCGCGGCGCAGGCGCTCCGCCAGCGCGCGGCCCACCTCCCGCTCGGACGGCGTCGTGCCGGGCCGGTCGACGTTCGTCGAGTCGGCCATGAGGCACAGCACCCCACGCTCGCCGAGCTCGGCCAGGCGGTGATAGTCGGAGCGCTCGCCGTCGATCGGGTGCGGATCGAACTTGAAGTCGCCGGTGTGGACGAGCGTCCCGACCGGCGTCTCGATGGCGTAGCCGAGCCCGTCCACCACGGAGTGCGTGACCCGGATCGGCTCCACGCGGAAGCCGCCGACGTGGAATGCGCGGCGAGGCTCGACCGGCACCAGCCGCGCGCGATCCTCCCGCCCGTGCTCCCGGAGACGCTCGCCGGCGAGCGCCAGCGCCATCCGTGGCCCGTACACGGGCACGTCCAGCTCGCGCAGGAGGTACGGGAGCGCTCCGATGTGGTCCTCGTGGGCGTGCGTGAGGATCACCCCCCGCACCTGTTCTCGCTTGGCGCGGAGGTACGTGAAGTCGGGGATCACGTAGTCGACGCCCGGCATCGTCGCGTCCGGGAACATGAGGCCGCAGTCGACGGCCAGGAGATCCTCGCCCGCCTCGATCAGCATCATGTTGAGGCCGATCTCGCCGAGGCCGCCGAGGGGGACGATTCGGACGCTGGGCTCGATCGCGGGGTCACCGAGGGCCCCGGCCGGGACGCCGGCCGGGATGACGCGGTCGGTCATACTTGTCGGTAGCGTACCACGCGGTCTCGGAGCCGCCCAAAAACCGGAAGCGCCATGCACGCCGGCGATCCGCACGAGGCCGGCGACGGGATCACCGCCTGCTCGCCGCGACCTCCGGTTCGAGGGAGTGGCGCGGATCCCGGCCTCCGCCAGGCGACCGCCCCGATGGCGAATCCGTCCGGCCGTCAGGGCCCGAGAGCGTCGGCCAGGCGGGCGAACTCCTCCAGCGCGAGTGTCTCGGCCCGGCGCCCCCCGTGGATGCCCGCCTGCGCGAGGGCGCTCCCCACTCGCTCCGCACTGCCCAGGCCTCCGCCGCGGAGCGCGTTCGCGAGCGTCTTCCGCCGCTGACCGAAGGCGGCGCGCACCAAGCGCGTGAAGGCGGCCGAATCGGCCAGCGCCACGCGGGGAGCGGGCCGAAACACCGCCCGGATGACGGCCGACTCCACGGCGGGCGGCGGCCGGAAGGCGGCGGGCGGGACGGTCAGGAGGCGCGTCACGTCCGCCCAGCACTGCCAGAACACCGAGAGGGCGCCGTACTCCCGGCCGCCCGGCGCCGCCGCCAGCCGTTCGGCCACCTCACGCTGGAGCATGAGGACCGCGGTGTCGAGGTGCGCGTGCGCCGAGAGGAGGCGCTCGAGGATGGGCTTCGACACGCTGTACGGGAGGTTCCCCACGACGAGGGCCCGGCCCTCGGGGTGCGGTCGAAGGTCCCGCAGTGTCTCGTAGGCGAAGGTCCGCGCGTCCGCGAGGCGGACCTCGACCTGCGGGGCCTCCGGCCAGTGCCGCGCCGCCCGCGCCAGGCCCCCCTGGAGCGCCGGATCGATCTCGAGCGCGACCAGCCGGCCCGCCCGCCGGGCGAGGGCGCGGGTCAGCACGCCCGGGCCGGAGCCGATCTCACACACGACGTCGGCGGCGGTGGCGCCGACGGCGTCCACGATCCGGCCCGCGATGCCGGGATCGGCCAGGAAGTGCTGGCCGAGCGCCCGCCGGCGACGCCCGGTAACCCCCGCGCTCCCGCGCGGCGCGGCGCGCCGGGCGGTCATGGGGGCGATCCGGCCGCCCGGCGTCGCGCGCGGTGCTCGGCAACCAACGCGGCGTGGACGGCGCGGACCTGGGCGGCGGTCTCGTCGGGCGAGCCGGAGTTGTCCACGACGTAGTGCGCGTGGCGGACCTTTTCGCCGAGCGGCATCTGGCTCCCGATCCGCCGCGCGGCCTCGGCCGGGTCGAAGCCCTCCCGGCGCATGAGCCGCTCGAGCTGCGCCGCCGGCTCCGCGTAGACGAGGACCACGCGATCGACGCTCGCCACGGCGCCGACCTCGACCAGGAGCGGGATGTCCAGCACGACGATGCCGTCGAAGCGCTCGGCGGCCCAGGCGTCGAGGATCGCCTGCCGTCGCGCGGTGATCGCGGGGTGCGTGATGGCCTCCAGCGTCTTCCGCCGCGCGGGATCGGCAAAGACGAGGGCGCCGAGGCGCTTCCGGTCGAGCCGACCGTCGCCACCGACGATGTCCGGGCCGAATGCGTCGACGATGGCTCGCAAGGCCGGCGTTCCCGGCTCCACCACCTCGCGCGCCAGGACGTCGGCGTCGACCAGCCGGCAGCCGAGCTCCACGAGCTGTCGGCTCACGGCGGACTTCCCCGAGGCAATGCCGCCGGTCAGCCCCACGAGGAGATAGGATCGAGATGCCACCACTGCTTCGCGCGCCGGCTCCGGCCGGAGCTAGCGACGGGCTTCCAGGCGATGCAACCGGGATTCGAGCTCACCGTATTGCAGGGCGAGCTCGCTGACCCGCGCCTCGAGCCCCTGGATCTTCCGATCGAGCTCGGCGTACGAGAACCGAATCATCGCGCTCAGCTCGCGCTGGGCCCGGAGGATCTCCTCCCGGAGGTTGGCCTCACCCGATCGACCCGCTTCGAGAGGGCGGTAATCTCCTCGGCGACCAGCCGGACCTCGGCGCGCAACGCCTCGCCCACGACGTCGAAGTGCCGCCGTGTCTCGGTGGCATTCGCGTCGACGTGTCGCCGCAGCTCGTCCACCGCGGCGCGGAAGTCGGGATCCATGGCGCCTCATCCTACTCTGGCCAGCGAGCGGTGAGAAGCGATGGGCCGGCGATCGTGCGGGGTTGACCCTCAGGTCCTTCCTCCGCCCGATCTTCGCATCTGCAGCATGATCGTGAGGATCGAGACGAGGGGGGCGCCCATGACGAGCTCCCAACGCGAGGAACGACATCGGAAGCACGATGTGCGTGGCGACTGCCAAGACGATCAAGGTCTTCATTGCTCTCTCTGTCCAGGTCGACGTCTTCCGGGCGATCGGCAGCCTGTCGCCCGGCGCGGTTCAGGCGGCGACTAGGATCGGGGCCGACGCGCTCAGCCCGGCAGCCGGAACTCGCCGCGCGCGACCGTGACGGCGGAGCCGCCTACCTCGACGCGCTCGATCCGGTCGGCGGTGCCGTCGGCGCGCGCGAACAGGACGCTCGGCCGGCCGATCTCGGCCCCTTGGCGGATCTCGATCTCCTCGCCGAAGGCGATCCGCCCGTGGCGCGCCAGGTGACAGGCCAGCGGCCCGGCGGCGGAGCCCGTGGCGGGGTCCTCGGTGACCCCGGCGCCCGGGGCGAAGGCGCGGGTCTTCCAGCGGCGCCCCGCCCCCGCGAAGCAGTTCGTCGTCCCGCGCGGCAGGAGACGCGCCAGCGCCTGAAAGTCGGGCCGGAGCGCCGCCACCTCGGCCTCGCTCCCGAGGGCCACGTACACGTGGCGGGGGCCGTTGTCGTAGAGCTCCACCGGAAGCGTCGCACGCTCGACTCCCAGGATCGGGAGGAGGCTCTCCGGGTCCGGGAACGGCTCGATCTTCGGCACCGGCTGGACCATGCGCCCGAAGACGATCCGCGCCCCCTCGCGCTCGAGCCGCACCGGCACCGGCCCGACGCCGGTCTCGAGGACGATCTCCCCCAGCTGGAGCGGCGCGGCGAGGACGAACGCGGAGCCCAGCACGGGATGGCCCGCGAAGGGCAGCTCGTGGTCCGGCGTGAAGATGCGGATCCGCACGTGGCCACCGGCCCGCGCCGGGTAGCAGAAGACCGTCTCCGAAAGATGGAGCTCCCGCGCCAGCGGCTGGAGCAGAGCCTCGGGAATGCCCCGCGCGTCCGTGAACACGGCCAGCGGGTTCCCCTCGAGCGGCCGCTCGGTGAACACGTCGCACACCACGTACCGGAACTCGGGCATGGGGTCGCTAGACCTCGGACCAGTCGCGGCCGGCCTTCACGTCGACACGGAGGGGCACGGCGAGCGCCACCACCGCCTCCATGATCTCGGGCAGGAGGGCGCACACCGTCCTGACCTCGGGCTCGGGAACCTCGAGGAGGAGCTCGTCGTGCACCTGGAGCAGCATGCGGCTCCTGAGACCCCGCGCGGGGAGGACCTCCGCCAGCCGCACCATCGCGAGCTTGATGATGTCGGACGCCGTCCCCTGGATGGGCGCGTTGGCCGCCATCCGCTCCGCGGCGCCCCGCGCGGCGGGATTCCGCGCGTGGAGCTCGGGCAGGTACCGGCGCCGCCCGAGGAGCGTGGTGACGTAGCCCTGAGCTCGCCCCTCCGCCACCACGCGGTCGATGTAGGCGCGGACCCGGGGGTGCGCCGCGAAGTAGTCGTCGATGAACTTCTGGGCCTCGGCGCGCCCGATCGACACGGCCTGGGAGAGCCCGAATCCCGACAGCCCGTAGAGGATCCCGAAGTTGACCACCTTGGCCAGGCGCCGCATCTCGGCCGTCACCGCGTCCGGCGCCGCGCCCATGATCTGGGCCGCCGTCCGGGTGTGGATGTCGGCGCCCGCGAGGAAGGCCTCGACCAGCGCCGGCTCTTCCGTGAAGTGCGCGAGGATGCGCAGCTCGATCTGCGAGTAGTCGGCCGCCACGAAGCGCCAGCCCTCCTCGGGAATGAACGCCTGGCGGATGCGTCGCCCGAGCTCCGAGCGGATGGGAATGTTCTGGAGGTTGGGATTGGACGACGAGAGCCGGCCCGTCGCCGCGACCAGCTGGTTGAACGAGGTGTGGATCCGCCCCGTGCGGGGGTGGATCAGCCCCGGCAGGGCGTCGGCGTAGGTGCCCTTCAGCTTGGCGAGCTGGCGGTACTCCAGGATCTTCCGCGGCAGCGGGTGCCCGAGGGCCAGCTCCTCCAGGACGTCCACATCGGTCGAGTAGCCGGTCTTCGTGCGCTTGAGCGGCGGCAGCTTCAGCTTCTCGAACAGCACGGTGGCGAGCTGCTTCGGCGAGTTCGGGTTGACCGGCTCGCCGGCGAGCTGGTGGATCTCCCGGAAGAGCGCGTCCAGCTGCGTGTCGAGCTCCTTGGTGAGCGCGGCGAGCCGCTCCGGATCCACCCGGATCCCGACCCGCTCCATGTCCGCGAGCACGGGCACGAGCGGCACCTCCAGGGTCTCGTAGAGGCTCTGAAGCCCGTGCTCGGCGAGGAGCGGCGCCTGGCATTCGGCGAGCCGCCACACGCCCGCCGCCCGCGCTCCGGTCCAGGCCGCGACCGTCGCCGGGTCGGCGTCGTCCACCGGGGCGCCGTCGAGGAGGCTCGCGAGGGCGCCCGGGATGCCCGCGCTCCCGGCGTCGGCACACAGCTGGTCGAGCGGATAACCGCTCCGCCCCGAGTTGAGGAGGTAGGCGGCGACCGCCGTGTCGTCGATCCCCGCGCCCAGCGCGACGCCGGTCTCGCGCGCCCATGCGACGAGGGCCTTGGTGTCGTGCCCGATCAGGCGCAGGCCGGGCGGGAGCGCCGGCCGGCCGGGGTGGTAGCAGACGCCGGCCTCCGGCGCGTAGGCCGCCAGCCCGTGGAGCACCAGGCCCGGTGGGCTCCCGGTCAGGACCGGCTCGAGGGCGACCCGGTCGCCGGCGCGGCGGAGGAACTCGTGCCAGCCCGTCTCGTCCACCACCGGCACGGCCTCCGTGGGCAGGGTCACGGTGCGGGCGGGAACCTGGCGCAGGAGCGACGTGAACTCGAGCTCGGTCCAGAGGGCGCGCAAGCGCTCCCAGTCCGGCTCTCGCACGCGGAAGCGCCCCAGGTCGAGCTCGACGGGGAGCGTGTCCTGGAGCACGGCCAGCTGGCGAGACAGGAAGGCCTGATCGCGGTGGCGCGCCAGCGACTCGCGGAGCTTCGGGCCCGTGACGACCGCCAGGTTCGCGTAGAGGGCCTCCAGGCTCCCGAACTCGCGCAGGAGCTTCTGCGCGGTGGTCTCCCCCACCCCCGGCACGCCGGGAATGTTGTCGATGGAGTCCCCCATCAGCGCCAGGATGTCGGGGATGCGCGCGGGCGGGACGCCCCACTTCTCCTGGACCTTCGCCGCGTCGTAGACGATGCGCTCGCCGGTCCGGCCCAGGACCGAGAGCACCGTGACGCGTGGCCCGACGAGCTGGAGGGCATCCTTGTCCGCCGTCACCAGGACCAGCTCGACCTCGGTGTCCCGAAGCCGGCCGGCGACGGTGGCCAGGATGTCGTCCGCCTCGTAGCCGGGCGCCTCGAGGAAGGGGAGGCCCAGCGCCTCGAACGAGCGCCGCACCCAGGGGATCTGCTCGACGAGGTCCTTCGGCATGCCGGGGCGCTCGCTCTTGTACGCCCCGAACTGCTCGTGGCGGAACGTCGGGCCCGGCGCGTCCCAGGCGATCCCCATGTAGCTCGGTCGATCCTCCCGCAGGATCTTCCAGAGCATCATCGTCATCCCCAGGGTCGCGTTGGTGGGCAGCCCGCGCGACGTGGAGAGATGGCCGATGGCGTGGTAGGCGCGGTACAGGTAGGACGGACCGTCGACGAGGTAGAAGCGCTCGGCCGGCTCGCTCACGCGTCCCCTCCCGCGCCCCCCATCACCCGACGATACTCCGCGCGCACCATCTCCGCCACCTCGCGGTGGCGCGCGAGCAGTGCCCGGCCGCTCTCGGCGCCCATCTCGCGGGCGAGGCGCGCGAGCACGTGGCCGGTCGTGGGCAAGCAGTCCGGCGGCCGCGCCTGGCGAAGCCGCAAGGACCGCAGCAGGCGGCGCAGGAACTCGTACGCCTCGAGGAGCCGGCGCGCCGTCGCCTCCGGCAGGATGCCCAGCGTGCCGAGACGCGTCAGCGCGAGGCGCGTCGACGGGCTCCGAAGGGCCCGATGCCGGGCGCCGTGCGCCAGCTGGAGGACCTGGGTGAGGAACTCGATGTCGACCAGCCCGCCGGCGCCGAACTTGAGGTGGATGCGTCCGGGGCCCTCGCGGCCCAGCTCCGTTTCCATGCGGCCGCGGACGTGGTCGATCTCCGCGCGCTCGTGGGCGGAGAGCCCCGGCCCGAAGACGCGCGCCTGCCGGAGCGCGACGAATCCGCGAGCCAGCATCGGGTCGCCCAGGAGGGGGCGCGCCCGGACGAGCGCCTGGCGCTCCCAGAGCGCCGCCTCGTCCGCGAGATAGCGGTCGAGCGTCCGGAGGTCGTGGGCGAGCGCCGTCGCCTTCCCGCCCTGCCGGAGGCGGAGGTCCAGCCGGAAGACCTGGCCGGTCCGCGTGATGGCCGTCAGGAGGGTGTTCAGCCGGTCGACGACGCGGTCGAAGTAGACGTGCGCCTCCGGGCCGGCGTCACCGGACCCCCCGTAGAGCACGACCAGGTCGAGGTCCGATCCGTAGTCGAGCTCGCGGCCCCCGAGCTTCCCCATGCCGACCAGGAGGGCCGGCACCGGGCGGCCCCCGGCGAGCGGCGCCCCCAGCATCGCGCGCGTCTCGGCCACCGCGCGTGCCCAGGCGATGGCCAAGCTCGCCTCGGCCAGCTCCCCGAGCGCCCAGCCCACCCGGCCCGGCCGCTCGCCCAGGATGAGATCGCGCCAGGCGATCCGGAGCTCTTCCCGCTGCTTCCAGAGGCGCAGCCGATCGGCCTCGTCCAGTCCGGGCGCGCTGAACTCGTGGAACGCCGCCCGGAGGACGCCCGCCGGCCGCGGCGCGCCGCCGACCGACGTCCCCAGCTCGTCCAGCAGCTCGGGCTGGGCGATCAGCGTCTGCGCGAGCCGCTCCGACCGCGTGAAAAACGCGAGCACGCCGCGCAGCAGGTCCGGCGTCGCGGCCAGGCGGGCGAGGTACGCCGTTCGCGGGCCCGCGGCGGCGACGAAGCGCTCGAGCGTGTCGAGCGCCGCGTCGGGATCCGGCGCCGCGCGGAGGGCGGCGAGGGTGGCGGGAATGAGCGTCCGGAGCGCGGCCCGGACAGCCGCCGGCACGGTCACGAGAGCCGGCCCCTCCCAGAGCAGCCGCAAGTTCTGGCGGGCGCGATCCGGATCCGCAAAGGCGACCGCCGCCAGGCTCGGGTCGTCCCAGGGCGGGGTGTCCGCGAGCGGCCGCACCACCGCGTCGAAGAAGCCCTCGAAGGCGGCGCGCACCGTCCGGCGCGTGCGGTCGTAGTCCTCCACGAGCTGGCGCGCCACCGTCTCCGCGTCCCCCCCGTAGCCCAGGCGGCGGGCGAGCTTGGCGAGCTCCGCCGGGTCCGCCGGCAGCGTGTGGGTCTGGAGCGCGTGGAGGATCTGGAGCCGGTGCTCGATCCGCCGGAGGAACTCGTAGGCGTGGGCCAGCTGACCCGACTCCTCCCACGAGAGATACCCTCGCTCGGCCAGCCGGTGGAGGGCCCGCAGGCTGTTCCGCTCGCGGAGCCACGGGTCCTGGGCCCCGTAGAGCAGCTGGAGCGCCTGGATGTGGAACTCGATGTCGCGAATGCCGCCGACGCCGAGCTTGACGTGGCGCTCTTGCTGGCCCCGCGCGCGAAGGAGCCGGTCGATGCGGTTCTTCATCGCGCGGATCTCCGCCAGCGCTTCCCGCTCGAGGCCCGGCCGGTAGACGATCTCCTGCGCCAGCTCCAGGAACGCCTGGCCGACCCGCTCGTCGCCGGTCGCCACGCGCGCCTTGATGAGGGCCTGGCGCTCCCAGAGCGCGCCGCGCGTCGTGTGGTAGGCGCGGTAGGCTTCGAGGGGCAGCGCGAGCGGGCCGCCGGCGCCCTCGGGGCGGAGCCGGAGATCGACCCGGTACGCCGTGCCCTCCTCGGTCATGGCGGTCAGCGCGCCGATGAGCCGCTCGCCCAGGCGCGCGAAGTAGGTGCGATTCGACACGACCTCGGGCCCCTCCGTCTCGCCCTCGGTCTCGTAGACGAAGCAGAGGTCGATGTCGGACGAATAATTGAGCTCGACGCCGCCGTGCTTGCCGAGCGCGATCACCGCGAACCCGGTCGGCGTCGGCTGGCCGTCCGCGCCCGGGTGCCGAGGCCGCCCGTAGCGGGCGAGGAGCGCCGGCTCGACCGCCGCCCATGCCTGCGCGAGGCACGCGTCGGCCAGCTCCGACAGCTCCTGCGTCGTCGTGACCAGGTCCGCGTCGCCCAGGAGGTCGCGGAGCCCGATCCGGCACAGCTCGCGCCGCTTCACGCGCCGGAGGGCGTTGAGCCGGGCCTCCTCGGTCCGGAACGGCCGGCAGGCGCCGGCCACTTCCGCGTGCATCGCCTCGGGCGAGCGTGTCCGCATCACGCGCGGGTCGAGGAGCCACGGGACGATCTGCGGCGAGCGGACGAGCGCGTCGGCCAGGAACTGGCTCGCGGCGGTCAGCGTGGTGAGGATCGGGACTCCCTCCGGATGACGCGCGAGCAGGGCGTAGAAGGCCCGGCGGTCGAGCGCCGCCGCCGCCAGCCGCTCGAGATTGTTGAGCGCCATGTCCGGGTCGGCCGAGTTGCCGAGATGATGGAGGAGTCGCGGGAGCAGCGGGGCGAGCTCGTCGCGGAGCTCGGGCGTCTCGGCGAGGCGCCGCAGGTTGCCGAGCGCGCCCTTGGGATCGACGAAGCCGAGGCGCGCCAAGCCCGCGAGACAGTCGGGGGGCGGGACCGCGGGATCGAGAAACGCGGCCATCGGCGGAAGCGCCGCCGCGGCCGTCCGCTCGGTCAGCACGACACCGTCGCCGGTGCCTGACGCACCGCCAGTCCGCCGGGGCGATGGTCGGCCGGGCATCCCCGTCGAGGGCGGCCGTCCCGGCGAGCGAGGAGGCGAGCCTGGCGCGGGCCGGACGAGCGGCTAGATCGCGTCTTCACCCCGCTCGCCCGTCCGGATGCGCACGGCCTCCTCCACGGGCAGCACGAAGACCTTGCCGTCGCCGATCGACCCCGTCTTGGCCGCGGCGATGATGGTCTCGACGACCTTGGGCACGATGGGGTCGGCGACGACGAGCTCCACCTTGACCTTGGGCAGGAAGTCGATCGTGTACTCCGAGCCGCGGTAGAGCTCGGTATGCCCTTTCTGGCGGCCGAACCCGCGGACCTCCATCACCGTCATGCCGATGACGCCGATCTCGGTCAACGCCTCCTTGACGTCATCGAGCTTGAACGGCTTGATGATCGCTTCGATCTTCTTCATGCGTGCCTCCGGGCCTTCTTGATGGCCCTCCGGTAGCAGGTGACGTACGCCTCGGCCGAGGCGTCCCAGGAGAAGTCGGCCGCCATGGCGTTCAGGACGAGGCGTCGCCAGGCCGCGGGGTCCGCGTGGGCGGCGAAGGCGCGCCCGAGCGCGGCGCTCGCGCCGGCGACCGACAGCTCGTCGAAGAGGAATCCCGTGCCCTCGCCCGTCGCCGGGTCCCACGGGCGCACCGTGTCGGTGAGCCCACCCGTCCGGCGCACGATCGGCACCGTGCCGTAGCGGAGCGCGATGAGCTGACCGAGCCCGCAGGGCTCGTAGCGCGAGGGCATGAGGAAGAGGTCCGACCCGGCGTAGATCCGCCGGGCCAGGCGGTCGTCGAAGCCGATGCGCACCGCGACCGACTCGGGATGCGCCTCGGCCAGCTCGCCCAGCAGGCGCTCCAAGGGCGCCTCCCCGGCCCCCAGGACGACCAGCTGGCCGCCGGCGGCCCGGATGGCCGGGACCGCGCCGGCGACCAGGTCGATCCCCTTCTGCTCGGCGAGCCGGCTCACCACCCCGACGAGCGGCGCCCGAGCGCCGGTGTCCGGCAGCCCCATCTCGGCCCGGAGCGCGGCCGCGCACGCCGCCTTGCCGCCGGGATCGTCCCGGTCGAACCGCTTCGGGATGTCGGGGTCCGTCGCCGGGTTCCAGGCCTCGACGTCGAGGCCGTTGAGGATGCCGATCAGGTCCGCGCTCCGCTCGCGCAGGACGCCGTTCAGGCGCTCCCCGAACTCGGGCGTCTGGACCTCCCGCGCGTAGGTCGGGCTCACCGTGGTCAAGAGGTCCGCGAAGACGAGGCCGCCCTTGAGGAACGAGAGGTGCCCGTAGAACTCGATCCCGGCCGGCGTGAAGAGGTCCCAGCCGAGGCCCGTCATCGGCAGATCGTAGTGCCAGAAGACGCCCTGGTACGCGAGGTTGTGGACGGTGAACACGCTCGCCACGTCCGCGTAGGCGCCCGCGTCGCGGACGAGGGTCTCGAGATAGACCGGGATGAGACCGGTCTGCCAGTCGTTGGCGTGGATCACGTGGGGCATCCAGCCGAGGCCGGGAAGCGCCGCCAGGACGCTTCGGCAGAAGAACACGTAGCGCTCGCAGTCGTCGCTCGCCCCGTAGAGCGCCGGCCGGTCGTAGTACCCGTCGTGCGCCACGAAGTAGACGGGCACGTCGCCCAGCCGGCCTTCGAGGATCGCGCCCTCCGCCGTGCGATCCCCGACGGGGACCGGCAGCCGGGGCACGGCCATGCGGAGCGCGCCCGCCGCGGCCTCCACGCCCCGATGCCGCGGCAGCATCACGCGGACGTCGTGCCCCAGCCGGGCGAGCGCCTGGGGGAGCGCGCCGGCGACGTCGGCCAGCCCGCCCGTCTTCGCGAACGGCGCGACCTCGGCCGCCACGTAGAGGATCCGGAGCGGCTCGCGGGGCGTGCCCGCGGGAGGGATCCGGTTCACGACTCGACGATCGGGTAAACGAGCGCGGTCACGTGCGAGTTCACGCGCTTCAGGTTGGTCAGGACGTCCAGATGGATCTCGGACGTCTCGAGCGATTCGGCCAGCCCGGCCCGCAGCCGGTCGATGTGCGACTGCCGGAGGTCCCGCTCGCGCTGGCGGATCGTCGCGCGCTGGTCGAGCACCTCGTGGGCGAGCCCCCGGTCCCCCGTGGCGACCGCCACCACCGCCCGCTCGAGGTTCTTCGTCACCTGCCCGTGGAAATCCATCAGCTCGGCCTCACCCGCGTCGGAGAATCGCCGTCCCTGGTACAGCTTCTTCCGGGCCAGCTCCATCAGGTTCTTGTCGATGATGTCCCCGATGTTCTCCAGGTTGCCGATGAACCCGAGGAGCGCGATCTCGCGGCGGGAGAGGTCCTCGGTCATCGTCTGGCGGTCCAGGCGCGTCAGGTAGAGCTTGATCTCCCGCTCCAGGTAGTCTACCTGGTCGTCCCGGCGCTCGACGTCCTCGAGCAGCTCCTGGCTCCCGGTCCGGAACACGGCCGCGGCGTCCCGCAGCATGCCTTGGACGATGTCCGCCGTCCGCAGCGCCTCGCGCGTCGCCTGCCCGATGGCCAGGCTCGGCTGGTCGGCGAAGCGCTCGTCGAGGTACCGGGTCCGGAAGCGCTGCTCCTCCTCCGGGCGGTCGGGCACGGCGGTCACGATCAGGCGCGCCGCCCAGGACTGGAACGGGAGGAACAGGAGCGAGATCCCCACGTTGAAGAACGTGTGCGCGTTGGCGATCTGGCGGGCGGGGTCGCTGGCGCTGGCGGCGGTGAGGCGCACGAAGGGCTCGAGGAAGGGCACGACGATCGCCGCGCCGAGGAGCTTGAAGCCGACGTGCGCCACCGCCACCCGACGCGCTTCGGTCGTCGACCCGAGGGAGGCCGTCAGCGCGGTCACGCACGTCCCGATGTTGGCGCCGAGGACCAGCGGGACCGCGCCGGCGAGCGTCAGCAACCCGTGCGACGCGAGCGCCATGGCGAGGCCGATGGTGGCGGCCGACGAGGCGACCAGCGCCGCGAACGCCGCCGACGCCGCGATCCCGAGGATCGGGGTCTCGGCGAACGCGAGGAGCACCTGGGCGACGAGCGCGTTGTCCTTGAGCGGCTCCATGCCTTCGATCATCAGCTTGAGCCCGAGGAAGATGAGCCCGAAGCCGAGGACGGCGTGACCCAGGTCCTTGAAGAAGCGCCGGCGGCCGAGAAACGCGAGCATGAAGCCGAGCCCGACGAGCAGGAGCGCGTAGTCGTAGATGTGGAAGGCGAGGAGCTGGACGGTGAACGTCGTCCCGATGTCGGCGCCCAGGATGATCCCCATCGCCTGGTGCAGCGTCAGGAGGCCGGCCTGGACGAATCCGATCACCATCACCGTCGTCGCGGTCGACGACTGGATGAGGGCGGTCGCGCACGCCCCGGTGAGGAGGGCCGCGAACCGGTTCGTCGTGAGGTGGGTGAGCACTTGGCGGAGACGCGCGCCCGCCAGGCGCTGGAGCCCCTCACCCGTGTGCTGCATCCCGTAGAGGAGCAGCGCCATCCCGCCGAAGAGGACGATGAGGAAGCGCGTGGTCACGGCGCCACGGCCTTGGCCGACGTCCGAGCGAGGTGGCCGATCTCGTCGAGGGCGAGGACCCGGCCTTCCGGCACGTCGACGCGCGTGAAGTTCCAGGTCGACTCGCCGTGCCGGACCAGCCAGAGCTCCATCGCGCGGCTAGGCCCGGGGCACGCGATCCAGGAATGCGCGCAGACGGCCGAGCGTCGTCCTTTGTCCCAGGGCGGCCATGACCCCGAAGATCGGGGGGCTCGCGGTCTCGCCCGTCAGTGCCAGGCGGATCGGCTGCGCGAGATCCACGAGCTTCAGGCCGAGCTCGCCCGCGAGCTGCCGGCATGCGCCTTCCAGATCCGCCTCCGTCCAGTGCTCGAGGCCGGACAGGCGGGCCAGGAGCCGGTCCAGGTGCGGCCTGAGCGCCGGGGTCGCCAGCTTCCCGAGGGCCGTCGGATCGTACTCGGTCGGGTCCTCGAAGTAGAAGCGCGCCTTCGGCACCATGGCGGCCAGGGTCGTGGCGCGCGTGGCGAGGTGGGTGACGGCCGCGATGACCCGCACCTTCGGTGGATCGGCGATCCCGGCGCGCTCCAGATGCGGAATGAACGCCTCGGCCAACTCCACGCGGCCGGCCGGACTCTCTGCCAGCCGCTTCTCCCAGGTTTGATTGAGCCACTCGAGCTTCGTCCGGTCGAAGATCGCGGGCGTGGCGCCGACATGCCCGATGTCGAAGAGCGCGATCAGCTCCTCGCGCGTGAAGACCTCCTGGTCGCCGTGCGCCCAGCCCAGGCGCGCCAGGTAGTTGATCATCGCCGCGGGCAGGAACCCCTCCTCCCGGAACGCGAGCACGGACGTCGCGCCGTGGCGCTTCGAGAGGCGCTTCCGGTCCGGACCGAGAATCATGGGGATGTGGGCGAACGCCGGCCGCGGGTAGCCCAGCGCCTCGTAGCAGAGGATCTGCTTGGGCGTGTTCGAGAGGTGGTCATTGCCCCGGATCACGTGCGTGATCTTCATCGTCACGTCGTCGACGACCACGCAGAAGTTGTAGGTCGGCGTCCCGTCCGACCGGACGAGGATCCAGTCGTCGAGCGTGGCGCGGTCGAACGTCACGTCCCCGTGGATCAGGTCGGGCACGACCGTCGTTCCGGTATCCGGGATCCGGAGGCGCAGCGCCGCCGGAACGCCGGGGCGAAGCGGCGCGTCGCGACACCGGCCGTCGTAGCGGAAGGTCTCCCCGCGGGCCTGGGCGGCCGCCCGGCGCGCGTCGAGCTCGTCCGGCGTGCAGTAGCAGCGGTAGGCGTGCCCGTCGGCGAGCAGGCGCTCGGCGTGGGCCCGGTAGACGTCGAGACGGCTCGTCTGCCGGAAGTATCCGCTGTACTCGCCGTCATTTTCGGGCCCTTCACGGTCCCAGTCGAGCTTGAGCCAGCTCATCGCCTCGAGGATCTGGCGGATCGCGTCGTCCGTCGACCGGTCGCGGTCGGTGTCCTCGATCCTGAGGAGGAAGACGCCCTCGTGATGGCGGGCGAAGAGCCAGTTGAACAGCGCCGTGCGGGCGCCTCCGACGTGCAGATGCCCGGTGGGGCTGGGCGCGAAGCGCACACGAACGGACTCGGGCATGATGCCCGATTCTATCGCGAAGCTACGGCGTCCGTCGCTCGACGCCGCGGGATCGGCCCCCTCGCGGAGACCTCTCGGCCGACGGGCGAGGCCGCCCGCCGGCGTCCCGGGCCGCCGCCAGGGGCGTCGGGCGCCGGCTGACCCGCGCCGGCCGCCCGGGGGCCGCCGGCCTCCCGACTCACGTCGAGCCGCCCGACCCGCGGGTGCGCTCCACCGCGCCCTCGAGGTACGCGAGCATCCGGAGGCCGACGACCCCGCCGATGCCGAGGATCAGCACGATCACCGCCACGAACTGCTTCGGCATCACCGACATGAGGTAGGCGGTGAGGCCCAGGCAGACGGCGAGACCGTAGACGACGGTGAGGATCTGCCGCGGCGTCAGTCCGAGCCCGAGCAGCCGGTGGTGCAGATGCTCGGTGTCCCGCCGGAACGGGTGGCGACCTCGCCGGACGCGCCGGACGAAGGCCAGCGCCGCGTCGAGCAGCGGGATCGCCAAGAGGACCATGGGCAGGAGGAGGGTGACGGCGACGGTGCCCTTGCGGTTCTCGAGGAGCGAGGTCGCTCCGAGGACGAACCCGAGCGTGAGCGACCCCGTGTCTCCGAGGAACACGCGGGCCGGCGGCCAGTTGAGCGGGAGGAAGCCGAGCGTCGCCGCCGCGAGGGGGAGGGCGAGTCCCGCAATGGTCGTCTCCTCGAAGCGCAGGGCGATGCCGAAGAGAGTGAGCGCCGCAATGGCCACGACGCCGGCGGCGAGGCCGTCGAGCCCATCGATCACGTTGACGGCGTTCGTGACGATCAGAAGCCATCCCACCGTGACGGGCAACGCCAGCCAGCCGAGCGGTATCGCGTCGCCGAGTGGATTCGTCAGCGCGACGATGCGGAAGCCGGCCACGAAGAGCACCACGGCCGCCGCGGCCTCGACGACGAGCTTCTCCCACGCGCTGGTCCCGCGGAGATCGTCGTAGACGCCGAGGGCGAGGACCAGCACGGCGGCCACGGTGAGCCCGACCAGGTGCTCGGTCGTGAGCGGCGCCTCGCCCCATCGCCACAGCGCCCACAGCCCGCCGAGGAAGGCCACCACGACGGGCAGGCCGCCGGCGGTCGGGATCGGGCGGGTGTGAATCTTCCCGGCGGCGGGCATGTCCGTGGGCGCGACGCCGATCCAGAGGCGCGTCCCCAGGTGCGCGGCGACGAGGATCAGGGCGGCGACCCACCCGAGCGTCACTCGGCGGGCCTCGCGCGCCCGCCCGCCGTCCTCGGCTCCGGGCCGATCACGCCGACCGCCGCGTCGACTTGGTCAGGATCTCCAGGCCGGCACGCAGGGCGATCCCCATGGCCACCGGGACGTCCAGCCACCGGCTCCGCCGCATGTGCTTCCGATAGTAGCGGAACATGCCTTTGTGCCGCTCGAGGACGAGCCACGCCGGGAGCCGACCCTTGCTGGCGCCGATGTGGTGGACGACCACGGCGTGGGCGTCGTAGTAGACGTGGAGCCCGGCATCGGCGGCCCGCCGACACCAGTCCACGTCCTCGTTGAACAGGAAGTACGCCTCGTCGAGCGGCCCCACGCGGCTCAGGACGTCGCGGGACGTGAGCAGGCACGACCCCGAGATCCAATCCACCTGCCGGACCCCCGCATGGTCCCAGTCGGAGAGGAGATAGCGCGAGGACACGGGATTGCCGGGCCACACGCGCCGCAGGAGCGAATACCGCGTGAAGAACGCCGTCCCGAGCGTGGGGAACGCGCGGCAGGAGTACTGGAGCTGCCCGTCGGTGCCGATCATTCGCGGCCCGACCGCGGCCGCATCGGGATGCCGGCGGAAGAAGTCGACGAGCTCGTGGAGCGCCCCCCGCTGGAGGACCGTGTCGGGGTTGAGCCACAGGCAGAGCGGCGCGGTGGCGAGGGCCAATCCCTGGTTCGTGCCGCGCGCGAACCCGACGTTCTGCGCGTTCAGGACGAGACGGACCTGCGGAAACCGGTCCGGTACGGTCCGGGCCGTCTCGTCCTGCGACGCGTTGTCGACGACGATCACCTCGACGGGCATCGGGTCCGCGGTGCGGAAGACGGACTCGAGACAGTCGAGGAGGAGTTGCCCCTTGCGGTAGTTCACGATCACGACCGAGAGCTCGGGCGGAGCGAGCCGCGGCATCGCGCTAGCGGTCGACGTGACGGCGGAAGGCAAAGCCGACGACTTCCCGCCAGGCTCGAGCGGCGCGGCGATCGCCCACGGCGAGCGCGCCGGCGAGCCGGAGCCCCCCGCCGCCCAGGAACAGCGCCCGGAGCGCGACCCGCGTGGCCGCGCCCCCGTGCTTGTCGTGATACTGGCGCATGCTGCGGCAACGCTCGACCACGGTGATCATGGGGTCCCCGCGGGAGGAGCCGGCGATCGCGTGGAGCACCTCCGTGGACGGATCGAAGTGCGTGGAGAAGCCCGCCCGGCGCGCCCGCAGGCAAAAGTCCTTCTCCTCGAAGTAGAGGAAGAACCGCGGGTCGAGGCCGCCGATCGCGTCCAGCACCCGGCGGCGCACGAGCATGCAGGCGCCCGTGACCAGGTCGACCGGTCGGGGCGTCTCGTGGGGGTCGAGCTGCCCGAAGCGGGAGCCGAGCCACCGGCCGGCTCGCGCGCGGAGCCAGCGCACGGGGACGAGCCGCTTGACGCCGAGGATGGTTCCGGCGGCCTGGACGAGGGTCGGGAACCGGTAGGCGGACGTCTGGAGCGTCCCGTCGGGGTTCACGAGGCGAGGCCCCACGATCCCGGCGGTCGGATGCGCGTCGGCGAACGCCAACAGCTGCCGGAGGGTCCCCGGTCGCACCTGCGTGTCGGGGTTGAGGAGGAGGACGAAGCGGCCCTTCGCGACGGCCAGCGCCTGGTTCACGGCCCTGGCGAACCCGACGTTCGCGGCGTTGCGGGTCCCCTGGACCGCGGGATGCTCGCGCAGCACCTCGAAGCTCGCGTCGGTCGACGCATTGTCGACCACGAGCACCTCGAGCGCGACCTCGCCGGCCGAGCGCTCGATCGAGGCCAGGCACTCCCCCAGCAGCCGTCCGGTGTTGAAGTTGACGATGACGACGGACAGCTCCACCGGGGGCGCGGAGATGCTCGGCCTCACCGGGTCCGGAGCCACCGCCAGACGCGCTCGACGGTCCCGTACCGGAGGACGATGCGTCCCACGCCGAGCCCGTAGGCGACGAGATCGAGGACGTCGCCGAGACGGGTGCGCCTCGACCGGTCCGCGGCGGGCCGCGGCGCCCGGCAGAAGGCGCGCAAGGTCGCCGTCGTACGCTCCCAGGTCAGCTCGCGGGCCAGCTCGAGCGCCTGCGCCCGGCACTGCGCGTGGAGCTGCCGATCCTCGACGAGGCGCAGGATCGCCGCCGCCCAGCCGTCGACGTCCCCGGGCTCGAGGCACAGGCCGATGCCCCGCGCCCGCACCTCCTCGGCCAGATCGTCGCCGCGGGTGGCGAGGATCGGCAAGCCTGCCCACAAGTAGTCGAGCAGCCGCGTCCGGAACGCAAAGCGCGCCTCGATGTGGTCGGGGTGAGCGCTCACGCCCACGTCCGCGTCGACCAGCGCGTCCTGGCGAGCCTCGTACGTGGTCCAGCCGAAGTTGAAGAAGACGTGGCGGTCGTAGAGATCGAGCGACTTGGCGAGCCCCACCGCCTCGTCCACCATCCGGAGGGCCCCGATGCGGGGGTTGGGGTGCTGCACGCCCGGGAAGACCAGCTTGACGTCGTCCCGCTTGGCGGCGACTCGACCCATCGCGCGGATCACGGTGAGGGGATCGAGCCAGTTCCAGACGCCGCCCCCCCACAGGAGAATCCGGTCCCCGTCGCGGAGACCCGGCCAGCGCCGGCGGAACGCGCGCGGCGTTCCTCGCGGCGGCGTCTCCGGCAGCCCGAAGGGCACCTCCAGGAAGAGCCGCTCGAGCCGCGGGTCCTCGCGGGCGGTATCCCAGTTGAGGCGTCCCTGCGCCGCCAGCGCCCCCAGCCACAGGTCGCGCTGGCGCTCCCCGGTCACGAGGACGGCGTCGGCCAAGCGGCACAAGCGGCCGAGGCGCAGCGCGGCCAGCTCCTGGCCGAGCAACGCGTCACGCCGGGGCGCTTCCCGGTAGTGCTCCACGAGCTCGAGCGGCACCGGGTCGTAGAGATCGACGAGGACGATGCGCCCGGAGAGCTGGAGGGCGGCCAGGGGGTTCCGGAAGCCCTGAGAAATGACGACGTCCGCCGCGCGAGCGAGTCGGAAGACCGACCACGGGCGGTACCGGACGACGCGGAAGGTCGCGGCCTCCAGCGTGGGTGCGTTCGGCACCGCGAGGACCACCTCCGCCTCGCCGGCGAGCTGACGCGCCAGCTCCCAGTAGCGGATGCCGGGCCCGGCCATGCTCTGACCGACCGTGTCCGCCGAGATCAGGAGGACTCGGGTCCTCGCCATGCTAGACGCCGCCCGCCCCCGTCGTCCCCGCGAAGGCCCCGGCCCGGACCTCGCGGAGCCATCCCCGGACTCGCTCACGGTCCTCCTCGCGCAGCTCGCCGAGCGCCAGGAGCATGCCCCCGTACGACGCGGCGCCCGCGGGGATGACCAGGAAGAGCGGCGTCCCCAGCGCCCGGAGCCCGGCGACCACGACGCTCATGGCGAGCGCCGCGAGGGCCGGACGCGCGAGAAGGCGGGAGAACGCCGGCAGCCGCCCCACGAGTCCGCGAACGAACCACAGCTGGAGAATGAAGCCGGCGGCCTCCGCGAGGACGAAGCCCCAGGCCGCGCCGCGGACCCCCGCTCGCGCGGCGAGCCACCCGGTCACGATCACGCTCGCCCCGGTGTGGAGCGCCGCCCACGGCAGATATCGGGCGGCCTCGTCCGATCCCAGGATCACGTTGCCCACCGGCGCGTTCAAGTACAGCAACGCGAGCCCCCACACGAGAATCGCCAGGAGCTCGCTCGCCTCGCGGAAGGCGCTTCCGTACACGAGGTCGACCAGCGGAGCCGCCAAGAGGGTCGTGCCGGCGGCGAGGGGGAAGGCCAGCAATCCGAGGAGGCGGATCGCCTGGCCGTAGGTTCGGCCGAGCGAGCCGTCGCCGGATCGCGCCTGGGTCGCCATCAGCGGGAAGAGCGCGGTCACCACCGCCAGCGGGACGAGGGCGAACGCCTCGACCAGCCGGAAGGCCGCCATGTAGAGCCCGACGGCTTCCTTGCCCTGGAGCGCCGACAGGAGCACGGGCGCCGCGCGCAGGTACACGATGCTCAAGAGGTTGAAGCCCGCATACGGGAGCCCGAGCGCGAGGAACCGCCCGAGGGCGCGGAGCGAGGGCGCGGGGACCGGGCCGGCCGCGAGGCCGTCTCGCCGGATCCACCAGCCGCCGAGGCCGGCCGGCGCCAGGTTGACGACGGCGAGCGCGGCGAGCAGCCCCACGACGCCCCACCCCGCGGCGAGGACCGGCCACGCGGTCGCGAGGGTCAACACGCCGACCAGCGCCGACAGGATCGCCACTTGCCTCATCCGCTCGCGGGCGCTCAGGATGGCGACGACCGTCAGGGCCGCGGCGCCCGTCACCAGCGACAGCCCGCCGACCCAGGCGGCGAGCCGCGTCGACGGCGAGTAACCGAGCAGTGTCACGGTCAGGCCGAGGACGAGCGCCGCGACGACGGCGAGGATGGCCCGGATCGCGAGGGACTGAACGAGGTAGCTCCCGCCGAGGACGGGGTCCCGGGCGACGTCGCGCACGACGAGGCGGCTCAACCCGAAATCGCTCACCACCCCGAGAATCGCGAGGAAGGCCGTCACCGTCGCCAGCTCGCCGAAGGCCTCGAGACCCAGCGTGCGGGCGACGATCATGACGTACGCGAGCTGGCACAGCCGCCCCACGGCGCTCGCCGCCAGGAGGGCCGCGACGTGACCGATCCGCCCGACACCCGGCCGGGTCATCCCGGACTCGCGCGGAGGAGGCCCAGGAAGCGGACGAGGCCCGCGCCGTACGCGAGGACGAGCACGGCGGCGCCCGCGACACCGGCCACGCCGAGCGGCGTCGCCGCGATGCGGTCGCCGAGCCGGGCGAGGGCGTTCCACCCCGTCGCGCGATGCCACGCGCGGTAGGCGAACGCGCTGTCGGTCCGCCCGATGGCCGCCTGGCTCACGCGCCCCCACACCACGAGCTCGCCTTCCGGAGGCGGTCCGAGACGCTCGATGGACACCTCGTACGCGCGGCCCTCCGAGTCACGGAGAGCGGGAAAGCGGAAGCTCGTGTACTCGTGCGCTCCCGGCGGCGGCAGCCGTCGGGGCAGCAGCTGGCGCATCCGCTCGACTCCGCCCGGCCACTCGCTGACACGAACCTGGGCGGAGGGCGCGGGGCGGTTCCGGCTCGTGACCGCGAGATCGAGGCCCGTGAGCCAGGGGGCCTGGACCTCGATGACCTCCCACACGCGCCCGCGCCCGAGGTTCGCGATCATCTGGCGCCGGTCGGCTTGCTGCTCCACCCTCACGGTCGCCACCGGCAGGACGAGGACCAAGCCGAGCGCGGCGAGGACGATGCCCGCCGCGAGCCTCATAGAGCTCCCAGGAGGGATACCCCATAGAAGTGCGGGAGCACCGTCAGCACGAGCCCCAGGACGTCGACCAGCGCCAGGGCCAGTACCATCGCCGTCACGAACTGGCGATCGTCGAGCCGCGGCACGATCCACCGGAGCCCCACCACGAAGAGCACCGCCATCGGCACGAGGACGGGAAAGAGATGCCGACCCTGCGAATAACTTTGGACCAGGCCGTCACGGACGAAGGTGACGGCGAACGACCAGCCCGCGAGGAGACACATCGCCACGAGGGCGTCCGCCTGCCAGCCGGCCAGCCCCCGCCCGCGCCGGGTCGCGAGGGCGCACCGGCCCAGCCCGACGAGCGCCGCTCCCGACGCCAGCGCCAGGGCTGCGTAGAGCAGGATCGGCAACGGGGCTTCCATGTGCCCGAAGTTACCCCAGAAGCCGGAGAAGAGAACGGCAAAGTATCGCCGAAGAAAGGTCGGGGTCGGAGGAAAGTAGTCGACCCGGTACAGCACTTGCTCGGAGAGCGAGCCGGCGAGCAGCTCGTGCAGGCCGAGGCCGAGCCCGTGGACGAGCCGCTCGACGCCGGCGGGCAATCCGCCGATCGCGGTCCCGACCGCCCGCGCCGAGCCCGGCAGCCAGAGTCGTGCCCACGCGAATGCCCACAGGAGGACGACGGCGACCCCGAGCCGTGTCGCCCCATACCACCACCACCGTGCGCCGGCGCGACGCGCTCTCCGCCAATCCCATACGGTGAGCAGCGCCGGGACGAGGAACAGCGCCGTCAGCTTCGTCAGGAGCCCGACGACCACGAGCCCGGCCGCGAGCATCGCGTCTCGGAGCCTCGACGGCCGGCGCGCCGTTCGCACGAGAAGCCAGGCGATCCCGGTCGCGACGACCTCGACCGGCTTGTCGTTGGTCACCGAGCCGGCCAGCGCCGAGTACTGGGGCAGGAAGGTGACGAAGGCGGCCGGCGCG
Organism: Candidatus Rokuibacteriota bacterium; assembly: GCA_044867785.1. Taxonomy (GTDB): domain Bacteria; phylum Methylomirabilota; class Methylomirabilia; order Rokubacteriales; family DASRDR01; genus DASRDR01. The sequence goes on along the minus strand of JBIOVM010000173.1, from coordinate 25,311 downwards.
AGCGCGAGCAGTGGGCGGCCGGGAAACAGCGCGCGCCCGAGCCCGCAGGCGAGCGCGACCACGACCACGCTGAGGAGCACGTCCACGATCCGCAGGGCGTAGAGGTCCCGCTCGATCGAGCCCGGCCCGAGCGCCCGGAGGATCGCGCCGCCGCCGAGGTAGGCGAGCGGCGGCTGACGGAGCTCGTTGTTGGCGAACGTGTCGCTCGGGTTCAGGTGCGGGCGGATCTCCCAGAACCGATGGTGCTCGAGGGAGGCGATGATGGCGCGGCGCAGCTCGGCGTGGCTCGTCCCCCCGCCCGCCGGCGGATCCTCGTGGCCCAGCTTCACGAGGACGCGGTAGGCCACGGTGCCGTCGAGCGGCAGGTCGAGGTGCGTGCGGCGGTGGTCGGCGATCAGCCGTGCGTACTCGAAGTGACCGATCTCGTCAGGGTGTTGCCAGAGAGGGATCAGGAACGCGTAGAGGAGCCCTCGCACGAGCTGGAGCCCCAGGAGGGCCACGATCAGGCCGCGACCCGATGCGCTCACGCGTCACGCCAGACGACGGGCCCGACCATCACGCCGAGCCGCCGGGTGTCCCGTGAGGCCGTGAGGCGAGCCGGGACGAGCGTGTACGCCGTCTCCAGCTCGACCAGGACGTGGCCACTCGCCGGCCGGTCGACTCGAACGGCCACCGGATGCCAACCGTCGGTCGCGAGCCGGACCGACCCGGCCGGCCGACCATCTACCCGGACCGTCACGATCTGGGGTCGGGCCCCGACGCCCGGCAAGGGAGCTCGGAAGGACAGCGCGAGGATCGGCTTCTCGACCCGCACGGTCATCGCCGCGCGCCCGCCCATCCATCGGGCGCCGGCCCCGTCCGGCTGGCGCTCCCAGCGGTAGAAACCCGCCTCGTAGCCGAGCGGCACCGGCCGGCGGAGCGCCGCCTCGACGCGCACGACGAGCAGCGCCAGCCCGATCGCCGCCGCGGTCCACGCGAGGCGGCGCGCGTACCGGTGCCGCCGCCGGGGGGCGGCCGGCGGAGTGAGCCCGGCCAGCCACCCCGCCAGAGCGAACGCGAGATAGAGGAGGACATCGACGCGGAACACGTACTGCAGAGCCGCGTAAACGAACCACCCGGTGAAGCCGGCGACGAGGCCCTCGGCGACGAGCCGGCGCTCCGCCTGAACGGCCCCGAGGCCCCGGAGCGCTCGGAGCCACACCCCGCCGAAGCACACCGCGAAGCCCGCCAGGCCGAGGATCCCCTGCTCGGCCAGGAGCTGAAGGTACGTGCTGTGGGCGGTCCCCCAGAACGGACCGAAGCCCACGACGGCCTTGGGATCCGCGTACTCGCGAAAGAAGACCGCATACCGGCCCGTCCCCACCCCGAGGACCGGATGCGCGCGGCTCATGCCGAGTGCGGCCTGCCACAGGGTGAGCCGGTTCGGGTCGGTCGCGAATCCACCGAGCCGTCCGGCCACCCGCCCGCCCAGGTACGTGTGATCGACCATCGCCACGACCGCCACGAAGAGGAGGCCGCCCGCCGCGCCCGCCCCGACCCAGCGCCACCGGGCACGCCGACCCTCGGCGGCCCCGAGCATCCTGAGCCCGGCGAGGGCCCCGAGCGCCACCGTGAGGGCGACATAACCGGCGCGCTGGAACGTGAAGACCAGTGCCACCGCGCCGAGGACCGCCGCCGCCGCACCGAGGACGCGCGGCGCCGCGGCGCCCCGCCGCCACGCCAGCGTGAGAACGACCGGCACGCTCAACGCGAGGAACTGCGCGAGATAGTCCGGGTTCCAGGCCACGGCCGTCAGCCGGAGGTCGGGGTGCTCCCACGTCCAGAACGACAGCGTCATGTAGTCGCCGGAGGTCCGGACGAGCCCGAAGAACCGCAGGAGACCGAACGCCCCGAGCGCACCAACCACGGTGGCCAGGGGAGCAACGACGCGCGTGGGGAGGGACGAGCGCGCGGTCCGGGCCGCGACGACGAACAGGCCCACTCCGATGGCGACGGTGCCGGCCCGCTCGAGGGGCTTGAGCGCCGCGGCGTCCGGAAGGCCCCGCCAGAGGATCGCCCGCCAGTCGAGCCATCGCCCCAGCCACAAGTCCTCCAGGAGGGTCCGCAGATCGAGCGGCACCGCCAGCATGGTGGTGACCAGGAACACGACAGGAAGCCAGTACGGGACCGGGCCGGCCGCGAGGGGCTCCGATCTCGCGCGCGCCCACGCACTCACGAGCGTGGCCAGGGCGAGGCCGTGCGCGAAGAGGAAGTACGGGTTCTTGTGCTCCCCGAGCAGGAAGCCGCCGGCGAGGACCACCGAGGCGACGCCGAGCTCGGGCTCCCGGATGATGAGCGCAAGGAGGGCCAGGCCGAGGCCGGCGGCGGTCACCAGGGCCGGCACGCCGGCCACGGCGGCGAGCGCGGCCGCCGCAAACACCGCGAGGATCCACCATACCGAGGGGCGGGTCGCCCGCCCGCGGGGCAACGCCGTGTCCGCGGTCGCGCCGCGCGTCTCTGCCCCGTCTTCACGCTCGTGCGGCGCGTCCGGCAAGCCTAGCCCTTCCTCCGAGGCAGGCCGGCCGACCGGCGCGGCCGGGGTGCGGCGCGTCTCTCCCGTTCAGGCGCTCACTGGTAGCGCGCGAAGAGCCGGCCCCAGCCGGAGCCCGCGAACGCGCGGATGCGTCCCTGACCGACCGTCGGGTACCAGAGCACGTCGTGGTAGACGTTCGACGCAAACGGCGCCCACACCACGAGGGGCGAGTGGAGCAGGAGGCGCTTGAGCGGTCGGAGCGGGCCCTTGCGGATCAGCTGGTCCCCCCAGATCACGAGGCTCCGGGAGGTCTGGCAGCGGAAGTTCACGTCGGCCACGTCGTCCCCGACCAGCTCGATCTCGCGGGGGTCGGCGACGCCGAGCCCCCGCTCGTGCGCCATCCGGAGGTACGGGATCCCGAGCGGATCGTAGCCCATGAGCCGCGCGGCGATCGCGTCGATCGCCACGGAATCCGCCGAGGCGAGGATGAGGTTCCCCTCGCGCGGCACCATGGTCCGCGGACCCGCCCCGTCCCCCACGACGGTGCCGTCCATCACGGCGAAGACCGCCGGATGAAGCTCCCGCTGCATGTAGAGGAGGTCCACCAGCACCTCGTGGAGGAACTCGTGGGCGTAGTGGCGCACCTCCTTCAGAAGCCCGCCGAACGCGTTCTTGACGGCCCCCGTGGTGACACTGTGCCCGTGCGTCTTCACCGTCGGCAGGTGGAGGACGCTCGCGCCGATGTACATCTTGGGGATCTCGATCCCCTCCGGGAAGATCTTGTTCAGCTTGAGCAGCGGGCTCCGGAAGCGGTAGACCGTCCACTCGACCTCCGACAGCGGAATGAACGGCAATCCGTGCCGGTCCAGGACCGGGCCCCACTTGTTCGCGACGACGCCCTTGCGCGGGTTGGTCACCACGGTCTTGTTCTCGACCGGGTGGAGGCGCTCGGGGCGGTACCCGTCCTCGAGCAACGTCCGCACCACCCCGTCCAGCTGCCACGGCTGCGTCGAGCAGGCCGGGAAGTACTTGGTCCACGAGAGGTTCAGCTTGAGGAGCAGCTCCCCGTCCCGCGGCAGGGTGTCGGCGTAGCCCGCCAGCCGCATGAGACGGCCGTAGTCGGCGACGACGGTGTCGGGATGCGTTCGGAGAACCGCGACCCGGGAGGACATCGGCAAGATTCTATCACTCCGTCGCCGCGCGCCGGCCTCGCGCCGTGGCGCCGACCGGCCGTTTACAGGAAGCGGTCGACTCCATAGACTGCGAACGGTGCCCCCGCCATGATCCGACTGAACGCGCCGGCCCCGGAGCTCACCCTCGACGGGATCGCCGGGGGGCAAGTCCGGTCGTACCGGCTGTCGGCCTTTCACGGGCGCTGGGTCGTGCTCTTCTTCTATCCGGCCGACTTCACCTTCGTCTGCCCGACGGAGATCCGGGGGTTTCACGCCCGGCGCGCCGAGTTCGCCGAGCGGGACTGTCAGATCCTCGGGGTCAGCGTGGACGACATCGAAAGCCACCGCGCTTGGGTCACCGAGCTCGGCGGGGTCGGCTTCCCCCTCCTGAGCGACCCGGAGCGCGTCGCCGCGCGCGCCTACGAGGTCCTCAACGAGGCGGACGACCGGGCGTTTCGTGCGACCTTCGTCATCGGCCCCGAGGGCCGGCTGGCCTACCTCGTGGTCAGCCCGATGAACGTGGGGCGCAGCGTGGACGAGACACTCCGGGTCCTCGACGCGCTCCGGACCGGGCGACTCTGCCCCGCGGACTGGCGAGCCGGGGACCCCACGCTCGACCCCGCGCTGAAGTACTGACCCGGCGTGAGCGTCGCCGAGACACCGGGGGAGCTCGGCGCCCAGAAGCGCGCGCTCGAGCGCAAGATCCGCGCCCGTGAGTTCGTCTTCGGCATCCAGGACGGGCTCCTCAGCACCGTCGGCCTCCTCAGCGGGGTCTCGGCGGCGACCGCGAACCGCGGGATCGTGCTCCTCACCGGCGTCGCCGCGGCGATCACCGGCGGCGTCTCGATGGCGACCGGCTCGTATCTCGCGGCGCGGACCGAGCAGGAGATCTTCGAGAAGGAGCTCCTGGACCAGCAGCGGCTGACCGCCGCCCAGCCGCACCTGGCGCAGGAAGCCTTGCTGGAGTCGCTCGTCGCGGAGGGGCTCGACCGGCCCTCGGCGTATCGCGTCGTCCAGCTCTTCTCCCGGGACCGGGACCTCCTGCTCCGGACGGTCCAGGAGAAGGTCCTCGGGATCGGGTCGGCGGACATCTCCCAGCCGGTGAAGGCCGGCGTCGTCATGTTCCTCTCGTTCGTGCTCGGCGCCGCGATCCCGCTCACGCCGCTGGTGCTCGTCGGGGGCGGGGCGGCGCTGCCCTTGTCGTGGGCACTGTCGATCGCGGTGCTGCTGGCCGTCGGCGTGATGAAGGGCGTCCTCACCGGCCGGCCCCGCCTCCGGTCGGGTCTCGAGTTCGCCGCGGTCGCCCTCGGGTCGGCCCTCGCGGGTTGGCTCGTCGGCACGCTCTTCGAGCGCACCTTCGGGATCCCGGTGCCCTAGCGCGAACGATTCGGAGCGGCCGGTGCCGGACGGGGCCGGCCGCCGCGAACAGCCCCACCGTGCTCACGCGGACCACGCGCCTGGCGGTTCGACCCCGTGTCGACGGCCGCGCCGCGGCCGGGATCGCATGGCGGCTGAGTCGTCCTGCGCTCCGCGCGGTGGGGCGCCCCGTTCACGGCGTCACCCGTCCGGCACCGACCGTGTTCACGAATGGGTCGGGCTAGCGCGCGCTGGGGCCGTCCTCCGCGGTGCGGCTCCTCGCGCGACGGGCCGGCCTACCGACCCACGTAGAGGATGAGCACGACGGTCACGCCCCAGAGGGCGATGTCGAGCAGCAGCGCCCGGTCGGTCAGCAGATGCTCCGAGGGGTTCCCGCCCAGGTCGTGGCGGTACAGCAGGTAGAGGTAGCGGAAGATGCCGTAGAGGACGAAGGGGATCGTCAGCGGGAGCAGCGTGGTCCCCAGGCGCGCCTCCGTGTCGGGCGCCATCGTGTACAGGGCGTACGCCATCAGGGTCGAGGCGGTGACGACCGCGATCATCTGATCCAGGAGCTGCGGCGAGTACTCCGACAGGATCGGTCGATGGTCCGCCGCGCCTTCCTCGAGCGCGATCAGCTCGTGGCGCCGCTTGCCGAACGTCAGGAACAGCGCCAGCAGGCTCGTGCAGAGGAGGAACCAGTGAGAGAAGGGGACGGCGAGGACCACCACCCCGGCCAGGGCGCGAAGCACGAACCCGGTGGCGATGACCAAGGTGTCCACGATCACGATGTGCTTCAAGCCGCCCGAGTAGGCGGTCAGGAGCGCGGCGTACGTTACCGCCACCGCGCCGAACGGGACGGAGAGCGCGAAGCTCGCCAGCACGGCTCCCACCAGGAGGACGACTCCCGTCCCCAGCGCCACCCGCGGCGGCAGGCGGCCCGAGGCGACCGGCCGATGCCGTTTCTGCGGATGGCTCCGATCCCGCTCGGCGTCGACCACGTCGTTGATGAGATAGACGCCGCCCGAGAGGAGGCAGAAGAGCAGGAACGCCAGGGTGGCGCGGCCCAGGGCGGCGGGTTCGAGGAGGCCGCGGGAGAAGAGCAGGCCCGCGAAGACCAGCAGGTTCTTCGACCACTGACGCGGGCGTAGGGTGACGAGAAGGCCGCGGATCACCCCGGCGGCCGCCTACCTTCGCCCGGTATCGCGCAGGTAGCCGATCACTCGTCCCAGCGTATCGTCCAGCGAGACGCGCGGGCGGTAGCCCACGACTCGCTCGGCCTTCCGGATGTCCGGAACGCGCCGTCGCAGATCCTCGAATCCCGGCTGGTACGCTTGGTCGTAGGGCACGAACACGGTCGGTGACGCGCTGCCGACGAGCGCGCGCACGCGCTCGGCGAGGGCGCCGATCGTCACCTCGTGCGTGGTGCCGACGTTGAACACTTCGCCGATCGCCGCCGGGGCCAGCGACAGCGCGATCGTCGCCCGCACCGCATCCTCCACGTCGGTGAAGCACCGCGACTGGCGCCCGTCCCCGTAGACGGTGATGGGCTCCCCGTCGAGGGCCTGTCGCACGAAGCGCGGCACGACCATGCCGTACCGTCCGGTCTGTCGTGGCCCGATCGTGTTGAAGAAGCGGACCACGGTCACCGGCAGCTGATGCTCACGGTGGTACGCGAGCGCCAGGAACTCATCGATCGCCTTCGAGCAGGCGTAGCTCCATCGGCTCTTCGTCGTCGGTCCCAACAGCCGATCGTCCTCTTCGGACAGGGGCACGCGGTCGTTCTTGCCGTAGACCTCCGAGGTCGAGGCGATCACCACCCGGGGCCGCGTCTCGCACGCCACCCGCAGGACCGTCTCGGTGCCGACGATGTTGGTCTCGATGGTCGCCACGGGCCGGTCGAGGATCAGCTGGACGCCGACCGCGGCCGCCAGGTGGTAGACGACATCGGCCCCGAGCACGAGCTTCCGCACGAGGGGCTCGTCCGTGACCGAGCCCGTGACCATCTCGAGCCGGGGATGCCCGTGAACCGCCTGGAGGTTCTCCGCGCGCCCGGTCGACAGGTCGTCCAGGGCCACGACCTCGTGGCCCATGGCCAGCAAGGCCTCGGCGAGATGGGAGCCGATGAACCCCGCCCCGCCCGTGACGAGCGCGCGCACGCGTGGTCCGCCGGCGGCGGTCAGGGCCGCGCGACCCTCGCCCGGCCCGGCCGGACGCGCCGCGTGACGCTCAGAGTCCCGCATCCCCACCGGACGCGCCCGCCGAGGAGCTCGCGGTCGATGGACGGGGTCCGGGGTACGCGGAATCCGGCGCCGGGGAACTCGACGGCCGGAGGCGCCTCACGGCTCTGTGCTCCGACCCCGATCGCCGTCGGTCGATCGTCGAGACGCTGACGGAGCGCCTCCAGCTGAGTGGACACATCCCCTCCTAGCCGGCGAGGGCCGGATAGGCCCTGTGAGGCGCAGCAATTATCGGCGGTGATCCCGCACCTGTCAAGGAACGCGCCCCTCCGGCGACGCGAATCATGGGCGCGCGACGACGGGCGTGGTCGAAAGCTAGGCGGGTTCCATCCGGACGGACGCTCGCACCACCTGAACCCCGGAGGATCGGCAGACCGCCTCGAGCTGCTGGAGGCGCTCGGGCGGGATCTTGCGCGACGAGACCACCACCTCGTCGATCCGCTGGTCCTGCAGGATGCCCCGCAGGCTCTCCACGGAGCCGAGCACGGGCACTCCCTGGATCCGCGTGCCGGCCTTCGTTCGATCGTCGTCGAGAAACCCCACGGCCTCGCGCCGCAGCGCCGGGTTGTTCCGAAACTCGCGCAGCGCCAGGTCCCCCCCGTCGCCGGCGCCATAGACGAGGACGCGCCGGACGTCGCCGGTCGGCCGGCGAAGGGCCTCGAGCATCCGGAAGGACAGCCGGCTCCCGCAAATCAACAGGATGAGGAGAAGCCAGTTCAGGATGAACACCGCGCGCGACAGTCCCTCGAGCCGGCTGACCAGGGCGAAGTACGCGACCGTCGCCACGGCCCCGAGGGTGATCCCCTGCAGGAGCCGGAGGAGGTCCGGCACGCTCGTGTAGCGCCACAGGCCGCGGTACGCGCCGCACACCGCCAGGGCCGCGATCTGCAGCACGATGACGGGGGAGATCGTCTGCACGAACACGCTCCGGTAGTCTTCGAACTGATCCTCGAAGCGCAGGAGGTACGCGCTGTAGTACGCGACGACGATCAGCACGAGGTCGCCCAGCACCATCGCCATCTGCCGCCCGAACGGCAGGTCCGTCACCAATCGGAGGATCGGGCCCTCCGGACCGTCCGCGCCGGGCCGCGCCCCTCCGACCCGGTTCAACTGGACGGCGAGCAGAACCAGCGCGACCAGGAGCAAAGCCAGCATGCCGATGGTGTAGACGACCCCGTAGCGGTAGGTGAGCCAGGCGAGGAACCCCGACAGGATCGCGACCGCATAGAGAAAACCGAGGGCCCGGCGCTCGCTGATCCCGAACGCGACGAGCCGATGCGACGTGTGGTCCCGGCCGCCCGTGGACACTCGGCGCCCCGTGATGAGCCGCGTCACCGTGACGAACGTCGTGTCGAAGATGGGGATCAGGAGGAGGAGCACGGGCACGACCAGGACGGCGGCGACACCCCGCGAATAGTACGCGGCGTCGGACACCAGGCAGAGCCCGCTGAGCAGGAGGCCGACGAACAGACTCCCCGCGTCGCCCATGAAGATCTTGGCCGGAGGGAAGTTCCGCACGAGGAACCCGAGGAGAGCCCCGATCAGCGCCGCCGTCACCGTCGCGCCCAACTCATCTCCCTCGGAGAGAAAGAAGAACAGACGGAACCCGGCGGTGATCACCGCCATCCCGGCGGCGAGGCCGTCCATGTTGTCGAGCAGATTCACGGCGTTGGTGATGCCGACCACCCAGACCAGCGTGAGGAGCACGTCGGCCAAGGGCCAGGGGGTGATGCGCAGCACGAAGCCGAGCTGGACGAGGATGCCGGCCACGACGATCTGGGCCACGAGCTTGACGGGCGGGCTCAGGGTCCGCAGGTCGTCGACCAGGCCGATGGCTCCCGTGAGGAGCGCCACGGCAAGGAGCGCAACCAGCCGGGGGCTTCCGCCGACCCAGCCGAGCACCGGCAAGACACCGACCGCGATCGCGACGCCGCCGAGCAGGGGGACGGCGCGCTGGTGCCACCGGTCTTCGCGGGGTCGGACCACCAGGCCGAAGCGGGGCGCGACCCGCTCGCAGACGAGGGCCATGCCGAGCGCCAGGACGAAAGAGACCAGCAGCGGCGGGAGGAGCGCTCCCCAGCTCGTCATGCTCGGATCAATCCGCTCCGGCGGAGCCGCTCGTTGGAGAGGCGCGCGACCCCCGCCCGGCGCCGAAGGCTCCTCGCTCCTCGTGCGCCGCGCGGCCGCGGACGATCCGCCGCCTCTCTCTTCTGCGCGCGCCCAAGGTAGCACGCGGCCGATCGGAGGGGCAAGCTCGGGGCCGGCTGACGCCGCCCAGCCCCGGACGCCGCGCGCGGCCGGGAGACTCTTCCCGCAGGCGGCTCGACACGCCCGCGGGGCCGGCCACCCGCTTACCTCTGATCGCGCACCCCACGAGCGGGCGGCGACGTGAGATCCTCCACGGCCCCCGGGCTCTTCATCGCGGCACCCCGACGCCCTTGGCCCGGAGCAGCTCTCCGTAGAGCGCGTCGATGTCGGCGACGAGGCGGCGCGCCCCGAAGGCGGGCACCACGCGGGCGCGCGCGGCCCGGCCGAAGATCCGGCGACGCCCGGGGTCGCGGAGCAGCTCGATCACCGCCGTCGCCAGGGCGTCGGCGTCCTCCGATGGCACCAGGCGCCCGGTGATCCCGTCCTCGACGAGATCGGGGACGCCCCCCACCCGGGTCGCCACCACGGGCCGCCCGGCGGCCATCGCCTCGATGAGCGACACCGGCGAGCCCTCGTTGCGTGAGGTGAGCGTGACGACCCACGCGTCCGCGTAGACTCGCTCGAGGTCCCGGCGCCAGCCGAGAAAGCGGACGCTCGCGCCCAGACCGAGCTCGCCTGCCATCGCCTCGAGCTCGCGGCGGCGCTCCCCGTCCCCCACGACGAGAAACTGCGTCGCGGGGACGTCCTCGACGACGCGCTTCGCGGCCCGCAGGAACACCTCGTGGGCCTTGATGGGCACGAGCCGGGCCACGATGGCCACCAGGGGCGTCTCCGGTGAGACGTCCAGCTCCGTACGCAGCCCTCCCTGCCGGTCGTCGGCCGTCACGTACCGGTCGAGATCGAGCCCCAACGGGATCACTCGGAAGGCGTCCGGCGCCCCCACGCCGAGGGCCAGCAATTCCCGTCGGACGGTCTCGCTGACCGCGAGCAGGCAATCGGTCCAGCGTCCGAGGGCCCGCTCGATCGCCAGAAAGGCGCGCGTGCGCCCGGGCGGGAAGTAGCCATGGAACACGTGCCCGTGATACGTGTGCACCACCAGCGGCACTCGCGCCACCCGGGCCGCCAGGCGCCCGAGGGTCCCGGCCTTGGCGGTATGGGTGTGCACGACGTGGGGGCGCTGCGCTCGCATCAGGCGCAGCAGCTGACCGAACACGATCACGTCGGCCACGCCGCGCACCTCGCGACCGAGGGCGGGAAGGACCGTCAAGCGCTCCGGGACGGCGCCGTGAAGCGCGGCGTAGTTGCCTTCGCCCGGCGCCTCCGCGCCCGCGACGAGGCGAGCGTCGTACCGGCGCGGATCGAGTCGCTCGGTCAGGAGCGTCGTGTGAAGGGCCGGGCCGCCGACGTTGAGACGCGCGATGATCCGCATGACCCGCACGCGCTCCGCCGTCCCGGCGACCGGCGTGCCCGCCTCCGGTCGCCCTCTCGCCGCCCGCGCCTGACGCATCAGGGCTGCCCGCGCCGACCGGTCGGCCGATGAGCAGGGACTAGCGTCGGGCGGCCCGGTCCGCCTGGTACCAGCGGATCGTGCGTTCCAGCCCGACCGCGAACGGAGTCCTCGCGCGAAAGCCGAATTCCGCGGCCGCCCGGGTGACGTCGAGACAGCGGCGCGGCTGCCCATCGGGCTTGGAGGGGTCCCAGACGATCCGACCCTGGAAGCCGGTGAGCGCGGCGATCTGCTCCACGAGATCCCGGATCGAGATCTCGAGGCCGGCGCCGATGTTCACGGGGTCCGCCTTGTCGTAGCGCTGCAGCGCCAGCACGATCGCCTCGGCGGCATCGTCGACGAACAGGAACTCACGCGTCGCCTTGCCCGAGCCCCAGACCACGACCTCGTCGCGCCCTTCGTCCTGCGCCTCCACGCACTTCCGGATGAGCGCGGGGATCACGTGCGAGGTACTGGGGTTGAAGTTGTCCCCGGGGCCGTAGAGGTTCACCGGGACGAGGAAGATCGCATTGAAGCCGTACTGTTCCCGGTAGGCCTGCGCCTGCACGAGCAGCATCTTCTTGGCCATCCCGTAGGGCGCGTTCGTCTCCTCCGGGTAGCCGTCCCAGAGATCGTCCTCCCGGAACGGGACCGGGGTGTCGCGCGGGTAGCAGCACACCGTCCCGATCGCGACGAACTTCTCGACGTCGTAGCGACGCGCGTACTCCATCATCAGCGCGCCCATCATGAGGTTGTCGTAGAAGAACCGACCGGGATTGTCGCGGTTCGCCCCGATTCCGCCGACGCGCGCCGCCGCGTGAATCACGACCGCGGGCCGGGTTTCCTCGTAGAGGCGACGCACCGCCGCCTCCTCGACGAGGGAATAGTCTCGACTGCGAGGGATTACGATCCGTCCATAGCCCTCGGCTTCGAGCCGCCGAACCAGCGACGAGCCGAGAAATCCGGCGCCTCCCGTCACGAGCAGAGGCCTGCGCGTGTTATCGACCATCAGCCTCCATCTCGGCTTCGATCGGCGATCCCACTCCGCGTCACTCTAGCACGCCGCGATCGGCGAGGCATGTTGTCGGCGCCGGCCGCGACGCGCGTCACGGCCCGGTCAGGCTCGACGGGTCCGGGCGACGCTCGCGGCGGGCGCGGACGATCGCGGTGCGCTCAGTGGCCGCCCTGTCGGCAGGCCGAGAACGCCGGCCCGGGACGCCACCGGCGCCGGAGCGCCACGGGCCCGCGGCCGGGCCGATCAGGACGATCCGATCGCGGCCCGCGCGGCGGGTTGAGCGGGACCCGGACCTCTGCCGCGCATCAGCCTGCCGACGCCGGCCGCCGCGAGAATCCCGATCGGACCCAGCACGTACAGGAGGAAGCGGCCATCGTAGTCCGCGAGGGACACCGCCACCAGCAGGAAGTGCCCGGCGATGAAGCCCAGGACCAGGTGCGTCAGAGGGTGCCGCCACGTCGCGACGAAACCGATGGCCGCCAGCGTGTAGAGCGGCAGCAGCACGGCCACGATCAGCACGTTGTGGCGGGTCCGGTAGTACGGGCGGACATGGGCCACCTCGACGGCCATCCGGCGGGCCCCCAGCGCGAGCGTCGCTCCGGGATGCCGCGCGATGTAACGAAGGTCGTTGCCCCAGCCGCCCCCGCCCGGCGTCTCCGCCTTCGGCATCTCCATCCGGAACGCGGGGTGGAGGTAGATGACCCGCCCACTCCGCAGCGTGTGACCGGGCAGCTTGCCGGCGGTGTCCTGGACGCGCGGAGAGAACACCACCCACACCACCACGACGGCCACGAGCATCCCCAGCGCCATTCCGGTCCAGTCGCGCGTCACGGCTCCTCGAAGAGCCCAGAACGCCGCCGCCACCGGGAGCAGGACGAGCCCCGTCGGTCGAAGCGTCGCGGCGGACAGGAGCATGAGCAACGCCAGGGCGTACCACGCGCCGCCACGCTGGGCGGCGCGCCAGACCACGAAGGTGACGAGGACCACCGCCGAGATGTACAGGGAATCGGTCAAGATGTACCCGTGCCACCGGATCACGTCCGGGTTGGCCAGCAGGAACGCGGCGCCGACGAGCCCCGCCAGGCGGCCGCCGAGCGCGGCGCCGAGCGCGACCAGGGCGGCCCCCGCGATCGCGGCCACCGCGATCTGAAAGCCGACCACGCCGGGCAGCCCGGCCCCGATCACCTGCCCGACGGCGACCACGGCGATGTAGCCCTGATACGCCCAGATGTAGCCTCCGAGCGGTTGCGATTCGAGCCATGCCTTGGCGCCGTCGATGTAGCGCATCGAATCGCCGCCCAGCTGCACGCCCTTCAGCGCGAGGAAACCCGCGTTGACGAGCACGAAGGCCAGAGCGAGGGCCAGGGCCGCCCACGTCTCGAGGGACCATCGGCCGGCCGACTCGCCCGCGCTCCGCGTCGTGGCGCGACGAGCGGAGCCGGCCGGCGCCGCGCGCGCATCCCGGCCCGAGCCCATCAGAGTGGCCGGCGGCCGACGACGCTGACGCCGCTCCCCGGGAGGAGACCCCGATCGTGCATCCAGTCGTACCCGGGCCCGCGGGGCAGGTAGCCGCGGAGAGGCCGGACGTCCTCGAAACCCCGGGCCCGGAACCATTCCACCGTCTCGGCGACGGTGTGATGGTGCTGGAAGCGCGGGGCGTACCAGTCGTACGTGTCGCACACCCGGATGTCCCAGTCCGGGTGCGAGGAGAACGGCACGAGGAGGTTCGCGTGACGCACGAGCGGGATGCCGCCGCCGAGGGCGCCGACGACGGCCAGCCGATGGAGCGTCCGATCCGACAGACGGCGCGCCACGGCGCGGAGCGCCCCGTTCACCCGCTCCTGCAGCCAGGTGTTCCGCCGATACACCCAGACGGCGAGGCGGCCCCCCGGCTTGAGCACGCGCACCACGGCGTCGAACGCGGTGCGGGTGTCCGCCGTATGGTGCAGGACGCCGACCGAGTAGACCGTGTCGAACGTCGCCGGGCCGAACGGGAGGCGCAGGAGATCCGCCTGGACGATCTGAACGGTCGGGAGGTCGGCGCAGACCTCCCGGGCGCGCTCGACGGCCGCGGTGACGTCGACGGCGGCGACCTGCGCTCCCAGGCTCGCCGCGACCGCGGCGTACCGTCCGCTCCCGCAGCCGGCATCGAGCACGAGACGCCCGTCGAGATCCGCCGGGTCGAACCCGGTCTTGGCGAGGAACACCGCCCGGTCCTCCGGGGGCCGCTGCACGTCGTAGCGCCGCCACTGGATCCCGAAGCTCTCGGCGTAGCCCGCCGGGGTCGTGACGAAGCGCGGCACGCCTTGCACGATCGGATAGTCCCGGCGGCACGCCACGCACGAGAGACGTCCCTCGGGCGGAAGGCGCCGCGACCCCGTGGGCCCGGGCGTGACGTCCAGCGAGGCCCCGCAGCCGGGGCACCGCAGCGCGTCGGCGGCTGGCGTCAGGCCCCGCACGCCGCCGGCGCCGCCGAGGGGGCAGGGCGGGCATCGATGAAGACCCGATGCCACTGCTCGAGCATCAGAAGGCTCCACAGTCGCGGATGGTGGTGCGCGCGTCCCTCGACGTGCTCGTCCAGGTACCGACGAACCACCTCGGGTCGGAAGTACCCGCGCTGTTGCGCGCGGGCGTCGAGCAGGACGTCGTAGGCCATCTCGCGGAGCTCGTGCCGGAACCAGTGGTCGATGGGCACCCCGAAGCCCATCTTCGGGCGCCGGATCACCGCTTCCGGCAGGAGGCCGCGCATCGCCCGCCGCAGCAGGTACTTCTGGGTCCAGCCACGGAGCTTCAGGTGGAGCGGCAGCGAGGCGGCGAACTCGACGACCTCGTGGTCCAGGAAGGGCGACCGCACCTCCAGCGAGTGCGCCATGCTGGCGATGTCCATCTTGACCAGGAGGTCGTCCGGCAGGTAGAGCTGGACGTCGGCGTGGGCGATGCGCTCGACGAACGTCGTGGCGTCGGACGCCTCGTAGGCCTGATCCAGGAGGGCCAGGGAGTCGGTGGTGCGGAGCTCCTGCCGGAGCGCCGGCGCATACAGCTCGCGCTTGTCCGCGTTCCCGAAGGCGGTCATCCACTTCGCGTAGCGATCGCGCGGCTCGAGGGTCAACACGTCGGTGACGCGGCGCAGCCGGTAGGCGAGCGACTTGGCCATGCCTCGCGGCAGTCCCCGCCCCGCCGCGCTCGCCAGCGCTCGGACCGGCCGGGGCACCCAGTCGAGGCGATTCAGGACCGCCGTGGCCAGGTACCGGTCATACCCCAGGAAGGTCTCGTCGCCGCCGTCCCCGTTGAGCGCGACCGTCACGAATCCCCGCGCCATCTCGCAGACCGCCAGCGACGGCAGGGCCGAGGAGTCGGCGAACGGCTCGTTGTAGTGCCACACGAGCCGCGGCACGCCGGACACGGCGTCGGGTTTCACCACCGCTTCGTGATGCTCCGTGCCGAGATGCTGCGCCACCAGGCGCGCGTACCGAGTCTCGTCGTAGTCCGGCCGGTCGAAGCCGATCGAGAACGTGCGGATCGGCCCGCTGGTCGCGCGGCGGATCATGGCGACCACGGCGCTCGAGTCGAGGCCGCCGCTGAGCAAGGCGCCCACCGGGACGTCGCTGATGAGCCGGAGGCGGACGGCCTCGCCGAGACGGGCGAGCAGCTCCTCGGTCAGCGCCGCCTCGCCGTCCGTCCGCTTGGGCGTGTGGCGGAGCTCCCAGTAGCGGTGGAGACTCGTCCGCCCGTCCCGGAGCACGAGGTAGTGCGCGGGAGGAAGCTTGCGCACGCCGCGGAACGCCGACCACGGGCCCGGCACGTATCCGTAGGTGAGGTAGTGATGCAGGGCGACGTGGTCCGGCGCGACGGGGACCTCGGGGTCCTGAAGGATGGCCTTCGGCTCGGAGGCGAACACGAACCGGTCGGCGTCCTGGTAGTAGAAGAGCGGCTTCTTGCCCAGACGATCCCGGGCGGCGAACAGCGTGCGCTCCTGCCGATCCCAGATGGCGAGGGCGAACATCCCGCGTAGCCGCGCGAGGCAGTCCGGCCCCTGCCGCGCGTAGAGCGCCAGGATGACCTCGGTGTCGCTCCGGGAGCGGAACCGGACGCCGGCGCGCTCCAGCTCGTCCCGCAGGAGCAGAAAGTTGTAGATCTCGCCGTTGTAGGTGATCCAGAACCGGCCGTCCGGGCTCGACATCGGCTGGTGCCCGGCGGCGCTGAGGTCTTGGATGGCGAGCCGTCGCGAGACGAGGCCCACCGAGCCCTCGTGGTGAATCCCCCTGTCGTCGGGGCCCCGGTGCGCCAGGATCGCGCTCATCCGGTCGAGCAGCGCGCCGTCGACGGGCCGGGCGGGATCGTGGAACAGCTTGCCGGCTACGCCGCACATGCTAGAGAGCTCCCCACCTCTGGCACGGACGGGCATGGGCGCCCACGAATCTGCGTCCCGAGATCCCCCTCGTCATGCGAGGTCCCCCGCGTCCTTCCCGCTCGGCTCACGGCCACGGCGACGTGCATCCGACGTTCCTCCATCACGGTTCTCCGCTGGCGCCCCGGCCGTCGTCTTCCGGCCACACCTGCTGTCACCGTCACGTCAGGCTCACGAGCGGCGAGCGCCGGCCGAACCGAGACACGTCCACGTCGCGCACATCGCATTGTAGCCCAGCGCTTTCCGCGATCGAGCGTCCTGCGCGCGCAGGAGCGGGCGACGGCCTTCCGGCCGCCGCGGTGGCCGTCACCGGCTTCTCGAGCCGCCCGCCGAGCCGGACGGTACCGAGGCTGTAGACTAAGCGGGGCGCTCAATGACCCGCTCGATCCTCCGCGTCGCCGGCGCCAGCGGGCCGCGGGCGCTCCCGGGGGAGCGGATGACCGTCCGATGACGCGCCTGGGTGCTGCGGTCGCGCTGTGGCTCGCGCTTCAGGTGTCCGTGGCCGCCTGGGTCCAGCATCACGATCCGCAACGCGCGATCGCCCCCGACACCGAGAGCTACGAGAAGTCGGCGCTCGCCCTCCTCGTCGACGGCCGGTTCTGGACGGCGCCCGGGTCGCGTGAGCCGCAAGTCCACCGGACCCCCGGCTATCCGGCGCTGATCGCCGCCGGCTATGCGGTCTTCGGTCGCCACCCCGCCGTCATCGTCGGGATCCAGATCCTGATGGGCGGCACGATCCTGGCTCTCGTGGGACGGATGGCCGGGCGGGCGGGTGTCGCGGCGGCGTGGGCGGCGGTCGTGGTGCTTGGCCTGGACGTCGTGTTCTTCGCCAGCTCCCAGTACCTCCTGACGGAAACGCTCTTCACCTTTCAGCTCGTGTGGTTCGTCTTCCTGTGGATCGAGACGTGCCGGTCCCGGGCCGACCGGCCACGCCGGCTGGTGCTGGCCGCGCTCTCGAGCGTCGTGCTGGCGACGATGGCGTTGACGAGACCGATCGCGTACTACCTGCCGGCGCTGGCCGCCGTGGTCACGGTGCTGGTGGCGCGCCGCGATGGGGAGACCACTCGGCGCGCCTGGGCCGGTGCCGCTTTGGTGCTCCTTCCGGCCCTCGTGCTCCTCGGCGCGTGGCAGGTGCGGAACGTGCGGGTGAGCGGATCAGCGGAGTTCAGCCAGACCAAGAACGTGAACCTCTTCAGGTACCGGGCCGCCGGCGTCGTGGCCCTGCGGGACGGGATTTCGTTCGAGGCCGCTCAGGACCGGGTGCTGCGCGAGATCGAGCAGCGATATCCCCATCTCGAGGGCATCAGGTTCCTGGAAGCCGCGGGCGCCGAGGGGCGGCGCATCGTCCGCGCCGAGCCATGGCTGGCGATGAGAACCGTCGCCGAGGGCTTCGCCCGGATGATGCTCGCGCCGGGAGAGAATGCGCTGCTCCACGTGGTGGGCGTGGATCAGCCGTCGGGCCCCGCCGGCGATCTGCTGCGTGGCGACGTGCCGACGTTCCTGCGTGCGTGGGTGGTCGGTCGGCCCGGCGAGTTCCTGTTGTTCGCTCTCGCGTTGGTGCATCTCGTCGTCACGTACGGGCTCGCCATGATCGCCTTGTGGGGCTGGTCGGGGCAGACCAGGGCCGCCCGCCTCCTCGTCGTGGCGGCAGCATTCCTGACGGGATACCTCGTGCTGCTGGCGAGCGGACCGGAGGCCTATCCGCGCTTCCGCGCGCCGATC
This sequence comes from Candidatus Rokuibacteriota bacterium, assembly GCA_044867785.1. Taxonomy (GTDB): domain Bacteria; phylum Methylomirabilota; class Methylomirabilia; order Rokubacteriales; family DASRDR01; genus DASRDR01. The sequence goes on along the minus strand of JBIOVM010000173.1, from coordinate 7,255 downwards.
GCGCCATTGCTCGCGATCCTCGCCGGAGTGGGCTTCCATCATCTAACGTCGGTGTGGCTCGGTGGCTCGCGAGGGCGGCGGCCCGGGCTGCCGTACTAGCCGCTGCTCGTCGAACGACGCGGAGCGGGGGCCCGCGGATATGCGTTGACACGGAGGCGGGGCTGATGTTCAACTCCTGAACATCAATGGAACGCGAGGCGCTGCGGGACCTCGAGATCCTAGCCGAGCTGGCTCTCTGCGACGAGGTCACCCAGCGGGGGCTCGCGGCGCGGCTGGGCATCGCGCTCGGGCTGACGAACCTCTACCTCAAGCGTCTCGCGCGCAAGGGCTACATCAAGATCACCTCGATCTCGCCCCGTCGCGTCCGGTACTTGTTGACGGCCAGGGGCATGGCGCAGAAGACGCGGCTCACGTACGAGTACATGGACTATTCGCGCCAGCTCTACCGGGAGACGCGGATGGCCCTCCGTCAGAAGCTGCGTCCCCTCGTGCAGCGCGGGCGGCCTGACGTGGCCCTCTACGGCACGGAGGAAGCGGCCGAGCTCGCGTTCCTCACCCTCCGGGAGCTGGGGTTGGACGTGAAGGCCGTCTTCGGCGAGGACGCCGCGGCCAAGACCTTCCTGGGCCTGCCGGTCCACCCCGTCAGCGAGCTGACCCCGGGCGCCGCCGAGCTGGTCATCGTCGCCAGCTTCGCGCCCGCGCCCGGCGTCGTCGCGCGGTTGCGCGCCCAGGGGCTGTCCGCGGCGCAGATCGTGACGTTTCACGCGTGACCCGACGGGCGGCCCGTCGCCGGAAGTCGCTCCACGCGGCGCCGACGGCCGTCGGGACCGCGGCCGGCGTCGTGCCCATGGGTCCCGGATGAGCGAGCCGGCTCCGAGAGCGATCGGCGGTCTCCTCCGGCGCTTCCTGCGCCCCTACAGCCGCTGGTTGGCGAGCGTGGTCGCGCTCAACGTGGCGGTCGGCTTCGGCTTCACGCTCCGGCCCCTGGTGCTCGCCCCCGCTCTCGATGCGTTCACGGGAGCTCGGGGCCAGCCCGCGACCCGCCTGTCGGACCTCACACTGAACAACGTCGGGCCCACGCTGGCCGCCATCCTCGGGCTCGATCCGTCGGACCCCATCAGAATGGGGCTCCACGCCGCCGGGCTCTTTCTCCTGATCACCCTGGCCGTGGCCGTCCTGAGCCTGGTCGCCCAGATCCTGCTCGCCCACATGCAGCTCGCGGTCCAGCGCGACATGCTGGTCGCGCTGCATGCTCACCTGCTGGCCTTGCCACTCGGCTACTTCCACAAGCGCCGGACCGGAGAGCTGGTGACCCGGCTCACCGGCGACGTCGGCCGCGTGGCGGGAGCCCTCGATGTCATGGTGCGCCAAGTCCTCCAGTCTACGGCACAGGTCGCGCTCACCCTCCTCGTCATGTTCCGCACCGACGCCCTCTTCACGGTCGCCATCCTCACGATGGGATCGGTCCACCTGCTGGTGACGCGCGGCCTCAGGGATCTGGTCTACCGCCGCTCGCTGCGCCAGGCCGACCGCCAGGGCGACGTCGGCGCTCGCATCCTCGAGACGTTCGCGGGCATCCGGGCCATCAAGTCCTTCGCCGCCGAGCGTCACGAGTCCCGCCAGGTGTGGACGACCGCCGAGGCCTATCGTCGCGCGGCCCGGCGCGCCCGCGTCGTCGGCGAGGCCGACATCCCCATCCGGATGGTGGCCGACGCGCTCGTGGCGGCCGTCGTCCTCGTCATCACCTTTCACGCGGTGAGCCGCGGGCGCCTGACACTTCAGGCGGCCGCGCTCTTTTTCTATCTCTCGCAGCAGTTCCTCGGGCCCTTGTCGATCATCTTCCGGCAGGGCGTCACGCTCGCCGCGACGCGGGGCACCGCGGCGCGCATCGTGGACATGTTCGCCACCCAGAGCGGGATGGCGGACGGCACCGTGGAGGCCCATCCGCTCCAGGGAAGCATCGTGCTGGACGCCGTGTCGTTCGCACACGAGCCCGGTCGTCCCGTGCTGAACGACGTCTCCCTCGAGATTCGCCGGGGCGAGACGGTCGCCATCGTCGGCCCCAGCGGCTCCGGCAAGACGACGCTCGCCGACCTCGTCCTCCGGCTCTTCGACGTCAGCGCCGGGGCCATCCGGTACGACGGAGTGGACATCCGCGACTTCACGCAGGCGAGCTACCGTGGCCACTTCGGCGTGGTGGCGCAGGAGGCGTTGCTCTTCAACGCCAGCGTGCGGGACAACGTCGCGTTTCATCGGCCGGCCGATCCGGAGGCGCTCGCGCACGCCCTTTGGGCGGCGAACGCCGAGGAGTTCGTCCGCGAGCTGCCCCAGGGTCTCGATACCCCGCTGGGCGATCGCGGCGTCCGCTTGTCGGGCGGCCAGCGCCAGCGGATCGCCATCGCCCGGGCCATCTATGCCCGACCCTCGCTCCTCGTCCTCGACGAGGCCACGAGTGCGCTCGACAGCGAAGCCGAGCGCGAGGTCCAGAAGGCCATCGACCGGATCGGCCGGGAGACCACGATCATCGTGATCGCGCACCGCCTGTCCACGGTCGTCCACGCCGACCGCATCGTCGTCCTGAACCGCGGTCGCATCGAGGCGGTCGGCCCGCACCCGCAGGTCCTGGAAGCCAGTCCCACCTATCGGCGTCTCCACGCGCTCCAGACCGCGTCGACGCCCTCGCCTTGAGCGTCCCCCCCGCGCGCCGCGCCCCTACCGACGACGGGTCGCCCGCAAGATGACGAAGCGACCGGATTCCGACCGATACTCGACCCGGAACTCGTACTTGGCCAAGGCGCGCGATCCGAGATTCCACTCGATCCACTGACGGAGCGCCGGTGACGAGTCAGCGGACTCGCCAGCCTTCGGGACCATCTCCCCCGGCGGCCTGAAGTACTGGATCGATGCGACGCGGTCGAAGCCCCGCACCATCGCCAGCTCGAACAGTCGCTTCTGCTTGAAGTACCGTACGGCTTCACGGTCGAGCGCGAGGCCCGTACCCGACATTGCCGGATAACCCGTCGCGTAGGCGACGATGCCGTCGTCATACTCCACGAGGCGCGGTCGTTCCGTCCCGTAGTGAGCCTGGATGCGCGGGACCTCCTCCAACTGGAAGACGCCGAAGTCGCGATGGTAGGCGGGATCCCGCCCGAGCGCGACGAACACGGCGAGAACGAGCGCGCTCGAGGGCAGCGCCCACGCGCACCAGGATCCGATCGGCACGGGCTCGCGCGCGAGCCGACGGCCCAGTGCGCGCACCGTGACGGCCGACAGCCAGAAGGACGACATCGGGAAATACCAGTGTCCCTGATGCCAGAACTCGACGAAGAAGACGTTGTAGGCGGCGATGACGATCACGGCAACTGCGGTCAGCGTGAACAACACGTCGATGGGCGACGCGCCGGGTCGCCGTCCCCGAGGCGTCGAGAGGTAGACTCCCGCGGCCAGCGCGGGGATCGTGGCTTGCGCCAGACGGGCCGCCAGGCCAAGGCCGGGCCATTTCCCTCGGATGGTTCTCTCCAAGAGATTGAGGTTCCAGTCGACGAGATGTGGAAATGACGTCTTGAGCCGTCCACTCACCGGGAGCGGGTCCCCGAACGCGATCTGATTGAACGCAAGGTACGCCCCCACCACCGCCCCACACGTCACCGTCGCAGCCAGCGCCGCCGCCAGCGCCGTCCGGCGCCTCGTCGCGGCCACGAGCAGCCAGCCGATAACGAGCAGCGGCAGCGGCGCGTGATCCAGGCGCGCGAGCACGAACGCGCCCAGGAGCAGGCCGAATGCGGCGCCGGACGCCGGACCTCGCGTGTGCCAGCCCCGGACGAAGACGACGGCAATGGCGCCGTAGATCAGGAGAACCAGGCTACTCTCCATGCCGTTGGCGTAACTCCAGAGCGTCGTGTACAGGGGCCGGCCGCCTTCCGCAGCGGACTGGGCCCTCACGCCCACGGGGCCGAGCGTGATCCACATGGGCGAGATGAGCAGCGCCATGACCCCCACCGGCATGAGAACGAACAGGGGGGACAGGGCCGCCCGCTCTCTCACGACGATGGCCGTCCAGTACAACGCCACCGAGATCAAGAGCAGGTTGAGCACGATCACGATCCCGAGGAAGCCGCTATCCGAGATGCCGCCCCATCTGGCCACGTGGTATACGGGAACCAGGAGCATCTGCCACAAGGGCTGAAACCCGTTGGTCGCCCTCTCCTGATCGAAGCTGAAGCGGCCCATGATGGCGGCGTTGCGGGCGACGGTCAGATAATAGAAGGAATCGGCCGCAACGTACCGGTAGCTTCCGAAGTCGCCCGAGGCCCTCAGATCGAGCAGCACCGGAAGAACGAGCAGCGCAATGGCGACCCCCGCCGTGATTCGCCACCCGACGACCCGCCGCCCGGAGACTGTCGAGTCGACCGGGGCGGTCGGCTCCGGGATCTCGGGCGGTGGCACCATGCGCCCGCCCCTCCTCAGCGGCATCCGGACTGCGCTGCCGGCCGCGACGGGCGCGGGTCGCACGCGGGGCCGCCGCTTCTGATCGCGATCATCCGCCGCCGGACCGGCCTCTCAGGAGCCGCCGCCCGGAGGACACCGCGTGGCCGAGCAGGAAGGCAGCTTTGATGGGCCACATGCAGAGCCGGAAGGCCGTCTGCTCGAACGTCGACACGAACGCGACGTCCATCGCGGCCAACGCCCCGAGATTCGGGCAGCACGGGCGAAGCCGGTCCGCGCTTCGATTGAGCCGCGCCCCGAGCGACGGCAGGTCGCCCTCCCGGCCGTTCAGCGACACTACCCGCTCGCCGTACCAAGTGTCATCGCCCTCGATCCATACACGATGGCCTCACAAGGAACGCGGCCGGGTCGCCAGTTCAATCCAGTTCGCCGGCCAGGCGCACGCAGTCGATGTACTTCTGGGCGAGCTCGTCGATGCCGTCCACCCAGATGCTTCCCTGGAACGCCTCGTACGACCCGACGAGGCGTTCCAGAGCCCGGGGGATCTCCTCGGGCGCACGGAACCCGATCCCTCCGAACTCCACCAGCTCGGGGTGGCCGCCGTCGTGCCGGTACACCGCTGGGAGGCCGCAGCAGAGCGCCTCCACCAGCGCGTTGGAGCACGGATCGCTCTGGCTGGCGGCGACATAGATGTCGTGCTGCTTCAGCAGGCCGGCCAGGGTCTCGGAGTCCACGGGCGCCTGGGCGCGGATGTGCTCGAACGCCCCCGCCCCCCGCCCGACGAAGGTGTACTCGTAGCGGCTCCAGTCGAGATGCCGGTCCATCCATTCGTACGTGGCGCGGCCCTTTCGAGGATTGTCGGACCACGACGTGGAGATCAGGCGGACCTTGCGGCTTCGGTCGAACGGCACGCGGCCCGCGCGATTGAAGATCAGGGGGTCGCTGCTGGTCCACATCAGGACGGGCCGGAAGGGTCGGTAGCCCAGGTCGTAGGTCTTGCGCAGGCTCCAGCCGCTCTGCATGACGGTGATGTCGGCCAGCTCGCGGTTGAGCTCGTAGCACCGGGCGTCGCTCCGGGTGTCGTCGCCCCGGTACAGCTCGATCGGCCCGTCGATCCGGTGGAGGACGATCGAACCGGGCTCGCGCTCGCGGCGGAGACGATCGTGATCGAACCAGATGGACTGGATGACGTGCGCGTCCGCGCCGGCCCCGGAGTTCCGGACGGTGTGCATTCCCTTCCGCCGCATGGCGCCCTCGAGCGCGATCATGAATTGGTTGCCGCCACCGTACGGGGGCGGCTTGAAGTCGTTCCACAAGGCGAAGGTGAAGGACCGCTTGCTCGCCACGCGCCGCGTGATCTCCGCCTGGCGCTGCGCACGGTCCGGAGCCGCCACCGTCACCGGCCGCCGGCCGAGCAGGGACCGCCAGCGAGCCGGCCGCGGGGCCGTTCCCCGCCGCTCACGCTTCGGGGAGGCGCTCAGACGCGCCTGCTCGTAGATGCACTTCAGCCGGCCGGCGATGGCTTCATCGGAGTTGAACTTCTGCACGTGCTCGTAGGCACTCTCGAGGGCCGCCGCGAGGTGGCGCTCCCGCACGTCCCGCAGGAGCAGCTCGGCTCCGGCGGCCGCATCGTCGAACAGCTGGTCCCGGCGAAGGATGTCCGGCGACTGGCCGACCCGGGTACTGACCACGCACGTCCTGGTGGCCGCGCACTCCAGCACGGAATTGGGCGCCCCCTCCCAGCGGCTGGTGATGAGATAGGCATCGAGGCCCTGGTAGAGCTTGACCATCTCGTCGAGGCCGAGCGTGTTCTCGCGCAGGTCGTCACCCGGCAGCTCCGCGCCGAGGAACGTGTAGGCGATGCCCCGCTCCTTGAAGCCCTGGCGGATCCAGTGGCGGCGAGGCCCCGCGAGCAGGAAGTGCACCGGCACCCCCCGCTGCCGGAGCAGTGTCGCGGTCTCGAGCAGCACGTCGGCCCCCTTCTGCTTCTTGGGCCGCGTGAGATCCGCCCCGGACGTGTCCCGGTGGAAATTTCCGATCAGGTAGCAGTCCCGCGAGATCCCCAGCCGGTCCTTCAGCGCGGCGGTGCTCGCCGCGCGATCGGCGGGCGGCACGAACTGCCGCAGGTCGATCGGGTCGGGGAACAGCATGCAGGGCAGCCCGCAGTTGCTCACGAACCGGAGGGAGTCGTAGTACTCGCACAGCCAGACATCCACGAGGTCCCGGACGCCCAGATACTCCGGCCGCGAGAACACGATCTGCGGCTTGTCCGCGAGGCTCGCGACGACGCATCGGCCCTCGAGCTGCCGCCGAGGCAGCCTGAGCAGGGCGTGCCAGAAGACCGTATGAACGATCTCGGCCTGCTCCAGCGGCACGACGTCCACGAAGTCGGCCGAGAGGCGTCGGAGGTGCTGGAGGTCGTGGTCGAGCGCCCAGCCGATCCCCTCGCCGCCCGTGAAGTGCACCTGGAACTTCGCCATGCCGGCCGGCTCTCCCCGTCGCGTCCGCCGGTCACTCACGCGCCGAAGGCGTGCCGTCCCGCCCGGTCATCACGCCACCCCGTGGAGGCGGCGCCGGCCCCGTGGCGCGGCCCGGGGCCTGGTCCGCCCGACTCCGGGCCGGACGCGGCGCACCCCGCCGGACACTGGACCAGGAGTCCGCACCCCATGAGGCGGGGGCAGTGGCTCAGCCCGGAGCCTGAAGCTGGCGGCCGAAGTACGCCGTCACCAGATGATCGAGCACCAGGTGGACGTCTTCGACGAAGCCGTAGTTGAAGTCGGGAACCAGGACCGGGGCGTCGAGGAGCGGG
>JBIOVM010000172.1:0-22985 GCA_044867785.1 Candidatus Rokuibacteriota bacterium | reverse complement strand
CGCCGACCGGGAGGGGCACGGTGATCTTGCCGTCGGGGCCGAAGGTACCGGTCTGGTCGACGCCGGGCCCGGTCACGTGGAAGGAGCCGCCGGTGCAGCCCTGGGGCAGCTCGGCCCCCCCGGCGCGACGGAGCTTCAGCTGGAGGGCGGAGGGGGTCGTGGGCCCGGTGCCGCTGCCGCTCTGGCCGCAGCCTTGGACGAGAGCGAGCCCGACCAGGACGAGGGCGATGACGGCCCACGATCGCCAGGGCCCTCGGGTCAGCCTCGCGGTGTCCATGGTCGGCAAGGGATGCGCTAGAAGCGGTAGACCACGCGCATGTCGGCGTGCACGCCGTTGATGCTCGCGCCGAGCGGGAATATCGGGCTCTTCTCCGCGTCGAGGTAGAACCAGCGCACGCTCGCGTCGAGAGCGAACGTGCGGCTCAACGTCCACGTCACTCCCGGCCCGAGCGAGATCTTGAAGCGGCCGCCGTCGTAGAGCGCGTCGGTCGTCGCGTAGTCGTTCGCGGCGACGTACCGCATCTCCATGACCCCCCGAACCGTCCACACGTCGTCGATGATGTAGCCGACGGTCACGGCGCCACGGATCTCGTTGCCGTAGCTGTTCCGGGACTCCTCGACGAGCTGGCCCGCCGCGTTGGGTCGCTCCGCCTTGAATTGGTAGATGTTCCGCACCGTGACGACCGCCCACCAGGGCTCGGGGCGCCACTCCAGGCTGGCGCCGATGTCGAGCTCGTCGCCCTCTCGGAAGGTCTCGAGGCCGCCTCGCTCGTCCTGCGTGTAGTGCGTGTATCCCACGCGGCCGACGAGCCGCCAGACGTCGCCGAGGAACACGTCCGCGAGGACGTTCGCCGACAGCTCGTCGCCCGGGTCGAAGTCGTCGTTGCCGATGTCCTCGGTGGGATCGTATTCGCCCGTCCAGAGGTATCCGACGCCGCCGCCGAGCCCCCAGTCGCCGAAGCTCCGGTACACGATCACGGTGGGGTTGACGTCGAAGCCCTCGCCGAACCGCTGGAGGGCGACGAGGTCCTCGTCCTGGATCGCCGGGAGGTCTCGCGTCTTGATGCGTGAGACGCCGGTCGGCAGATCGAGATCGAGGCCCAGGCGGATCTCGGTCCCCGAGAGTCGCCAGCGGTAGTAGCCCGACACGGTGGTATCGGTGAATCCCGAGATGCTGGCGCTGGGCGCCCCGTCGAGATCGTGCTGGGTTGTCCCGAAGCTGCCACGCGCGGAGAGGCCCCAGGCCGGCGTGTCGAACGCGATGCCCAGGGGAACCAGGAGCTCCAGGCCGTCGCCCTGGCGGGACGACTGATCCGCCGACCATGCGTCGAGGTGGATGCCGCTCTGCAGCGTCCACTGGTCCGCGTGAACGGGGAACGCTCCGAGGACCGTCGCGAGCGTCAGGAGGAGCGCGCCGGCCGCGAGGCGGCCCGCGCTCCTCCGACGGAGCGGGAGTGGCTCGACGGGTCCTCCGCTCATCGGACGATCACGTCGACGTTCGCGGGGGCCTGGCCCTGCGACGGCGCGTCGGGACGGCCCGGGCTGCTTCCGGGCCCGGTCGACCACCATGTGCCGGTGAGCTTCTCGTTGGAGAGCGTGTTGACGAGCACGCCGTTGGCCACGAGATCGAGGTTGTTCGGCTCCAGGAAGGCCCCTTCCACCGCCAGCCCTTCGGGGGCCAAGAGCCGCCGCTTGTCCCGGAAGGGGATGATCTGGCAGGCCTTCGGGGCCTTGTCCTTCTCCACCTCCGTGTAGCGATTCCGCCCGCACAAGACGATCCCGGGGATGGCCGTCGCCGTGTTGCGGGTCTCGACGACTCCGGCGAACGTGTAGACGCGGCTCACCCCCTCCGGCACGAGCTGGCTCGCGGCGGCGTGCACGAGGGCGAAATCGGTCTGCCGCACGGCGGCGACCGCCGTCGGCGATTGCATGGCAAAGCGTCCGGTCCCGGTGCCCACCTTCGCGACCACCTGGCGGGCCACCCACGCGCGCGCCTGGCCTACGGCGAGGTTGAAGCGGGACGTGGTCGGCTGGTTGCCGGCGTCGACGTCGAGCCCGTCGATCTCGAGATCGGAGAGCTCGCCGATTCTCACGAGGCTGCCGTCTCCCAGGACCACTTCCGCCGCGCCGCTCTTGCCGGTGCGGATGCGGTCGCCCTGGGAGAGCCGCGCTCCCTTCTGGAGCGGCTGGGCGGCCGCCTGGCCCTTGGGCACGAGCTCCACCGGCGCGCGCGCCAGGATGACCTGGGCCGTGCCCCCCTGGCCGGTCGCCGGCGCGGCGGACGCGAGGAGCGCGGCTACCGCGGCGATCGCGACGGAGAGCCGCTTCGTGGTGCTGTTCATGACGACGCCTCCTGACCCGGCTGCTTGAGGCCGACGAGGTCGTAGATCTCGACGGCTTGGTGCTTGCCCTTGACGGTGACGCTGCCGAGCGGGCGGGCCACGACGTGCTCCCGCACCAGCTCGTAGGTGCCCTGGCTGATGATGATGTGGCGGGCCGTGTCGTAGTCCTTGTTGAGCGACTCGAGGCGCGCTCCGAGGTTCACCTGGTCGCCGATGACCGTGTACGTGAAGCGCTGCGACGACCCGAAGTTGCCCACCAGCATCTCCCCCGTCGCGATCCCGAAGCCCGTGACGAACGGCTCGCGCCCCTCGGCCTGCCAGCGCTCGTTCAGGCGGCCCACGACGTCGGTCATCTCGACGGCGGCCCGACATGCCTGCAGCGCGTGATCCGGATTGTCGAAGGGCGCGCCGAAGAACGCCATCGTAGCATCGCCGATGAACTTGTCCAACGTTCCCCGGTGGCGGAACACGACCTCCACCATGGCGGTCAGGTACTCTCGGAGGGCGCCGACGACCTCCTCGGGAGGATGCTGCTCGGAGAAGGTCGTGAACCCGCGGATATCCGAGAAAAGGACAGTCAGAACGCGTCGTTCGCCGCCGAAGGTGAGCTTCGACGGGTCCCGGCCGATCTGCTCGACCACCGCCGGCGGCACGTACTGCCGGAACGCTTGCTTGATCCAGCGCCGTTCCCGCTTCTCGGTCAACACCTGGTAAGTCACGCTCCCGACGTGGCCCACGGCGAGGGCGACGAGGGGAGGAAGCAGGAAGACCCAGATGCCGCTCCGGAAGCCCATGTGGACGAGGCCGGTCGTGGCGATCGCCAGGCTCAGCGCGACGACGGTGCCCCAGATGGCCCCGATGCGGGGGAGCAGGATCGGCCCGACGAGAGCGAGGAGTAGCACGGCCACCGTTTCGACGACCTCGAGGCCGGCGAGCTGCCGGAGGCCCCGGCCCTCGAGGAGGTTGGCGATGGCCGTGGCGTGGCTCTCGACTCCGGGCATGACCGCGTCGAATGGCGTCGGGCGCACGTCCATCAATCCGTGCGCGGTGAAGCCGACGAGGACGATGTGGCCCTGGACAGGAGGAGGAGCGGAGGCGGTGAGCACGTCCACCGCCTTGACGTGTGGGAAGGTGCCGGCCGGGCCATAGTACGACAGGAGCAGGCTGCCGGTCTCGTCCGTCGGGACGACCGTGGACCCGATCTGGACGGCATGGCTCGCCAGGAGCCGGACGCGCGTGCGGGAGAGGCCGAGCGCGAGCCTCGTGGCTTCGAGCGAGAGGCTCGGGTAGAGCCCCTCTCCGTACCGGATGACCAGCTCGACGTGGCGCAGGGCGCCGTCGACGTCCGGCCTCACGTTCACGTGGCCGTTCGCAGCCGAGGCGGTGACGAAGCGTGCCAGCGGCAGCTGGACGGCCGCCGCGTGCCGGGCTGCCATCGCCGCCTCCGCATCGGGGCTGGCGAAGCCGACGATGCGGCTCCGGTTCAGGAGGCGCTGGCCGTCCTCGTCGAGCGGCATCGATTCGTGCGGCGGGAAGACGAAGAAGTACGGCACGACGACGCGCCGGGTCGCCGCCATCGACCGGGCGAGGACCTCATCGGTGTCGGCATCGGCGAGCGCTTCCTCGAGAGCCCGGCCGAACTCCGCCGAGGGGCCGGGGCCTCGGGGCAGGCCGAGCGCCCGGTAGCGCTCGGCCAGGGTCCGCGCGAGAACGAGCCGGCTGTTCTCGTCCGGCTCGCGCAGGATGAGATCGAGCGCGATGACGCGCGCGCCGCCCTCGGCGAGGCGATGGATCATCTCGGCCGTGCGTGTGCGAGGCCAGGGCCAGCGGCCGACCAGCTCGAGGCTCATTTCGTCGATGGCGACGATGGTGACGTTGGGCGGCGGCGGGAGCGGCCCGCGGAGCCGCGCCTGCCAGTCCAGCACGCGCAGCTCGATCTGCTCCACGAGCGTCACCGGGGCGAAGAGGCACAGGAGCCCGAGCGCGATCGCCAGGCATACCAACGCCGGCCGCACGAGGCGCCGGAACCAGCCTCCTGCGGGACCTTTCGGCTGGGCGGGGGAAGGGGGTTTCGTAGGCGTGGCGGGATGATACTACGGGCTGGGTCGTGCCTTTCACGACTTCCACGGTGCGGACGCGGCGCAGGTGTGTGGAAGTCGAGGCCTGACCCCGCTATCATCCAATCATGATGCGGAACGTCATCCTGGTGGGCTTCATGGGCGCCGGGAAGTCCACCGTCGGGCGGCTCCTCGCCCGTCGCCTGGGGCGCTGCTTCGTCGAGACGGACGCCATGATCACGGCTCGCGAGGGGCGGTCGATCCCGGAGATCTTCACGGACCGGGGCGAGGTCTACTTCCGTCAGCTGGAGGCGGAGGCGCTCGACGCTCTGGCCGAGAAGCACGGCCACGTGATCGCCACCGGCGGAGGCTTTCCGTGCGGGCCGGGCGTGATGGACCGGCTCCTCCAGCTGGGGACGGTCGTGTGGCTCGCCGCCGACTTCGACGCCGCCTACGCGCGCGCCAACCGCACGGGGGGCCGCCCGATGCTGGCCGGCCGCTCGGCCGAGGACGCCGCCGCCCTCTACCGGACCCGCCAGGAGATCTACCGGCGCGCGCACCTGTCGATCGACACGAGCCATCTGACCATCGACGCCGTGGTCGGCCGCATCGTCCGTCACCTCCGCGACCGCGAGCGCCGCCCCGAGGCGGGCGGCGCTCCACCGGAGGCTCCCGCGCCCGCCGACTTGGCCGCCGGCATCGGCGAGCGCCGGGAGGGGGATGGCTAGCTCGGTGACACCGGAACCGGCGTCCGGCGGCTCCGGCCCCGAGCTCGTCCAGCGGCTTCGGCAGGGCCCGCTCCTCGCCGACGGCGCGATGGGCACCATGCTGTACGCCCGAGGCGTGCCCCTCGACGCCTGCTTCGACGTCCTGAACCTCAACGATCCGAAGACCGTCCAGGGCATCCACCAGGAGTACGTCGCCGCCGGCGCCGACCTGGTCGAGACCAACACGTTCGGCGCCAACCGCTTCAAGCTGGCCGTCCACGGTCTCGAGGGCCGGGTGCGCGACATCAACCGGGCGGGAGTCCGGCTGGTGCGCGACGTCCGCGAGACGATGGGGCGCGACGTGCTCGTGCTCGGCTCCATCGGGCCGCTCGGGAAGTACCTGCTGCCCCTCGGAACGGTGAGCGAAGGCGACGCGGTCGCGGCCTTCCGCGAGCAGGCCGAAGCGCTCCTCGAGGGCGGGGTCGACGGCTTCGTCGCCGAGACCTTCTCCGATGTCCGCGAGCTCGGGCTCGCCGTGAGGGCGATCCGCGCCGTCTCCGCCGATCTCCCCGTCGTCGCCCAGATGGCGTTCAACGACGAGCGGGTGACGTTCCTCGGGCAAACGCCCGCCGAGGTCGCCCGGGAGCTGCGGGCCTTGCCCGTCCAGGTCATCGGCGCGAACTGCGGCGTCGGATCGAGCGTGCTCTACGACGTGGGCGTTCTGCTCCACGAGGCCGTGCCCCACGCCTTCCTGTCCATCCGACCGAACGCGGGGTTGCCGAGCCGGCACGGTGAGCGGCTGATCTACCTCTCGTCTCCGGCCTACATGGCCGACTACGCCTCCCGGATGCTGGATGCGGGGAGTCGCGTCGTCGGCGGCTGCTGCGGCACGACGCCGGCCCACATCCGCGCGATGCGGGAGGTCGTGGACCGCCATGACCGCGGAGCGGCCCGCGCGCGTCGCGTGGCCGTCGCCGTCCCGTCCGTGGCGCCCGAGCGCGAGGAAACGCCCGCGCTCGGTGTCGCCGCCGAGCCGTCGCGTCTGCTCTCGCGGCTCCGCGCGGCGGAGTTCCTGGTGACCGTCGAGCTGGATCCCCCGCGGGGGCACAACATCGAGAAGCTGGTTCAGGGCGCGAAGCTCCTCGCCGAGCGCGGGGTGGACGTGGTCGACATCAACGACGGCTCGCTCGGGCGGGTCCGGATGGCGGTCCTGCCCACCGCGCTGCTGGTCCGCGAGGCGACGGGCCTCGACATCAGCATGCACTTCACGTGTCGGGACCGGAACCTGATGGGCATCCAGGGCGACCTCCTGGGCGCCCATGCGCTGGGGGTCCGGAACATCCTCGCGATGACCGGCGATCCTCCGCGCGCCGGCGACTACGTGAACGCCACCGCGGTCTTCGACGTCGACGCGATCGGGCTGGTCCGGATCGTCGCCGGCATGAACCGCGGGGTGGATGCCGCGGGGAACTCGATCGGCGCGCCCACCGCCTTCGGCATCGGGGTCGCCGTGGACCCCGGCGCCTCCGACCCGATCCGGGAGATCGACCGGCTCCACGCCAAGGTGGAAGCGGGCGCCATGTGGGCCCAGACCCAGCCCGTCTACGACCTCGAGCAGCTCGAGACGTTCCTCGCGCGGTTGGGCCCGCGCCCGGTGCCCCTGGTGGTCGGCATCCTCCCGCTCCACTCGTATCGCCACGCGGAGTTCCTGCACAACGAGGTGCCGGGCATCACCGTCCCGGACGTCGTGCGGGCCCGTCTCCGAGACGCGGGCGACCACGCGCTCAGGGTCGGCGTCGAGACGGCCCAGGGCATCCTCGCGGAGGTGCGCCGTCGCCATGCCGGCGCCTACCTCATGCCCTCCTTCGGGCGATTCGAGGTCGTCGCCGAGGTCCTCGAGGCCTTGCGATGACAGAAGTCAAAGTCCGGGGTCAGGCCTCGATTTTGACGTTGCCATGGAAACCAAAGTCGGGGCCTGACCCCGGGGTTTGGTTTTGATGGGGGCGCTCGATGGGCTCGTCGTCCTCGACCTGGCGACGTTCATCGCGGCCCCGATGTGCGCCACGCTCCTGGGCGAGTTCGGGGCGGAGGTCATCAAGCTCGAGCAGCCGGGGGTGGGGGACGACCTGCGGCACCTCGGGCGCCAGGCAGACGGCGTGTCGCTCTGGTGGCTCTCCGACGCGCGGAACAAGAAGTCGATCACCTGCAATCTCCGGGAGCCCGAGGGGCAGGCGCTGGTGCGCCGCCTCTGTCGAGGCGTGGACGTCGTCGCCGAGAACTTCCGTCCGGGGACGCTCGAGCGCTGGGGCCTCTCGTACGAGGCGCTGCGAGCCGAGAACCCCGGGCTGGTGATGGTCCGGATCTCCGCGTTCGGCCAGTCGGGTCCCTATCGCGAGCGGCCGGGATTCGGCCGCATCGCCGCGGCCGTCGGCGGCATCTCGTACCTGTCGGGCTACCCCGACCGGCCCCCGGTGACGCCGGGCACCCCGACCGTGCCCGACTACCTGGCCGGGATCATGGGCGCCCTGGGCGCGTTGGTGGCGCTGCGATCGCGCGAGCGGACCGGTGAGGGGCAGGTGGTGGACCTCGGGCTCTACGAGCCGATCGTCAGGATCCTGGACGACGCGATACCGGTCTTCGGCGCGCTCGGGTACGTCCGGGAGCGCATCGGGTCGGCGGCCGAGAGCGCCGCGCCCCACAACCACTACCGCACCCGGGACGGGCGGTGGATCGCCGTCGCCTGCACGAACGACCGAATGTTCACACGGCTGTCACAAGCCATGGGAACGCCGGACCTCGTGACGCGGTTTCCCGGAGTGCGGGCCCGGCTCGCCGCTCGGGCCGAGCTGGACGGGCTGGTGCAGGCCTGGGTCGGCGCCCGGGACGCGGCCGACGCGCTGGCGGCGCTCGACGCCGCCGAGGTGCCGTGCTCCCTGGTGAACTCCGTCCGGGACCTCTTCGAGGACCCGCAGGTGAAGGCGCGCGAGAACATCGTGACGGTGACGGAGCCGGGCCTGGGCACGGTCCACATGGCAGGCGTGGTGCCGCGGCTCTCGGCCACCCCGGGGACGGTCCGGAGCGCCGGCCCGCGGACGCCCGGCATGGACAACGAGGAGATCTACCTCGGCCGGCTCGGGCTCGAGCGGGCCGAGTTCGACCGCCTGCGGGCGAAGGGCGTCATCTGAAGGAGGAGCCATGCTGATCCGCATCCCCGGGCCGCACGATCCGCGCCCGTCGGAGATCACCGCACGAAGCGTGTACCTGAACCGCCGCGCGTTCATGGCCGGCGCGGTCGTGGCCGCCGCTTCCGTGGTGGGGTGCGAGGCACCGACCGAGGCGGCGCTCAAGCCGGCCCCGAAGGGCCAAGCGCTCGCCGCGGCGAGGAACCAGAGCCTGAGCGTGAGCGACGCGCCGACGCCGTGGGACAGCGCGACCACCTACAACAACTTCTACGAGTTCGGCACCGACAAGGCCGACCCGGCTCTCCATGCCCACACGCTCCGGCCGCGCCCGTGGTCGGTCGAGGTGGGCGGGCTCTGCCACAAGCCCAAGACGTTCGACATCGACGAGCTCCTGAAGCTGGCGCCGCTGGAGGAGCGCGTCTACTCGCTCCGCTGCGTCGAGGGCTGGTCGATGGTGATCCCGTGGATCGGGTATCCGCTGGCCGCGCTCCTGAAGCGCGTCGAGCCGACCGGGTCCGCGAAGTACGTGGAGTTCCAGACGCTCGTCGACCCCGAGCAGATGCCGGGCCAGAAGCCGAGCTTCTTCGGGTCCTCGCTCGACTGGCCGTACGTGGAGGGGCTTCGGCTCGACGAGGCGACGCATCCCTTGACGCTCCTCACGGTCGGGATGTACGGCCACGTCCTCCCGAACCCGAACGGCGCACCCATCCGGATCGTCGTGCCCTGGAAGTACGGCTTCAAGAGCGCCAAGTCGCTGGTGCGGATACGTCTCGTCGCCGACGAGCCGAAGACCAGCTGGAACAAGGCGGCGCCCAACGAGTACGGCTTTTACTCGAACGTGAACCCGAGCGTCGACCACCCCCGGTGGAGCCAGGCGACCGAGCGTCGCATCGGCGAGTTCCGGCGCCGGAAGACGCTCATGTTCAACGGGTACGACCAGGTCGCGTCCCTCTACACCGGGATGGACCTGAAGAAGCAGTACTAGCCCGAATGATTCGGAGCGCCCGGTGCCGGACGGGGCCGGCCGCCGCGAGCAGCCCCACCGTGCTCACTCGGACCACACGCCTGGCGGTTCGACCCCGTGTCGACGGCCGCGGCGCGGCCGGGATCGCGCGCCGGTTGAGTCGTCCTACGCTCCGCGCGGCGGGGGCGCCCCGTTCGCGGCGTCACCCGTCCGGCACCGACCGTGTTCACGAATAGGTCGGGCTAGGGCGGGGCCGGCGCTCGATGGCCCGGATCGATGGCGTGAATCCGAGCGAGCCGGGAGACGAGTACGTCCGGAAGATGCTCGCCGCCCAGGCCGAGCGTTGGGGCGCCCCGCTCCTGAATCACCTCGTCTACGCCCGCCGCCCGTCCATCTTCCGGGGGGCGCGGGGAATGTGGGCGGGGCTCGACGCCTCGGGGCTGATCGATGACCGGCTCAAGGCGCTCGTGAACCGCCGGGTCGCGGCGCTGAACGGATGCGAGTTCTGACAGGATGTCAACGCTGCCGTGGGCAGCGCGCTGGGCGTGTCGGACGAGAAGATCCTCGCCTTGCCGGGCTACGCGACCAGCCCCCTCTACAGCGAGCCGGAGCGCGCGGCGCTCGAGTACGCCGACGCCGTCACGCTCAGCGACCGGGACGTGGACGACGAGCTCTTCGCTCGCGTCCGCCGCTTCTACGACGACGACGCCCTCGTGGAGCTGACGGCGATCGTCGCCTGGGAGAACGCGTCCAGCAAGTTCAACCGCGCGTTCCGGGTGCCGTCGCAGGGGCTGTGGAAGCGCGCCTCCGCGTGACGGGATGCGCGCGACCCGGCCGCCCGCGGGCGGCCGCGGCCAGGCCGGGCGGTGAGGGGTGACCAGGCGACGGCGCGTCGGGCTGAAGGTCCTCGTGTGGGCGGCGTGTCTCGCGCCCGTGGTCGCCCTGGCGTGGCGGCTCTGGACGGATCCGCTGGTCACGAATCCCATCGACGTCGCGACCGACACGCTCGGCGACTGGACCCTCCGGATCCTGCTCCTGTCCCTCACCATGACGCCGCTCCGGATCCTGTTCGGCCTGTCGTGGCCGGTGACCCTCCGGCGCCTGCTCGGGCTCTTCGCCTTCGCCTATGCCGTCCTCCACTTCTCCGTGTGGCTCGTCGTCGACCACTTCTTCGACTGGCCGACGATGGCGGCCGATGTGGTGAAGCGTCCGTACGTGACCGTGGGGTTCACCGCCCTCCTCCTGCTCGTGCCGCTGGCGGCGACGTCGACCACCGGGATGATCCGGCGACTGGGGGCGACGAACTGGCGACGGGTCCACCGGCTCGTGTACGTGATCGCGATCCTCGGCGTCGTCCACTACCTGTGGCTCGCGAAGGTCGGAGTGCTCGGGCCGTACTACTACGCCGCCTGGCTGGCCGTCCTTTTCGGCGTCCGGCTCGTCGACACGGCGCGCCGGGCCCGCGCCCGCGCTCGGCACGCCGGGCCCGGCCCGCGGCTCGCGCCTCGCCCCGCCAGCCCCGACTGACCGGGGCGCGGTCCCGCCCGCTCCCCTCCGGGTCGGGCCTGTGCTACCGTGATGCCCGCCGTGTCCAGGAGCGCGAGCGGACACGAGGGGAGACGACGGTGATGAGAGGCTTCTTCGCGGGGATGCTGACGGGCGGCCTGATCGTGTGGTTCTTCCGCGACGACATCCAGGCGTACCTCGACGAGCAGGCGAGGCTCGCCCGCGTGGGGACGGCCAACCGGCTCCACTCGGTCGAGGAGACGGCCGAACGGGCGTTCGATCGCGCGACGGCGCCCCTTCGCCGGGCCGAGGAGATGCTGGACCACGGCAAGGCGCAGGTGGCCGACACGCTGCGCGCCGCGGAGCGCACGATCCGTCCCTGAATCGCGGTCAGGCCCGCACTTTGACTTCCGAGCTCCCGAGGGCCGGTCGAAACCAAGATCGCGGCCTGACCCCGGTTCGATCTAGCCGGCGTAGCGGGGCTCGGGGAGGCCGCGCACGCCCACCTCGACGGCGAACAGCCCGCCGGCCATCGGGCCGCGCGCCAGCTCGGCCGACCCGAGCCCGGCGGCGGCCGACGTGACGTAGAGGACGTCGAGCCCGTCCCCGCCGAACGCGCAGCACGTGGGCCGCTGGACGGGCAGCCGGACGACCCGGTCGACGCGCCCGTCGGGCGCGTAGCGCGTCACGCGCCAGCCGTCCCAGTGCGCGCTCCAGAGGAACCCCTCGGCGTCCACCGTGGCGCCGTCCGGGTAGCCCGCATCCTGCGGGACGCGGGCGAACACGCGCGCCTCGCCCGGCGTGCCGGCGTCGGCGTCGAAGTCGTAGGCGTGGATCGTGCGGGACGGCGTGTCGGTGAAGTACATCACGCGGCCGTCCGGGCTCCATCCGAGGCCGTTCGGGACGGTGATGCCGTCGAAGATCCGGTGGCTCCGGCGGTCCGGATCGACCCGGTAGAGAGCGCCCGTCGGCCCGGGCTCCCGCTCGTGCATGCTGCCCACCCAGAAGCGGCCTTCCCGGTCGCAGCGGCCGTCGTTCAGCCGGTTCTCCGTCCGGTCGGGCTCCGGGGCGCAGGCGAGCGTGAGCGCGCCGCTCGCGGGATCCAGGACGTGAAGGCCGGAGCGGAGCGCCACCAGCGGCCCCCCGCGCTCACGGAGCGCGACGGACCCGATCGCCTCGGGCATCGGCCAGGTCCGCACGGCGCCCGTCGCCGGCTCGAAGCGGTGGAGGGCGGGCGCGCGGATGTCCACCCAGTAGAGCGCCCGCTCGCGGGCGTCCCACACCGGCCCCTCGCCGAGCCGCGTCCGCGCGTCGAGGGCGAGCGCGATCATTCGGGTCGTCAAGGTGCGTGCGGACTCCGTGTTCAGGTTCGGAGACGGGGGTCCATCGCGTCGCGGACGGCGTCGCCGAAGAGGTTCAGTCCGAAGACCGAGACCGCGATCGCCGCGCCGGGGAAGATCGCGAGCCAGGGGGCGTTCCGCATGTTCTTCTGCGCCTCGTAGAGCATGTTGCCCCACGTCGGGCGCGGCGGCGCCTCGCCCAGCCCCAGGAAGGAGAGCGCCGCCTCGGCGAGGAGCACCTCGGCGAAGTAGAGGCTGCACTGGACGATGACCACCGAGAGGCAGTTCGGGACGACGGTCCTCAGGAGGAGCCGCTGGACGGAAGTGCCGAGGGCGCGGGACGCGGTGACGTACTCCTGGGCCATGACGGAGAGCGCGATCCCCCGGGTCATCCGCGCGATCCGCGGGAAGTACACGACCGCCAGCGCGATCACGATGCTGCGGCCGCCGGTGCCGAGGGCGGCGCCGACCGCCACCGCCAGGAGGAGCGAGGGAAACGACATGAGCACGTCGAGGGCGCGCATGAGGAGGCCCGCCAGGCGTGCCGGCGCCGCCGCGCCGGCGATCCCCACGAGGACGCCCGGGACGCCGGCCAGCAGGATGGTCAGGCCGCCGACCGTGAGACTGAACGCCGCGCCGTGGGCGACCCGGCTGAAGACGTCCCGCCCGAGGTGATCCGTGCCGAACCAGAACTCCGAGCCGGGCGGCGAGAAGCGCTTCGGCACGTTCATGCGGACCGGGTTCGGGAGGGGGAGGTAGGGCGCGAGGATCGCCATGACCACCAGCGCGAGCACGATGGCGGCGCCCGCCACGGAGAGCGGGTTCTTCCGCGCCCAGCTGCGGAGGCGCGCTCCGGCGGACCGCCGCGGCGGCGCCGCGATGGGGGCCGAGCCCGGGCCGTTCGCATGGGCGCCGACCGATCGCTCCACGCGCTCGTCCACGGTCGACATCGAGTCCGGTGGCATCAGCTGGGCCGCAGCCGGGGATCGAGATACGTGTAGAGGATGTCGACGACGAGATTGATGACCACGTACACGACGGCCACGTACAGGATGAGGCCCTGGATGACCGGCAAGTCCCGGTTGTAGAGCGAGCGCACGACCAGCTGGCCCACGCCGGGCAGCACGAACACCGTCTCGATCACGGCGCTGCCGCCGAGCAGGATGCCCACGTTGATCCCGATCACCGTCACGATGGGGATCATGGCGTTGCGCAGCGCATGGCGCATGAGGACGACGCGGCCGCGGAGGCCCTTCGCGCGCGCCGTTCGCACGTAGTCCTGGCTCAGGACCTCGAGCATGCTGGAGCGCGTCAGGCGCGTGAGGAGGGCCGCCAGGTAGGCGCCGAGGGAGAGGCTCGGCAGGATCAGGAACGGGATCGCCTTCCAGAAGCCCTGGGTGATGGGCTCGTAGCCGACGATCGGGAGGATGTTCAGCCACAGCGAGAACAGGATGATCAGCATGAGCCCGAGCCAGAAGCTCGGGAGTGACAGGCTCACCAGAGTGAGGAGCCGCGCCGCGTGGTCGATCCACGAGTTCCGAAACGCGGCCGATAGCAGCCCGGCCGGGACCCCGATGGCGGTTGAGAACAGGAGGGCGAGGATCACCAGGGAAAGGGTCGTCGGCATCCGCCAAAGGAGCTCCTCGGACACCTGCGTGCGGTTGTAGAGGGACTGTCCGAGGTCGCCCTGCACGATCCGGCCGAGCCACTCGAGATAGCGGACGTGGAGCGGCCGGTCCAGGCCGAGCTGCCGCCGGAGCTCCTCGACCGCCTGCGTGGTGCCCTCGCCACCCATCATCACGAGGGCCGGGTCGCCGGGGATGACGTGGACCAGCGCGAAGGAGGCGATGCTCAGCGCGAGCAGCATGGGCGCGAGCGCCAGCAGGCGCACCAGGACGAGCCGGAGCAGGGAATGCATGGGGCGCTAGGGTGGCGGCGCCTCGACCGTGCGGCCCGCGCCGAAGCCGTGCCCCGCGGCCGCCCGGCAAGCCTTCCGCGCGCTCACGGGGCGGTCGCGAAGGCTTTCTGGAGCGAGCCCGCGATCTCGTCGAGCGCCGTCCGCGCCTTGTCGAGGATCCGCGTCATCCGGACGAATCCGTGGAACATCCCGGGGTAGCGGGTGAGCGTGACCGGGACGCCGGCGTCACGGAGGCGGGCGGCGTACGCCTCACCCTCGTCGCGCAGCGGGTCGTGCTCGGCGGTGATCACGAGCGCGGGCGGCAGCCCGGCCAGGCTCGCGGTCCGCAGCGGGGACGCGTGGGGCTCCCCACCCTGGGCCTCGCGGGCGAGATAGTGGGTCCAGAACCAGCGCATGCCCTCGCGGGTGAGCACGTAGCCGGTGGCGTTCTCCAGGTAGGACGCCGTGTCGAGGTCGTGGTCGGTGACGGGATAGATCAGCACCTGATGGACGAGGGCGGGGCCTCCTCTCTCTCGCGCGAGGATGGCAGCCACCGTGGCGAGATTGCCGCCCGCGCTGTCGCCGCCGACCGCGACGCGCCGGGGGTCGAGCCCGAGCCGGGCCGCGTTCGCCGTCACCCAGCGGAGCGCGGCGTACGAGTCCTCGACCGGCACGGGGTACTTCGACTCCGGAGCGAGCCGGTAGTCGACGCTGGCGACCGCGCAGCGCGCGGCGTTCGTGATCGACCGGCAGAGCCCGTCGTGCGTGTAGAGGTCCCCGATCACCCAGCCGCCGCCGTGATAGTAGACCAGCACCGGATGCGGACCGGGGCCCCCCGGCG
This sequence comes from Candidatus Rokuibacteriota bacterium, assembly GCA_044867785.1. GTDB lineage: Bacteria > Methylomirabilota > Methylomirabilia > Rokubacteriales > DASRDR01 > DASRDR01. Next base: position 8,149 of record JBIOVM010000172.1, on the reverse strand, counting down.
AGTAGAGGCGCACGGTGATCTCGCCGCCCGCCACCGGCACCCGATGGTCGGCCACCGCGGCCACCTCCTCGAAGGGGCCGAGCGCCGCCGTGCGGGCGCGAATCGACTCGCGGGCCTCGGCCGGCGTCGAGTTCTCCACGGGCTTGAGGTTGAGCGCGGCCATGGCATCGACGACGCGCTGGGCCTGGGGGTCGAGCGGCATGACGGCCTCCCGCTGATCGATCGGCGCTCAGGCGCCGGTGGTCACGCCCGCGCGGGGGCGCAGGAGCTTGGTCCGGGCGTCCTCGAGCTGCTGGTGGAACGGCGTGCGCTCACGCACGGTCATCGGCGTCTGCTCGGCGAGCCCCGTGTGGAGCTCCACGAGCACCGGCCCCTCGGCCCGGAGGAGCTCGGGGCGCCGGCGCTCGAAGTCGCCGAGGTCGTCGATCGCGACGGCCATCCGGTACCCGGCGCCCTTGGCCATCATGACGAAGTCGACCGACAGCCCGCCGGGGATCCCCTGCGCGCCCGAGGTGTGGTAGACGCCGTTCTTGAACAGGAAATGGACGAGATTGCGCGGCGCGGCCCCCGCCACCGTGGCGAGCGACCCGAGCTGCATCAGGAGCGAGCCGTCGCCGTCGAGGACGAGGACCCGGCGGTCGGGGCGGGCGAGCGCCATCCCGAGCCCGAGCGACGAGGCGCCGCCCATGAACCCGACGCACGTCACCGACAGGTCGCCGGGCGCGATGGCGCGCCAGGCCGGCGCCGTGGTCATCGTGGGGACGACGATGGCGTCCTCGCGCGCGGCGGCGATGAGGCGCAGGACGTCTTCGGGCTTGCGGATCATCTCACGCCGTCTCCAGCCCGACCAGCACGGCCGCCGGCCCGCGGCGGGCGCGGCTCAGGCGGTAGTACTCGGGGATGAGGTGCACGTCGTTCGGCCCCTCCAGGCGGGCGTGGGGCACCCCGAAGGTGTCGAGGAGCGGCTCGCAGAGCCGCACCATGGAGTGGCGGGACTCCCGCGGGTCCTTGTCCTTCTCGCGGCTGAGGAGCCCGATCATGTAGAACATCGGCACCCGGCCGTCCATCGCCACCCCGCGCAGCGTGTTGACGGACGCGTAGAGCCCCGCGTGCTGGATCATCAGCACGACCGGCTCCCCGCCCACGTGGAGGCCGGCCGCGATGGCGGTCGCCTCGTCCTCGGTCGCGCAGGTCACGACACGGATCGAGTCTTCCTTGTCGAGCGCGGCCAGCACGGTCTTCTGGTGCGTGTCCGGCACGCTCAGGATCCAGCCGAGGTGCGTGTGAACCGGCGGCTCGGCGACCTCGGCCCTGAGCGCCGCCCGCGCCTCGCGGAACGTGTCCTTCAGCGTGTCGATGATGAGCGGGGCCGGAATGGACTCGGGCATCATGCCTCCTGCGACGACCGGACGATCGGGTGGCCGGGCGGCTCGCGCCGTGAAGCCGCCGGACCCGCGGCGGCCGATCGATGACCGCCACCGCAGGCCCGGGAACCAGCTCTCGCCCCGTGGCGGGCTACTTCGACACGCCCCAGACGCGGGCGTAGCCCGCGGCCCAGTGGTTCCAGCCCTTGACGTTCTCCCGCCATGCCGCGACCTGGGGCACGTAGTTGGTCGGGTAGTAGGGGAGGTCGGTCCGCCGGAGCTGCTCGAGCTGGGCGTAGATCTTCGCGCGGTCCTCCGCCTTGAGGGCTTTGCGCCCCTCTACGCAGAGCCGGTCGTACTCGGGATTGTTGTACCCGGCGACGCTCGACTTCGACTCGTTGTTCTGGCAGTAGTAGACGTCGGCGTCCGGGCGCGGCGTCAGACCCGAGTAGAAGAGCTCGAAATCACCCTTGTTGAAGACCTCCTGGAGCGCAGCGGACTCCAGGGTCTTCACGTCGACGTTCATGCCGGCCGCCTGGAGCTGCGCCTGGATGATCACGGCCCCTTGGGCGATTCGATCTGGCACCAGATGCGCAGTCAGGACCACTTTCTCGCCCTTGTAGCCCGCTTCCTGCATGAGCTGCTTCGCCCGCTGGACGTTCGGCTTGGCGTAGGGGTCTTGGGCGTGCACCGCGCCGTGGAACGGCATCCCCGCCGGGAACCCGGCCGCGACCGGCTTGCCCTGGCCGCCGGTGTTGGCCTTCGACATCTCTTCCTTGTCAATCGCGTAGGCCACGGCCTGCCGAAGTTTCTGGTTGGTGAACGGGCCCTTCTTGAACCCGAACCGGAGGTCGTCGAACGCGATGCCCGGGATGGACCCGACGACGAGCCCCCGGGTGCCCTTCATGCGCGGGACGTCCTCGACGTTCAGCTCGATGGCGATGTCGACGTCGCCCCTCTCGATCGCGGCCGCCCGGACCGAGCTGTCGGGAATCGGGATGAAGTCGACGGTCTCGACCAGGGCGACCTTCTTCCCGGCCAGCCCCGAGCTCGGCCGCGAGTCGGCCACGTAGTCCTTGAACTTCTTCACCCGGAGGTAGGCGTCCTTCTTCCACTCGACGAACTCGAACGGGCCCGTGCCGACCGGCTTGGTAACGGCGCCGCCCTGCTTCTCGACCTCACCCTCGGGGTAAATGACGACCGGGCAGATGACATTCGCGAGGTTCGCGAGGAAGACGCCGGAAGGACTGTTGAGCGTGACGCGGACCGTCGAGGCGTCCGTGGCTTCCACGTCCTTCACGAGCTGCTTGAACTCCGCCGACCGGCAGCCCTGGTTCTTCATCCGGTTGAGCGTGTAGACGACGTCCTTCGCGTCCATCACCTTGCCGTTGTGGAACTTGACGCCTTTCCGGACCGTGATCGTGTAGACGAGGCCGTCGGGGCTGATCGTGTGCTTGTCGGCGAGCATCGGCTGGATCGACAGGTCCTCGCCGAGCGTGTACAGCATTTCGTAGACATTTAGCAGCGCGATGCGGCTGACGTAGTGGGTCGTCAGATGAAGGTCGACGTTCGACGTGTCGCCCTGGAGCGCAACCTTCAGCTGAGCGGACGCGGGCGGCGCCGCGCCGAGCGTCGCCCCCAGGAAGACGGCCAGCGCCATCGCGCACCAGCCGGCCGTGTGGTGATAGCCGTGTCGTGTCGCTCGCATCCCTCGCATCGGCGTCTCCTTCCTGAATGTCACCACCGGATTCCCCGCTGGACGGGCAGCCGGTGCTGATCCTGGCGTCCCTCGATGGGCCACTCGCGGAACTCCTCGAGCCAGACGAGCATCTCCTTCATGATGGCCTCGGCGATCCGCCGGCCCTTCTCGCGGCTGGCCTTGGTCGGGTCGCCGTGGACGCCGGTCTTGGTCCAGCGGCCCCAGAAGTCGTTGAAGCGGACGTTGGTCGTGCTGTCGGAGGTCATCGTGCGCCCCACCCGGTCGGTGTCGGGCACGGCCTTGTCCATCTGGACGCGGTCGGCGGCGAAGTGGAGGTAGAGCGAGGTCTCCCACTCGTCCGCGTGGGCGTAGACGCCGCTCTCGAGCCCCTGCGTGCTCTCGTCGCGCCCCATGTTGTAGTAGCCGAAGGCGCAGCAGATGGCCGGCGTCTCGAGCACCACGCGCCGCGCGATCAGGTCGGCCATCGGCATGTTGGAGCCGTGACCGTTCACGACGGCCATCCGGCGGAACCCGTGGTAGGCGACGCTCTTCAGCACGTCGACCGAGAAGTCGATGAAGTGCTGAGGCTCGACGTGGATCGTCCCCGGGAAGTCGAAGTGGTGCATGTTGAGCCCGTAGGGGATCCCCGGCAGGACGAGCACCTTGTCGGGGGCGCGGCGGCCAAGCTCACGGCACACCGACTCGACCAGGAAGAGATCGGTGTCGAGCGGGAGGTGCGCCCCGTGCTGCTCCGTCGACCCCGTCGGGAGGAGCACCACCTTCCCCATCTCGATGGCGTCGTTCATCTCGGGCCAGGTGAGCTTGTTGTACTCGAAGATCTCGCGCGCCTTCACCGCACCTCCCGAGTGTGGGCCGAGCGTCGGCGATCTCGTCGACGGGCGCTCGCCCCGGGCCGCCCGGCGAACCGCGTCCACTCTAAATGGCGGGGCGGGCCCCGACAAGAGGGCGCAGGGACTCGCCACGATCGGGCGGCCGCCGCGCCGGTTGTCGCCCGGCCGGTCGCCGTGCTGGACGGGGACGACGGACGCGAAGGCGCCGACCGTGGAGCCGGGCGGCCGATGGCGCCGGCCGGGCGGCATGGGACGGCGCGACGCGGTGAGCCGCAGGCGCCGCGATCGCGGCGTGGACGCGACGCGACTCGGCGAGCGTGGAGGAGGAACACATGAACAGGAAGCACGGGGTTCGCGAGCTTCGGGAGCTGCAGGGCCTGTTCCGGCGATCGCGGAAGAACCTCAAGCGCATGGTGCGCAGCGTGCCGGCGCCACGACCCGTCCCCGGGCGGGCGACACCCCGGCGTTCCCAGTGTCCCTGTCCGGCCATGTTCACGGAGGCGAGCCCGGGCAAGGGCCCGGGCATCTGGACCAGGAACACGTGCTTCCTGAACAGGTGCCGGTACAACCGCAAGACGAACACGTGGACGTGTGAGTACATCTGCTCGACCCGACGGGTGCCGATCTTCGACCTCTGACCGATGTCCCCGACCGGGTTCGGGACGAGGCCCGTCGGCGCCCGACCATGCCGGCGGCCTCGTCCTGAGGTACGATGTGCGGCCATGGACCACCCGTCGATTCCCCCCGCCCGCTTCCTGACGCCCGAGGTCGCCGCCGAGGTGCGCGCGCGCTTCGGCACCCCGTGCTACGTCTACGACCGGGTCTCGCTCGAGACGGCGGCCCGGGCGGCTCTGACCTTCCCGGCGCCGTTCGGCTTCACGCTGCGGTACGCGATGAAAGCGAACCCGTCCCGCGGCATCCTCGCGGTGTTCCGGGAGCTCGGGCTGCACATCGACGCGTCCAGCGACTTCGAGGTCGAGCGCGCTCTCCGGGCCGGCTTCGCCCCGAGGGCGATCCAGCTCACGTCACAGATGCCGTCGCGGAGCCTGGCCGAGCACCTCCGCCGCGGCGTGCTGCTCAACGCCTGCTCGCTTCACCAGCTCGAGAGCGTCGGGCAGGTCGCGCCCGGGAGCGAGGTGTCGGTCCGGATGAACCCGGGGCTGGGGACCGGCTCGACCAAGCGGACGAACACCGGGGGGCCGGCTGCGAGCTTCGGGATCTGGCACGAGTATCTCGACGACGTGAAGACGATCGCCGACCGTCACCGGCTTCGCCTCACGCGCCTCCATTCCCACGTGGGCTCGGGCACCGACCCCGACATCTGGAAGCGCTGCACGCGGATGACGCTCGAGCTGGCGGCGAAGCTTCCCGAAGTGACGGCCGTCAACCTGGGCGGCGGGTTCAAGATAGGGCGCATGCCGGAGGAGCCGAGCGTGGATCTCGCCGACGTCGGCGACCACGTGCGCGCGGAGCTCCTGGAGTTCCAGGCCCGCGACGGCCGGGGCCTCGGACTCGAGATCGAGCCGGGCACGTACCTCGTCGCCCGGGCGGGCGCCGTGGTGGCGACCTGCGTCGACGTCGTGGACACCGGCCGGGAGGGGTTCCTCTTCGCGAAGCTCGATACCGGGATGACCGAGATCACCCGCCCGTCGCTCTACGGCGCCCAGCACCCGGTGGACGTGCTCGTCCAGGGGCGCGAGGCGGCCGCGGTCGTCTTCGTGGGCCCGTGCTGCGAGTCGGGCGACATCCTGACCCCGGCTCCCGGCGATCCCGAGACGCTCGGCCCCCGCTGGGTGCCGCGTCCGCGGATCGGCGACCTGGTCGTGGTGAGCGGGGCGGGCGCCTACTGCGCCGCGATGTCCACCGTCAACTACAACTCCTATCCGCGCGCGCCCGAGGTCATGCTGGAGCGGGACGGCACGCTCCGGCTGCTCAGGCGCCGGCAGGAGCCCGCCGAGGTCTGGGCGGGCGAGGTCTGAGCCGGCGAGCTCGGCGCGGCGCCGCGGGACCTCGTGGGGCGGCGCGGCGCGCCGGCCGGCGGTAGTGTGAGGGGGTCTCGCCGGTCCAGCGCTTGAAGGCTCGGTTGAAGGCGCTGACCTCCGAGTAGCCCAACAGATAGGCGATCTCGGTCAGCGAGTGCTTGCGGTCTCGGACGTAGGTCAGAGAAAACCGCCGGCGGGTGGCGCTACAGGTGTCCCGACGATGGCGCCGACGTCTCGAGCCCCACGCGCGGCTCGGTGGCGCGGTTCATGCGCGCCGCGCGATGGCGCCTCGTCCACCGCCATCCGGGGGACGTGCTGGTGGAGGCGGATCGCCACGGACGGGGCCACCCGCGCGCACCGCCCGCAGGGCTGTCGTCCTGACGGCCGTCCCCGCACGCGTTCCCGCCCGCCCGCCAGCGCCCGACGGCCAGATCGGGTGGCCCGGCAGGCCATCACCTCCGCCCCCCGGAGAGGCGCCGAGTCACGCCGAGCTGGCTGGGCGTCCCCGGGCGCCCTCCCCGGAGCGGAGGGTGCGGGCCCGCGTCGGCTCGGGAGCCCGCGAGCCCGCGCTTTTCCCGCCCGACGTAGGGATCGACGCGGCCGATCCGCCGACAGCCGGTCCGGACTCGCGTCGGCCGCTTCGCTCTCGGCTATCATGGCAGTCGAGAGCGACGAGATGACGGGACTGCCGATCGCTGCCCTCATCGGGCTAGGGCTGCTCTTTTTCGCGACCCCCCTCATCGTTCTTGTCCTGATCCTCGTGGTCGTGAGCCTCCGGAGCCGGGTGCACCGGCTGGAAGCGCGTCTCGCCCAGTTCGAGCGGAGCGCGGGAATGTCGGTGCCCGGCCCGGTGCCGGCGCCCGATGGGACGGCGGCCCGGACTCCCGAGCCGCCCACGCCGCTCGCGCCGGTCGTCACGCCGGCGCCCATCGCACCGGCCGAAGCGGCCGGCGACGTCCAGGGCCACCCGACGATCTCCACGCCGGTTGCGGCGTCCTTCGATGCCGAGCGCGATGACGCCTCGCCGGCCGCGGCGCCGGCTCCTTCCCCATCGGCCGCGAGCCCATCGGCTGCCGCGGGGGTCGGCCAGTGGGAGTGGCGCCTCGGCGGAACCTGGCTCTCGCGCGTCGGCGCCCTGCTGCTGATCCTGGGCGTCGGCTTCTTCCTCAAGCACGCCTTCGAGCACGATTGGATCGGGCCGCGTGGCCGCGTCATCGCCGGGCTCGCCGCCGGCATCGTGTTGATGGCGGGCGGCGCCCGGCTCGCCCGGCGCGGACCCTACCAGGTGCCCGCTCAGAGCCTGATCGCGCTCGGCATGGGCGTGCTCTATCTGTCCCTCTACGCTGCGCACGCCCTGTACGCGCTGGTCCCAACGACCCCCGCCTTTGTCGGCATGGCGCTGGTGACGGGGGCGGGCTTCGCGACGGCGCTCCGCCTCGACGCGAGAGCCCTTGCGGTGCTCGCGACCGTGGGCGGACTGCTGACGCCGGTCGTCCTCGGGACGGACACCGATCCGGCCGCGGCGCTCTTCGTCTACCTCTTCATTCTCGACCTCGGCGTGGTCGTGGCCGCGTTCCGGCGCGGATGGCCGGGCGTAGCGCTGCTCGCCTTCGCCGGAACCCAGGCGCTCTACTGGGGCTGGCTCGACCGCTGGTACGAGGCCGACCGGCTTCCGCTCGCGCTCGGATGGGCGACGGCATTCTTCCTGGTCTTCGCGGCCGCTGCGTTCACGGGCCCCCGGGTCGCCCGACCGGCCGGCACCGTCGAGCTCACCCGGATGCTGCTCGTCCTCGCCGCGCCAGCGGCCTACTTCGCCGCCGTCCGGCGCATCTTCGACGACCCGGCGGGCCGGCGGCTCGCACTGCTGGCCCTGGGGCTCGCCGGGCTGTACTGGCTCGGCGCGCGCCTCGCCGCCGTGGGCGCGCGCGGCGGCGCCCGGGTGGCGTTCTGTCACCGCGCGGTCGCGCTGGCCTTCCTGGCGCTGGCGCCCGCCGTCACGCTCGGAACGCATCACCTGGTGGTCGCGTGGAGCGTCGTGGGCCTGGTCCTCCTGAGCGGCGGCTTCGCGTTGGGTGCACCCGGGCTTCGCGGCGGCGGCCTCGCCATCACGGCGCTCGCCTGGGGCCGGTGGCTCGCCGCGATCGAAACGGACCCGGGTCGCGCGGGGACGTTCCTCCTCGCGCATCCCGCCCTTCCGGCCACCGTGGCGCTCGCCGTCACGGCGGCCCTCGGCGCTCTCCTCTACCGAGCGCG
>JBIOVM010000171.1:0-9367 GCA_044867785.1 Candidatus Rokuibacteriota bacterium | reverse complement strand
ACCGCGACTCGGGCGCGCACGGCTCTCGGAGGCCGGCCGAGCTCCACGCCGCGGGCTGTGCGCCCGACCAGCCTGGCCTGCCGAGCCGCCGCGACCGGCGCCGGCGCGTCCCAGCGCTGGCAGAACTGCCGAATCTCGCCGACCAGGGCGGCGAGCTCCCGCCCCTTCGCTGTGAGGTGGTACTCGACGTGAAGCGGCTTCGCGGAGAGCGCGCGACGCTCGAGGACGCCGACGCCGATGAGCCGGGCGAGCCGCTGGTTCATGACCTTGGCGCTGATGCCGGGGACGGCCCGCCGGAGGCGGCCCGGGCGGTGGCAGCCGGCGGTGATCTTCGCCAAGAGGTCCACGGTCCACTTGCAGCCGAGCACGTCCTCGACCATCCGGATGCTCGGAGCGCCTGGCGTCACCTGAGCGTCCTCCACGCACCAATCGGTGCCCGGATACGGTGCGGTGCCTGATTGACCGGACTGTCCGCGCCTGCCCATTGTAGCGAGACGGTCATTCCCGCGACAGGAGGCGCCCGATGAAGGCAACCGTGCTCGCTCTCGGCCTGGCAGGAATCGTCGCGCTGGGGAACGCCGTTCCCGGGGCGGCCGAAGGCCCGAAGGTCCCGTACCCCGAGGGGTACCGGAGCTGGCTCCACGTGAAGTCGATGGTCATTCACGACAAGGCGCACTCGCTCTTCGACGCGTTCGGCGGGATCCACCACGTCTACGTGAACGCGACCGGCGCCAAGGCGGTTCGGAGCGGCGGCCCCTATCCCGACGGAACCGTGTTCGTGTTCGATCTCCTCGAGGCGCGAAGCGAGGGGGGTGCGATGACGGAAGGTCCCCGCAAGTTCATCGGCGTCATGGCCAAGAATGCCAAGGCGTATCCCGAGACGGGCGGCTGGGGCTTCGAGGCCTTCAAGGCGGACACGCGGGACCAGCGGGTCGTGACCGACGCGAAGACGCAGTGCTTCGCATGCCATCAGGGCCAGGAGAAGACCGGCTTCGTGTTCTCGAGCTACCGGCGGTAGCGCGACCGGGTCGCGGTCTATCCGGGACGGCCCGCTCGCTCCGCATCCTCGGCCGCGCGCCACCGGCGCAGCGCGTCGTCCCAGGCCGGGGGCAGGGCCGACCCCGGCAAGGTCCAGCGCACGAAGCGCGTCGGTCCCATGCGGCCCTGGAGCCCGGCCATCGCGCGGGTGTGCGCGCCGTCATGGACGAACGCCGCCAGCGCGGCCTCGTCCTCCCACGCCGACAGCGTCCAGAACCGCTTGACCCAGGGCCGCCCGAGCTTCGCGTAGCCGATCAGGCCCCGCGCCCCGTCCAGCTGCCGGGAGATCCGGCGGTCGTGGCCGGCGAACGCCGCGAAGTCGCGGAACCCGCGGAGCGGGAGATACGAGAGCAGGATCAGGTACGGGCGGCCGGGCTCGGCGGCGCGCAGGACCTTCCATCGGCTCGCGGGCACAGGGCGGTCAGCGGGGCGTCGCGTCCGCCGCCCAGGACAGGTCGGGGTGGCGGCGGTGCCACTCCGTCGCCTGCTCGTAGGCGCGCGCGACCCGGAGCGCCGTGTCCTCCTGGAACGGCTTCCCGTAGACCATGAGCCCGATCGGGAAGCCTCCGCGGGAGAAGCCGCAGGGGAGGGACACGCCGCAGAGGTTCAGGATGTTCCCCACGGCCGTGTTCCGGAGGTAGCGGCCGTTCCACTGAGCGTACGACTCGCGGGTCCGGTCGATCTCGCCGAGCGGCCCCGCCGGCATGGGCGCCGTGGGGACGAGGAGGGCGTCCACGTCCGAGAGTCGCTCGGCGAGCCGGCGGCGAAGCTCCGCCCACTGCCGCATGAGCCCGAAGTAGTCCGGGGCTGAGAGCTGCCGGCCGGCGATCATCCGATGGGCCACCACCGGATCGAGCTCGTCGAAGTGCTCGTCGAGGAAGCGCCCGTTGTAGACGCAGGCCTCGGCGGCGATGGCGAAGGCGCGCTTCTGCTCGGACATCGCCTCCGCCGCCTCGGGCACCTTGATGCTCTCGACGTGGGCGCCGAGGGAGCGGAACACGTCGGCGGTCGCGCGCACTGCGGCGTCGACCTCGGGGTCGACGTCGTCGAAGAAGAGCGTCTCGGGGATCGCGAGGCGGAGCCCGCGTACGCCGGCGCCGAGCCGGGCGAGCGCGTCGTGCGGCAGGACGCCGGCCGTTGTCTCGTCGCGGGGGTCCGGGCCCTGGATCGCCTGGTAGACGAGGGCGGTGTCCTCCACCGTCCGGGCCAGCGGACCGACGGAGTCGAGCGTCCAGCAGAGGGGATAGACTCCGGCGCGGCTGACGCGCCCGACGGTGGTCTTGAGCCCGACCGTCCCGCAGAGCGCGGCGGGCAGGCGAACCGAGCCGCCGGTGTCGCTTCCGAGCGCCATGGGCACCAGCCCCGCGGCCACCGCGACCGCCGACCCGCTCGACGACCCGCCCGGCGCGTGGGGGATCGGGCTCCAGGGGTTCAACGGCGTGCCCTGGTCGTGGTTGATGCCGACGCCGCCGAAGGCGAACTGGACGGTGTAGGTCTTGCCGACGACGACCATGCCGGCGCCGGCGAGGCGTCGCACCACCGCCGCGTCCTCCCGAGCGACGTTCCCCGCCAGGAGCCGGGTGCCCGCCGTCGTCGCCACGCCGCGGATGTCGAAGAGGTCCTTCGCGGCGTAGGGAATGCCGTGGAGGGGACCGAGGTCCTGGCCGCCCCGGAGCGCCTGCTCGGCTGCGCGGGCCTCGGCCAGGGCGCGCTCACGGGTCATCGCGATGAAGGCGTGCAGACGCCCGTCGAGGGCCGCGATGCGGGCGAGCACGGCCTCGGTCAGCGCGACGGGGCTGAGCGCGCCGGCCCGGATCTTCGCGGCGAGCGCGGTGATGGAGTCGAACGCCAGGGAAGGGTCCGGCATGGTCTGTCCTCCGATCGAGTCGAAAAGGAAGCGACGGTCCCGAACGGCCGAACCAGTGTACCCGCCCGGAGGCGACTCCGCCCACCGGCCCGACCCGCACGATCCGGCACGCGCGCGCCCGCGCGATTCGGGCCGACCTCCGCACGAGCGACGGGCGCCCCGCGAGGCTCGCGGAGCGCCCGTCGACGATGCCCGGACCGCGCCGGCCGGCCGGCGGCTCAGGCCTTCAGCTGATCCCGGATCGGCAGGCGCCGGATCCGCTTGCCCGTCACCGCGAAGATCGCGTTGCAGAGGGCGGGCGGGATCGGCGGCACCCCGGGCTCGCCCACGCCGCCCAGCGGGAGGTCGAAGTCTCCGGGAAGGATGTGCACGCGGATCTCCCGGGGCGCGGCGGCGATCCGCGTCACCTCGTAGGTGTTGAAGTTGCCCTGCTCGGCCCGCCCGTCCTTGAAGCTCATCTCGGACGACGTCGCGATCCCGACCCCCATCACGCACGCGCCCTCCATCTGCGCGCGCACGCGGTCGGGGTTGATGCTCGCCCCGCAGTCCACCGCGATGTCGACGCGGGGGATGGTGAGCGCCCCCTTGTCGTCGACGGCGACCTCGACGACCGTCGCCACGTAGGTCACGAAGCTGTAGTGCGCGGCGATGCCGAGGCCGCGACCCTTCGGCATGGCGCGCCCCCACCGCGCCTCGCGCGCCGCCGTCTCCACCACCCGGCGGAGCCGGCCGGTGTCGACCGGGTAGCGCTCCGGGTCCTCCCCGTGGTTCCACGAGTCCTTCAGGGTGCCGGGGCTGATCCACCGCGCCGGGCCGATCACCTCCAGCAGGAACTCCTTCGGGTCGCGTCCGGCCGCCGCCGCCAGCTCCCCGACGAAGGACTGGACCGCGAACGCGTGCGGGATGTTCGACACCGAGCGGAACCATCCGATCCGTGTGTGGGCGGTGGCCTCCGGGTTCTCGATGCGCACGTTGGGGATCGCGAACGGAACGTTGATCACGCCCATGCCGAGCTCCAAGGCCGCTTCCTGATCGGCGGCGGCGTCGAAGGTCGACATGAGCGTCGGGGCGACGCTCCGGTGGAGCCAGGCGACCGGCTTCCCCCGCGCGTCGACGCCGGCCTCGAGATGCTCGACCGAGACGGTGTGGAAGTACGTGTGGTGCAGGTCGTCCTCGCGGGTCCACGTCACCTTCACCGGCTTGCCGTCCATCGCCTGCGACAGCACCGCCGCCTCGATGCCGTAGTCGCACTTCGACTTCCGGCCGAACCCGCCGCCGAGGAGCGTGACGTGCACGGTCACGTCGGCCGGCGACAGGCCGAGACGCTTCGCGACGAGGTCGCGGGCGGCCTGGGGAGACTGGAAGCAACCCCAGACCTCGCACTTGCCGTTCGCGATGCGCGCGACGGCCGCGGGCGGCTCCATGGTCGCGTGCGCGAGATGCGGGATGTAGTACTCCGCGCTCAGGCGCCGCGCGGCGCCGGCCATGGCGGTCTCGACGTTCCCGTCGTTGCGCACCACCGGGCCCGGTTTCCGCGCGGCTTCCTCGAGCGTCGCCTTGAACGCCGCCGAATCGTAGCCCGAGTTCGGACCGTCGTCCCACCCGATCTGGAGCGCCTTGCGGCCCTGCATGGCCGCCCAGGTGGAGCGCCCGATGACGGCGACGCCGCCGAGCGGCTTGAACTCGGGTGGGGCCGGGCTTCCGTCGATCGCCACGACGCGCACCACTCCGGGGACCTTGAGCGCCTCGGTGTCGTCGTAGCTCGCGACGGTGCCCCCGTACACCGGGGGGCGCGCGACGACCGCGTAGAGCATGTCGGGGAGGCGCGTGTCGATCCCGTACTTCGCCTTGCCGGTCGCGATGTCGGGGCCGTCGACCAGCTTGATCTGCCCCTTGCCGATGTAGCGGAACTGGGAGGGATGCTTGAGCCGCAGAGTCTCGCGGGCGGGGACGGGCTGGGCGGCCGCCGCCTTGGCGAGCGCTCCGTAGCCAAGCCGCCGGCCCGTCGGCCGGTGCACGACCTCGTGGTTCTTCGCCTCGACCTCGGCTACCGGTACCTTCCACCGGGCGGCCGCCGCCGCCTCCAGCATGGCGCGGGCGGCCGCGCCGCAGCGCCGCATCGGGTCGAAGAAGTGTCGGGTGCTGCGGGAGCCGTCGGTGTCCTGGTTGCCGTAGCGCTTCTCGTCGCCGGGGGCCTGGACCACCCGCACGCGCTTCCAGTCCGCCTCCAGCTCGTCGGCGACGATCATGGGCATCCCCGTCCGCACGCCCTGGCCCATCTCGGAGCGGTGGCAGACGATCGACACCGTGCCGTCGTCCGCGACGGAGACGAAGGCGATGGGATCGTCGACCCAGCCGTTCGGCATGCCGTCCGCGCCGTACTTGGGCGGGTCGTCCGCGCGGGCCGGTCTCGGATATCCGACCGCCAGCACGAGGCCGGCCAGGCCGGAGACGCCGCGGAGGAACCCCCGGCGGCTGACGTTCGCGATGGTCACGGGACGGCCTGGCACCATCGGACCGGCGAGCGGACTCATGACTTCGCTCCCTGGAGGCCGGCGGCCTGCTTGATGGCGGTCCGGATCCTCGAGTACGTGCCGCAGCGGCAGATGTTGCCCGCCATGGCCCGGTCGATGTCGGCGTCGGTCGGCTTGGGATTGCGCTTGAGGAGCGCCGTCGCCGACATGATCTGCCCGGTCTGGCAGTAGCCGCACTGGGGGACGTTGATCTCGATCCAGGCCGTCTGCACCACCTTGCCGACCGGATCCGCCCCCATGGCCTCGATGGTGGTGACCTTCTTGTTCGCCACCGCCGACAGCGGCGTCATGCACGACCGCACGGCCTGGCCGTCCAGGTGCACGGTGCATGCGCCGCAGAGCGCCATCCCGCAGCCGAACTTGGTGCCCGTGAGCCCCAGCTCGTCGCGCAGCGCCCAGAGGAGCGGGGTGTCCGCCGGCAGGTCGATGTCGTGGCGCCGGCCGTTGATCGTGACGGGAGTCATGGCGACTCTCCTCTCCTCACTTGGGGGCAAGTGAACCGCGAGGGACGATGCGCGCGCTGCGTCAGGAACGCTGCCCTAGCTTGCCGGGTAGCACGCTCCGCGCGCGAGTGTCAAGGGCGGGCCGGTGGACGAAGAACGGGCGAGCGGTTCAGTCCGCCGGGCGCCGTCCGAAGGCCCAGCGCAGGCCGGGCGGCGTGACGAGGGTCGTCACGAGCACCATCAGGACGACCGCCGAGTACACACCCTGCGACAGGATCGGCGCGCCCTCGAGCTGGAGAGCCGCGCCGATGCCCGCGAAGATCAGGCCGACCTCGCCGCGGGGGATCATCCCGATGGCGACCGCCAGGCGGTTCATCCCGCGGCCGAGGACGCCGAGCCCGCAGGCGAGCTTGCCCAGGATCGCGGCAACGACCAATGCCGTGCCGAGGCCGAGGGTGGCGGGGTCAGCGAGGCTCCCCAGATGCACCTGGATTCCCATCAGGACGAAGAACAGCGGGACGAACACCTCGGACAGCGGTCCGAGGAGCTCGTTGAGCGTCGCGTCCGCGTCGCCCGCCCGGACGCCCTCCCCGTAGGGATCCAGGAACAGCCCGGCGGCGAAGGCGCCGACGATCGCGGCCAGACCGATCCGCTCGGCCACGAACGCGAACGTGAAGCAGAGCGCCAGGCCGACGATCAGGATCATGCCGCCGCGCCCGGTCCGGCCCACGAGTCTCACGATCGGGTCCGACAGCCAGAGGCCGAGCCCGACCGTGACTCCGAGGAAGAGAAACGCCTTCAGCGCGATCCAGCCGATGGCGCCGGCCGAGAGAGCGGGACCGCCGCCGGCCGCGTGCACCAGGCCGGTGACCACGGCGAGGACGACGAGGCCCAGGACGTCGTCGATCACGGCTGCGCCCAGGATGGTCTCGGCCTCCGGCCGCCGCGTCACGCCCAGGTCCTTCAGCACCCGTGCGGTGATGCCGACGCTCGTGGCGGTGAGCGTCGCTCCGACGAACACGGCCACGAGGGTCGGCGCTTGCGGCAGGAGCCAGGCGGTGACCGCCCAGCCGAGCGCGAAGGGCGCGGCGAGGCCGAGCAGGGCGACCAGCGCCGACGACGGGCCTACCCGCGCGAGGGACCGGAGATCGGATTCGAGCCCAACATCGAAGAGCAGGATCAGAACACCCACCTCGGCGAGGACGTGGAGCGTCGGGTCCCCCTGGACGAAGCGGATTCCCTGGTCACCGAACACCGGTGGCAGCAGGTTGCCGAGGCCGATCCCGACGACGAGCTCGCCGAGCACGGCCGCCTGGCCCCACCGCTCCGCGAGGAGGCCGCCGGCCTTCGCGAAGAGCACGAGCACGGCCAGGCCGAAGAGGACCGGGCCGGGGGAGCCAGCCGCGGGCGACGCGGCCCACGCCGTCGACGCGGCCAACCCCACGACGACGCCGATCCCGACGAGGCCTTGAGTGCCGATCCTCGGCCGGCCCGAGCCCCTCATCGCTCGGCCTCGACCGCGGGCTTCAGTCGGTAGAAGCGGACGGCGTTGTTGCGGAAGAGCTTTTCCTGGTCCGCGGTCGGGAGGTCGCGCACGATCGTCCGGAAGCCCTCGTAGATCGTGTCGAAGCGGGCGACGAGCCCGTCGACCGGGAAGTTGGACGCGAACATCGCTCGCTCGACGCCGAAGAGATCGAGCGTCCTCAGGACGACCTCGCGGTTCGACTCGGCGGTCCAGGGCCGGCCGGGCACCCCGAGTCCGGAGATTTTCACGGCGACGTTCGGCTCGGCCGCCAGCGTCGCCATGGCATCCCGCCACCCGCGAAGCCCCTCGGGGCTTCGGTCGGCCGGGAGGCCGGTGTGGTTCAGCACGATGAGGGTGTCGGGAAACGCGCGGGCCAGGGCCGCCGCCTCCGGGAGATGCCACCAGGGAGTCTGCAGGTCGAAGGAGAGACCGTGGCGGGCCAGCCGTGCGAACCCGGCGCGCCAGCGCGGGTCGCCCATCGAGCCCGGCGCGCCGGCGTCGACCGCGGCCGGGGAGGCCGCCGCCGCGGGCTTCTGGCGGATGCCGCGCACGAGCGGGCAGGCGGCCTGGGCCGCCAGGACATCCTCGACGTCGTCCCGGTCGAGCCACGCCTGGGCGATTATGGCGGTCGGCAGCCCTTCACGACGGGCGAGCCCGTGAGCCCAGCGCGTCTCGCCGAGGGAGTCGGCCGGATCCCACTCGGCCTCGACGTACACCGTGCCGACGACGCGGTAGCCGGCCGTGTCCGCTCGGTACTCGGCGGGAAGATAGCTGCGCCGGAGCGCGCGCGTGTCGCCGTAGCGAAAGGGGGGTGGCGGCTCGTCGCGGAGCCAGGGGTGCTTCCCGAGGGACAGGTCCCAGAAGTGCTGATGGGCGTCGACGATGGACAGGGGATCGGGGTCCGTCACCAGCTTCCAGCCGGATAGGAGCGAGCGGGCAGGTCGCAAACTATGGCCGAATTCAGCTAAAGCAACCCATGGCCCCCGGGCCCTGGGCGCCCGCCCCGGGGCTGCTCGTCCAGCCCCGGGAGGCGTTCGGTGCAGAACCGCTTGCGCCACTTGCTGACGATCTGGCGGGGCGTATCCAAGCGCGTGGCAATGACGTCATTGGCGAGGCCCTGGGCGGCCAGCAGCACGATCTTCGCGCGGATGACATCGCGATATGGTGACGTATACCTCCGCACCAGTGCCGCCAGCGCCTCCTGCTCCGCCTTGGTCAACTGGACGACATATGGACTCATTCTTGGCATGCTTCGCTGTCCATCCCCCGAGGAACAGTGTGCCATAGCCGGCCTTGGCGCGTCCAGAGTTATACGTCATCGTATTTACGAACACGGGTACTAAGACGAAGCCGGCAAGACATGCTCATGACCACAGTCGGAGCCAACCTCTCGCCGGCGGCTCGAACCCTCTCCTCGTCCGGCCATCGAAGGGGCTCGGTTACTTCCTCGTGGCGCCGCGGCCCGTCGCGGAGCCTCGCTTGGGCCGGCGGACCGTCCTCACCGTGCCGCTGCTTCCCCCGCCGCAGTAGAAAAGGTCACGCCCGTCGGATTCCAGCCCCGAAACGCTGACTCCGGGCGGCATCTCGAGCTGCTCCAGGACCTCACCGCTGCGAGGGTCGACCCGCCGCAGCTCGCTCTCGTCACTCTCCCAGGTGCCGTGCCACAGCTCTCCGTCGATCCAGGTGACGCCGGTGACGAAGCGGTTGGACTCGATCGTGCGAAGGATGGCACCGGTCTCGGGGTCGATCTGATGGATCTTCCGGTCCCGGTACTGCCCCACCCAGAGCGTGCCTTCGGCCCACGCGAGCCCGGAATCACCGCCGCCGCCGGGCGCAGGAATCGTGGCGAGCACTCGCCCGGTCTTCGGGTCGATCTTCTGGATGCGATCCTCGGCGAGCTGGAACAGGTGGCGCCCGTCGAAGGCCGTTCCGGCGTCCGCGGCGACCTCGATCGTGCGCA
>JBIOVM010000170.1:0-102119 GCA_044867785.1 Candidatus Rokuibacteriota bacterium | reverse complement strand
CGCATGGGCGCGATGGCGCTCTTCGGCGAGAAGTACGGGGAGCGCGTCCGCGTCATCCGGATCGGCGACTTCTCCACGGAGCTCTGCGGCGGCACGCACCTCGACGCCACCGGCCAGATCGGGCTCTTCAAGGTCACCACGGAGGGCGCCGTCGCGTCCGGGGTGCGGCGCCTCGAGGCGGTGACGGGGAGCGCGGCGCTCGCCCACGTCGGACAGGAGGAGCAGGCGCTCCGGCAGGCGGCCGATCTGCTCCGCATTCCGGCGCTCGAGCTGCCGGGTCGGGTGCAGAAGCTCCTGGACGAGCAGAAGGGCCTGGAGAAGCAGCTCGGTGAGCTGGAGGCGCGTCTGGCGAAGAGCCGTGCTCAGGACCTCGTGGCGGGCGCCCGCGAGGTGGCAGGGATTCCCGTCGTGGTCGCCCGCCTCGACGGCCTCGACCCCGAAGGCCTGCGCACGGTGGCGGACTCCGTCCGGGAGCGCCTGGGGTCGGGCGTGATCGTGCTCGGCGCGGTCACGAACAACGCGACCAACCTTGTCAGCGCCGTCACGAAGGATCTGACCGCGCGAGTCCCTGCCAACAAGCTCATCCAGCAGGTCGCCAAGGTGGTCGGCGGCGGCGGGGGCGGGCGGCCGGATCTCGCCCAGGCCGGTGGCAAGAACCCCGCCGAGCTCGATCGCGCCCTCGCCGGTGTCTACGACACGGTCGCGCGCGCCGCCAACGGAGCGTGACGCCGCCGCGCCGCGCCGCGGTGCCCGTCCGCCTTGCGCAGCGAGTCGGGCGTGGCGCGCGCGCGGGGCTCGCCCTGCTCCTCCTCGCGGGCTGCACGACGACGCGCATCGTGCCGGTGCCCGCTCCGGGAGTCGCGATCGACCCGGCCCTGGGAACGGCGAGCGTGGCCGCCGAGAGCGTCGAGCTGGCCGTGCGAGCCTCGGCGTGGCGCGGCAGCCCCTGGTACCTCGACGACTACGTCACCCCGTTCTTCGTCAGCCTGACGAACGGGACGGCGAGCCTGCTCCAGTACGACTACGGCAGCTTCCGAGTCTTCGACGACCTGCGCTTCCAGTACACGGCGCTGCCGCCGGTCGAGGTCGAGCGGATCCTCCGGGCGCGGGGCGCCGCCGGGGACCGCCTCGCCGCCGTCGGCGCGCCGCCGGTCCTTCGGCGACGGGCGGTCGTCCCGGAGCCGTACTGGTATCCGTCGTGGGATTGGGGCTGGTACGGCTGGCCCTGGTACTACCCCGCGCCTCCGCCGTACGGCGACATCTATCTCCACGCGCTGCCGCCGGGACCGCTCCTGCCCGGAGCGCGGCTCGAGGGCTTCGTGTACGTCCCGCGCCTCCGGGCGGACGCCCGCGAGCTGAGGCTCGAGTTCCACCACCAGGTGGGCGAAGAGCCTCGCGTCCTCGCTCTCTCGTTCACGATCGACCGCGAGAAGCGCCGCGCGACCGGCTCCTAGCGCGTTGTGAGCCCACGCGCCGCCACCGGCCGAGCGCCCGCCCCGAGGAGGCGTCCGATCAACCACCCCGGAGCCGAGATACGTCGGTGAGCCTGGACCGCCTGGCCGAGTTCGTCCTCGATCCCGGCATCCCGGCGATCGTCGTCTACGGGGTCGTCTTCGCGAGCTGCATCCTCGAGAGCTTCTTTCCGCCGTGGCCGACGGACGTGATCTCGGTCTATGCGGGTTTCCTGGCCGGCCGCGGCCAGGTCGACAGCTGGCTCGTCGTGGTGGCGGCGGTGTCCGGGACCCAGGCCGGCGTCATGGCGACCTTCTGGCTGGGGCGCCGTTTCGGCCGCGCGCTCCTGGCCGGACGGCTCGGCCGGTGGCTTCGCGCCGATCGCCTGACGCACCTCGAGGGCTGGTTCGCGCGCTACGGCGCGCCGGCCATCGCGGTCTCGCGCTTCTTCCCGGGGATCCGCGCCCTCGTCACGCCCGCCGCCGGGCTCGCCGGCTTCTCGGCCTGGAAGGTGCTCTGGTGGTCCGGCGTCTCGGTCATCGTCTGGAACGTGCTGGTCGTCGGCCTGGGCGTCTTCGCCGGGACCCATCTCGACTGGGCCCGCCAGGTCCTCATGGGCTACAACCTGGTCGCGGCGGGGATCCTGCTCGTCGCCGCCCTGGCGGCCGGCTTTCTCTTCCTGCGCGCTCGGGCCCGCCGTGCGGCCCGCTCCGAGGCCGGGCCCGCCTACTCCAGCACCTCCAAGAAGAGGCCCGTCAGATAGCGCGTCTCGGGGGCCGCCAGGAGCACCGGATGGTCCCGGGCCTGCCCGAAGGTCGCGTCGACCCGCACGGGGCGGCCGACATCCTCCGCGGCCGCTCGGCAGACGTCCTCGAAGAGGGCGGGGCTCACGTGGTGCGAGCACGAGAACGTCGCGAGCAGGCCGCCCGGGCGAAGGCAGCGCAAGGCGCGGAGGTTGATCTCCTTGTACCCTCGCAGGGCCGCCGCGATCGCCGCGCGCCGCCGGGTGAAGGGCGGCGGGTCGAGGATCACCAGGTCGAAGCCCCGTCCCTCGCGCTCGAAGGCCCGTAGGGTGTCGAAGGCGTTCGCCTCTCGGACCTCGTACGGCGCGGGGCGCCCCGGCGCGGCGTTCTCGGCGAGGTGGTCGCGCGCCCGGGCGCACGCCTCGGCCGAGCTGTCGACCGCCAGGACGGAGGCCGCGCCCCCGCGGCGGGCCCACGCGGCGAAAGCCCCCGTGTAGCAGAAAACGTCGAGCACGGCCCGACCTCCGGCGCGGGCCGCGACCCGGACGCGGTTCTCGCGCTGGTCCAGGTAGAAACCGGTCTTCTGACCGCCTTCGACGTCCACGCGGAAGTGGCAGGGCCCCTCGCGGATCGGCGCGACGGGCGCGGCGCGTCCCACGATCCAGCCGCTTTCGTCCTCGAAGCCCTCGATCGCCGCCGCCGTCGGGTCCCCGCGGCGGTAAACCGCGCCGGCGCCGGTGACCTCGGCCGCGAGCGCGGCCAGCCGCTCGGCCCGGACGGCGCTCCAGCGCATCAGCGCCTGGAGGACGAGGACGTCCCCGTACCGGTCGAGGATCAGGCCGGGGATGGCGTCGCCGTCGCCGAAGACGACGCGGCTGGCGTCCCCGTCGTAGGCGAGCGCCCGGCGAAGCGCGCAGGCGGCCTCCAGGCGTCGGCGAAGGAGCGCGTCGTCGACGGGCTCGTCGTGCCGCGTGAGCAGGCGGCACACGATCTGCGGGCGAGGGTTGTAGAAGCCCCGCCCCAGCACCGCGCCGTCGGCGGCGCAGACGGTCACGGCTTCGTCGTCGCGCCAGGCGCCGTCCAGCCGGAGGACATCGGAGCGGTACACCCAGGGATGGCCGCCGCGGATCCGCGCCTCCCGCTGCCGGCGAAGGACGAGCCGCGCCAAAGCCAAACTCCGGGGTCAGGCCCGCTCTTTGACTTTCAACGCAGAGCCCTCGGGATAGCCAAAGCCTGGGCCTGACCCCGGAGTTTGGCTTTCTAGCGGGCTCGGAGGACGGTGATCATGACCATGGCCGCCGCGCTTTTCTCCAGCGGGCGCTTCAGGCTGAAGTTCGAGAACCATCCGCAGAACTCCCAGCCGCCGGCCAGCGTGACCAGCATCTGCAGCTCCTGCGGGAAGACGACGCGGGTCGGATGTCGCTGGACCACGGTGCGGCGCCGGCCGCGCTCGCTGATGTCGAAGCGCATGACCTCCTGGCACACCTGGCGCGCGACGTCGTACTCGAGGAGCGTCTGGAACGTGGTCCGGACCGTGATGCCGCGTCGTCGGCGCGTCCAGACCCAGCGCGCCCCCGGACTCCAGCCGTTCGGCACCATGCGGTCGAACACGTAGACGCCGCCCGGCCGGACGTTCCGGCGCACCGCGCGCAGGTGCGCGAGGAGCGCCTCCGTCTCGAGCAGGTGCCCCTGGGAGTCCTGCATGCAGATGGCTGCGTCGACGGGGCGGGGGAGGCGGAAGGCGGTCATGTCCCCGACGACCGTCGTGATCGGCAGGCGCAGCCGGGCGGCCTCTTCCCCGAGGAACGCGATGGAGGGCGCCGACAGGTCGAGCGCCGTCATCCGGTAGCCCCGGCGGGCCAGGCGCAAGCTGTGGTGCCCGGTGCCGCACGCCGCATCGAGGACGCGGCGGACCGGCCCGCGCGCGTACTTCCGGAAGCACGCGGCGAGGAAGTCCGTCTCGGTCTTGCGGTTGAGCTCGAACGCGACGTGGTAGTAGAGCGGGGCGGCGTACGGCGCCGCGCGGCGGCGAGCCCGCGCGGGCCGGCTCACCGCGGCGGCCACCACGTCAGGATCGCGTCTCGCACGAGCGCGGCGGCGGTGATGGCCGTACGACCCGACGGATCCCAGCGCGGGGAGACCTCGACCAGGTCGAAGCCGATCACCCGCGCGGCGGAGAGGTGCCGGAGGGCGGTCAGGAGGTCGGTCACCGTGATGCCGCCCGGCTCGGGCGCCCCCGTCCCCGGCGCGATCGACGGGTCGAGGACGTCGATGTCGATGGTGACGTAGAGCGGATGGCCCGAAAGCTCGTCGGCGATCGAGGCCGCCGCGTCCGCGGCGCTGCCCGCCCACCCCGGATAGAGCCGTGTCCCGCGCGGGGGCACCCATTCCTCGCGGTCTCCGGTCCGGAGGCCGATCTGGTAGAGCCGGTCGGGCCCGAGGTGGTCGAGCACCCGCGTCATCGCCGAGGCGTAGTTCCAGGCCTCTCCGAGGTATTCCGCACGGAGATCCGGATGGGCGTCGAACTGGACCACGCGGAGGTCCGGGTAGTGCTCGACCGCCACCTCGACCACGGCGGCGGTCGTCGTGTGGTCGCCGCCGAGGAGAGCCCAGCGTTGCGTCGGCGTCAGCGCCTGGCGGAGCTCGCTCGCCACCGCCTGGAGAGCCTCGCGGGGCGGGAGATCCGGGACCTGGACGTCACCGGCGTCCGCGAGGGCGAGGTCCGCGAGGTCGCCGTCGAGCCGCGGCGCGTAGGTCTCGATGAGGTCCGAGGCGCGCCGAATCTCCCCGGGGCCCTGGAACGCGCCCTTCCGCTGGTTCACCCGCCCTTCGAACGGGATGCCGTAGAGGACGACGGCCGCCCCGGCCGCATCCGGACGGGCGCCGAGGAATCGGGGGCGGGCGGGGATGAGGGGCATGACGCGGGCAGCCTCCGGCCGAAGGAGCGCGGGGTGGACGCCGGCGCGCGGCTAGAGGAGATCGTCCTCCGAGAGGAGCGCGACCGCGGCCAGGGCGCAGCCCGCGCGCTCGACCCGGTGGTCGACCGCGACGATCTTCGTTTCCCGGATGATCTCGCCGCGGACCCGGAACGCTTCCGCCAGCATGCCGCGGATCGCCTCCTCGGCCGTCCCTCGATCGGTGACGTCGTGAAACTCCATGATCACGCCGGCCTTGGTCCGATCGGCGGGGAGGGCGTAGCCGACGGCGGCGGCGATGATCTGGCCGGGCGTCGTGCTGGTCATGGCGGCGTAGGCGGTGGGCACGAGCGCGCCCGGCTTGATCTGCGGGAGATCGACGATGTCGACCTCCGGCGGGACGATGCTCGAGACCTTGATGAGGTTGACGTTGCCGATGCCGGCCGCCAGGAGCGCGTTGTCGAACGCGTTCAGCGGCGTGCCGCCCTCGGCGGTGCCCGCCGTCACCGACGCCTTCGTCACCTGCTTCCAGAACATCCGCGCCTCCCTCGTGCGTCGCGCGCGACTTCGCACTCGCGCGACACGTTCGGACGCCGTTCCGCCGACGGCCGGTCGTCATCATCACTGGCGCGAAAGTAAAACGCAAGCATTTTTTCCTTGCGCTGCCTTCTTCGTGCTCTATAATTCAGCCGACTTTCGCCCCGTGTCGCGTCGGCGAAGAAGAGATCGCGACGACGGCGAGCGCGGCGCCAACGAGACGGCGTCGCAGTTCGATGATCGGAGCCGGTCGCGGGCGAGGAAGGGGGTCGGTCATTGGAGAGCTTGGGCCGTCACCTGCTGCTCGAGCTGTACGACTGCAGCGCCGAGGTCCTCAACAGCGTCGAATCCGTGAAGACGGCGATGGTGGAAGCCGCCAAGCGAGCCGAGGCCACCATCATCGACGTCGTGTTCCACGAGTTCAACCCGTTCGGGATCTCCGGCGTGGTGGTGATCTCGGAGTCCCACCTCTCCATCCACACGTGGCCCGAGCACCGGTACGCCGCCGTGGACATCTTCTCGTGCGGTGACACGCTCAAGCCGGCGGAGGCCGCCAACTACCTTGTGGAGCAGTTCGGGGCGAGCCGGGCGTCGTGCGTCGAGGTCAAGCGCGGCGTGTTCCCGGGCACGGCCGGACTCGCCAACAGGGTGAAGGAGGGCGACGCCCCCAATGGCGCAACCGAGCCCCTACAAATGGTTTTTTGAGACGACGACATCCGTCGAGGGGCACGCCCACGCCATCCTCCGGACCGTCTTCGCCCTCCGCACCGAGTTCCAGCAGATGGAGATCCTCGAGACGGCGAGCTATGGGAAGTGCCTCGTCCTCGACGGGCGCATCCAGTCGAGCGTCGCCGACGACTTCATCTATCACGAGACCCTGGTCCACCCGGCGATGGTCCTCCACCCGCGGCCCGAGACCGCCCTGGTCATCGGCGGCGGGGAAGGCGCCACGCTGCGGGAGATTCTCCGCTACCCGTCGATCAAGCGGGCCGTCATGGTGGACATCGACCGCCGGGTCGTCGAGGCCTGCCGTACGCACCTCCCCGAGATGCACCAGGGCGCGTTCGACGACCCGCGCACCGAGCTCCGCCACGAGGACGCCCGCGGGTGGCTCGAGCGGACTTCCGACCGGTTCGACGTGGCCATCGTCGACCTCACCGAGCCTCTGGAGGCCGGCCCGGCGTGCCTCCTGTTCACGCGGGAGTTCTACCAGCTCCTGAGCGATCGGATGACCCCGCGCGGCACGCTGGCGCTCCAGGCCGGCATGACGAAGCTCGGGGAGCTCGATTTCTACGCCTCCATGGCCACGACGCTCGCGGCCGTGTTCCCCTTCGTCGCGCCGTACCAGTCGTTCATCCCCTGCTTCGGCACGCCCTGGGGCTTCGCCGTCTGCGGGAAGGCCGATGATCCCCGCACGCTCACGCCCGAGGCCGTCGATCGGCGAGTGGCCGAGCGGGTGAAGGGCCAGCTGCGCTTCTACGACGGCCTCGCGCACCAGCACATGCTCAGCCTGCCGGTGTTCCTGCGTGACGTGGTCGCCGCCTCGACGCGGGTCATCACGGACGCTGAGCCGCTCATCGTCAGCTAGCCCGCGTCGCGCCCTCGCTCGGGCGCCGGCCATCGCCGTCTCGCACGAATGCGCCTGATCCTCGCCTCCGCGTCGCCGCGTCGACGCAAGCTGCTCAGCCGCCTCGCGCTGCCGTTCGAGGTCTGGCCCAGCGGGGCCGAGGAGTCGCTCGTCCCGGGCGTGCCGGCGCCCACCCTCGCCGTCGGACTCGCGCAGATGAAGGCGCGCCACGTGGCCGAGCAGGTCCGCGCCGCGGGCCCCGCTCCCGCGGTGATCCTCGGCGCCGACACGCTCGTCGTCGTCGATGGCCGACCGCTCGGCAAGCCGGCGTCGCGCGACGAGGCGCGCCACATGCTGCGACTCCTCCGGGGCCGGGGCCACGAAGTCGTGACGGGCGTGGCCGTGCTGGGACTCGCCGACGGGCGTGAGATCGCCGAGGCCGTGACGAGCCGCGTCGTCATGCGCGATTACGGCGAGCCGGAGATCGAGGCGTACGTGGCCACGGGCGAGCCGGACGACAAGGCCGGCGCCTACGCCGTCCAGGGTCTCGGCGGCCACTTGGTTGCCCGGGTCGAGGGCTGCTTCACGAACGTGGTCGGGCTCCCGCTCGGGACGACGGCCCGGCTCCTCCGCGCCGTCGGGCTGTCGGCGGCCGATCCCTGACGACTAGGGCGCCGGCGGCGCCGCCCCGAGCTCCCGGCGCGCCTCGGCGACGGCGGGCGGCGGCGCAAGGTCGTCGGGCCCCACCTTCAGCGTGACCGGCCAGGGGCTGCTGCCGCCGCGGAGCACGCGGAGGGAGGCCTCGAGCCCCTCGGGAGTCGGCTGGCCGGCGCCCGCGTAGGCGGCGCGCTGCGCGCGGAGCCGCGCCTCGAACTGCCCGCGGTCGCCGACGAGCGACGCCGGGAGCCGCTCGACGATCGCGCTGAGCTCGGCGGTCGCGAGCCAGACCTGCACGCGGGCGAGCGCCCGGGCGAATGCGACGAGAGCCGGCTCGGGAGGGGGCTCGATCGGAGGGGGTCCTTGCTTGGCGGCCCGGCCGCCCTTGCGCGGCTCGACCGGCGGCGCCTTCGCCGGAGCGGCGATCACGCTCACCACCTCGTAGAAGGGACCGCCGAGGACGCGCTCGGTCGCCTCGGGCGTGCGGAAGTCGACGAGGACGGCGGCCCGGTTCGCCTCGAGGAGCCGGGTCACCCAGGGCTCTTCGACGACGGCGGCCGCGATGTCTCCCGTTCCGAGCGCCGCCACCGTGGCCGACGTGCCCAGGCTGCGCGTCTCGACCTGCCACGGCTGGAGCTTGGCGCCGCGCAGGACGGAGGCGAGCAAGAGATGCCCCGTGGTGCCCGGCCCCGGGATGCCGACGGCCCGCCCGCGGAGATCCTCGACACCCCGGACGGTGTCCCGAGCCGAGGGGGCGACCAGCAGCGCCGCCGCCGGCGCGCGCAGGTGCGCGGCCAGGACCTGGACGGGGAAATTACGGGCCCAACCTCCGCGAATGGCCTCGTCCAGGGTCGTGACCGCGATCCCCGCCTCTCGGTCACGCACCGCCGCCATCGCCGCGGCCGCATGCTTGGAACGCTTGAGCGCGACCTCGATCCCCTCGGCGCCGAACGTCCCGAGAGCGGTCGCGGCGTGGACCGGCAGATAGGCGAGCTCCGCGGCCGGGCCCCCCACGGCGACGGTGAGGGGGGTGGGCTGCGCGAGGGCGCCGCCGGCCGCGAGCACCCCGCCCAGCACGAAGGCCGCGGTCAGTCCGCGCCCGCCCGTCATGGCCATATTCGTATAATGAACCCCCGATGCTGGCGCCGCCGCCGCTCCTCCCGCGGCCACACCCGCTTCGGCGTCGCCTCGTGCGTCTCTACGACCGGCTCCACCGGCGGTACGGGCCACAGCGCTGGTGGCCGGCGCGGACCCGGTTCGAGGTCGTCGTCGGGGCAATCCTCACGCAGAACGCGGCCTGGCGCAACGCGGAGCGGGCGATCGCCCGGCTGCGCGGGGCGGACGCCCTCGATCTCCGAGCCGTGCTGGCGCTCACCCCGACCCGGCTGGCGGCCCTGCTCCGACCATCCGGCACGTTCCGCCTGAAGGCCCGTCGCCTGCGCGCCTTCGCCGCGCACGTGTCGCGGCGCCACGGCGGCCGGCTGGACCGCCTGCTCGCCTTGCCGCTCGGTGAGTTGCGCGCCGAGCTGCTGGGCATCCCGGGCATCGGCCCGGAGACGGCGGACGCCATCGCGCTCTACGCGGCCGGGCGGCCCATCTTCGTGGTCGATGCCTACACGCGACGGATTCTCGCGCGCCATCGCCTGGTGCGGCCCGATGCCGACTACGCCCTGGTCCAGGCGTTCGTCATGAGCCACCTGCCGCACGACCCCGCGCTCTTCAACGAGCTCCATGCGCTCCTGGTCCGGGTCGGCAAGGAGTACTGCCGGCCGCGGCCCCGCTGCGCCGTCTGCCCTCTCCGGTACGATCTTCGCGGCCGGGCGCCGCGACTCTAGCTCGCGCGCGAGCCCGCTCGCCGGGCGGCCGCCCGCGGCTGCCAGTTGACGAGGTAGATTCCCAGCGCCACGCACGCCATCGCCACCGCGAGGAGCGGCGTCACCGGATCGCCCAGCAAGAGCCAGCCGGCCAGCACGCCGAACAGCGGAGTCCAGAACGTGTACGCGTGCAGATGCGAGGCCGGGTAATGGGCGAGCAGCCAGAACCAGGCGAGATAGCTCGCAAAGGCGTGGATGACGATCTGGTAGGCCAGCGCCGCTCCGACCACGCCGGTCAGCCGGACGACTCCGGGCTCGCCGGTGGCGACCGCCAGCGCGCCGAGCAGCAGGGCGGAGCCCGCCAGCTGATAGAAGAGCGTGCGGTGGGGCGTGACCCGCTGCCCGCGCGCCTTGATGACGAGCGTGGTCGCCGCCCACAGGATCGCTCCGGCGAGCTGCAGGACGTCGCCCAGCAGCTCGCGCCGCGTCGGCAGCCGCAGGCCGTCGGCGAACGCGAGCGCGAGGCCGGCGAAGGCCACGACCAGCCCCATGACCTTCGGGGCGTTCAGGCGCTCCTCCGGAAACAGAGCGTGCGCTCCGAGCGCCACGAAGAACGGCGTCGCGTAGATGAAGAGCACGCCGCGGGACGCGGTCGTGTACACGAAGCCCCAGTAGACGCAGACGAACTCGAGCGCGAACAGGAGGGCGATCGTCGCTCCGTAGCCGGCCGTCCCGTCGCGGGAGGTGAGCGAGATGCCGCGTGCCGCCGACCAGGCCCAGAGGAGCAGAGCGGACCCGCCCGAGCGAATCGCCGCGTGCCAGAGGGGCGAGATGCCCTGGTTGCCCACCTTGATGGCCACCTGGCCGACGCCCCAGATCGCGCAGAGGAGAATCAGCAGCGCTCCGACCGCGGGGCCGATCGCGGCGCGGCGGGTCACGCGAGGCTAGGTCTCGCTCGAATCGAGCCAGACGGGTGACCCCTCGGGCGGCCGCCACGCTGCGAAGCGGTCCAGGAGCGCGGCGGGCGTCGGCTCGATCAGGAGCAAGCCGGCGTACTCGAGCCGGACGAAGCCCTCTCGGACGGCGTGCCGCAGGAGCCCGCGGAGCCCCGCCCAGTAGTCCTCGACGTCGACCAGGCCCACCGGCTTCCGGTGGATGCCCAGCTGGGCCCATGTGAGGATCTCGAAGACCTCCTCCAGCGTTCCCAGGCCCCCGGGCAGCGCCACGAACCCGTCGGACAGCGCCGCCATCAGCGCTTTGCGCTCGTGCATCGACCCGACCAGGTGCAGCGTGGTGAGCCGCTCGTGCGCGTACTCCTTGCGCGCGAGGCCGCGGGGGAGGACGCCGATCGCCTCCCCGCCGGCGTCGAGCACCGCGTCCGCGAGGATGCCCATCAGCCCGACCGAGCCGCCGCCGTAGACGAGGCCCAGGCCCCGGTCGACCAGCGCGCGGGCCATCGTCCGGGCCGCCTCCGCGTAGGCGTCCCGCCGGCCCGGCGACGAGCCACAGAACACGCAGATCCGTTTCACGCGCGGCCCGCCCCTTCGGGCTCGACGGCGAAGAGATGCCACTCGCCCGGGACGCCCTTGAGAGTCTGGGCGCCGCGATCCTGGAAGTGCAGCCCCGAGCCCGCGACCAGATCCTTGACGGTGCTGGACACGAGCACCTCACCGGGTCCGGCGGCCGCGGCCACGCGCGCGCCGATGTGGACCGCGAGCCCCGAGACCTTGTCGTCGAGGATCTCGATCTCGCCGGTGTGGAGTCCCGCCCGAACCTCGATTCCGAGGGGACGTACGGCCTCGCTGACGGCGCGGGCGCACCGGATTCCGCGCGCGGGGCCGTCGAAGGTGGCGAGGAAACCGTCGCCGGTGGTGTCGATCTCGCGACCTCGGAAGCGCCCGAGCTCGTGCCGGACGACGCGGTGGTGCCCTTCGAGGAGGGCTCGCCAGCGGCGGTCCCCGAGGGCCGCCGCCTTTTCCGTCGAGCCGACGATATCGGTGAAGAGCACCGTCGCGAGGACCCTATCCGGATCGGGCCCGTGGCGGACGCCCGTGAGGAACTCCTCGATCTCGTCGACGATGCGGTCGGCTCCGTCTCCCCAGGGCACGTGGTCGATTCCCGGGATCTCGACGAGCTTCGCCTCCGGCACCCGCTCCGCGAGGTAGCGGCTCGCACCGATGTCGATCGTCCGGTCGCCGATCGTGTGCAGGACCAAGGTGGGGACGCGCACGGCCGGCAGCAGGTGACGGATGTCGATCTCGTAGTTCATGCGGCTTAACTCGGAGGCCGCGGACGGACTGGCGCTCAGCCGCAAGAAGCGCGCCCACCACTGGCGTGCGCGCTCGTCGCCCACCAGGCTGGGCGCCCGAATGTCCAGGCCGACGGGGCGTCCCCACTGGTGCTCGATGGCGTCGATCCACGCCGCTTGCGACTGCGAAGCCCGACCCCACGGATAGTCCGGGGCCTGCTTGAGGCAGGCATAGCTGCCGCACATGATGAGCGCGGCCGTCCGGGCCGGGTACGTGCTCGCGAAGAGCGCGCACATGACGCCCCCTTCGGAGTAGCCGAAGAGCGCCGCTCGCTCCGACCCCACGGCGTCCATCACGGCGCGGACGTCGTCCATCCGTGTCTCGAGGTTCGGGAGGGCGCCGAGGCGATCGGACAGCCCGGTGCCCCGCTTGTCGAAGAGGATGAGGCGGGTGAAGGAGGCCAGACGCTGGAAGAATCGCGAGACCGCGGGATCTTCCCAGAATACCTCGATGTTGGAGACCCAGCCCGGCACGACGACGAGGTCGCGGGGCGCGTCGCCCACGACCTGATAGGCGATGTTGACGTCGCCGCTCCGCGCGTACCGGGTCTCGGGGGTCATGGAGGTCCCGCTAGTCTCGCCGGATCTCCACGAAGTCGCAAGGCGTGCGCACCGCTCCTGTGGGCGGCGTCAGGCGCGGCGCGCCAGGTCGAGGATCAGGTCGACGAGCCGGTCGGCGGCGTCGGGCGTCGCCAGGTGACGGGCGCGCTCGGCCATCAGGCGAAGGTGCGCCGGTTCCGCCAGGAGGGCGCGGACCTGGTGAACCAGGCGCTCGGGCGTGAGATCACGCTCGGGGAGCAGCACCGCGGCCCCCGCATCGGCCAGCACGCGCGCGTTTGCCGTCTGCTCGTCACCGCGGGCGCCCGGCAAGGGCACGAGGATGGCGGGCAGCCCGAGCGCGGCGAGCTCCGTGACCGTGCCCGCGCCCGCGCGCCCGATCACCAGGCTTGCGGCGGCATAGAGGTCGCCGAGCTCGCCGCCGACGTGCGCCAGGACGCGGTACCGCGCGGCCAGCAGCGGCGAGAGCCGGGCCGCCACGTCGCGGAGCCACGCGAGGTCGCCCTGCGCGTTGTCGCCGGCCTGGTGGACGACCTGGGTCACCGGGAGGAGCGCCCCGAGCGCGGCCCCCACGATGCGGTTCAGCCGATGGGCGCCGAGCGCGCCGCCGGTCACGTAGGTGACGGGCGCGGCGGGGTCGAGCCCGAAGCCCTCGATGGCGCGGGCGCGCTGGCCGGCGAGGAGCGCGGGGCGGATCGGGTTGCCAGTGACGACGACCTTGCCGCGGGGGAACGCCGTGGCCGATGCGGCGAACGTCACGGCGATGCGGTCCGCGAGCCGGCCGATCAGCCGGTTCGCGAGCCCGGGCACCACCACCTGCTCGTGAGCCAGGAGCGGGCAGCGTCGCGCCGCCGCGGCCACCGCCGTCGGGACGGCCACGAATCCGCCGGTGGCGACGACGACGTCCGGCCGGCGACGGCCCAGCAGCGCGAAGGCGCGTCCGAAGCCCGCCGGCACCCGGATCGCGAGATCCGTCAGGTTGCGCCAGGCGAGCTGCCGGCGGAGCTTGCCGGTGGGGATCGCGTCGTAGGGGATGCCGGCGGCCGGCACCCAGGTGGCCTCCACGCCGGTCTGGCTTCCGATCCAGGCGAGCTGGACGCCGTCCCCGAGCCGGGCGCGCAGCGCGGTGGCGATGGCCAGACCCGCCGCCGTGTGTCCCCCCGTCCCGCCGCCCGCGAAGACGACCGACAGGGGTGGCCCCGCCGCGGGCGCCCGGTCCCCCCGGCCGAGCGCGTTAGACGCCGGCACCCGGCTCGGGTTCGCGTGCCCCGGGCCCGGCCAGCCGCCGCTTCTGCGCGTGCCGCTCGAGGGCGAGCGCGATCAGCCGGTCCACGAGGGCGCGATAGGGAAGCCCGCTGGCTTCCCAGAGACGCGGGTATGCCGAGAAGCGGGTGAATCCCGGGATGGTGTTGATCTCGTTGACCCAGATCCGGTCGTCCTCGTCGAGGAAGAAGTCGACGCGCGCGAGCCCGGCGACGTCGATCGCGCGGAAGGCGGCGATCGCCAGCCGCTGGAACTCGGCGGCGAGCGTCGCGGACAGGGGGGCGGGGATGAGGACCTTCGCGATGCCGTCGGTGTACTTCGCCTCGTAGTCGTACCACTCGCGCCCCGGGAGGATCTCTCCCGGCACCGACGCTTCCGGCGCGTCGTTGCCGAGCACGCTCACCTCGATCTCGCGCCCCGCGATGCCGCGCTCGACCAGGACCTTGCGGTCGTGGGCGAGCGCGGTCTCCATGGCGGCATCGAGGCTCGTCTCGGTTCGGACCTTCGTGATGCCCACGCTCGACCCCAGGTTGGACGGCTTGACGAAGCAGGGATAGCCGAGCTCGTCGGCGACGCGCCGCCGCCAGCCGCCGGGCTCCCGACGCCACTCGTGAGCGAGCACCACGAGGTGCGGGACGACGGGCAGGCCGTGCGCGCGGAAGACGGCCTTCATGGTCGCCTTGTCCATCCCGACGGCGGAGGCGAGGACTCCCGCGCCCACGTACGCGACGTCGGCCAGCTCGAGGAGCCCCTGGAGCGTGTCGTCCTCGCCGTAGGGGCCATGCACCAGCGGGAAGACCACGTCGAGGCGTGACGCCGTGCCGGCCGGCAGGCCGCCGGCCGTCGCCACGCGGGCGAGCGCCGCGCCGCCCCCCGCGTCGCGCGCCGCCGCCGCGCCGGGCGGCAGCGCCAGCGGCACGCCGGCCGCCTCGGCGAGGGCCCGGAGCGGGTCGCCGCCCACCACCCACTGGCCGTCGCGGGTGATGCCCATCGGGATCACGTCGTAGCGGTCGGGGTCGATCGCCGCCAGGACCGAGGCGGCGGAGGCGAGGGAGACCTCGTGCTCTCCGGAGCGCCCGCCGAAGATCACGCCGACCCGGATCCTGGGGCCGGCCGGGCGGGGCTGCGCATCACGGGGCGGCTCGGCGTCTCGCGTCACGGGGCCTCCTCGGGCTTGCGGCGGCGGACCTCGGCGCGCCAGCGCTCGAGGCGCTGGCGGATCTCCTGCTCGAACCCGCGCGCCACCGGATGGTAGTAGGTCCGCCCGCGCAGCGCCGCCGGCAGATGATCCTGCGCGACGACGGCGTCCGCGTCGTCGTGGGCGTACTGGTAGCCGCGGCCGTACCCCAACCCCTTCATGAGCGGGGTCGGCGCGTTCCGGATGTGGAGCGGCACGGGCTCCGCCGGCCGGGCATGGACGTCCGCACGAGCCGCGTCGAGCGCCGTGTAGACGGCGTTCGACTTGGGGGCGCACGCGAGGTAGACGGCGGCCTGCGCCAGGGCCAGCTCGCCCTCGGGGGTGCCGAGGAAGTCATAGGCGTCCTTGGCGGCGAGGGCGACCGGCAGGGCCTGGGGATCGGCGAGGCCGATGTCCTCGGATGCCATCCGCACGAGGCGCCGCGCGAGGAAGAGCCGGTCCTCGCCCGCCTCGAGCATGCGGGCCAGCCAGTAGAGCGCCGCGTCGGGATCCGAGTCGCGCACCGACTTGTGGAGGGCGCTGATCAGGTTGTAGTGCTCCTCGCCGCCCTTGTCGTAGAGGAGCGCCTTTCGCTGCGCGGCCTCGCGGATCGACTCGGGCGTGAGGCGCGGGGACGCCTCGCCCCGCCGCCGGCCGGCCGTCAGGAGCCCGGCCGCCACGTCGAGGACGTTGAGGGCGCTGCGGGCGTCGCCGTCGCTGAGCCCCACGATGACCTCGATGGCGCCGGCGTCGGCCTCGATCCCGCGCCGGCCGAGCCCGCGCTCGCGGTCGTCGAGGGCCCGGCGCACGATGGCGGCCAGCTCCGCCTCGGTCAGGCGCTCCAGCACGTACACGCGGCAGCGCGAGAGCAAGGCGGCGATCACCTCGAACGACGGGTTCTCGGTCGTCGCTCCGATCAACGTCACCGTTCCCCGCTCGACGTGCGGGAGGAGCGCGTCCTGCTGAGCCTTGTTGAAGCGGTGGATCTCGTCGATGAAGAGGATCGTGCGCTGGCCCTGCCGCGCGAGGCGCTCGTCGGCTTCCGCGACCAGGGCCCGGATCTCCTTGATCCCCGCGAGGACGGCCGAGAGCGGCGCGAAGTGCGCCCGCGCGTGCGCGGCGAGGATCGCGGCGAGCGTCGTCTTCCCCGTGCCCGGCGGCCCCCAGAGGATCATCGAATGGAGGTCGCCCGACTCGATGGCGACCCGGAGAAGGCGCCCGGGGCCGAGGAGATGCGCCTGGCCCACGAACTCGTCGAGGCGCCGAGGCCGCATCCGCTCGGCGAGCGGTGCGGCCTCGCGCCGGCTCTGGTGCGCTGCCTGCTCGAACAGCTCCACGCCGTCCCCCGGACCGCCCTCGAGGTTCGCGCCCGCCCTGCCTCTGCAGTCCCTTGAGGTCAGCATGCCACACCGCCGGGGAGCGCCCCAAGCGATCGGCCGATGCGGCCG
The DNA here is from genome assembly GCA_044867785.1 of Candidatus Rokuibacteriota bacterium. Lineage (GTDB taxonomy): Bacteria > Methylomirabilota > Methylomirabilia > Rokubacteriales > DASRDR01 > DASRDR01. The sequence continues at coordinate 85,680 of JBIOVM010000170.1, read as the reverse complement.
CGCGCGGCCCATGAGCGGCGTGACCGGGCGCGCGGGGCCTCCGCGAACGCGAGGCGTGCCGGGGCGGCGAGGGCTACCAGGCCGCAGTCCGGAGCCACTCGGGGAGCTGGCGGAGATCCCGCAGGACCGTGCGGGGCGCCACCCCTCGGCGGGCGAGCTCGGCGGGGTCCGCCGCGTAGGCGATGAACGCCGCGCCCCCGGCCTGGGCCGCGGCCCCGTCCACCCACGAATCGCCGACCACCCAGATGCGCCGCTCGGGGAACGCGGTCTCGAGTAATCGGAGCCCGGCCGGGTCGGGCTTGAGCGGCGCCTCGTCCCGCGTGACCAAGGTGGTGAAGAACGAGTCGAGCTCGCAGAGCGCGAGCGCCCGGCGCGCGACGGGCCCCGTATTGTTGGTCCACACCGCCAGGGGATACCCGGCGGCCCGCAGGGCGGTCAGGGCCTCGCGCGCCCCCGGCTCCGGCGTCGCGGCCAGCACGGCTTCCTCCTCGTGAGTCGTGCAGAGCGCCCAGCACGCGTCGCCCAGCGTCGTCCGGTGCGTCGTCGCGGCGGCGATGATCTGGCCGATCGTCCACGCCCGGGTCGTCTCCGGGAGGGGGAGCCCTTCGGCCTCCACGAGGGAGCGGATCTCGACCTTCAGGCGGACGAGATCGAGAGGGGAGCGCACCAGGGTGTGATCCAGGTCGAACACGCAGAGCGGGCGCACGAAGCGCAGTATAGCGCCGCCGCAACGACGGATTCGTAAAACACGCGGGACATCTGTTAGGGTATTTTCATGCGGCAGCGGCGACGTTTCACGCTCGCGCTGCTCGGCGTCGGCATCGCCGGGCTGACCGTTCTGGCGGGCCCGGGTCCGGCCGCCGCGGCCAAGTCGGAGGCGGACCGTCTCTGGCTCGTCGGCGCGGGGGCCCTGGACGACGGGCTCTACGACACGGCGTACCGCGAGCTGGGCCGCTTCATCCAAGCCGCGCCCCAGGACCCGCGGCGCGGTGACGCGACGCTGCTCCGCGGCCGGGCCGCGTTCGCGATGGAGCGCTACGCGGAGGCGCTCGCCGACTTCGAGGCGGCCGAGACCTTTCCCGTGACCGTCGCGCCGGTGGGCGACGCGATCTTCTGGCAGGCCGAGTCGCTGCTCCGCCTGCGGCGCTTCGAGGAGGCGCGGGACCGCTACGCGCGCTTCCTGGCCCTCAACCCCGCGTCCCCGTCGGCGTCCGAGGCGCTCTACGCCCGGGGGCTCGCGGAGCTCGAGACGGGGCGCGCCGACGCGGCGGCCGACACCTTCCGGGAGTTCCTCCGGGCTTACCCGAACCACGCGCGCGCGCCCATGGCCGCGTACAGCGCCGCCCGGGAGCTGACCCGCGCCAAGCGCTGGGAGGACGCCCTCGCGCTGCTCGGGCCGTACGCGAGCCGCTATCCGACGAGCCCGTTCCTCTCCGAGGCGCGCTACCTCCTCGGCGTCGCGCAGGTCGAGGCCGGTCGGCCCGAGGGCGCGCGGACGCTCGAGCAGTTCATCGCCCAGGCTCCGGGCAACGAGCTGGTGCCGACGGCGCGCGTCCTCGCGGCGGAGGCCTACCTCAAGGCCAACCGCCCCCGCGAGGCCTTCGAGCAGTACCAGGCCCTGGTCCGCACCGTGCCGACGCACGCCCTGGTCCCGCAAGCGCTCTACCGGATGGGCGAGCTGGCGTTGAAGCTCGGCCGGCCGGCGGACGCCGAGGCGGCGTGGGCCACGCTCCGGCGGGACTTCCCGGAGGACGAGCGGGCCCCCCAGGCCGGGCTCGTCATGGCCGATCTCCACGCCAAGCGCAAGCAGTGGGACCGGGCGCTCGAAGTCGCGCAGGCGGTCGCGAGCCGGAACGGTCCCGAGCGCTCGGACGCCTTGCTCATCGTCGGGCAGAGCGCGCTCCAGCTGCGCAAGAACGCCGAGGCGGCGCAGGCCTATCACGCCGTGGCCGTCGAAGCGCCCCGCGCCTCGAAGCGCTATTTCGAGGGCCTCGCGGGTCTCGCGGTCGCGCTCGACGCGGGACAGGACCGGGACGGCGCACGGCGAGCCTATCGCGAGATCGTCGACACGAGCCAGGACCCGGAGCTCACCCAGTGGGCGCAGCGTCGGCTCGGCGCGCTCGAGGCCCCGCCGCCCCGCACCGCCCCCAAGACCAAGACCAAGGCGAAGCCATGAGACGCATCGGACGACCCCGACCGGGCGTTCTGGTCGGCGTGGCGGCCGTTCTCCTGGCCACGCCGGCGGCCGCGGCGGTCCTGCCGCGCCCGGTGGAGTTTCCGCCCCCGTCCCTGGTGATCGCGGTGTCCCCGGGCCCGATCGGGCTCGAGCGGCCGCGGCTCGATCCGCCGCCCGCGCCGCCCGTCGCGACGCCGGCCCTCGAGCTCGGTCGCGCGCCTGCTCCGCGCTTCATCTCCGCGGCGGCGGTGCCTCTGCCGCCGACCAGCGATCCGGGCGGGTTCGCGTGCACCTTCGTCGCGTTCCGCCGCGCGGCGGCGCTGGCGGAGTGCGGCGTGTCCCGCGTCGCCGCGGGCAAGCATCGCGAGGCGCGCGAAGCCTTCGAGGAGAGCCTGGCCGTCGATCCCCGGGGCGCTCACGCCTCGACGGCCCACGTGTGGCTCGGCGAGCTGGCGCTCTTGGAGGGCACCCCGGCCGCCTGGGTGCGGGCCGGGCAGCACTTCCGGGCCGCGCTCCCACTGGCTCCCCCGCCGCCGCTCAACATGCACGCGGAGCTGGGTCTCGGGCTCCTGGCGCTCCGCCAGGGCGATGCCGCCGAGGCCGAAGCCCACCTGGAACGCGCGCTCGGGGAGACGCCGCCCCAGCCGGTGGCGCTCGTGGCGCGGTACCTGCTGGGTGTCTCGCGATTCCTCCAGGGCCGCCCGGCGGAGGCGCTCACCCTCTGGGACGAGATCGTCCAGAGCGGCGCCCCGGGCCCGGTGCTCGCCGAGGTGCCGTTCTGGCGCGGCGTCGCCCTGGCGCGCACGGGCGACCTGACCGGCGGCCTCGCGCTCCTGGACCGGTTCGCCGCCACGGTCCCGGCCACGCATCCGCTGCGAGGGGACGCGCTCGTGCAGGCCGGCTGGATCGCGCTCGAGCGCGGCGCCGCCGACGAGGCCGTCCGGCGGTTCGTCGAGGCCGAGGGCGCCGCCCCCCGGCCCGAGCTCCGGCCTCAGCTGCGTGCGGGCCTGGTTCGCGCGTACCTGGCGCTGGGCGACACGGCCCGCGCCGCGAGCGCTGCGCGCCAGCTCAAGGCCGAAGCCCCCCGAGATCCGCTCACGGCCGCCGCGCTCCTCCTGATCGCGCTGGAGGAGCAGAAGCGTGGGGCGAACGCGCAGGCGACCGACCGCTACCGGGAGGTGCTGCTGCTTCCGCTCGCGTCCTCCATCCAGGACTACGTGCGGTACCGTCTCGGCGAGTCCCTGGAGCAGGACGGGCGGCTCCTCGAAGCCAAGGACCATTTCCGGGAGCTTCGGGACCGTGGGCGGGACGAGGCGGTGGCCCAGCGGGCGACGTACCGGCTCGGGCTCATCGCGCTCCGCGAGAACGACACGGCGTCCGCGCGGCGCGAAGGCGAGGGCCTGCTCCGGGCCGGCACCCTGCCCGAGCTGCGCGAGGGGACGCTGCTCCTGGTCGCCGAGAGCGCCATGCGCGGGAACGATCCGAACCGCGCCGTTGCGGTGCTGCGGACGGCGCTGCGGGACTTTCCGGATTCGCCCGGCGCCCCCCGAACGCGGCTGGCCCTGGGCTGGGCCATCCTGCGGGATGGCGACTCCGAAAGCGCGATCCGGGAGTGGCGGGAGGTGTCGACCCGGGCGGACCTCGAGACCCGCGCGCTCGCGCTCTTGGCGGTGGCCGACATCGCCCTCCGCCAGGGCCGCGAGGCGGAGGCCCTGGACGCGCTCCACGGCATCACGACGGTCCCGCCGGAGCTCAAGAGCGCCGACGCGGTCGTCGTCAATCGTGGCATCCTCGCGCTTCGGACCGGAGCGCCGGCAGAGGCGATCCAGATCTTGGAGCCGCTGGCGCCGCGCATCACGGACCTCGCGATGCAAGCCCTCGCCCGCCGCACGCTCGGCATCGCCCACTACGAGCTCGGCCGCTACGACCAGGCGGAGCGCCAATTCCGCTTCTCCGCCAGCGCGATGCCGCAGGAGCCGTCGAGCTGGCTCGGCGCCGGCCTGGCCGCTCTCGCGCAGAATCGCCTGGCCGAGGCGGAGGACCTGCTCGGCCGCGCCCGCGTCGCGACGCCCGAGGTGGCCACGGCGGCGTCGTACGGCCTCGTGCTCGTGGCCGTCAAGAAGGGGGACCGCGACGCGTTCCGCGAGCGGGGGACGACCTTCGTCGACCGGTATCCCCGGCACCCGGCGGCGCCGGCCGTGCTGTACGGCCTCGCCGCCGCCGCGCTGGACCGGAAGGATCTCGCCGAGGGGCAAGCGTGGGTCCAGCGGCTCCTGCGGGAGCCGGCCGCGGCCGACCTCGGGACGCATGCGCTGCTGCGTCTCGCCGCGGCCGCGGAGGCACAGACCCGATCGGACGTCGCCCGCGAGGCGTACCGGGACCTGCTGACGCGCTCGACCACCCCCGAGATCAGGACGGACGCGTGGTTCGGCCTGGCGGAGTCGGCCCTGGCTGCGCGCGACGGCGCCGAGGCGCAGCGGGCGGCCGAGGGATTCCTCCGTGAGGTGCCGTCCGGCGACCCGCGCGCGGTGCAGGCGCACCTCACGCTCGTCCGGGCCCTCGAGGCGCAGGGTCAGCGCGACCGGGCGGTCGCGGCGATCGAGAGCTTCCTGCGGGAATTTCCGAAGGACGCGGCGACGCCGACGCTCGAGCTGAGACGCGGCCAGCTGCTCGCGGAGGCGAAGCGCTGGGATGCCGCCCAGCAAGCGTTCGAAGGCGCCCGGCGCGCGGACGATCCCGCGCTGGCCGCCGAGGCGGAGTTCTGGCTGGGGGAGGCGCTGCGGGCGCGCGGCCAGCACGAGGCCGCGATCGGCGCGTATCTCGCCGCGACGTACGCCTACCCGGACTCCCCGTGGGCGGCGCGCGGGCTCCAAGGCGCCGCGCAGGCCTTCGTCGCCCGGCAGATGCCGCGCGACGCGGCCATCGTGCTCCGGAAGCTGGCGGGGCGCCCCGGCGTCGATGCGGCGCTGGCCCAGTGGGCGCGCGAGGCCCTCGCAAGCCTCGGCCCCGCCGCGAGCGGCCCGCCGGCCGTGCCGAGCGGAGCCCGGCCGCCGGCCGCGCCGAAGCCCTGACCGGCGCCCCGCCGAACTCTAGGCGGCGGCGAGCTCGAACGTGTCGTGGAGGGCTCGGACCGCCAGCTCCACGTACTTGTCCTCGATGACGCAGGACACGGCGATCTCCGAGGTCGAGATCATGTGGATGTTGACCCCCTCCCGGGACAGCGCCCGGAACATCCGCGCCGCGACCCCCGAGTGGCTCCGCATGCCGACCCCGACGATGGAGACCTTCGCGATCCGGTCATCGGCTGTCACGCTCTCGGCGCCGATCCTGGTGGCGACGTCCTCCAGCGTGGCGACGACCGTCGGGCGGTCCCCGCGGGGCACCGTGAACGAGATGTCGGTCATCCCGTCGCGGCTCACGTTCTGGACGATCATGTCCACCACGATCCCGTGATCGGCGACGGTCCCGAAGACCTGGGCGGCGATCCCCGGCCGGTCGGGGACGCCCCGGATCGTGACCTTCGCCTGCCCGCGGTCGTGGGCGATGCCGGTCACGACGACGGCCTCCATGTTCGGGTCCTCCCTCGTCACGAGCGTGCCGGGCCTCCGCTTGAACGTCGACCGGACGTGCACCGGCACGCCGTACTTCTTCGCGAACTCGACCGAGCGGGACTGGAGCACCTTGGCCCCGAGGCTCGCCATCTCCAGCATCTCGTCGTAGGAGATCCGGTCGAGCTTCTTCGCCTCGGGGACGATGTTCGGATCGGCGGTGTAGACGCCGTCCACGTCGGTGTAGATCTCGCATACGTCGGCCTGGAGCGCGGCGGCGAGCGCCACCGCGGTCAGATCGGAGCCGCCGCGGCCGAGCGTCGTGATGTCGTCGCCTTCCGTCACGCCCTGGAACCCGGCGACGATGGCGACGTAGCCGTCGTCGAGCGCATGCCGGACCTTGTCGCTGTCGATTCCCACGATCCGGGCGCGCGTGTGGGCGGCGTCGGTCCGGATCCCGGCTTGCTCGCCGGTGAAGGAGCGCGCCTTGTGCCCGAGCGCGTCGATCGCCATGGCCAGGAGGGCGATGGACACCTGCTCGCCGGTGGCCAGCAGCATGTCCATCTCGCGCTCGGGCGGCGTGGCCGTGACCTTTTGCGCCAGCCGGATCAGCCCGTCGGTGGTCTTGCCCATGGCGGAGACGACGACCACGACGCCGTGCCCGGCCTTCGCCGTCTCGGTGACGCGCCGGGCCACGCCGCGGATCTTCGCGGCGTCGGCGACCGAGGAGCCTCCGTACTTCTGGACGATCAGGCCCATGAGCGGCTCATGCGTCGGCCATGCTACCGCAGGGCGTCAGCGAGGTTCAAGCGCGCCGGCGAGGAACCGCGGCGCTTGCGGGCTCGGGGAACGTCCCGTAGGGTGAGTGCGTCTCCACTTCCGAGCGCCGGAGGCCTCTCATGGACGACGATCTCGGGGCGATGAACCGCGAGCAGCTCGTGGCCGAGGTGCAGCGCTTGCGGGCCGGGATCCGGGCTCACCGGGACAGCACCGGACACGATCTCTGCTGGCACCATCCCGACCTCTGGAGCCTCCTCCCGGAGCGGCTCGCGCCGGAGGTGGCCGTCCCGCCGTGGCCCCAGTTCCTGCGCGGATGCGTGCGATACCGGGAATCGCTCGAGCGCGAGCTTCCTCATGCGCCCGTCGCGGACGGTGAAGCCGGCTGACGTGGCCGCTCGGCCGGCGCCGGCGGCCGGAGCCGCCCGCGGGGCGACGGGCTAGCGCGCGTGGACGCGTCGGCCGCCCCGGACTACGTCCACGGATACACCGCGCGCGAGGCGATGCGCCTCGGGGACCAGGCCAGGACTCTCGCCGCGCTGCTCCACCGGGACACGCGCTATCCACCGGGATGCCGGGTCCTGGAAGCGGGCTGCGGCATCGGCGCCCAGACGGAAACGCTGGCGCGACGGAGCCCGGAGGCCGCGATCGTGGCGATGGACATCTCGGCGGGATCGCTCCGCGCCGCGCGGGACCGCGTGCGGCGGGCCGGGCCCGGCAGTGTCCGCTTCATGCAGGCGGACCTCTACGCGCTCCCGTTCGCGCCGGCGACGTTCGACCACGTGTTCGTATGCTTCGTGCTGGAGCACCTGCCGGCCCCGACGGACGCGCTCGTCGCCCTCCGGCGAGTGCTGAAGCCGGGCGGCACCGTCACCGTCATCGAGGGCGATCACGGGTCCGCGTACTTCCATCCCGACAGCCCGCATGCGCGCCGGGCCATCCAGTGCCTGGTCGACCTCCAGGCGCGGGCGGGCGGCAACTCGCTGATCGGGCGGGCGCTCTTTCCCCTCCTGACGGCCGCTGGCTTCGGCGAGATCGAGGTCTCGCCGCGGATGGTCTACGTGGACGCCAGCCGGCCCGAGCTGGTGGAGGGGTTCACGAGGCAGACCTTCACCGCCATGGTCGAGGGGGTCCGCGAGCGGGCCCTCGCGGCGGGTCTCGTCGATGAGACCGCCTGGCAGCAGGGGATCGCGGATCTCTACCGGACCGCCGAAGCCGGCGGGACGTTCTGCTACACCTTCTTCAAGGCGGTGGGCAAGGCGTAGGCGCGGCCCTCAGGGCGCGCCGTCCCGAGCCTCCACGCGCAAGCGCACGGTGGGGCGCGCCACGACCGCCAGGCGGTCGATCTCCTCGAGCGCGGTGACGCTCCATGGCGCAGGTCTCCGCCTGCTGGAGTGCGGCAGGCTCCGTGTGAAGGACGTTGACTTCGCCGCAAACCAGATCGTGATTCGCGACGGCAAGGGCCGCAAAGATCGAGTCACGATGCTACCGGCTGCGGTCAGAACTTGCTCTCGCGGCACATCGACCAAGTGCGGGCCCGACACGCGGCCGACCTCCGTCGCGGGGCCGGCTGGGTCGAGCTACCCGGAGGCGGTGAGCGAGTGTCCTACTACATGGAGCTGTCCTTGTGATCGCACGAACGCCCAACAGGGCCATGCCCCTGAGGACTTCCTTGAGCTCGCGCATCTGCAAGCGTGGGAATTTCAGTCGCGGTGGTTTCTGCAGCTTCACTGGAGCCTGCTCTGGGCGCCACACGGCAGCGCCTTCATTCAGGGTCACCTGCGATTCGAGCAGTCAAGCAAGCGGCCGCGACATCCCAATCGTGATGGTCGACGCTGCCGATCCTGTCGGACAGGGCTCGTCCAAAGCCTCGCGCGGCCAGGCGGGTGAACGTGCCCTCCAGGACGTACACGAACACCGGCACAGGGTGCTGATGCCGGGAGGTCTGGCCGCCCGGCTCGAGCACGCCGGTTACCGATACAACCTCGGCCTGCCCGTCCCTTGGATACGCGATCCTCATGTTGCTCGCCGTCTGGATCCCCTTCAGCACCGGCGCTGTAATGGAGCCCTTCGGCGGGGGCACGTGCTCTCCTTCCGGGAGAGCGCTGCCAATTCAGGCCGTCCAGATGGCGACGTCCTCCCGCGCCGTCCGGCGGGATGTCTCGGTCGATCACCATGTCGGCGGAGGCGACGTACGTGTGGCGCTGGCGGCGCAGACCTACCCTCCCGCTCCCTCCCGCTCCTTGGGGGGCGTTAGGTCGACTATGCTCCCCCCGCCGTTAGCAACGCGTGCCTCTTTCGCGGGCTCGAGCGTCCGGCTACGATAGGCACGGGTGACGACCTGCCCAATACGTAATCGCCGGTTGTGATGCCGGGGAACGTGTTGGGCGAGGAGAGGGGCCGCTACCGTAGCTGGCACGGTTGAGCAGTGACGTCTTCATGACCCAGTCGAGCGATGACCTTCGGGCAGCGGGGCATGCAGCGCTCGCCCGTCACGCCTGGCGTGAGGCCTTCGACAATCTGACAGCGGCACAGGCCTCTGAGCCCGACGACCTCGCAGCTCTTGGTGAGGCTGCTTGGTGGCTCAGCCGTGTGGACGATGCGATCGTGGCGCGCGAGCGCGCTTACGCCGGGTATCTCCAAGCAAATCAACGGGGGCAGGCCGCGCTGATTGCCCTTGAACTCACCCGCGACTCTTTCCAAAGGAGCAACTCCACGCTCGGGATGGCTTGGTTCAAACGAGCGGATCAGTTGCTCGACGGCATGTCCGAGTCCGTAGAGCACGGCTATCTGGCGCGCGTCCGGTGCGTGATTGCCTTCGAGGGTGCTCATGACTCCGACACGGCGCTCGTCCAGGCGGAGCGTGTCCTGGACATCGGCGCCCGCTTCGGCGACCGCGACCTAACCGCGCTCGGTCTCCACGACAAGGGTCGCATCCTAGCTGCCAAGGGCCAGGTGAACGAGGGCATGGCCCTCCTCGACGAGGCGACGGTGCCCGCCATGGCCGGCGAGCTGAATCCCATGACCACGGGCATCGTGTACTGCAATGTGATCTCGATCTGCGAAGCGCTGGCAGATTTTCGCCGCGCGGTCGACTGGAGCGACGCGGCCAGACGCTGGTGCGAGCGGCAGGCCGTCTCTGGCTTTCCGGGAATCTGTCGTGTATATCGGGCCACGATCATGCGGTTTCTGGGGGCATGGAACGAGGCCGAGCGGGAAGCGCGCCAGGCCCTGGAGGAGCTCCGGAGTTTCCACGTAGGGTACGCGGCGGCGGCACTGCATGAGATAGGGGAAGTGCGGCTCAGATTGGGGGACATTGCGGGAGCGGAGGAAGCCTTCCGACAGGCGCACGAACTCGGACGCGACCCACAGCCAGGTCTGGCTCTCCTGCGTGTGGCGCAGGGCAAACCTGATGCTGCGCTCGCGTCCATTAGGACCGCGCTCGAAGAACGACCGGACGACCGCCTCGAACGAGCGCGGCTGCTGCCTGCCTTCGTGGAGGTGGCCCTTGCGGCCGGCGATCTTCCTGCGGCCCACGCCGCCGCTGATGAGCTCAAGGCCATCGCCCAGGCCTATGAAACGGCGACGCTTCAAGCGGCCGCGGCCGGCGCGCGAGGCTACGTCGAGTTGCTCGAGGGTAATCCTGAGTCACGTCGCAGTCTGCGCCGCGCGTGCCAACTGTGGACTGCAGTCGAGGCGCCCTACGAGGCAGGGCGCGTCCGCATGCTCTTGGGCGCGGCTTACCGGGCGGGAGGCGATGAAGATGCTGCACTGCTCGAGCTCGGAGCGGCCAAGACCACCTTCGAGCGTCTGGGCGCAACTATCGACCTCCGTCGCGCGACCCAGCTCCTCGAAGGCTCTCGCGGTCCTGGAAGCATCGAGGTGCGACTCCAGCGGACCCTCATGTTCACGGACATCGTTCGATCGTCGGATCTTGTGGAAGCCATCGGCGACGAGGCGTGGGCGGACCTGCTTCGGTGGCACGACAATGCCCTTCGGTCGCTCTTCACGGCTCACCGCGGCGAAGAGATTGACCATGCGGGCGACGGATTCTTTGTCGCATTCGAGCACCCCGCCGAGGCGCTTGCCTGCGCCGTGGCGATCCAACGGGCGTTCACCGACCATCGCCAAAGGCACGGCTTCGCCCCTCATCTACGGATAGGGCTGCATGCCACCAAGGCGGCGCGTGGAGGGCGCAGCTTTCGGGGGCGGGGCGTCCATCAGGCCGCGCGCATCGCGTCCCAGGCGGGCGCAGGAGAAATCCTGGCCAGCTCAGACACGGTCGCGGGGGCGGGGGGGGTGGTGAAAGCGTCGGAGCCTCGGCTCGTGCGGCTGAAGGGATTTCGTGATCCGGTCGGCGTCGTGACCATCCGCTGGCGCTGATCCCGCCGCCTCTGCCACCGTGCAATGAGCGGCTCGTTCGGACAACGGCGAGCCGGTGGACGGGTGGACGACCTACGCGGGGTCGCAAACCGTCCTTGTGACTCGCAACCGCGTCGACCGGTTGCTCGAACCATCGAATCGGTGGCACTCCTGGTGGCACTGGTCCGTCACCGTCAGGCGTACTCGGAAGCGAACCGCCTGGGTGAAGATCTCACGGAGCGTTCCCAACGTGACGTGGCGATGTGCGGGGATCGTTAGCGTCTCAATCGTCCCATCGGCGACGGTCCGTCGGAGCTTGATGTGGCTGCCTCGCTGGGAGTGCACGGTGAACCCCAAGGCGGCTAAGAATCTGGACGAGCTCCGCGCCCGATAGGCGCCGGAGTTCAGGCATGTGCCGGCGCTAGCTCCAGCGTCACGATGATCGTGGGTTCGGCGGCGAACCCCAGAGTGGCCAAGTCCTCGCCCTCGAGATGCAGGGCGACGGCTTCTCGCAGGTTGGCGGTCACCTCGCCGAGCGTCTCGCTCACCGCCATGGTGGAGGGTGTCCGCGAGCGCGCCCTGGCCGCCGGCCTCATCGACGCGATGGCCTGGCAGCAAGGCATCGCGGGTCTCTACCGGACCGCCGAGGCCGGCGGGACGTTCTGCTACACCTTCTTCAAGGCGGTGGGCAAGGCGTAGGCGCGGCTCTCAGGGCGCGCCGTCCCGAGGCTCCACGCGCAAGCGCACGGTGGGGCGCGCCACGACGCCCAGTCGGTCGATCTCCGTGAGCGCGGCGGCCATGTCCCGCTCGAGCGCCTCGTGGGTCATCATGACGATGGGCACGGCGCCGGCCCGCCCCTTCTGGATGACCGTCGCGATCGAGATGTCGTGGCGGCCCAGGATGCCGGCCACCTGGGACAGCACGCCGGGCCGGTCCTGCACCATGGCGCGGAGATAGTAGGCGGAGCGCACGTCGCTCATCGGCCGCATGCGGAGCCGGCGGCCGCCGACGAGGGGGAAGTCCTCCGCGACGGCCACGTGCTCGTGGGCCACGCGCCGTGCGATCTCGATGGCGTCGGACCAGACCGCCGAGGCGGTCGGCATCTGGCCGGCGCCGCGGCCGTAGAACATCTGGGCGCCGGCGGCGTCGCTCGTCACGAATATCGCGTTGAACGCGCCCGAGACGGCGGCAAGGGGCGTGTCGGCCGGGATCAGCGTCGGGTGCACGCGGACCTCGAGCGCCCCCTCCATGGCCTTGGCGATCGCCAGGAGCTTGATCCGGTAGCCGAGCTCGCGCGCGTAGGTGATCTCGGCCGCCTCGAGCCGGGCGATCCCCTCGGTGTGGACGTCCTTGAGGTCCACGCCGGTCCGGAACGCGAGCGAGGCCAGGATCTGCAGCTTGTGCGCGGAGTCGATACCCTCGACGTCCAGCGTCGGGTCCGCCTCCGCGTACCCGGCCGCCTGGGCCTCGCGGAGCGCCTCGGCGAACTCCTGACCCTCGTCCGTCATCTTGGTCAGGATGAAGTTCGAGGTGCCGTTGACGATGCCGTGGAGCGACAGGATCCGGTTGGCGGCGAGCCCGTCGCGAAGGGCGCCGATGATCGGCACGCCGCCGGCGACGGCGGCCTCGAACCCGAGGAGCACCCCCCGGCGTCGCGCCGCGTCGAACAGCTCGGTGCCGTGGGTCGCGAGCAGCGCCTTGTTCGCGGTGACGACGTGCTTGCCCGCCTCGAGGGCACGGAGCACGTAGGTGCGGGCCGGCTCCAGGCCACCGATCACCTCGACGACCAGCGAGACGGCGGGATCGGTGAGGACGCGGTCCGGGTCGGTGGTGAGCGGCCACTCCCCGAGCGCGAGCCCCGCGCGCGGCGCCGCGATGTCGCGCGCCACGACGGCGACGACCCGGAGGCGGCAGCCCGCCCGGGCTTCCAGGTCGGCCTGGTGCTGGCCGTAGATCTTCAGCACGCCGCCGCCGACCGTCCCGACGCCCAGGAGCCCGATCCCGATCTCGCGCACGGCCCGGCCGCCTGTCAGCCCAGCACCGCCCGGATGCCGCGGACGGCCTGGCGGATCCGATGCTCGTTCTCGACCAGCGCGATGCGGACGTAGCCCTCGCCGTACTCCCCGAAGCCGATGCCCGGCGAGACCGCGACCTTCGCCTCGGCGAGGAGCAGCTTGGCGAACTCCAGCGAGCCCATCCCGCGGAACCCCTCCGGGATGGGCGCCCAGACGAACATCGTCGCGCGCGGCTTCTCGACGGCCCAGCCCAGACGGGCGAGGCCGCTGACGAGGACGTCGCGCCGCCGGCGGTAGGTCTCGGCGATCTCCGAGACGCACGCCTGCGGGCCCTCGAGGGCCACGATGCCGGCGATCTGGACCGGCTGGAAGACGCCGTAGTCGAGGTACGACTTGATCCGCGCGAGGGCGTGGACCATGCGCGCGTTCCCGCAGGCGAAGCCCAGCCGCCAGCCGGCCATGTTGTACGACTTGGTGAGCGAGAAGAACTCGACGCCGACGTCCTTCGCGCCGCGGGCGGCCAGGAAGGACGGCGGGCGATAGCCGTCGAAGACCAGGTCCGCGTAGGTGAAATCGTGGATGACCCAGAGGCGGTGCTCCTTGGCGAAGTCGACCACGCGCTCGAAGAAGGCCGCGTCGGTCACCTGCGTCGTCGGGTTGTGGGGAAAATTCAGCAGGAGCCCCTTCGGCTTGGGCCACGCGAGCCGAACGGCCTCCTCGAGGCGGGCGAAGAACGCTTCGTGCCCCTCGCCGGCGACCAGCGGGACCGACCGGAGGTCGCCGTCGGCGATGACCACCGAGTAGGCGTGGATCGGGTAGGCCGGATTCGGCACCAGGACGGCGTCGCCCGGCTGGAGGAGGGCCAGCATGAGGTGGGCCAGGCCCTCCTTCGAGCCGATCGTCGCGATCGCCTCGGTCTCGGAATCCAGCTCGACGCCGAATCGATCGCGGTACCAGCCGGCGATGGCGACCCGCAGGCGCCGGATGCCGCGCGAGGCCGAGTAGCGGTGGTTCCGCGGGTTCTTGGCGGCCTCGACCAGCTTGTCGACGATGTGCCGGGGCGTCGGGCGATCGGGGTTGCCCATGCCGAGGTCGATGATGTCCTCGCCGCGGGCGCGCGCCTTGACCTTGAGGTCCGTGACCGTGGCCAGTACGTAGGGCGGCAGCCGCTTGATCCGATAGAAGTCGTCCACCTCTGGACCTCCTCCGACGGGATGACGGGCACGCCGGGACCGACGGTGGGGAACGAGCCTGGATGATAGACCTCCGGCCCCGAACCTGTCAATTTTCCGGCGATTCCGTCGGCGAAAGCACGCGGCCCGCGAGCTCCTCGACGGGGAGAGCCCCGTCGAGGCGAACGACCGGACAGCGTAACCGCGTCAGCCACGCCTCGTGGCGGCGCCGGCTCCGGCCTTCGCGGTTCCCCGCGTCGTAGGCTGCCGCCCACTCGAGGAAGGCGTGGTGCTCCTGGTGGAGGCTTCCACCGGGCGCCAGCGCCGGCTCCCCGTAGCGCGCGCGCTCCCGGGCACGCAACCGTTCGAGGCGAACCTCCGTCGGGACCACCAGGAAGACCACGAGGTCGAAGAGCGGCACGAGCGGGTCCCCCCACCCGTCCAGGGAGCCGGACAGCACCCAGCCACGAGGCGAGGCGCGCATGGCCTGCTCCAGCAGACGCAGCCGAGCCGGGATGTCGCGCTTCGCCCGGTAGGGCGGATCCGAGGGGAGCCAGTAGAAGTCATCGGTGTCGAGATGGGACACCGCGAGCCGGTTCGCCAAGGCGCGGCCAAGCGTCGTCACGCCCGCGCCGGTGGCGCCCGTCACGTGAACGCGCCCGGGCCGCGCGGTCACTCGAGACTCCGGGGTCGTGCGCGGGTGCGGGCCGACACGAACGAGGCGCGGGGCGGCCTCAGCGCCCCGCCGGGGCGACCTCGTCCAGGAAGTCCAGGCACAGGCGGTTGAACGCCTCGGGCGCTTCCCAGAGCGCCCCATGGCCGACGCCCGGCAGGACGGCGAGCCGCGCCCCCGGGATCCGGCTCGCCAGCTCGTCGGCGAGAAAGGGCGGCGTGATGAGATCCTGGCCGCCCACGGCCACCAGCGTCGGACACCCGACCCGATGGATGCGCTCGCGCGTGTCGTGCGCGAGCACGGCCTCCGTCTGGCGGAGATAGGCGTGCGTCGGCATCGGATGGGGATGGTGCACCGCCGCCTGGATGACCGTCTCGATCAGCTCGGGCTGGGTCGCGAAGCCCGCCGGGGAGAAGAGCCAGACGCTCAGGGCGCGGTAGAAGCCCTCCCGGTCGAGCTGGAGGCGCGCCGTGCGGACGGCGTGGACCAGGGCCTGGAAGTAGGGATGGGGTCCGGCCCAGGTCGCGTGGAGCTGGAGGCTCACGACCCGTTCGGGCGCTCGGAGCGCGGCTTCTTGGGCGATCGCCCCGCCCAGGGAGAGCCCGAGGAGGTGGGCTCGCCGGACACCGAGCCCCTCCAAAAGCCCGAGGAGATCATCCGCCATTCCGTGCGTCGTGTACGCGACGTCGGGCGCGTCGCTCCGACCGGCGCCGCGGTTGTCGAACACCAGCACGCGGTGGCGCGGCGCCAGCGCGGCCAGCTGGAGCGCCCAGGCGGTGGTGTCGCCCCCGAGCCCCATGACCAGGACGACGGGCGTTCCCGCGTCCGTCCCGTGCCACTCGTAATACAGGCGTAGCCCGTTGACCGCCGCGAAGGGCATCGTGGCTCAGGCCTTCGCGCCCGGCGCCCCGTCACTCATGCGCGGCCAGCGACTCCGAGAGCGTCTCCCATTCGTGGAGGAGCCAGGCGACGTGCTCCTCCGCCTCCCGCCGCTCGAGCGCGACCGCGCGAGCGCGCTCGGCGTCCGCGTAGAGGCCGGGGTCGGCGAGCGCCGTTCCCAGCTCGGCGAGCCGGGCCTCCAGCGCGTGGATCTCCCCCTCGAGGCTGTCCAGGCGCCGCCGGAGCTCGCGAACGGCGGGATCGACCCGCGACCGGCGCTGCCGCCGGCCCGCACGATCGACGTCCGCCGCCGCCGTGCCGGCGTCGCCTCCGCGCGTCGCCGAGCCGCTCGGCGTCGGGCGCGGCTCGGCGTCCGGCGCCTTGGGGCTCGCGCCGAGCCGGTCGAGATCGGCGCGGTAGTCGTCGTAGCCGCCGAGGTGCGTGAGCAGCCGGCCGTCGCGGACCTCGACGACCTTCGTCGCGAGCCGATTGATGAAGTACCGGTCGTGCGAGATGAACACCATCGTCCCGGCGAACTCGGCCAGGGCGGTCTCCAGGATGGCGCGCGACGCGAGGTCCAGGTGGTTGGTGGGCTCGTCGAGGCAGAGGAAGGGCGCCGGGCGCACCAGCATCCGGGCGAGGGCGAGCCGCGCCTTCTCCCCGCCCGACAGCACGCCGACGCGTTTCGCCACGTCGTCCCCGGAGAAGAGGAAGGCGCCGAGCAGCGTCCGGAGGCGGGTGCGATCGGTGTCCGGCGCGGCGGCCTCCATCTCTTCCAGGACCGTGCGGGCGGGGTCGAGCGCGTCCAGCTGGTGCTGGGCGTAGTAGTGCGTCGTCACGTGGGCCCCGAGGGCCCGCTCACCCGTGTCGGGCGCGAGCACGCCGGCGAGGATCCGGAGGAGGGTCGACTTGCCGGCGCCGTTCGGCCCGACCAGGGCGACACGGTCGCCGCGCTCGAGGTCGAGGTCGATCCCCGCGTACACGACCGTCGGGCCGTAGGCCTTGGCGACGCGCCGGAGCTGGACGACGTGCCGCCCGGTCCGGGGCGGCGCGGGGAACGCGAAGCGAATGTGGCGCGCGGGCCCCTCGACCTCCACCCGGTCCAGGCGCTCGAGCATCTTGATCCGGCTCTGCACCTGGCGCGCCTTCGTGGCCTTGTAGCGGAACCGCTCGATGAAGCGCTCGATCTCCGCCACGCGCTTGGCCTGGTTCCGCGCCCGCGCCTCGAGGAGCGCCTGTCGCGCCTCGCGCTGGGCCAGGTGGTCGTCGTAATCCCCGGGATAGAGGTCGAGGCCGGCTGGCGACAGCTCGGCGATCGTCGTCACCATGCGGTTCAGGAAGTAGCGGTCGTGGGACACGACGACGACAGTGCCGTCGTACGCGTCGAGATAGCTCTCCAGCCAGCCGAGCGATTCGAGGTCCAGGTGATTCGTCGGCTCGTCCAGCAGGAGGAGCGTCGGCCGCTGGAGGAGGAGGCGCGCGAGAGCCGCGCGCATGCGCCACCCGCCCGAGAACTCGGCGAGCGGGCGCGCGACGTCGCCATCCCGGAACCCGAGCCCGCCGAGGACGACCCGCGCCTCCGTCTCGAGCCGGTAGCCGCCGAGCGCCTCGAAGCGGTGCTGGAGGTCGCCGTACCGCGCGGTCAGGGCGTCGTCGGGCGTGGCATGGAGCCGGGCAGCGAGGGCCTCGAGCTGGCGCTCGACGTCCCAGACCTTCGGGAACCCCGAGAGCACCTCGTCCAGGACCGAGCCGCGCGCCTCGCCGGCGGCCTCCTGGGGAAGGTAGCCGACGGTCGTCTCGCGGCCCCGGCTCACGCGTCCGCTGTCGGGCGGGTCGAGCCCGGCCAGGACCCGGCAGAGCGTGGTCTTGCCGACACCGTTCGGCCCGACGAGCCCGATGCGCTCGCGCCCGGCGAGCTGCCACGTGACCTCGCGGAACAGCACGCGGTCGCCGTAGGCCTTGGACACCCCGTCGAGCTGGATCACCCCCACATTCTACGCGCGGGCGCGGTGACCCCGGGCGGCGACGGGATCACGCGGTCGGGTCGAGTGCGCGGACGAGCGCCGCCGCGCGCTCGGCCCACCGGGGGACGCGGAGCGCGACGAAGCGCTGCCGGGCACGCTCGCGGTGCTCGATCGCCGCCGCCCGGTCGCCGGCGGCGAGGGCGGCCTCGCCCAGGTCGAGCTCGACGCGCGCCGCGTCGTACCGCGCCTGCATTCCCTCGAAGGTCGCGCTCGCCTCCTGGAACGCCGCGATGGCCTCCGTCAGCTCACCGGCGTCCAGGTGGATGCGGCTGAGCGTGCGCAGGGCCAGGCCCACGCCGTAGAGAGAGCGCGTCGCCCGGGTGATCTCGAGCGCTTCCAGGGCGGTCGCCTGGGCCCGCTCGCGCTGTCCGCTCAGCCGATACGCCTCGGCGAGGAAGGCCGTGAACCACCCCTGGAACTGGGGGAACGGAAACGCGCCGTGCTGCTGGACCGAGGCCTCCAGCGCGGGAATCGCGCGGGCGGCGTCGGCGTGCTCGATGAAGGCGAACCCCAACCACCCGAGCGAGACGGCGCGCATGAGGGGATCCGGTGCGACGGCGACGCCCTGCTGGCAGGCCTCGATGCCGGCTTCGACCTCGCCGAGCGCCGCCTGCACGACGCCCGTCGCCCACAGCGCGGACGCTTGGAGCTGGCGGTGGCCCACCGTCTCGCCGATGACGCGAGCGCGCGTCTCGGCCTCGAGCGCCGCGCCGAGCTCGCCCAGCTGCGCGTGATTCAGCCCGACGACCCAGTGCGCGTGTCCGATCCACCACGCGCGCCCGGCGCGCTCGAGGCACGCGAGCGATTCGAGGGCGTGGCCGATGCCCTCGGCCGCCCGCCCGGACAGGGGGGCCTCCTGCGCCAGCACGTAGTGTGCCTTGCCGCGCGTGGCCGTGTCCCCGCTGCGCGCGGCCTCGGCGATCGCGCGCTCGGCGCTCTGGATCGCCCGCTCCCGATCGCCGAGGAACAGGTTCGTCCGGGCGAGCAGGAAGTGGTAGTACGCGGCCAGCGCGGCGTCGTCCAGGCGCTCCAGGCTCGCCCGCCACTGGAGCAGGACGCCCAGCACCTCGCCGAACCGGCCGAGCTGGATGAGCGACGAGGCCTTGCGAAGCACGAGCCGCAACCGCCGGCGGTCGCGCGCGTCGGCGGGAAGCCGCTCGACGTGGACGAGCGCCTCTTCCACGGCGCCCAGCGCCTCGGTGTGCGCGTGGCCGCGCGCCGCCTTTTCCGACACGCGGGAGAGGCACTCGACGGCCCGCTCCGCCTGGTCCGTCCGGGCGTAGTGGTAGGCGAGGCGATCGTCCGCCTCTTCGAGCCGACCCTCGTAGAGCTCTTCCAGCGCTCGCGCGGCGGCCGAGTGGAGCGCGTGCCGCTGGGCGACCGGCAGGCTCTCGTACACGACCTCCTGAGTCAGCGCGTGCTTGAACACGCACACGGATTCGCGGGGCCGCGTCTGCTCGTAGAGGAACTCGAGCCGCGTGAGCTCGCGCAGGTGCTGCTCGACGGCGCCCGGTCCCTGCCACACCGCCTGGTAGAGGCGGAGAGGCACTTCGCGGCCGATCACGGCCGCCGTGCGGAGCGCGTCCTTGGCGCCTTCGGGGAGCCGATCGATGCGGGCGCGGAGCGCCTCCTGAACCGTGTCCGGCACGGCGACACCGCCGGGCGTCTCGGCCTGCTCGGAGACGGCCCGACACAGCTCCTCGAGGAAGAACGGGTTCCCTTCCGCCTTGCTGAGGATCGCCGGCGCCACCGTGTCGTGCGCGGAGCGGGTGGCGAGCAGCGAGGTGACGATCCGCTGGCTGTCGCCCCGCGAGAGCGGCTGGAGGGCGAGCTGGGTCGCGTAGGACTTGTCCATCCAGGACGGCCGGTAGCCGGGACGGTACGTCATGAGCGAGAGGACCGATGCGCCGGCCGCCGCCTGGATCAGCGAGGCGAGACACTCCTCCGAGCTGGGATCGATCCACTGGAGGTCCTCGCAGACGAACACGATCGGCCGCTGCCGGCTGCCTCGGAGGCTCATCTGGCGGAGGACCTCGACGGTGCGGGTCTTGATGGCCTCGGGGCTCAGCACGCTCAGGCGCTCGGTGCCCTCCTTGACGCCGAGTAGCTGGTGCAGGTACGGTGCCCACTCTTCCGGGCTCATTTCGAGCTCTTCCAGTCCCGACCGCACCTTGCGCGCCATCGAGGCGGGGCTGTCCCCGTCGACGATACGGAGACTCCGCCGCAGGATCGCGATCACCGGTAGGTAGGGCACCGCGCTCCCATACGACAGGCACTGACCCTCGAACCAGGCCACGCGCTCGCTCCGGAGGCTCTTGCGGAGCTCGAGCAGGAGCCGGGACTTCCCGATGCCGGCTTCGCCCACGATGCCCACGACCTGCCCATGACCCTCGGCGGCGGCCGCGAAGCGGTCCCGCAGGATCTCCAGCTCGTGAGTCCGCCCCGCCAGCATCGTGAGGCGCGTCGAGCCGAGCCCGGCGCGCTCGACTCCCTCCAGCCGGTACGCCGAGCCCTCCCCGGCGACCGGACCGAGGGTGAACCGGCGGTCCAGGAACGGCGCCGCCGTCTCGGAGACGAGCGTCTCATCCGGTTCGGCCCGGAGGACGAGGCCCTCGAGCGTCTGCCAGGCCCGCCGCTTGCCGTCGAGCTCGAGCCGGATGTCCCGACCTCCGTGGCCGACCAGGAGCTGGGTCACGTGGATACCCAGCCGGACCGTGACGCCCGGCGAGCCGGCGTGCCGCCCGTGCTCGACCGCTTTGCGAATCGCGACGGCGGCGTGGGCCGCCCGGTGCGCCGCGTCCTCCACGGGCTCGAGGCCGAAGGCCGCCACGATGCCGGTCGGACCGAGGTCCTCGACGCGTCCCCCGAAGCTGCGCGCCTTGTCGATCAGCGTCTCGATCAGCCGGCTGGGGTAGAGCCGGTCGTCGTCGGGCGGTGGCCCGCCGAGGGCCGCACGCAGGAGGGTGACGCGTCGCTGCTCCCACCGCACTGCGGACGCCGCCGCATCGGGGGGAATCGCCGCGCGGGGGGGCGAGGCGAGCGACGCCGGCTCGACCACGGGCTCCGCGCCGGCCTCGGGCCGAGGCCCACCGGGACGGAGCCGGTGCTTGGCGATCCGGTACCGCAAGGTATCGCGGGAGATTCCCAGCCGCCGCGCGGCCCGGGTCACGTTCCAGAACGTCTCGTCCAGCGCCTCGAGGAGCCGCGCCCGCTCCACCGTGCCGAGCGCCGCGCCGAGGTTGTGCTCCGGAGCGGCCGCTTCGGGCGCGGGCGGAGCGGTCTCGACCGGCGCCGGGAGGTCGAGCGCGTCGGCCGAGATCAGTGGCGCGTCGACCAGCAGGGCGACCCGCTCCATCGTGTTGATGAGCTCCCGGACGTTGCCGGGCCAGGGGTGCCGGAGGATCGCCGTCACCGCGTCGGATGCCAAGCGCTTGGTCGGCAAGCCGTATTCCCGGCACGCCCCGGCCAGGAAGTGCTCCGCGAGATGAACGATGTCCGCGGCCCGCTCGCGGAGGGGCGGTAGGCGGAGGGTCACGACCGCGAGCCGGTGGTAAAGGTCCTCGCGAAAGCGGTGGGCGCGCACCGCCGCCAGCAGGTCGGCGTTGCTCGCGGTGACGATCCAGACGTCGACCGGCTCGGAGCGCGTCGCCCCGAGCCGGCGGACGGTACGGTCCTCCAGGACCTTCAGGAGCTTCGCCTGGAGGCCATCGGCCAGGAGCGCGACCTCGTCCAGGAACAGGGTGCCGCGGTTCGCCGCCTGGAACAGCCCGGCCTTGGGCTCGCGCGCGTCCGTGAAGGCCCCGCGCTCGAATCCGAACAGCTCCGCCTCGAGCAAGGTATCGGGGATCGCCGCGCAGTTGACGTCCAGGAAGGGGTGGGCGGCGCGCGGCCCCTCGTCGTGGAGCGCCCGGGCTAGGAGGCCCTTGCCCACGCCCGTCTCGCCCTGGATCAGGACCGGCAGGAGCCGCCCGCGGTCCGAGGAGTGCTGGAGGAGTCGGGTCGCGCTCTCACGAAGCGCGCTGATGCCGGGCGACTGGCCGAGAAGCGCGGCGAGCGACCCCATGGGTGCCGGTATCTTACGCTCGTTCGTCCGCGCCGAGCGTCTGGTCGAAACCTGGGGGTCCCCCACCCAAATCGGGGGTTGGTCCATCGCGCCCTCGCGGATCATCGTGCCCCGGGCCATCGTAACCTCCTGTTTTGCATTGATCACGCTTCGTGGCATCCCCATTGCCTTGCGTTCGGGTGCAAGCGAGGAGCCATGGACACCACGCGCGTCAGCAAGCGCTCCGGCAGGTCGAAAGGCCGGCGTGCGATGGGCCGGGCGAACCTCGAGGTCGCGTGGTGGATGATCGGCGCGGGCATGACGGCGGGCGCCGTGCTGGGCCTCTGGTCCTTCGGAGGCCCCCTCGAGCCTCCGCCGGGGTTCCGGGCCTTCGACGACCTGCCGCGACGCCTGACGCGCCTCGGGCATATCGCCGCGATCGCGCTCCCCGCCCTCAACCTGCTGTACGTGCCGTGGATGCGGCGCGCCCGCTGGAGCGACCCGGTGCGCCGCGCCGGTTGCCGGCTGTTGCTCGTGGGCACGATCGGCCTGCCGAGTCTCCTCGTCCTGTCGGCGTTCTGGCGCCCCGCGCGATATGCCCTGCCGGTTCCCGTGGCGGCGCTGATCGCGGCGACCTTCCTCCTGGCGGCCGGCCTGTCACGTCGCGCGGCTCACGCCCCGGCACCCCGGCCAGAGCGGTCATGAAGATCGGCCTCGTCGCGATCAGCGGCGTCCGCGTGCGCACGGCCGAGCTCGCCGCGCTCGGGGTCACGCTGCCGGGCTTCGTGCGCCGCGGCCGGGTCATCGCCAGTCTGCCGAGCCTGGGGCTCCTGACCGTGGCGGGGCTCACGCCGCCGGGGCACGAGATCAACTACCTGGAGGTCGACGATCTGGCGGCGCTCGCGTCCCTGCCGGACGTGGACCTGGTGGGCATCTCGAGCTTCACCGCCCGAATGGACGCGGCGTATGCCTTGGCCGACCGTTTCCGGACGCGCGGCGTGCCCGTCGTCCTGGGTGGCCTCCACGTGTCGATGCTGCCGCACGAGGCGCTGGGCCATGCCGACGCGGTGGTCCTCGGCGGCGCCGAGGGGGCATGGCCCCGCGTGGTGGCGGACGCGGAGCGTGGCCGGCTCGAGCGGGTCTACGAGGGGGCGCGAAGCGGAGTGTTCGAGCCCGCGCTCTACGCCACTCCGCGCTTCGATCTGCTCGACGGCCGCCAGTACAATCGGCTCACCGTCCAGACCTCGCGCGGCTGTCCGCGGGCCTGCGAGTTCTGCGCAGCGAGCCTGCGGATCACGACGCGCTTCAACCAGAAGCCGGTCGAGCGGGTGCTTGCGGAGATCCGCGCCGCCCGGGCGCACGCCGCCGAGCCGTTCTTCGAGCTGGCCGACGACAACACGTTCCTCGACCGGCGCTGGACGGACGAGTTCTTGCGCGCGGTGACCCCGGAGGGGATTCAGTATTTCACCGAGACCGACGCGTCCGTGGCCGACGACCCCGGGCTGTGCGATCGCCTGGCGGCGTCGGGTTGCCGACAGGTCCTGATCGGGTTCGAGAGCCCCCGGGCCGACGACCTGTCCGGCATCGATCCCGTCGACTGGAAGCGTCGCCGGGCTCCCCGCCTCCGGAAGGTGATCGACACGCTGCAGTCGCGCGGGGTGAGCGTCAACGGATGCTTCATTCTCGGCCTCGACACGCACACGCCGGACGTCTTCCCCCAGGTCCTCGAGTTCGTGCGCGCATCCGGGCTGGCCGAGGTGCAGTACACGGTGCTGACGCCCTTTCCCGGCACGCCGCTCCACGCCCGCCTCCGCCGCGAGGGCCGGCTCCTCCAGGACCGATACTGGGATCGGTGCACGCTCTTCGACGTCACCTTCGCTCCCAAGCGCATGAGCGTCGAGGAGCTCGAGGCCGGGCTGCGCTGGCTCTTCCGGCAGACGTACACGCGGGCGGAGACCGAGGCGCGGATCCAGGGGTTCGTCGCGCAGCGCCGCGACGCGCGGCTCCGTGCCCGGGCGCGGCAGCCGGAGGCAGGCCGGTCGACGGCAGCGTCACGGGAAGCCCGCCCGGTCCCACCGGCATGAGTCTCAGGTCTCCGTGCCCTTGATGTTCCGGCGCGGACGGCGTTAGACTCCGAGACGCGGCGATGGAGAGCGGCCGGGGCCGCTACCGTGTCTGTTCCGACGCGCTCCGCCGGCGCAGGAAGTGGAAGGTCGCGTGGGTCGTCGTCCCCCGTTCCCTCTGAAGCGCCTCTCGATCACGCCGTCGGGCCCGGCGCCGAGCGCAGCGGACCTCGCCGCCGTCATGGCCCGATCCGGCGTCGACCAGCCCTGGTCGGACGCGGCAATCGAGCAGCTCGTCCGCGCCGCCGCCGCCGCCGATCGCTGGCTGGCGGCCCGGCCGGAGGAAGCGGCGCGCCTGGTCGAGGACCCCGCCGGGGCGGTGGAGGCGATGCGGCGCGCCGGGCTCCTTCCGGGGCCCGTCGACGACCTGCTCGCGATCCTCCGCGCGCTCGGCCGGCGCGCCGACGCGAGGGGCGAGGCGCGCCTCGCGCTCGATCCCGCGGCGGTGCGCGTGCGCGCGAAGCCGACGCTCCGCGCGCGGCCGCGACCGGGCTCGAAACCGAACGGCGGCCGCCGGGTCGCCCCCTCCGACCAGTCCCCGGGCGATCGGACCGCACGCTGATGGACAATCCCGACACCCTGATCGAGCTCCACCGCACCGTCGTCCAGGAGATGTTCGAAGGGCGGTTCCCGCCCAAGTCCATCCCGCCCCAGCCGTTCGAGGCCGTGGTGATCGAAGGCGAGGCCCAGCTGCACGTGGCGGTGTCGCGCGTCTGGTTCCATCACGACGCGAGCGGGCGACTGTGGCAGCAGCGCGACGGCGCGGTCACGGGAGACGTCGACCGGCACTTCGCCTTCGACCTCCGGCTCGACCAGCACCCTCCCGAGCTCGAGCTGCGGAACTCGCGCTTCCTGTTCACGCGGGTGCTGGGCCTGCCGATCCCGCCCCTGCCGGCGACGTCGTGCGACGGCCGCCAGGTCCTCTTCAACGAGATCCCGCTGCTGGGCCGGCTCGTCATCCACGACTCGCTCGAGCGGGTCGAGGCGACGATCGACGGCCGACCGCACCAGAACGTCGTGCTGGAGTTCGCCGAGCAGTCGGGGCCGGTGCTCGAGGCCGGTCCTCCCGAGCCCGGATTCGACGCGGAGATGTTCGGGCCAGATGTCCAACAAGCGTCCGGCGGCCGCGTGGTGCTCACGGGGGTGGAGCCGCACGTCGTCTGGGAGCTCACCCCCGCGGAGCAGGACTGCATCCGGGACAGCACCGTCGGCGGGTTGCTGATGCAAGCGGGCATCGATCCGATCGGGCTGGTCGCCTCGGAGCTCGCTGCCGGGGTGCGCGCCACGCTCCTGACCTCGGGCGACGACGCCACGTCGAGGGCATCGCTCCTCCCGAAGCCGCACCCGGTCGATCCGACCGGGGCCTCCGGCGATCCTCTCGCGGTCGACGGGATCGTCCGGCGTTGGACGCGCCAGGGCGAGGGGCCGGGCCCCGAGGAGTCGTTGCAGATCCAGATCCAGACGGGGGACGTGCTTCCGGAGCCGCTGCCCCTGTCGGTGCTCGCGTCCAGCACCGACGAGACCGTCGGCTTCATGCGGGCGGGATTCGCCATCCTCCGCTCGATCCGGGCGTCGCAGATCCGTTCGCTCTGCCTGGACGCCTCGGACTTCGACCCGCTCGAGGGCTGCCTGCTGCGCGAATCCGTCGGGATCGAGCTCGACGGCGAGGACGCCACGCTGGTCGACTTCTCCGCGACGATCGAGCCGGCCGCCGAGCTCGGTCACGACCTGCTGCACATCCGCGGCCGGGCCGAGGGCGACCACTGGCATTACGGCTGGTACGTCGAGTTCGGCCTGGCGTTCCGGCTCGACCGTGGGGACGTCCCCCGCGATCCCCTGCCGGGGGAACTGCCTCCCGACCTCCAGCCCAGCCGGACCCTGGCCGAGATGCACGCGAGGCTCCGGGAGCTGGCGGCCGAGAAATGCGCCGGCGGCGATCGGGAGGCGATCGACGAGGAGGTGGGCGCGATCGCCGACGAGAAGAACGCGCTGCCGCGGGAGATCGGCGTGAAGCCAGAGACGTTCGGCGAGCCCTTCCAGGACTCGGACGCCTGGATCACGGCGCTCGGGGCGCTCGCCGGGATCGCGCTGATCAGCCTCGCGTTCATCGGCGGGCTCGGAATCGTCGCGGCGATCTCGGCGAAGGTGGCGTTCACCGCCTACGCAGTGTGCGCGGTGTTCATCGTCGGCTACTCGCTGGGGTGGATCGGGCTCGGGCTGCTCGACCACTTCGTGCTCGATGCCGAGGTGAGCGACAAGCTCGCCAACTTCGTCAGGGAGAAGTCCGAGCAGGAAGGAGACGCGCTGCCGCTCGAGGGATATTCGCCGACGTCGGTCGAGCTGCGGGACGGCGTCCTGCGCGTCTTCCTGGGGCCGTTGGCGCGGAAGCTGTCGGTGCGGTTCTTCGAGCCCGATCAGCCGAGCCCCTTCGGGGACTCGGACTTCGTGTCGCAGCAAGTCGCCGGGTTCATGGCGGATGGCCGGCGAATGTGGCGCCTGACCGTCGCCGACGCCGCCCACCTGATCGAGCGGGGCCGGATCACCATGGCGCTCGACCCGTCGGCGACGCCGGTCGGGCAAGCCGTGCCAATCCACGTCGCGCGCAGCAGTCGCGGCCGGCGTTACCTCCGGACGCCCGGCGACGACGAGATCACGAACAACCTGGCGAGCCTCCCCCGCATCCCCAGCCCCTGAGGGTGGGTGGCGGCGATCGCGCTCAGGCCGGCGGATCGAGGAGCTTGAAGTACAGCGCGGTCGCGTCGAGGCCGCCGGCGGCGCTCCGGGCGTAGCGGGGGATCGCGCCGGCGAAGGTCCAGCCGACACCCCGGTAGAGCGCTTCCGAAGGATCGCCCTGCCGCGTGTCGAGGACGAGCGTGGTGCGCCCGAGGCGGCGGGCGTGCGCCTCCAGCGCGAGCATGAGCGCCCGGCCGACGCCGCGGCGGCGCGCCCGGCGGTGCACCATCACCTTCGACACCTCGGCCCGGTGCCGGGCGTTCGCCCGCATGGCGAGGTCCAGCTGGCCGGAGCCCACGAGTCCGAGCTCCGGGTCGAGGGCGGCCAGCACCACCCGCGATCCGTCGCCGAGCGCCAGGGACACGCTGTCCCAGTACCCGGCGGCCTCGGCCTCGCCGAGCGGAGGCAGGAAGCCGACGGACGCCCCGCTCTCGACGGCGTCCCGGAGGAGCGCCACGAGCGCCGCCCGGTGCGCCGCCACGCCGGCGGGAGTCAAGGACTCGATCGCGAGCGTCACGCCCGGGCGCTCACGCGCAGGGCCGCGGCGTGCGCGATCGCGGACGTGACGGCGGCTAGTCCCGGAAGTGACAGGACACCAGATGCCCCGACGTCCCCGACTTGAGCGGCGGCTCCTGGTCCACGCAGATGCCGGGCACCTGGCGAATGCGGCAGCGGGTGTGGAAATGGCACCCGGCCGGCGGGCGGATGGGGCTCGGGACGTCGCCCTCGAGCAGGATTCGCTGGCGCTTGACCTCGGGGTCGGGGATCGGGACCGCCGAGAGCAGCGCCTCGGTGTAGGGGTGGCGCGGGTTCGAGTAGAGGTCCTTCGACGGCGCGACCTCGACGATCTTGCCCAAGTACATGACCGCGACCCGCGTGCTGATGTGCTCGACGACCGACAGGTCGTGGGCGATGAAGAGATACGTCAGGTTGAACTGCTTCTGGAGGTCCTCGAGCAGGTTGATCACCTGCGCCTGGATCGAGACGTCGAGCGCGGAGACGGGCTCGTCGCAGACGATGAGCTTGGGGCTGACCGCCAGCGCGCGGGCGATCCCGATGCGCTGCCGTTGGCCGCCCGAGAACTCGTGGGGATAGCGGCGCATGTGGTCGGCGTGGAGACCCACCGTCTCCAGCAGGTGCGCGACCTTCTCCTCGCGCTCGCGCCGGTTCTGGGCCAGCTTGTGGATGATGAGCGCTTCGCCGACGATCGAGCCGACGGTCATCCGCGGGTTCAGCGACGCGTACGGGTCCTGGAAGATGATCTGCAGGTCGCGGCGGAGGGCCCGAAGCGACCGCTTGTCCATCGTCGTGACGTTCTTGCCCCCGAACCAGACCTCGCCCGACGTCGGCTCGATCAGGCGGAGGATGCAGCGGCCGGTGGTCGACTTGCCGCACCCCGACTCGCCCACGAGGCCGAGGGTCTCGCCGGCGTTGATCTCGAACGAGATCCCGTCGACGGCGTGCACGCGCGCCACTTCCCGCGAGAAGAGCCCGCCCTTGATCGGGAAGTGCTTGACGAGATTCTTGACCCGCAGCAGCGGCTCGGCCATTTGTCGTCTCCCCCCGCTAGTACAGCCAGCACGCCACCTTGTGGCCGGGTTTGACTTCCTTCAGCGGCGGTTCCTTCTCCGTGTACATGGGCTTCACGAACTGACACCTCGGGGCGAAACGGCATCCCTGCGGGAGATTCAGCAGGCTGGGAACCACGCCGGGAATCGCCGCGAGCCGCTGCTTGTGCGTCGCCGCCGTGTCGATCCGAGGAATGGAGCGCAACAACCCCTGCGTGTACGGGTGGAGCGGCTCCTTGAAGAGATTCTTGACCGACGCCTCTTCGACCACCTTGCCGGCGTACATGACCATGACCCGCTGCGCCGTCTCCGCGATGACGCCCATGTCGTGCGTGATCAGGAGGACCGCCATGCCGAGCTTGGCCTTCAGCTCGTTCAGCAGCTCGAGGATCTGCGCCTGGATGGTGACGTCGAGGGCCGTGGTCGGCTCGTCGGCGATCAAGAGCTTCGGGTTGCAGGAGAGCGCCATGGCGATCATCACGCGCTGACGCATCCCGCCGGAGAGCTGGTGGGGGTACTCCTTCACGCGCCGCTCGGGGTTCGGGATGTGCACGAGCTTGAGCATGTCGACGGTCTTGTCCATCGCCGCTCGGCGCCCGAGCCCTTCGTGGAGACGGATGGCCTCGGCGATCTGCTCCCCGATCGTGAAGACGGGATTCAGAGAGGTCATCGGCTCCTGGAAGACCATGGAGATCTCCTTGCCCCGCACCTTCCGCATCTGGGCGGGGGGCAAGGTGACGAGATCGCGGCCCTCATAGAGCATCTGGCCTTCGACGATCTTGCCGGGCGGCATCGGGATGAGCTTCATGATGGACAGCGCGGTGACGGTCTTGCCGCACCCGGATTCGCCGACCACGCCGAGGGTCTCGCCCTTGTCGATGTGCAGGTCCACGCCGTCCACCGCGCGGACGACGCCTTCCTCGGTGAAGAAGTGCGTCTTCAGACCTTTGAGCTCGAGCAGCCGCTCGCCCATGAACGCTCCTCTCAGCAGCTTCCCGTGATGTCGACGTGCACGACGCGCGCTACCGGCCGGCCGAGCGCCCCACTGCCGGTGCTCGCGCCTCGGACATCGGGTCTCAGGCTCCGCGCGCGGCCTGGCGCTCCCGCGCCCGGCGCGACCACTCGCTCGACGGGAACTCGTCGACGAGGCGCTTCAGCACCGAGGCCGCCTCGTCCGTCCGCCCCAGGCGCCCGAGCGCGTCGGCCTTCTGATAGAGGGCCTCCGGCGCCGCCTGCGTCCGCCCGTAGTCCTTGATCACCGTGTCGAACCGCGGCAGCGCCGATTCGTACTTGCCCTGGCGCACGTAGAAGGCCGCGATCCACAGCTCCTTCTGCGCGAGCCGCAGCCGGCACGCCTCGATTTTCACGATCGCGTCGGGCGCGTAGCGGCTCTCGGGGTAGAGCTGGATCAGCCGCCGGAACTCGGCGAGGGCCTGGGCCGTGATCTTCTGGTCGCGCTCCAGCGTCGGCATCTGGTCGAAGAAGCTGCGCGCGAGCCGGTACTGGCCGAGGTCGGCGATCTGGTGCCCGGGGTAGAGGGTGACGAACGACTCGAACTCGGGGACCGCCTTCTCGAAATCCTTGGCGCGGAAGTACGTCTCGCCGACCAGGAAGCGGGCCACCGGCGCCAGATCCGACTCGGGATGGCGCTCCGCCAGCAGGGAGAACTGCTCGCGGGCCTGCTCGTATTTGTCCTGGAGGAGCAGCCGCTCACCGGCGTCGTACAGAGTCGCGGCTGGCGCCACGGTGCTCGGTCGCCCGCCGAAGATGGTGCAGCCCGAGAGCACGACGGCGGCGATGGAGATCACCATCCCTGGCCGGCATGACCGTCGCTTCGACTCGTGTGAATGCTTGGGGATGAGCACGCGCCTCCCGTGCGGTGAGTACGCTATCGTAGGAGTCGCCCCGGATCAAGTCAAGGCCAAACTCCCGCGATTGCTGCTCTTGCGGACCGGCCGCCTCGGAGGCCGACCCGGCATCGATCCGCGCGGGGCGCCGCGCGCCCGCGTCGGGGGGATTGGCCAGGGCCGCCAACGCGCGTATCTTCTACTCGGCGCGAGGCGTCCCGAGCGCCGCAGCTCCGTGTGCCCGGGGCCCAGAGGAGGCTGACACCATGTTCGAGAGCAGCGCGCGGTCGGGTGTGGCTCGGCGGGCGAGGGTGGCGCTGGGCGGGGTCGGCCTTGCCGCGACACTGGCCGGGTGCGCCGCGACGCCGCCGGCGGGCCCGGCCCGGATCATGCAGCCCGGCGACTTCAGGATATTGGCCGGCAACTGGTACGGGTCGGAGCTGATCCAGCAGGCGCAGCCGCAAGCCATCCAGGCCGTCATCCAGGACACGGGCGCCTTCTACACCGTGCTCCGCGGCATGCCCGGGGCCCAGCGACCCGGAATCATGCGCGTCGTCGACGGCGGGGTGGTCTACGAGACGGCGACCTCGAAGGGGACGATGACCTTCCACGAAAGCCAGGACGGGAAGAACTGGGTCTGGAAATGGCAGGGTACCACCGCCGACGGGGGCGCCGTGCGGAACGAGCTCACCAAGCCGAAGTGACGGCCGTCATTCCAGGAGGATCGCGATGAAGCTGACCGGGATTCCGCGTGCGTCCCATCTGCCTCGCATGGCCCGCATCAAGCAGCAGTTCGCGGGCCCGATGCTCCAGGACATCCCCGGCGCCGTGCGGCAGACGCTCGGGAGCCTGGCGCTGCCGATCAAGCCCGGGCAGAGCGTGGCGCTGGCGGTTGGCAGCCGCGGCATCGTGAACATCGACGTGATCGCCAAGGCCGCGGTGGAGCACGTCAAGGCGCTCGGCGCCCGGCCGTTCATCTTTCCCGCGATGGGCAGCCACGGCGGGGGGACGGCTGACGGCCAGCGCTCCGTGCTCGAGCACTACGGGATCACCGAGGCCACGATGGGGTGCCCGGTGCGGGCCACGATGGACGTCGTCCCGCTCGGGGAAGCGCTCGGGCTGCCCGTGTGGCTGGATCGGTATGCCGCCGAGGCCGACTGGATCGGCGTGCTCAATCGCGTGAAGCCGCACACGGACTTCGTCGGCGAGATCGAGTCGGGGCTCTTCAAGATGATGACGATCGGCGTCGGCAAGCATCGCGGCGCCGTTCAGGCGCACCGGGCGGCCGTTCGGCACCGGTACGAGCCGATGGTCCGGGCCTTCGGGCGTGAGGTCCTGCGGAAGGCGCGGATCGCCTTCGGCCTCGGCATCGTGGAGAACGGATACGACGAGACGGCGCTCGTCCAGGCGTTCCTCCCCGCCACGCTGGAGGACGGCGAGCGCGAGCTCCTGCGGAAGGCCAAGAGCTGGATGGCGCGGCTGCCGTTCGAGCAGATCGATCTCCTGATCGTCGACGAGATGGGCAAGGACATCTCGGGCTCCGGCATGGACTCGAACATCATCGGCCGGCACGGGACCTTCTTCGAGCCGCCGTACACGAGCCCGAAGGTCACGTTCGTCGTGGTGTGCGACCTGACCGCGCATACCTACGGCAACGCCATCGGCATCGGGAGCGCGGACTTCACGACGCGCCGGCTCGTCGACAAGATCGACTGGGAGGCCACCTACGTGAACGGCCTTACCGCATGCTCGCCGGCCGGCTGCAAGATGCCGGCGACGCTCGACTCGACGCAGGAGGCCATCGGCGTCGCGCTTTCCTGTCTCGGGCTTGACCGCGTGGAGGATGCGCGGGTCGTGCGGATCAAGAACACACTCAAGATCACCGAGGTGGACGTCTCGGAGAACCTGCTGGCCGAGGTCGCCAAGCGGGACGACCTGTCCCCGGTCGGCGATCCCGCCCCGATCGCCTTCGACCCGACCGGCGCCCTCCAGCCGTTCTAGGCGGGGTCAGACCCCGCCATCGGGGCGCTTCGGCCGATGGCCGGCGGGAGCGTCCCGATGGCGAAGTCTGGGCCCGTCGAAGTCTGAGCCCCGTCAGTGGGCGTTGGGGCCGTCCAGGATCTTCTCCATGACGATCGTGTCGACCCAGCGCCCGTCCAGTCGCCCCTGCTCCCGGTAGACCCCTACGTCGCGGAAGCCCGCCCGCCGGTACGCGCGCATGCCGGCCTCGTTCCAGGGGAACGCAGCCAGCACGAGCTTGTGGAAGCCGAGATCGCGCGCCCTCGCGACGAGTGCCTCGAGGAGCTGGCGCCCGGCGCCCCGGCCCCGCCACTCGCGCTCGACGTAGAGGGAGAGGTCGGCGACCTGGTCGTACGCCCGGCGGGCGTTGAACACGTTGAGGCTCGCCCATCCCACGACGACCCCGTCGGCCTCGCCGACGAGCACGGGATGCCGCGCGTCCCGCGCCCGGAGCCACTCGGCGCGCTCCGCGGGTGTCCGCAGCTCGGTTTCCAGCGTGGCAACCCGGTCCTCGATGCCCTGGTTGTAGATCCGGCAGATCGGGGCGGCATCGGCGACGGTCGCACCGCGGACCCGGAACACCGAGATCGTCACGGGAAGGTCGGGGCGGGCGCGCTCGAGCGGCCCGCGCGCGCGACGGATGCTAGCCGCGCGCGACGGATGCTAGCGGCGACGCGGGCGCGCGCTGGGGATGAGGGGCTCGTCCACGCCCGGGAGGCACACCGGGTTCACGTGGAGGTAGACACCCTTCGCGATCTCGCCCGTGGGCCAGCGGGTGGTCCCGGCTCCGGTCGGCGCGGTGACGCGCTCGACCTCTGGAACCTGGGGAAACGCCGTCGGACCGACGGACAGGGCGCGGATCGAGAGGACCAGCGGCAGCTCGCTCGCCGGGCTCGGCGTAACGGGCGCCGCGAGCGTCCCCGCCGCGGTGGTCGGGTCGCTGCCCGCGTACGCCATCCCGCCCCCCAGCGCCACCGCGAGGGCGCTGACAGCCGCGACACGTGCCCATAGAGCCATAGCTCGACGCTACGCCTCCACCCCGCCGCCTGTCAACCCAACAGGCGAGGCCCGTTGCCGGCATTCTCTCCGTGGGCCATAATGCCGGGGTCAGACTTTCACTTCCCGACATTTCACCCGACGCGCCACCGGAAGGACCCGAGCCGGCGATGACGGCGGGGGCCGGCGGCGCGAAGATCCGACCTCGACCGAGGACCCAGGAGGCGAGCGCGATGGAGCCCGGGCGGACACCGAAGGAGATCCGGCAGGCCATTCGGCAGGGGCGCTACACGGGGGGAACCGCCGGGCTGGCGCCCGGGTACGTCCAGGCGAATCTCGTGATCCTGCCCCAGGCGCAAGCCTACGATTTCCTGGTCTTCTGCCAGCGGAACCCTCGGCCCTGCCCCCTGATCGAGGTCACCGATCCGGGGAATCCCGAGCCCGCGGGTGTCGCGCCCGGCGCCGACCTCCGCTCGGACGTCCCGAAGTACCGGATCTATCGGGACGGGCGTCTCACGGCCGAGGTGACCGACATCACGCACGAGTGGCGGGACGATTTCGTCGCCTTCCTCCTCGGCTGCTCCTTCACGTTCGAGTCGGCGCTCTTGCAGTCGGGCGTTCCCGTGCGCCACATCGAGGAGCAGCGGATCGTCCCCATGTTCCGGACGAACGTCCAGTGCCGTCCGGCCGGCGCCTTCCGGGGTCCCATGGTGGTGTCCATGCGGCCGATTCCCGCGCCGCTCGTGCCGCGGGCGGTGACCGTCACGGCGCGCTATCCGATGGCCCACGGGGCGCCCGTCCACGTGGGCGATCCGGGGCTGATCGGCGTGGCCGACGTGATGAAGCCCGATTGGGGCGAGCCGCCCACGCTGCTCGCCGGCGAGCAGCCGGTGTTCTGGGCGTGCGGGGTGACGCCCCAGGCGGTGGCGCTCGAAGCCAAGGCGCCGCTCGTGATCACCCACGCGCCCGGCCACATGTTCGTCACCGACCTCCCGGACCACGCGCTCGCGGCGCTCTAGCCGCGCGGCGCCTCCCGACCGGATGGGCGTCTACTCGACGCCGCGCTTTCTCCCCGCCGGGGACGGGGCGGTGTCGGTCGAGCTGGGCGACGACATCTCGCGGGAGGCCAACACCCGCGCGTTGACGCTCGAGCGCCTGCTCCTCGACGCGGGGCTGCCGGGGCTCGTCGACACGATTCCGACGTTCCGGTCCCTCCTCGTCCACTACGACCCGCTCGTCCTGCCATGGGCCACGCTCCGCGCGCGGCTCTCGGACCTGGTCGCCGGCCTCGCAGTCGCACGCCCCCCCGCCGGCCGCCGGGTGGAGCTTCCGTGCGCCTACGGGGGCGTGCACGGACCCGATCTGGAGACGGTGGCCCGCCGGCTCGGGCTGACACCCGAGGACGTCGTCCGCCTCCACGCCGGCACCGAGCACTACGTGTACTTCGTCGGCTTCACGCCGGGGCTTCCGTACATGGCCGGCCAGCCACCCGAGCTCACGATCCCGCGCCTCGACCGGCCCCGGATCAAGACTCCCGCCGGCAGCGTCGGGATCGGCGGCACGCAAACGTCCATCTACTCCGTGGAGAGCCCGGGTGGCTTCTGGCTGCTCGGGCGGACGCCGGTGCGGCTCTACGACCCCGCCGCGCCCGACCCCATCCTCCTCCGGGCCGGGGATCACGTCCGTTTCCGGCCGATCGACGCGGCGGAGTTCGACGCCGTCGCCGAGCGCGTGGCGGCCGGCGCCTACCGTCCCCGCATCGAGGACGCGGCGTGACCGGGGGGCCGCCAGGGGCGGCGGGAGGGGCCGGAGCGTGCGCCACTCGCCGAAGGCCGTCGGATCGACTAAGCCGAGGGTAGCCCGCTGAGCACGCTCGTCGTCGCCGATCCCGGCCTCCTGACCACGATCCAGGACCTCGGTCGCTTCGGCTATCAGCGTGTGGGCGTCCCGCCGTCGGGGCCGATGGACCGCGTCGCCTTCCTGGTCGCCAACCGGCTGGTCGGGAACCCGGACACGGCGGCCGCGCTGGAATGCACCATCAAGGGTCCCCGCCTCGAGGCCCGGCGCTCCGCGGTCGTCGCGGTGACGGGAGCCCCGATGGGCTTCACGATCAACGGGCACGAGGCGCCGACCTGGACGGCCGTTCGCGTCCAGCCGGGCGACGTGCTCGCCTTCCAGATGGCGAGCGCCGGCTGCCGTGCCTACGTCGCGGTGGTGGGCGGGCTCGACGTTCCGCGCGCGCTGGGCTCGCGCGCGACCTACCTCCGGGGGCGGCTCGGGGGGCTCGAGGGCCGGGCGCTCCAGAAAGGCGACGCGCTCGCGATCGGCGCGCCGGCCGGTGCCGGGCGCGAGGGCCGCGCGGTCCCGGCGCCGCTCCGGCCCGAATATCCGGCCGAGCGGGAATGCCGCGTCATCCTGGGCCCGCAGGACGACCGCTTCACCGCGGAGGGCATTCGCGCCTTCCTCGAGAGCCCCTACGACGTCACTCCCCAGGCCGACCGGATGGGGTATCGTCTGAAGGGGCCCGTGATCGCGCACGCCCGGGGCCACGACATCGTCTCGGACGGCATCCCGCTGGGCGGCATCCAGGTGCCCGGCGAGGGGCAGCCGATCGTGCTGCTGGTGGATCGCCAGACCACGGGCGGTTACACGAAGATCGCCACCGTGATCGGGGTCGACATCGGCGCGATCGGTCAGACGCGGCCGGGCCACCGGGTGCGCTTCCGGCAGGTGACGCTGGAAGAGGCTCACGCGGCGCTCGGGGCCGAAGCCGCCTGGCTCGAGCGCGCCGCGGGTCCCGCGGTCGCGGGATGAACCGAACCGGCGACGCCGGGCCGATCGGCCCGCGGCGCCCAGGAGGAGTGACGCGATGGCGAGCGTGATCGACCTGAACTGCGACATGGGCGAGTCGTACGGGCGATGGACCCTCGGCGCCGACGAGGCCATCATGCCGTACATCACGTCGGCTAACATCGCGTGCGGGTTCCACGGCGGCGACCCGCACGTCATCCGCAAGACCGTGGCCCTCGCGCAGCAGCACGGGGTCGCGCTGGGGGCGCACCCGTCGCTCCCGGATCTCATGGGGTTCGGCCGCCGCGTCATGGACGTCACGCCGGCGGAGCTCCGTGACTACGTCTGCTACCAGACCGGCGCGGTCCGGGAGTTCTGCCGCGCGGCCGGCGCCGACCTCCAGCACGTGAAGCCCCACGGCATCCTCTACACGATGGCCGAGCAGCAGGAGGCGATCGCGGAGGCGATCGGGCAAGCGGCGCGGGAGTCGGGAGAGCGGCTCATCCTCATGACGCTCGCCTCCGGCAAGTACGACGC
This sequence comes from Candidatus Rokuibacteriota bacterium, assembly GCA_044867785.1. Lineage (GTDB taxonomy): Bacteria > Methylomirabilota > Methylomirabilia > Rokubacteriales > DASRDR01 > DASRDR01. Next base: position 49,398 of record JBIOVM010000170.1, on the reverse strand, counting down.
GCACTGCCGGAAGATGGGCGTGCGGGTGGCGTCCGAGGGCTTCGCGGACCGAGCCTACGAGGTCGACGGGACCCTGGTGTCGCGCCGGAAGCCGGGCGCGCTCATCACCGATCCCGGGCGGGCGGCGGCCCAGGCCGTGCGCATGGCGGCCGAGGGCAAGGTTCGGACCATCGACGGCGTCGACATCGACCTGTCCGTGCAGACGATCTGCTGTCACGGCGACACCCCAGGGGCTGAGCGCATCGTCCGCGCCGTGCGCGAGGGGCTCGAAGCGGCCGACGTCCGGGTGCGGCCGCTCCGGGAGTGGCTCCCCTAGGCGAGGGCGCCGTGCCTCCGTACGACGTCGTGACGTTCGACTGCTACGGCACGCTCGTCGACTGGGAGGGCGGCCTGGCCCGGGCCTTCCACCGCGCCGCCTGGGCGGACGGCCGCCGGCTCGAGCGCGCGGCCGTCCTCCAGGCGTACATGGCGGTCGAGCGTGAGGTCGAGGCGGGCCCCTACCGGCCGTATCGGGAGGTGCTGGCGGAATCGGCGCGTCGCGTCGGAGCGCGCCTGGGCTGGGAGCTCGACCCCGCTCGCGCGGGGTTCCTCGCGGACAGCGTACCGGGCTGGGTCCCGTTCCCCGACACCAACGCCGCGCTCGAGCGCCTGCGCGCCGGCGGCTGCGGGCTGGGCATCCTCTCGAACATCGACGACGACCTGCTCGCGGCGAGTCGCCGGCACTTCACCGTCGAGTTCGAGCTGATCGTCACCGCCCAGCAGGTCCGGTCGTACAAGCCCGCCCCTCCGCACTTCGAGGCGGCCCGCCGGACAATCGGCAATCGCCGGTGGCTCCACGTCGGCCAGGGCTATTTCCACGACATGGTGCCGGCTCGCGCGCTCGGTCTGCCGACCGCGTGGATCAACCGGAACGGCGACGCGCCCTCCGACGGGGGCAAGGCCGACCAGGAGTTCCCCACGCTGACGGAGCTGGCCGACTGGCTCGCGCCTGCCCGGTGACCACGCCGAGACCCGGGCCGAGCGCGCGCTGAGGCCGCCGCCGCCCGGTCGGCGGCCGCGCGAGAGACGGAGGGTCGCGATGGCGCAGAAGGCCGTCGAGCTCATCCTCATGCGGCAGCTCGCCAGCTATCTGGCGGTGCCGATCTTCCTCGTCGATCCGGACGGGAGCCTCCTCTACTACAACGAGCCGGCCGAGCGACTCCTGGGCCGCCGCTACGACGAGACGGGGGAGATGCCGCTCGCCGAGTGGTCGACGGCGTTCACCCCGACGGCCGAGGACGGGAGCCCGCTCTCGGCGGAGGAGCTGCCGCTCTCGATCGCGCTCCAGAAGCGTCGCGCCGCCCACCGCGCCATGGCGATTCGGGGTCTGGACGGCGTGCCGCGGCGAATCGCCGTGACCGCGTTCCCCCTCGAAGGGCAGGGCCGGCGCCACCTCGGCGCCGTGGCGATCTTCTGGGAGGAGCGGCTCGCATGAGGCTCACCCTCTGGGGCACGCGCGGCTCGCTTGCGGCGGCCGGCCCCGAGACGCTGCGCTACGGCGGCAATACGTCGTGCGTCGAGGTCCGCGCCGCCGACGGGAGCGTCCTCGTCCTGGACGCCGGCACCGGCATCCGGCGCCTGGGCGCTGCGCTGCGCGGCGAAGGCCGGCGGGTCGACGTCCTCCTGACCCACCTGCACATGGACCACATCCAGGGGCTGGGCTTCTTCGCCCCCTTCTTCGAGACGGGACGCGAGGTGCATCTCTGGGGGCCCCCGTCCACGACGCAGGCGTTGCGCGAGCGGCTCACCCGCTATCTGTCCCCGCCGCTCTTCCCCGTGCGGCTCAGGGACCTGCCGTGCCAGCTCGTCCTGCACGACGTGCCCTTCGAACGGTTCGCGATCGGCCCGTTCGACATGAGCGCCGCGCTCGTGTGCCATCCGGGCCCGACCGTCGGGTACCGCGTGACCGCGGACGGCGCCCGGCTCGCGTACCTGCCGGACCACGAGCCGGCGCTGGGGATCGGCCGGCTGCCGGCCGCGCCCGACTGGGTCTCCGGGTTCGCGCTCGCCGAGGGCGTGGACGCGCTGATCCACGACTCGCAGTACAGCGGGGCCGAGTACGCCGACCACGTCGGCTGGGGCCACAGCGCGCTGAGCCACGCGCTGGCGTTCGCCACCGCCACCGGCGCGCGGCGGCTGGTGACGTTCCACCACGATCCCTCGCACGACGACGAGACGCTCGGCCGGCTCCTCGACCAGGCGTGCGGCGACGCGCAGCTGCCCTTCGACCTCATCCCGGGCACCGAGGGGCTGTCGCTGGATCTCGGTGCGCGGGCCGATGCGGGCTGAGGATCAGGGCGCCGGCGCGAGGCGTGGGCCACGCCGGCGATGCGGAACGGGAAGAGCTCGGCGCGCATCACGCCGGCCCGGACCGCCGGATCCTCCGCCATGATCCTCCGGGCGGCTTCGGGCGAGTCGGCCCGAAGGATCACGATCCCGAAGGTGGCGGCGTCCGTGGTCTGGGTGCGTCCGAACAGAAGCACGGTCCCGATCTCCGCCAGCCGCTCGAGATACGCGACGTGCTCCGGGACGGCGGCGCGCTCGGCGGCCGCCAGGCCGTCGGCGAGCATGATCGGGCGCGTCGGCTGGAGCCGGTAGAGAAACCGGCGCTGGGACCCATCGCGTGCTCCTGTCCGTCGGCCGGTGATCGTCGGGCGGGGCGCCGCCCCAGCGTAGCGCGCGATCGATCCGGGCGTTGACACTTCTTCCGCCCCGCCCGTATCATGCGCTCGATCCTCGGCACCGACACGACACGCCGCCATTCCCGGGGAGGCCGTCATGCGGACTCGACTCGCTCTCGTCGCGATCCTCACCATCCTGGCCGTCGCGTGGCTCGTCCCGCCGGCGCCCGCCCAGCAGAAGGAAGTCGTGATCGGCCTGCTCTACCCCTTGAGCGGGCCAACCGCGTCGGCCGGGATCGACGAGAAGTACGTCTACGAGCTCTTTGCCGACATGGTCAACGGCAAGGAGCCCATGATCTCCGGTGCGTTCTACCAGCAGATGAAGGGGCTTCCCGGTATCCCCGGCGGGGCGCGCCTCCGCCTCGTCTTCGTGGATCACCAGGGGAAGCCCGACATCGGGCAGGCGGAGGCCGAGCGCCTCATCACCCAGGAAAAGGTCCACGCCCTGGTGGGCGCCTGGCAATCGGGCGTGACCGCCACGACCAGCCAGGTCGCGGAGCGCTTCGGTATCCCGCACTTCAATGCCGAGTCGAGCTCGCCGATGCTCACGCGGCGCGGGTTCAAGTGGTTCTTCAGGTCCTCGCCCCACGACGAGCACTTCACCCAGGCGATGTTCGACTTCCTCGTGGACTTCCAGAAGAAGCGCGGCGTCAAGGTCGAGACGATCGCCATCTCCAACGAGGACACGCTCTTCGGGACCGACTCGGCCAAGGTGCAACGCGCGCTCGCGCAGAAGGCGGGCTACAAGCTGGTCGCGGACTTCGCGTACCGCGCCAACAGCACGTCGCTCACGGCCGAGGTGCAGAAGCTCAAGGCCGCGAACCCCGACGTGTGGTTCCCCACCTCCTACCAGTCCGACGCGATCCTGTTCACCCGGACGTCCAAGGAGCTCGACTGGAACCCGAAGATCATCCTCGCGCAGAACGCCGGGCACATCGACCCGAAGTTCATCGAGGCCACGGGCAAGGACTCCGAGGGATACCTGTCGCGCTCGCCGTTCGCGCCGGACCTGGTCGAGAAGAACCCGGTGGCGAAGGCGCTGAACCCGGCGTACAAGGCGCGTTCCGGTAAGGACCTCTACGACTTCCCCGCCCGGGCGTTCACGGGCATCGCGACGCTGGTGGCCGCGATCAACCGCGCCGGCTCGACCGAACCGGAAGCGATCCGGGCGGCCCTCACCAAGACCGACATCAAGGCGGCCGACCTCCTGGTTCCGTGGACCGGCGTCAAGTTCGACGAGACGGGCCAGAACACGGGCGTGCGCGCGATCATCGTCCAGCTCCAGGGCGGCAAGTACTGGACGGTCTGGCCGTTCGAGGTGGCGGCGCGCGACGTCCTCTATCCGATCCCGAGGTGGTCGGAGCGGAAGTAGATTCCGGGCCCACCGTGAGCGTCCGCGTCGGGATCGACGTCGGCGGGACGTTCACCGATCTCGTCGCCGTCGAGCCCGCGACGGGCGCGGTCCGGTCGCGCAAGGTCCTCACGACTCCCGAGGCCCCGGCCCGCGGGGTGCTCGCCGGCCTTCAGGCCCTGGCCCCCGACGCGAGCTCGATCGCGCACGGGACGACGATCGTCACCAACGCCATCGTGGAGGGCCGGCAAGCGCCCACCGCGCTCGTCACGACGCGCGGGTTCCGCGACGTGCTGGAGATCGCGCGGCAGAGCCGGAGCGAGCTTTACCGGCTGGACGTTCCGCCGCGACCGCCGCCGCTGGTGCCGCGCCATCTCCGGTTCGAGGTGACGGAGCGGGTCCTGGCCGACGGGCGGGTCCCGACGCCGCTCGCGGAGGCCGAGCTGCCCGCGCTGGCGGCCGCGCTGCGCGCCAGCGGTGTCCAGGCGGTGGCGGTGTGCCTCCTCCATGCCTACGCGCATCCGGAGCACGAGGCCCGGCTCCGGGCCGCGCTCGAGGGGCAGGTCCCGTTCGTCTCCGTCTCCCACGAGATCAACGCCGAGTTTCGGGAGTACGAGCGGACGTCGACGACCGCGCTCAACGCCGCCGTGATGCCCATCGCCGACCGGTACGTGAGGGATCTGGAGGCCTCGCTCGCGCGCGTCGGGCTCCGGGCGACGCTCCACCTGCTCCAGTCGAACGGCGGGATGATGTCGGCGGCGGTCGCGCGCCGGCGCCCATTGGCGATGGCGGTCTCCGGGCCGGCCGGGGGGGTGGCGGCGTCTCGGTTCCTCGCGCGCGCGGTCGGCCTCCGGAACGCGATCGCCTTCGACATGGGGGGGACCACGACGGACGTCTGCCTGATCGCCGACGGACGGGCCGAGAGCCTGCCCCAGCGCCGGCTGGGCGGCCATCCCGTGCGGCTGCCCTCGGTGGGCGTCGAGTCGATCGGCGCGGGCGGCGGGTCGCTCGCGCGGGCCGACGGCCCCGCCCTGCGGGTTGGGCCGGAGAGCGCCGGCGCCCGGCCGGGCCCCGCGTGCTACGGCCAGGGCGGCACGGCGCCCACCGTCACCGACGCGCACGCGGCGGCCGGCACGCTCAGGAGCGACGCGCTCCTCGGCGAGGCGATCCGCGTCGACGCGGCGCGCGCGCGGGCCGCGCTGGAGCCCGTGGCGCGCGCGCTCGGGCTCGGGCTACCCGAGGCCGCCGCCGGCGTCCTCGAGGTGACCAACGCGGCGATGCGCCGGGCGATCCGGCTCATCTCCGTCCAGCGCGGGCACGACCTCCGGGATTTCGCGCTGATCGCCTACGGCGGCGCCGGCCCGCTCCACGCGGGGCGGCTGGCGCAGGAGCTCGGCATGCCGCGGGTCGTCGTGCCCGCGCACGCCGGCGTGTTCTCGGCGCTGGGCTGCCTGGTGGCCGACGTGGCGTACGACCACGTCCAGACCTTCCGGCGCCCGCTGGCGGACCTGACCGCCGCCGAGCTCGACGCCCGCTTCGCCCCGCTGGTCGCCGCGGTCCAGGCGCCTCTCCTCGCCGAAGGCCATCCCGCGGGGGCGATCGACGTGCAGGCGAGCGTCGACGTCCGCTACATCGGCCAGAACTACGAGCTCGAGGTGAGCTGGGCGGGGGATCTCGAACGGCTCCGCTCCGGATTTCTCACGCTCCACCGGCGGCTCTACGCGTACGCGACGGAGGACGCGGTGGAGTGCGTCAACCTCCGCGTGCGGGCCGCCGTCGAAGCCGCCGGGGCGCGGCTTCCCGAGTGGCCCGGCGCGGGCGCCGGGCAGCCCTTCGCGGAGCACGAGGCGTATTTCCCCGAGACCGGGCCGACCGCCCTTCCGGTCTACCGGCGCGCGGACCTCCCGCCCGAGCACCCGGTCAAGGGCCCAGCCCTCATCGAGGACCCCTGGGCGACCACCCTCGTCTACCCGGGCCAAACCGGCCTCCTCGACCCCGCCGGCAATCTCTGGATGGGGTCAGACTTTCACTTCCCGACATTTCGGGCCGGATCCCGGCCGAGGAGCTGAAAATGTCGGGAAGTGAAAGTCTGACCCCGATCACGCTCGAGGTGGTGCGGCACGCGATCTATGCGATCGCGGAGGAGATGAGCCTGATCATCATGCGCTCGGCGCGCTCGCCGCTCCTCAAGGAGGCCGGCGACCTCTCGAGCGCGCTCACCGACGCCCGGGGTCGGCTGATCGCCCAGGGCCGGGACATCCCGATCCACCTGGGCGTGATGGGCTTCACGGTCAAGGAGTTCCTCCGGCGGGTGCCCCGGCGCGAGCTGCGCAACGGCGACGTCTGGTACCTGAACCTGCCCGAGGTGGGGGGCAATCACCTGCCGGACGTGAAGGCGATCCGGCCGGTGTTCGCGGGCGGCCGGCTCGTGGCCTTCGCCATCAACCTGGCGCACTGGGCGGACATCGGCGGCGCGGTGCCGGGCTCCTACGTGCCGTGGGCGGACGAGGCGATCCAGGAAGGGCTTCGCATCGCGCCGATCAAGGTGTTCGACCGGAAGGGCCCGACCCGCGCGTTCGACTTCATCATGTCGAACCTCCGCGGCCGTGAAGAGCGCGAGGGCGACTGTCGCGCGATGTACTCCGCGGTCGAGATCGGCGCGCGGCGCCTGGGCGAGCTCTTCGAGCGCTACGGCGTGCCGACCGTGCTCGGCTGCTTCGACCGCTATCGGGCCGAGTCCGAGGCCCAGATGCGCGCGGCGATTCGCGGGATTCCCGACGGCGTCTACACGGGCGAGGACTGGGTCGACGACGACGGCCACGAGGACTGCCCGGTGCCGGTGCGGGTGACCGTGACCGTGCGCGGCGAGCGGGCCGCGTTCGACTTCACGGGCACGGGCCCCGCCGTGAAGGGTCCAGTGAACGCCACTCCCTACGTCACCTGCTCGGCGGTCTACTACAGCATGAAGTCGCTCGTGGCACCCGACGTCCCGGCCAACGACGGCTGCTACCGCCCGCTCGCGGTCAACATCCCGCCGGGGACGATCCTGAGCCCGCCGCCCGCCGCGCCGGTCGTGGGCGGCAATCACGAGACGTCGCAGCGAGTCGTGGACGCCTGCTACAAGGCGCTCGCCCAGGCGATTCCCGAGCGCATCACGGCCGGCGGCCCCACGACGGCGGGCTTGCTCATCATCGGCACCCGCCAGGACGGGCGCTGGCGCATCCTCTACGAGGTCCACGGAGGCGGGGAAGGGGCCGGCGCCGCGCGGGACGGCGGCCATGCCATGCGCGTCCACATGTCGAACGTCATGAACACCCCGATCGAGGTCGTCGAGACCGAGTACCCGATCGAGATCCTCGAGCAGGCCCTCCGCCCCGGCAGCGGGGGCGCGGGCGCGCAGCGCGGCGGCGCCGGCTTCACCCGCGCGTACCGAGTCCTCGTGGACTCGACGCTCACGACGATGATCGAGCGGCGGGTCGTCCCGCCCTGGGGCGCCTTCGGCGGCCAGCCCGGCGCGCCGTACCGCATCACGCTCACCCGCGACGGGGTGCCCCGGGACGTGAAGGGGAAGGAGACCGTCCGGCTCCGCGCCGGCGACGTCGTCCTGATCGAGACGTGCGGGGGCGGTGGCTATGGCGAGCCGGCCGCCCGGTCGCCCGAGCGCCGGCACCGCGACCACCTCGAGGGCTACGTGTCCGCCGAGCCGGCCGGATCGGTCGGCCCGGGCCGCGCCTGAGCGGAGGGGGACGATGAGGCTCGCCGGTCAGACGGCGATCGTGACGGGGGCGGCGAAGGGCATGGGTCGGGCGATCTCGCTGCGCCTCGCGGGGGAGGGGGCTGACCTGGTCCTGGTGGCCCGCGAGATCGCGTCGCTCGAGGCGGTGGCGGCCGAGGCGCGGGCGCTCGGCCGCCGCACCCTCGTGGCCTCGGTCGACGTCCGGGACGAAGCGCAGGTCCAGTCCATGGTGGCGGATGCGGTCGGGACCTTCGGGCGCATCGACGTCCTGGTCAACTGCGCGGGGACGACCGGGCCCGTGGAGACCCCCGTGCACGAGCTCCGCGCGGAGGACTGGGACGGCGTGGTGGCGACCAACCTGCGGGGCACCTTCCTCCCGACCAGGCACGCCGTGCCCGTGATGCTGCGGCAGCGCCGCGGGAAGATCGTGAACATCGCCGGCACGTCGGGGCTCCGCGGCTACAAGCTGCGGGCCGCCTACTCGTCCTCGAAGTGGGCCGTGCGCGGCTTCACCCGGACGGTCGCGCTCGAAGTCGGCCCGCACGGGGTCAACGTCAACTGCGTCGCCCCCGGGATCGTGGCCGGGGAGCGCATGGACCGGCTCTGCCGGGAGAAGGCGAAGAAGCGCGGGTGGACGCCCGAGCAGGTCTACGAGGAGTACGTGCAGGAGATGGCGCTCCGTCGCGTCACCACGGCCGAGGACGTCGCCAACGCGGTGCTGTTCCTCAGCAGCGAGGACTCGCGTAACATGACCGGGCAGTGCCTGACGGTCGACGGCGGCTGGGACGTCTAGCGAGAATGGGGATGAAGCGCACGGCGCTCACCAAGCAGGCCCCGCATGCCTGGCCCTTCGTGCACGGGACCGTGGTCGAGGGGCCGGCCCGACTGGTGTTCCTCGCGGGCCAGGTGGCCTTCGATCGCCAGGGCCCCGATCGACAGCTGGTCGGGGCCGGTGACCCGGCCGCCCAGACGCGCCAGGCGATCGAGAACGTCCGCACGCTGCTCCGGCAAGCGGGCGGGGACCTCCGGGACGTCGTGGAGATGACGGTGTACGCGACGAGCGCCGACCTCATGGAGCCGGCCGGCCGCGTGGCGCAGGAGTACTTCGCGGACCCGTTGCCCGCGCAGTCCTTCATCGTGGTGAAGGCGCTCGCACGCCCTGACCTCCTCGTCGAGATCCGGGCGATCGCGGCCATCCCCGCCGGGCGCGCACGCCGGCCACGGCCGGCGCGGCCGGCCAAGCGCGGCCGTCGGCGGGCGAAGCGGGCCTGATCGCGCCGCGAGGAGAAGGAGCGACATGGGACGGAAGGTGCTGACTCCCACGGGCGACGGGAAGCCGATCGGGATGTACTCGGCCGGGTTCGTCACCGACGCGTCGCCGCTGGTGTTCGTCGCCGGCCAGGTCGCGATGGACGCCGACGGCCGCGTGGTGGGCCCGGGCGATCTCAAGGCTCAGGCGGCGCAAGTCTACCGGAACCTCGCCGCCGTGCTCGGCGAGGCGGGCTGCACGATCCGGGACGTCGTCAAGTTCACCACGTTCCTCGTCCGCAACGAGGACTGGGCGCCGTTCGCCGAGTGGCGCAAGGCGGAGTATCCGAGCTTCTTTCCGGACGGCGTCTACCCGGCGAACACCGGCGTGGTGGTGAAGGAGCTCGCGCGCCCCGAGCTGCTCCTCGAGGTGGAGGCGATCGCCGTGCGGTCGGCGGGGACGGGGTCCCGCTCGGCGAAGGGGAAGGCCCGCACCGCGCGCCGGCCCCGCGCGAAGGCGAGCCGGGCCCGGCGCGGGCGCCGGTGAGGTGGGACAATGGTGAGCGGGGAGTCGGCGGCCGACGGTCCCGGGGGACGTGACGGGGACGCGACGAAACTGATCCCGTCCATCCCGGGCGGCCGCCGTCGAGGGAGGGGAGTGGCCATGCGACGAGTAGCCGTCGTGGCGGGCATCCTCGGGAGTCTTGGGCTGCCGAGCCCGGCCGTCGCGCCGGCGGCGGCCCAGGTGCGAGTGGTCGTGCCGATCGTGATCCAGGCGCCCCGCGCCGCGTCGACCCGCGGGTCGACGCCGTCGTCGGTGCACGTCACGACGCGCAGGACGTCACCCCAGCCGGGCGTGACGACGACACGCATCATCGTCCGGGACACGAGCGGGGCCAGCCGGAATCTGAGCGTCCTGCCGGGCGCCCGGACCCTGGCGACGGCGCCGATCGGCGCGACGTCGCTCCAGGTCACGACACGGACGGAGTCGCTCCAGCCCGGCGTGACGACGACGCGCGTCACGGTGCGAGACACGAGCGGGGCCGGCCGGGACCTCGGTGTCCCGCCGACGGCGCGCACTCTGGCGACCGTGCCGGTCGGGACGCCGTCGCTCGTGGTGACCGTCGACCGGTCGTCCGGTCTTGACGGACAGGGCCTGCCGGGCGTGACCCGGGTGACGACCGAGGACGTGTCGCGGGCCGGTCGCGTGACGAGCGGTGCCCGGCCGGCGTCGAGCCTGCGCACGGCCGGGCCCGGGCAGCAGACGCTGACGATCACGGGCGAGGCGCCCATCGACACGCCGATCGTGATCCTGAGCGACTAGCGGTGCTCTCGCCGCTCGGTCATTCCTTGCGCGCCTTGCGCGCGACCCCTCCCCGGCCAGCCGCGACTCGGCTCGCCCGTCTGGCCCGGCCTGCGGTCGGCGTGCGCGTCGGCCGGCGGCCGATGACCCCCGAGCGCCTGCCGCGGGCGACGCAGGACGCCTGAGCCGACCCGCGCCGGCTGCGCCTGAGCTCCGGTGATGGCCGGAGCCCCGCCGGCGTCGCCGGATGGGACGGCGCCGGAGACGCTCGGCGCGGTGCTGCGCCCGCTGCTGCCGCTCTTCGTCATCGACGTCCTGACCGCGTTCACCGTCGGAATGGTGCCGCCGCTCCTCCCGCTGCTCGCCGCCGAATGGCAGCTCTCGCCGCTCCAGGCCGGGCTCGTCAACACGCTCTACGCGGTGGGGCGGCTCGCCACGAGCTATCCCGCGAGCGCGCTCCGAGCCCGGCGCGGGACGCGCGCGGTCGTCGTCCTCGGGCTCGCGCTGCTCGTGCTCGGACTGGTGGGATGCGGGATCGCGCCGGGCTTCCCCGCGTTCCTGGTGTCCCGCCTCGTGATGGGGATCGGCGCCTCGGCGGCGTTCCTGGCGATCTTCGCCGAGCTCCTCGAGACCGCGCCGGCCGCCTGGCGTGGCCGCCTCACGAACGGCTTCGAAGGAATGGCGATCCTCAGCCTCGCGGTCGGCGGCATGCTCGGCGCCTGGATCGCGGGCGCGGTCGGCTGGCGCGTCGCGTTCGTCGGGGCCGGTCCGGTCGTCCTCCTCTGTGTCTTCGCCTGTCGCAGGCTGGATCCCGACGCCGGACGGCCGCAGCGCGCTCCGTCCCGGCCGGGCGAGCGCGAGGGCCGCACCGCGCACCGGCGGCTCCTGCCGGTCTACGTCGCCAGCCTGAGCCTGTCGCTGACGTGGTCCGGCCTCTTCGCGACGATGGCGCCGCTCCTCGGGCACACGGGGTACGGCCTCTCGTCGGGCGCGCTGGGGCTCGCGCTCGGCGCGGGTTACGGCGCCGAGCTGGCCGGGCTCCTCGGCGTGGCCCTGGTCATCGACCGTCTCCGTCACGAGCCCGTGTTTCTCGGCGGGGCTCTCGCGGTGGCCGCGGGCGGTCTGGTCCTGGCGATCGGGACGCATCCGGCCGTCTTCGTGATGGGGCTCGTTCTCGTGGGGGGCGGTTTCGCGGTCTGGATGGTGCCGGCGATCGTCTTGACGGACCGCGTGGGCACGCCGATTCCGCCGCCGTACTTCGCCGTCTACCGCATCGCCATGGACGCGGGGATGATCGTCGGCCCGCTGGCGCTCGGCGCCGTCGCCGACCTCGCCGGGGAACGCGCGGCAGTCGGGAGCGCGGGGCTGGCCCTGGTCGCGGGCGGCCTGGCGCTCCGGCTCGGTCGGCGGTGACCGCCTGATGCTATACTCGCGCGGTGAAGGCTGGACTCGTCGTCGTCGCGGTCATCGTGCTGGCGGCCCTGATCGTCGGCGGCTGGTTCGTCTCGGTGAACAACGAGCTGGTCGCCAAGGATCAGGCGGTCCAGGAGACGTGGGCCCAGGTCCAGAACGTGTACCAGCGGCGGGCCGACCTGATCCCGAACCTCGTGGAGACCGTCAAGGGGTTCGCCGCGCAGGAGCGGACGGTGCTGGAAGAGGTCACTCGGGCCCGCGCGAGCGCCTCCTCGATTCAGCTCACGCCCGAGCTCCTCAACGACCCGGCCGCGATGCGGCGGTTTCAAGAGGCGCAGTCCCAGCTGGGGAGCGCGCTCAGCCGGCTCCTCGTGACCGTCGAGCGCTATCCCGAGCTCAAGTCGAACCAGAACTTCCTGGCCCTGCAGAGCCAGCTCGAGGGCACCGAGAACCGGATCGCCGTCGAGCGTCGCCGCTTCAACGAGGCCGTGCGCGAGTACAACACCCTCGTCCGCCGCCTGCCCAGCAGCTTCGTCGCCTCGCTGCGTGGCTTCCGGGAGCGGCCCTTCTTCGAGGCGACCCCGGGCAGCGAGGCGCCTCCGCCCGTCAAGTTCTGAGCGTCGCGCCGCGATCCGGCTGCGGCCCGGCGGTTTGACAGGGGTACCCCCCTCCGCTAGCATTTCCACGCGAGACGTCCGGCCATGAAGCTGCGTGCGCGCCAGCAGGCTCGGTTCTCCGCCCTCTACGTCGCCGCGGCCGTCGTCGTGCTGGTCTTCCTCCAGAGCTGGCTCCTCGCCCCGCAGGCCAAGGAGATCCCGCTCAGCCGGCTGCTCGAGTGGGTGCGGGAAGGGCGCGTCCAGCAGGTCTCGTTCGGCGAGCGGGAGATCCGGGGCGTCCTGAAGGAGCCGCTCGCGGGCGTCGAGGCGCCGGGGCCGGACTGGCTCGCGCGGCTAACGGGCTGGAAGGCCGGGACGCTCATCGTCGTGGTGCGCATTCCCGGGGTCGACGACGCTCCCCTCCTCCGGGAGCTCGAGGCGCACAAGGTCGAGTACTACGGGCGGATCGAGTCCACGCTCGTCCGCGACCTCATCTTCGGCTGGCTGCTGCCGATCGGCGTCATGGCGGCGATCTGGATCTTTCTGATGCGGCGGATGGGCGGCGGGCCGACCCAGGCGCTCACCTTCGGCCGCTCCAAGGTCAAGATCTACGACCGCAAGGAGCTGAAGACGACGTTCGCGGACGTGGCGGGCGTCGACGAGGCGAAGGCCGAGCTGATGGAGGTCGTCGATTTCCTCCGGAACCCGCAGAAGTACCAGCGGCTCGGTGGCCGGATCCCCAAGGGCGTGCTGATCGTCGGCCCGCCGGGCAGCGGCAAGACCCTGCTGGCGCGGGCGGTGGCCGGCGAGGCCGACGTCCCATTCTTCTTCCTGTCCGGCTCGGAGTTCGTCGAGATGTTCGTCGGCGTGGGGGCCGCCCGGGTCCGCGATCTCTTCGAGCAGGCCAAGGAGAAGGCTCCGTGCATCGTCTTCATCGACGAGCTGGACGCCATCGGCAAGAGCCGCGCGGGGGCGACCGGCTTCGTGGGTGGGCACGACGAGCGCGAGCAGACGCTGAACCAGCTCCTGGTCGAGATGGACGGCTTCGACGCCTCCAAGGGCGTCATCATCATGGCCGCCACCAACCGGCCCGAGGTGCTGGACGCCGCTCTCCTGCGGCCGGGCCGGTTCGACCGGCAAGTGGTCGTCGACCGGCCGGACGTCCGCGGGCGGGAGGCCATTCTCCGGGTGCACGCGCGCCACGTGCGTCTCGCGCCGGGGGTGAGCCTCCAGGTCATCGCCGCCCGGACTCCCGGCTTCGCCGGCGCCGACCTGGCCAACATCGTCAACGAGGCGGCCCTCCTGGCGGCCCGCAAGGGGAAGGAAGCCGTCGAGCAGTCGGAGCTCGAGGAAGCGATCGACCGGGTGATCGCCGGGTTGGAGCGCCGGAGCCTCGTGCTCTCGGAGACCGAGCGGGACATCGTCGCCCACCACGAGATGGGCCACGCCCTGGTGGCGTTCTCGTTGCCTCACGCCGATCCGGTGCACAAGGTGACGATCATCCCGCGGGGCGTGGGGGCGCTCGGCATGACCTACCAGCTGCCGACGGAGGACCGCTATCTCCTGCGGCGCTCAGAGCTCGACGACCGGATCGCCGTGCTCGTCGGCGGGCACGTGGCGGAGGAGCTCGTGTACGGCGAGCTCTCGACCGGGGCCCACAACGACCTCGAGCGGGCGACCGCGCTGGCGCGCGCCATGGTGATGCGCTACGGGATGTCGGACCGGCTGGGGCCTCTCACCTTCGGCGGGAGCGGCGGCCCCGGGTTCCTGCGCCGGCCCGGGGCCACGTGGGACGGCGGTGAGCGAGAGTACAGCGAGGAGACCGCCCGCGCCATCGACGAGGAGGTCCGGCGGATCGTCGAGCAGACCTACGACCGGGTGCGAGGACTCCTGGGGGCGAAGAAGGCGACGCTGCTCCACGCCGCCCAGGTCCTCAAGCGCCGGGAGACGCTCGAGGGAGACGAGCTCCGGCGATTGCTCGCCGGGGAGCTGATTCCGGTCGGCGCCTGAATCGCCGGCGGGCACCCGCCGGCGGCCGCGTGGGAGGGCGACGTCGTGGCTCGGATCGTTGGCATCGCCGGCAGCGTCCGCCGAGGATCCGTGAACGCCGCGCTCCTCCGGGCCGCGGGGGAGCTCGCGCCAGGGGGGACGGAGGTGGAGGTCGCCTCCATCGCGGGGATCCCCCTCTACGACGGCGACGTGGAAAGCGAGCGGGGTATCCCGGAACCCGTCGCCCGGCTGAAGGACACGATCGCCGGCGCCGCCGGGCTCCTCCTCGTCACGCCGGAGTACAACAACTCCGTGCCCGGCGTCCTGAAGAACGCGATCGACTGGCTCTCCCGGCCTCCCAAGGACATCCCCCGGGTCTTCGGGGACAAGCCCGTGGCGGTCATGGGCGCGACGGGGGGCCTGGGCGGGACGCGCTTGGCGCAGGCCGCCTGGCTCCCGGTACTCCGGGCGCTGGGCACGCGGCCGTGGTTCGGGCGGCAGCTCTACGTGGCGGGCGCGGGCCAGACGTTCGACGCCGACGGCCGGCTCGTCGACGAGACCATCCGGAAGCTTCTCGGGGAGTTCATGGCCGGCTTCGCGGCGTTCGTCGGCGCCAAGTGAGGCGTCGGCGCGCCTGCTAGAATTCTTTCGTGCCCATCACCTACAAGGACTACTACCAGATCCTCGGTGTCCCGAAGAGCGCCGACGCCAAGGCGATCAAGCAGGCGTATCGCAAGCTGGCGCGCCAGTATCACCCCGACCAGAATCCCGGCAACGCCCAGGCGGCCGAGCGCTTCAAGGAGATCAACGAGGCCAACGAGGTCCTGTCCGACCCCGAGAAGCGGCGACGCTACGACGAGCTCGGCGCGGACTGGGCGCGCTATGCCGAGGCCGGTCCCGGAGGATTCGGCGGGCGGCCCGAGGGCGGCGGGTTCCGGGTGCACGTCGACCAGACCGGGGACCTCCGGGACTTCTCCGAGTTCTTCCGGACGTTCTTCGGCGGGGCAGGCGGGCGGGCGGACGGCTTCGAGGGCGTGGACTTCGAGGAGCGGTCGCCGTTCGGCGGCCGCGGGCGGAGCCGCCGAGGGCAGGACCTCGAGACCGAGGTCGAGATCACCTTGGAGGAGGCCCACGCCGGCACGCGGCGCACGGTGGAGTTCCAGCAGCTCGAGCCCTGCGACACGTGCCGCGGCTCGGGACGCCAAGGGAAGGCGGCGTGCCCGACCTGCGGCGGCGCCGGACGGGTGCCGCGCGACTACCGGATCGAGGTGACGATTCCGGCGGGGGTCCGGGACGGGTCGCGGGTACGGGCCGCCGGCGAGGGCGGCGCGGGCGCGGGGGGCGGCACGCGGGGGGACCTCTACCTCCGGGTCCGCGTGCTGCCCCACCCGGTCTTCGAGCGTCGGCAGGACGACCTGCACGTCGAGCTGCCCCTCGCTGTCTGGGAGGCGGCGCTCGGGGCCGAGTTGGAGGTGCCCACGCTCCGGGGCAAGGTGGCGATGAAGATCCCGCCCGAGACCAGCAGCGGGCGGACCTTTCGCCTGCCCGGCTACGGCATGCCGCACGTCAAGGGCGGGCGCGGCGACGAGTACGTCCGCGTCCGCATCGTCATGCCCCGGGAGCTCTCTGCGAAGGAGCGCGCGCTCTTCGAGGAGCTGCGCGGGCTGCGCCCCGCCCCGCCTCGAGAGCCCGCCTGACCGACACCCGCCTGCCCCCGGGGGAAGTGCCGACCGACGTCCGCCCGAGGACACGACCGGCGCCTTTTTGACACCTCGCGCGCGGCTGCTAGACTCCGGGTAGATCCCGCGCGCATCCGTCGTGCGGGATCCTCGTGTCTGAGGAGGCACCCATGGCGCCGTTTCGCTTCGACAAGCTGACCGTCAAGGCCCAGGAGGCGGTCCAAACCGCCCAAGCGGTGGCGGATCGCGAGGGTCACCAGCAGCTCGAGCCCGAGCATCTGCTCCTGGCGCTGGTCGAGCAGGCGGACGGGGTCGTGACCGCGCTCCTGGCGAAGCTCGGGGCGCGCGTGGAGGCCATCCGGAGCCAGACGGAAGCCGAGATTCGTCGGCTGCCGAAGGTCAGCGGGGCGAGCGGCCAGTACGTGGGGCCGCGGCTCAAGGCGGTCTTCGACGCCGCCTGGGACGAGATGGAGCGCCTCAAGGACGAGTACTGCTCGACCGAGCACCTCCTCGTCGCGATCGCCCAGGACGCCGACGGCGCGGCGGGTCGCATCCTCCGCCAGGCGGGGGTCACCAAGGACGGGCTCTACCGCGCGCTGGTCGACGTGCGGGGCTCGCAGCGTGTCACCGACCAGAACCCCGAGGCGAAGTACCAGGCCCTCGAGCGCTACAGCCGGGACCTCACGGAGCTCGCGCGCAAGGGCAAGCTGGACCCGGTCATCGGGCGTGACGAGGAAGTCCGCCGCGTCGTCCAGGTGCTGTCCCGCCGGACGAAGAACAACCCGGTGCTCATCGGCGAGCCCGGCGTGGGCAAGACCGCGATCGTCGAGGGGCTGGCCCAGCGGATCGTCGCCGGCGACGTCCCCGAGGGCCTGAAGGGCAAGCGCCTCGTGGCGCTCGACCTGGGGGCCCTCATCGCGGGCACGAAGTATCGCGGCGAGTTCGAGGACCGGCTGAAGGCCGTGCTCCGCGAGATCACCGAGGCCGGCGGCGAGGTCATCTGCTTCATCGACGAGCTGCATACCCTGGTCGGGGCCGGCGGGGCCGAGGGCGCGATGGACGCCTCGAACATGCTGAAGCCGGCCCTGGCCCGCGGCGAGCTCCGCTGCATCGGCGCCACCACGCTCGACGAGTACCGGAAGCACGTCGAGAAGGACGCCGCGCTCGAGCGCCGGTTCCAGCCCATCTTCGTCAAGGAGCCGTCCGTCGAGGACACCATCGCGATCCTCCGGGGGCTCAAGGACAAGTACGAGGTCCACCACAAGGTCAAGATCAAGGACTCGGCGCTGGTGGCGGCGGCCGTGCTCTCCCACCGGTACATCGCCGACCGCTTCCTTCCCGACAAGGCCATCGACCTCATCGACGAGGCGGCGTCGCGGCTCCGCATCGAGATCGACTCCATGCCCGCCGAGCTCGACGAGATCGAGCGCCGGATCATGCAGCTCGAGATCGAGCGGGTGTCGCTCGCCAAGGAGACGGACGACCCCTCGCGCGAGCGGCTGGAGCGGCTGGACCGCGAGCTCGCGGACCTCAAGGAGCGCTCGGCGGCCTTGAAGGGCCGGTGGCAGGCCGAGAAGGATGCCATCGGGCGGATCGGCAAGATCAAGGAGGAGATCGACGCGGCCCGGACGGCGATGGCCGATGCCGAGCGGCGGGGGGACCTCAACCGGGCCGCCGAGCTGCGATTCGGCACGCTCCACCAGCTCGAGCGCTCGCTCGAGGAGGCGAGCGGGCGCCTGGCCGCGCAGCCCGGCGAGGGCCGGTTGCTGAAGGAGGAGGTCGACGAGGAGGACGTCGCGGAGGTCGTGGCCAAGTGGACCGGCATCCCGGTGACGCGGCTCCTCGAGGGCGAGGTCCAGAAGCTGGTCCAGATGGAGGAGCGTCTGGCCCGCCGCGTCGTCGGCCAGCCGGAGGCGATCCGGGCCGTCTCGAACGCCGTGCGACGGACGCGCTCGGGGCTCGCCGACCCCAACCGGCCCATCGGCTCGTTCCTCTTCCTGGGGCCGACCGGGGTGGGTAAGACCGAGCTGGCGCGGGCCCTCGCCGAGTTTCTCTTCGACGACGAGCGGGCCATGGTCCGGATCGACATGTCCGAGTACATGGAGAAGCACACGGTCGCCCGGCTGATCGGCGCGCCGCCCGGGTACGTGGGCTTCGAGGAGGGCGGGCAGCTCACCGAGGCCGTGCGGCGCCGCCCGTACTCCGTGGTGCTCTTCGACGAGGTGGAGAAAGCGCACCCCGACGTCTGGAACGCGCTCCTCCAGCTGCTTGACGACGGCCGCTTGACGGACGGGCACGGCCGGACCGTGGACTTCCGGAACACCGTCGTGATCATGACCTCGAATCTCGGCAGCCATCACTTCCGGGAGATCGCCGATCCGGACAAGGTGCGCACCCTGGTCCTCGAGGAGCTCAGGCAGCACCTGCGGCCGGAGTTCCTGAACCGGATCGACGAGGTGATCGTGTTCCGGCCTCTCGGGCTCGAGGAGATCAAGCAGGTCGTGGACATCCAGGCCGAGCATCTCCGGAAGCGGCTCGCCGAGAAGCGGATCACGCTCGAGCTGACCGATGGCGCCAAGGGGCTGCTCGCCCGGGAAGGATTCGACCCGGTCTTCGGCGCCCGGCCGCTGAAGCGGACGCTCCAGCGGCGCGTACAGGATCCTCTCGCGCTCAGGCTCCTCGAGGGCGAGATTCAGCCGGGAGACACGGTGCGCGTCGACGCGCGCGGGGACGAGCTCACCTTCACCAAGGTCGTACCCGCAGTCGACGCCTGAGCCGGCGCGCTACGGGATGGAGAGCCCCGCCCGGGCGCGCTCGGGCGCGCGCTCGACGGGAAGGCTGAGCCCGGGCGGCGCCTGGCAGGGCACGGGATAGGTGAGCCGCCCGTTCTGAGGGGCGTAGGCCTGCCCCGGCACGAAGCACGGGTTCTCGGCGATCCAGTGCCGCGTCGGGTCCTCCCAACCGCCGTCGATCCGCTCGCCGCACTGCGCGCCATCGCGCCGGCACAGACCGAAGTGCAGATGCGGCGCGGTGGCGTTCCCGCTGGCCCCCGCCCGGCCGATCAGGTCACCGCGCCGGACGGCCTGCCCCGGCGTCACCGCGATGGCGGAGAGGTGGTAGTAGGCCGTCGCGAGGTCGCGATCGTGCGCGACGACGATCAGCCGCCCCGCGAAGACCTGCGATCCGGTCCGCAGGACGACTCCGTCCGCGGCGGCCAGGACCGGCGTGCCCGTCGTGGCGCGGATGTCGATGCCCGCATGCCGGGCCGGCCGGGCCGCGCCCCCCTCGCCTCGCCATTCCCCGAACCGCGAGAGGACCGGCGGCGGGATGAGGGCGACCAGCGGTCCCGGGCTGCCCTCGACGGGCGGCAGCACGGCCGGCCGGGGCGCATCCACCGCGCAGCCCGTGGCCGCCAGCAGGAACGTGAGGATGCGTCCGCCGCGGACGAGCGCCCGGAGCCGGCCACGCCGCGGGGCGCGCAAAGCTCGGCGGCGCCAGTCGGTCGCCGCCCGCTTCACCACGCCACCGCGTAGGAGTCGCGGCGCGGGTCGGCCGCGCCCCACCGGACGCCGTGGGCGTCGATCCTTGCGAGGCAGACGCCGCCCGCCCGCCATTCCCAGTCGCCCCAGCGCTGCACGTCGTGCCCGCGAGCCCGGAGCCCGTCGGCCGTCGTCTCCTCGATGCGGCCCTCGAGGGTGACGCGGCCGGGGAAGTAGCGATGCGGCCAGAAGGAGTCCGGGAACGACTGGGTCGCGAAGCGGGGGGCTTCGACCGCCCGTTGCGGCGTCATGCCGACGGCGAGGTTCAGGAGCATCTGGAGCATCGCCTGAGCCTGGACGTCGCCGCCCGGAGTCCCGAAGGCCATCACGCCGCCGTCCGCGTCGAAGAGCATGGCCGGGCTGGGCGTGAGGCGCGGCCGCTTGCCGGGCGCGACGACACTGGCATGGCCGGGATCGAGCCAGCCCTGCGAGCCGCGGGACGAGACGGTCAGTCCGGTGCCGGGCACGACGGGCGTGTCGGTCGACACGTCGCTCGGCGTGGCCGAGAACGCATTGCCGTGGCGATCCACGACCGCCACGTACGACGTCCCGAGCGAGCCCGCGCTGCCGGCGCCCGCCGGCACCGCTCGGGCGGCCCCGGGGCGGATCGGCGCGCCGGCCGGCGTTCCGGCAGGCGGCATGGCCGGCCAGGCGCGGGCGGGATCGATGAGGCCGCGGCGGGCCGCCGCGTAGGCGGGATCGAGGAGTCCCGGGCCGGGCACCGGAACGTGGCGCGGATCTCCGTAGTAGGCCTCGCGGTCGGCGAAGGCCAGCTTCATGGCTTCGGTGACGGTGTGGACGTACTCCGGGGTGTTGTGGCCGAGCGCGGCCACGTCGAGGCCGTCCAGGATCTGCAGCATCTGGATCAGCACGGGCCCCTGGCACCAGAAGCCGCACGTGACGAGCTCGCGGGTCCCGAAGGCCGCCCGCACGGGCGGCTCGAGCCCCACGCGAAACTCCGCCAGGTCTTCCCGCGTGAGCAGCCCGCCCTCGGCGGCGTGATAGCGCGCGATCGTGGCCGCGACGTCGCCGCGATAGAAGGCGTCGCGGGCGGCGGCGAGGCCCGCCACCCGGCCGGCCCGGCGGGCGGCACGATCCTCGTCGGCGAGGTACGTGAGGGTGCGACCGAGGTCGGCCTGGACGAAGCGTTGACCGGGGCGCGGCGCCCGGCCTCCGGGCAGGAAGATCGGCGCGGACGTCGGCCACCGCCGGTACGCGGCCTCGTTGTCGCCGATGATCCGCGCAACGAATGGCCCCATCGGGAAGCCGTCCCGGGCGCACTCGATCGCCGACTGCGCGACCTCCGCGAACCCGAGCGTGCCGAAGTGCTCGAGCGCCGTGATCCACGCATCCGGCGCGCCGGGCACGACCGTTCGCAGGAGCCCCTCCGGCATGTCCCCGCCGCACCGGTCTCGGAAGTACTCGAGCGTGGCGCGGCGCGGCCAGACCCCCAGCCCGGAGATCGTCGTCACGGCGCGCCGCTCCGCCTGGTAGAGCACGATCGGGGCGACTCCCGCGAAACTGACGATGTCCGGATGCACGACGCCGAGGCAGATACCCGCGGCGACCCCGGCGTCGACCGCATTGCCGCCCGCCTCGAGGATCCGGTGCGCCGCCAGCGCGGCCAGAGGATGGCCGGCGGCGACGGCGTGGTGGGTGCCGAGAGCCTCCGGGCGGCTCGCGCGGCTCTGGGTCGGAGGGCCCGTCGATGCGTGGGGACTGGCGGTCGCGGCGGGGCCCGGATGGACGGTCCCGGCGTCGAGCGGCGATCGGTACGAGTCGACAGTCATCGTGCGAGGGCGCCCACCGGGCGCCTGTGGCTATCGCACCACAGACCGCGGCCGAGGGTCAATCCAAATCGGCGTTTTGACACGTGAAGGGGGCGGTGCTAGCGTGACGGCCGTGCGTCCACGAATCGGCCTCACGGCATCGGTCATGCCCACGCGGTTCGGGACGCGGCGCACGTTCCTCAACGAGCCGTACATCGCGGCGATCCAGGAGGCGGGCGGCGTCCCGCTCGTCGTGACGCCCGCCCACAGCGGCCCCGCGCTCCGCGCGCTGTTCGAGCTGCTCGATGGATTGGTGCTCACCGGCGGGGAGGACGTCGCCCCGGAGCGCTACGGGGAGGAGGTGTTGCGGCCGAACGTCGAGGTCGTGCCGGAGCGGGATGCGCTCGAGTTCGCCCTGCTCGAATGGGCCCTGGCGGACGACCTGCCCGTTCTCGCGATCTGCCGCGGCGTCCAGGTCCTGAACGTCGGGCTCGGGGGCACGCTCTACCAGGATCTCGCCACGGATCGCCCGGCTCCTCTCGGGCACGATCAGAATCTCGGCGAGTCGCCGCGCCCGCGCACCGAGCCGCACCATTCGGTCGCGGTGCGACCCGGCAGCTGCCTGGCGGAGGTTCTGGGGCTGGCGGAGATCGAGGTCAACAGCTTGCACCACCAGGGCATCAAGACGCTGGCCGGTCCCTTGACCCCCGTCGCCCACGCGCCGGACGGATTGGTGGAAGCGGTGGAGCCGGCCGACCCGGCGCGCTGGACCTTCCTCGTCGGCGTCCAGTGGCACCCCGAGGAGCTCTGCCGCGGGGGTCACGGGCCATCTCGCCGGCTCTTCGAGCGTTTCGTCGCGGCGGCCGCGAAGCGCGCCCACCGCTAGCGAGGTCGCGTCGCCGGGTTCACGCGCTCCTGCGTGACTCGGTCACCGGGTGTCCACCAACGCGGGCACGGGTGTCGGACGCCGCTGGCCGAGCCGCGCCTCCACGAGCGCCAGCATTCTGGCGATCCGCTCGTCCCATCGGTGCCGCCGCGCCACCTCGATCCGCCGCTCGCTCTCGGCGGGGGAGCGCTCGGCCACGCCGCGCCGAATGGCGGCCACAAAAGCATCGACCTCGCGCACCAGCGTCACGACCGGGCCATGCTCGTCGGTCACGCGGCGAATGGCGGGCAGGTCGGTGGCCACCACCGGGATGCCCATCGCCAGGTACTCGTTCAGCTTGGCGGGGCAGACGTCGGCGGTGTACGAGGTGACGCGGTAGGGGATCAGGCTCACGTCGAATCCTCTGATGTAGGCGGGCACCTCGCTGTGGGGCCGGGCGCCGAGTAGGTGCACGTTCGGCCTCCCGGTGAGGCGGGTGACGTCGGCCTGGACCGGGCCCACCAGGACGAAGCTCGCCTCGGGCAGTCGCTGGGCCGCCGCGACCACGAGATCCTGGTCCACCCACCGATGGATCCCGCCGACGTACCCCACCACGGGCCGCGGAAGAGCCCGGAGGTCCGCCGGGAGCGGGGCGGAGCTCTGCCGCGCCTCCTGGAAGATCCGAAAGTCGACCCCGAACGGAAAGAGATGGGCATCGTCGCGGAATTGTGTCGCGCGGGCCCGGAGCCCCTCCGCGCTGGCGAACACCAGCCCCGCCTCCGCGAAGAGACCGGCCTCGCTGTCCGCGATGCGTCGGGCCAGCGGCGAGCTCTCGGCGAAATCGTTCACGCAGTAGTAGACGGTAAGCGCGGGATTCAGCGCGCCGATCACGTCGCGGACCAGCGGCGTGGGCAGGAAGGTCCACACGATGGGCGGCCCCGCGCCCGGCGGGCTCCAGGAGCGCAGCGCTCGGAGGAGGAGTGCGCGGTTGACGGCGCGCGCCGTCGCCGAGTACGGGAAGGGCAAGAGGAGCGGGGAGTAGACGACGAGGTTCTCCCGCTCCGTGCGGAACCCCCGGTCGCCTCGGCGCCAGTTGCGCAGCCGCTGGCGGAGGCGCGGCAGATCGCGCATCCAAGGGCGGCGCACGCCCGTGTTCTCGACGAAGAGCACCCGATACCCGCGCGCGGCGAGCGCCACCGCGATCTCGTGGTGCCCTTGCCAGAGCACGCCCCAGTCGATGGACGAGAAGCAGAGGACGTCGGGGCGCCGAGGCGCCGTGTCCGGCGCGCTCATCGGGCGGCTCCCGTCATCGGCTCGACGGCCGGGTCCGCCGCCGGAAGGCTCTTGGACCGTGCGAGCTCCAGGTACAGGCCCTCGAGCTGACGCACCATGGCATCGTCCGAGAACCCGGCGCCGGCGGTCTCTCGGCCGAGGGCCGCCGTCGCTGCCGCCCGTGCGGGATCGGCGAGCAGGGCCGACACCGCGTCGGCCAGCGCCTGCGAGTCCTCCGGGGGAACGAGGATCCCGTTAGCGCCGTCATGGATGACTTCGGACACCCCGCCTACCAGCGTGGCCACGACCGGCTTCCCGAGGGCGAGGGCCTCCAGGAGCGCGATGGGAATTCCCTCGGCGGCGACGGAGGGCAGGACGACCACGTCGGCCAGCGCCAGGATCGCGACGGCATCGGCGCGGGGTCCCAGGATGCGGACACGGGACGCCTGCTGCCTAGCGGTCACACACGCGCGCGCCGCGTCGAGTCCGGGCCCGCCTCCGACGAGAACCAGCGTGGCGTCGGGGAAGCGCGACAGGATCCGCGGCAGGGCCTCGAAGAGCCACCGGTGGCCCTTCATCGGGACGAAGTTGGCGACCGTCACGAGTACGGGCCCGACCCGGGGCAAGTCGAGGTCGGCGCGCGCGAGCTCCGGGGCCGCGCGGATTCGGTCGAGGTCGAGGCCGTTCGCGATGGTCGTCATCTTCCGGGGGTCGACCCGCAGTCCCGCGCGTCCCGCGAGGTCGTCGGCCGTGCGACGGGACACTGCGATCACCCGGTCGAAGGGTCGATATGCTACGCGGTATGCGCGGGACAGCAGGGCCTTCCTGACCCGCCGCATCCCCCGTTCGTCGACCGCGCGAAAGTAGTCCCCGCCGACGGTGGCGATCCGGACCGGAACGCGCGCGAGCGTGCCGGCGAGCCCCGCGAGGGCGTCAGCCGTCCAGAGGTAGGAATGCACGATGTCGCACGCCAGGCGCCGCATCAGCCTCGCGAGGCCCAGCGCGCTCCGGACGTCGAACGCGTTGGTCAGCGGCACGTTCCACACGCCCGCCGCGTGCCGCCGATACTCGTCGGCCATGGGCCCCTGACCGTGGCAGGCGACGAACACCTGGAAGCGCTCCGGATCGAGCCCCTTCAAGACCGACACGAGGGTGCGCTCGGCCCCGCCGAAGTCCGACGAGGCGATGACGGAGAGGATCCGGAGCCGGCGGCCGGGGGCGACGCTCACGCCGCGCGCGGGCGGCTCAGCGCGTCGCGGAGCAGCCGGTGCAGGTCCTCGGCGGCCAGCGCAGCGGGCGCCGGCCCGCTGCCGGGGCGTCCGCGCCAGACGAAGAATCCCTCGAGCGTGTGCTGGCCCGTGAACTTGGTGGCCGTGGGATACGCCTGGACGGCTGGGCTCGCGAGCTTGAGCGGCGCGGCCTCGGCCGGATCCGTCCACTGGACGACGAGATCCGGCAGAGTGCGGGGCGGCTCGCCGTCACCGGCGAGGCAGCGAACGCGCTGCACGACGCGCTCGCCGTCCGCCGTCGTGAGGCCGACGAGCACGCGCTCGATGTGCGCGCAGAGCTCCGGATACCGGCGGGCGTCGACGATCCCCTGGGCCTCGCGACCGGCCAGGTTGACCCGGATCCAGCCGTGCTGGTCGCTCGGCAGGGGGAACGCGACCGTCCGCGACCAATCGTAGTCGAGCCCGAAGCCCTGGTGCTCGACCCGCCGAACGACGGACCGGGGGGCGATGCGGTGGTAGAGCCGCCTGAGGGACCTCGGGGCGAGGCCCTTCGCGGCGAGAAAGGCGCCGCGCGCGCGGTCGCGCCAGGACCGCATCTGTGCCTCACGGCCAACGGCCAGACCGAGGGCGCGCAGGAGCGGATCGAGAATCGTGGGTACCCCGCGCCTGGCCCGCATGCCGTGGAGCGAGAAGACCAGGATGGCAGTCTCGGCGCCAGCCGCCTCCACGATGCCGCCGATCTGCCGGTCGACCTCTCGGAGCACGTCCGGCAGCCCATGGCCGTCGGGCGGCGTGGAGCGGTGAGCCGGATGCGATGGATCGATGGTGTGCCAGAGCGCGTGCGACCCCTTGTGAACCTCGGGGAAGACGACGAGCAGCATGTCGAGCTTCATCTCGGCGAGGAGCTCGACGGCCAGCGCGCCGCGGGCCCGGGCTCCGGCGAGGCAAAAGGCAGCGAGGCGGCGAAGAGCCGGGGCGTCCTCGGGGCCCGTGGCGTCGATGACTTCCGTGGCGAACGGATGGACACCGCCGTGGCGCCGCACCCATTCGGCCCCGGCCGCCGGGGAGACCGTCAAGCGTCCCCGAATCCAGTCGTGACTGCCCCACTCGCTGATCTCGAGCCCCTTCTCCACGCGGGGCAGCGGTCCGTAGGGGACATCGAGGACGCCGACGGCATGGCCGTCCAGCGCGAGAGTCCGCCAGAACGGCGTCAAGTGGTCTGTCGTGATCCGCCCGATGCGCATCGTGTCGGGATCCCACGGCCAGTCGTAGCAAAGGCCGTGCACCGCGGGCGGCATCCCGGTCATGAAGGTGGGCCAGACGGCGCCGCTCCCGATATCCGCGGGGGAGGTGACCCGCCCCCATGTCCCCCCCGCTGCGAGCGCCCGCAGATGGGGGAGCTCGCCCCGCGCCATCAAGGACGCCACCAGCGTGGGCTCCGCCCCGTCGATGCCCACGGCCACCACGGGAGGCGAGTCAGAGCGGTTCATCGAGGAGCGCTCGAGGGTCGATCCCACGCCCTTCGGACGACGACCGCGCGCAGGCCTCGAGCACCGCCACGGTCCGGAGGTTGTCCCGCCCGCTGCATTCGGGCTCGCGCCCTGCCCGGATGGCCTGTTCCAGCTGCCGCAGGAGGACGACTTCCTCCGGGACGTCGCGGCGGCCGCGCCGGACCCATCGGGGGACCTTACCACGTAGACAGAGAACGGCCCAGCGCTGCCACGCGGAGACGGTGCCGCGCTCGCCGAGGATCCGGAGGTGGAAGCGATCGCCGCCCTCGAAGAACTCGTTCCCCGCCGTCTCGTAGCTGGCGGAATACGCGACCCGGCAACCGCCCTCGAAGGTCAGGAGGGTGTCGAGGGAGGCGCCGCCTCGCGTGCCGCACCACGGTGGGGCGAAGGTTTGCGCCAGGACGTGGACGACCTCCTGATCCAAGACGTAGCGCAGCGCGTCGACGTGATGCACCGCCAGCTCCCAGAGGACGCCGTCGGGACGCGCTCGCACGGCGGGCGAGACTACGTGCTGCTGACCCCGATACGCTTGGCACGAGACCAGGCCGATCCGCCCGAGCACGCCCTCGTGCACCAGCCGTCTGAGGGCGCGCGGCAGGCGCGTGTACCGATAGTTCTGTCCGACCACGAGCGGCGCGCCCATGCGGGCCGCGAGCTCGTGGAGCTGCCGGGCCTCCCGGAGGCTGGTGGCGAACGGCTTCTCGACGAGCACGGCCAGGCCCCGCTCGAGCCCGGCCCGAGAGGGCGCCACGTGCTGATCGAGCGGGGTGGCGACGATCAACGCGTCGGGTTGCGTGGTGTCCAGCGCGACTTCGAGCGACGTGTGGCAGCGGTCGCTCGGCACGGAGAGCGCCGGTCCCGCGTGACGCAGCGCCGCCGGGTCCGCGTCGACGCAGGCGGCCAGCTCGAAGCCGGCCGTCTGGTGGATGGTGCGAATCCAGTCGTGGCCGCGCCGCCCGACGCCGACGACCCCCAGGCGAAGGGTCATGTCGCGACGGGACGTGGAGGTCGGGAACAGGCGGCCGCGTTGCGCCGGGGGGCCAGGCTCACCGGGCCGACACTGGGCGTGGCGCTCAGCCGCGATGCTTCGGGGATCGGGTCTTCGTCCGCCTCTGGGTGCGGAGGCCGAGCGCGTTCAGCGCGGCGGAGACGCGCACACCCGTCAGCCGGAGTCGCACACGTTCCTTGACGCGTCCCGCCGGCACCAGAACGCTTCGCCCGAGGAGGAGTCGGTCCAGTCGCGCCGCGACCTGTCCGAGCGGAAGACCCGAGACCGACACGTCGATCTTGTTGCCGAGAGCGAGCACTCCCGCCGACCCAGTGCGCTCCTCGCCGAAGCACTCGCAGTTGCAGCTATCGGTCTCGTAGACGTAGATGCAGGCGCAGCCGCCGGGCGGGCACTCGATCTGGCATCGGCCTGCCCGACAGGTCGTCGCCGCGCGCGCCGCTCCTTTGGCAGTCATGAGACCTCCGCCGCCATTCTGCCACGGGTCGCGCGCCGCGTCGCCCGGGCGTCAGAGCCGACGGTTCGTCCTGGGACGCGCCGGCCGCCATTCCCGGCCCAGTCCTCGCGGCGTCGTCCGCCTGGACGACTCGGGGCTCGACCGGCGACGCCGACGATAGCCGATGTGTCCACGATGTGCCAGGGCCGACCCGGCGCCCGGAGGGCTGTCGATCCCCGGTGCCTGCGGCGACTACTGGGTACAGGATGGCCGACCGGGACGCCGACCGCGTTCGCCGGCGGACGCCCATGTCAATCCTCAACGAGCAAGGAGTGCTCCAATGGCGAAGCCCAAGCCCATTCCCGATGGATACCGCACCGTCACGCCCTACCTCACGCTCAAGAAGGCGGCGCAGGCCATCGAGTTCTACGGGCGCGCGTTCGGCGCCCGGGAAGACGCCCGGATGGCGGGTCCCGACGGCACGAGCGTGATGCACGCCGAGCTTCGGATCGGGGACTCCGTCGTCATGCTGAGCGACGAGTTCCCCCAGGGGCCCCGCTCGCCTGAGACGCTGGGCGGCACGACCGCGTCGATCTTCCTCTACGTGCCGGACGTGGACGCCGCCTTCAAGCGGGCGGTCGACGCCGGCGCCAAGGCCCTCATGCCGCCGACGGACATGTTCTGGGGGGACCGATTCGCGAAGCTCGCCGATCCATTCGGCCACGAGTGGGCGATGGCGACGCACGTGGAAGACCTGAGCCACGAGGAGATCCGCAAGCGCGGCGCGGCGGCCATGGCCGCCATGTGCCCGTCCGAGGGGTAGCACGCCGCGAGCGGTCGACGATTCGCTCGCCGTCGGGATCGCCGCGACGTGTCGGCGCGCGGGCGGTGACGGGAGGTGCACGATGACGAGTGGCGCGAAGCGTCTGCGCGTGTCGCAGCTGGTCCGGGGCGCGCGGACGGACGTGTTTCAAGCGTTCAGCGATCCGCGCCTGGCGCGCAAGTGGGGGCCGGATGGCTGCCGGGTGGTGTCGTTCGAGGCCGACATGCGGGTGGGCGGGACGTTCCGCGAGACCATGAGCTGCGACGGCGAACGGCACGTCGCGCACGGCGTGTACCGGAAGATCGTCCCCGGCAAGGAAGTGGTCTTCACGCACCAGTGGGAGGAGGAGCAGCCGGTCGAAACGCTGGTTACCGTGTCCTTCCGAGCGGCGAACGGCTCGACCGAGATCGTGCTGCGACAGACCGGGTTCCGTGAGGCCCGGGAGGCCGCGGGGCACGCGGATGGCTGGGCGAGCGCTCTCGCCAAATTCGCGAAGGTCTTCGCGTCCCGGGGGAAGCGCGCGCCGCGCTCCACGCGGGCCCGGTGACGCGCCGACGTGCCTCGTCGCGCCGCCCGGGCGCGGCGAGCGTCACGCGGCGTCGTCGGGGCCGCGGCGGAGAGGCCGCACCAGGCGGAGATCCGGCTGGCCCCCCCGGCCGTCGGGCTTCTTCTCGTTCGTGAAGGCGAGGTAGCTCAGCCGGTCGTCTCCGCGCAGGAGGGCGGCGACGGCGTCCGCGATCGCCGCGCCCGCGTCGAGCTCGATGGCGAGGAACGGGCCGCTCGCGCCCGTCTTCTGCCAGGCCGCCCCGACGTCCTGCCGTCCGTTGCGTCCGCGCCGTGGCTCCGTCGTCCCAGTCATGGCGTTCCCTCCCCAACTCGGGTCTCCGCCCGGCACGTTCATGAGGGATTCTCCCCGGTGTCGATGCGTGCTCGGCCGAGGAGATTGACCACGATGCGGCGCGTCTCCCCGCCGCTCCGGATGGTGATCGTGCCGGCGGGCACGGCGAAGCCCTTCGGCGAGAACTGAATCGTGATGTTGCTCGACGCGACCGCGCCGTCCACCAGACGGTGCGGGCCCTCCACCGTGCGCGCCTCGCCGTCCGGGTCGGCGACGATCCGGAACGCTTGCCCGTCGGGCTCCAGGACCAGCGCGTGCGTCACGCCGTTCGCCCGGGCGCGCGCCTTCGTGTGATGGACCGCGGCATAGAGGTCCGCCGTCGCTCCGATCGCCCGATACCCTTCGAGCGCGCCGCTCACCGACGGGACCGCCACGCCGATCATGATGCCGATCACCAGCAGGACGACGACGACCTCGACCAGGGTGACCCCGTGCTGTCGGTCTCGCATCGCATGCCTCCGACCAGGCTCGAGCAAGGTCGGTGCCACGACGGAGGTCCGACGCTCCGGCCGCGAGATTCGTCGATGCGGCGGGCCGTTGGGCGCGCCGGCGATCGGGGGGCCGGCGCCTCCCGGCCGGTGGCCCTGTCGACATCTGAGGACGGGGTGGATCGAGACGGACGCCCGGGGCTCAGGCCGGGCGAAAGCGCGGGGGCTCGCCGGGCGAGCGGACGACCCGCTCCTCGCGCTCGAGCTTTGCCAGGTGCGAGAGCACCGACAAACGGGCCACCGGATGGAGCGCGGCCGCCACGTCCCGGTAGACCCGGGCGACGATCTCCTCTGCCGTCTCGGCGCCCGCGCGAAGCGCCTCGAGGATCTGGGCCTCGCGCTCGAGGCGATGCGCGATGTAGCCCTCGACGACGGGGCGCGCCGGCTCGAGCACGGGGCCGTGGGCGGGGTAGATCCGCTGGACGTCCAGCTGCAGCACCCGCCGAAGCGAGGCCATGTAGTCGCCGAGATCGCCGTCGTCGGGCGGGATCACGGTCGTGGACCCCCCGAGGATCAGGTCGCCGGTGAAGAGCGCCCGCTCCTCCTCGAGGTAGTAGCAGAGGTGATCCGAGGCGTGGCCCGGGGTGTGAAGCGCGTGAAGGGTGGCGCCGTCGCCGCGGATCATCATCTGATCTTCGAGACGCTGCATGGTCACGGGGAGGGCGGCGTCGTTTCGCACGAGCTTCGCGACCGGGATACGTGGGAACGCGCGACGGACGTCGGGCACACCGCCCATGTGGTCGACGTGTCGATGTGTCAGCAGGACCTGCTCCACATCCGCGAGGCGCTCGGCGGCGAGGAAGCCCTGGAGCAGAGGGATGTACCCGGCCACGCCGGCCCCGGTGTCGATGAGGATCGGGTGCCGCGCCCCCACGACGTAGGTGTTCGTCCCGGGCCCCGTCATCAGCCCCGGGTTCAAGCCGAGCACGCGCCCGACGAGCGGGGTCAGCCGCGCCGTCTCGGGGAAGGCCGCCGGCCCGGGGGCGCTCACCCGGCGCTCGTCCCCTCCGCCCTGGCCCGGCGCCTGGCTCACGCGGGGCGCACCACCGTCGACCAGTCGAAGAGGTAGTAGCGCGCGGCGTCCAGGCGGTCGATGATGCCGTGAAACGCCGGCCGCCCGTCGGCGTGATGGCGCCATACCGCCTCGCACGACTCGAACTGGGCGAGGTACTGCGTGCCGTACTCGGCGGGCTCGGCCATGGGCCACTCCCCGCGACGGAAGCGCCGGTGGGCCTCGGCCGGGTCCACCCAGAATCCCTCCGACGCCTCCTCGGCGATGAGCCGCGGCTCCTGGCCCGCCGGGACGGGACAGAGGAAGAACCGCGCGGAGAAGCGGATCGGGCTCGCCGGGGGCGTGACGAAGTGGGAGAGGTAGCGGAGCGGACCCAGATCCGCCGACCAGCCCTCGGTCGTCAGGATCGCGGTGAACGAGCGGTCGCCGCGGACGAGCGCGCGGCGGTGGTCCTCGAGCCGGGCCTGGGTCGCCGCCCCCGCGGCGATCGTCCCGTCGGCGGCGTCCCGGGCCAGGAGCATGCCCGTCTCCTCGAAGACCTCGCGCACGGCCGCGATCCAGTAGGCGATGGCCGGCACCTCGTCCGCCGCATCCCCGATCGCCCGCGCGGCCGCCTCGGGGGCGAGCCCGCGGGTCCGTCGGCGCGCGTCGTCGCTCCGGTCGGCCAGGTCGACCTTGCCGCCTGGAAAGGCGTAGTAGCCGCCCAGAAAGCGCATGTCCCGGGCGCGGCGGATGAGGAACACCTCGATCGGGCCGGTCCGCCCGGGGCGGATGAGGAGGACGGAGGCTGCCGGCCGAGCCTCAACCACGAATCTCAAACACGGGGTCAGGCCTTGACTTTGGTTTTCAGGCGCGGCGAGGGGAAAGTCAAAACCTGGGCCTGACCCCGGACTTTGATGTCGAAGGCATGGGTCAGTCGGCCAGGGATTCCCAGTCGCCCTCCGAGGCGTCCAGCGCGATCGCCAGGCTGCCGTTGGAGCCGGCGAAGACCGGGTCCTCGACCACGCGGACCGCGCCGCCGCCGTACTCCGTGAGGACACGCTCCAGGCCCGCGGCGAGCCCCGGGATCTGGGAGCCGCCCCCGGCGAGGACGATGTTGTGCCGCACGCGCTCCTGGTACTCCGGGTCGACGCGCGCCAGGAGATCGGCCATCGTCTCCGCGATCGGCCCCAGCAGGCTCTCGCACGCGCGGCGCATCTCGTTCGTGATGTCGATCGGTGTCGCCTTGGCGCCCTTCTGCACCGTGACGACGACGGGGGCCGGCGGATCCCCGACGAAGCTCCACTTCTCCTTCCACTCCCGGACCATGTAGATGGAGAACCGGGCGTCGGGATGCTTCGACCGGACGAGCGTCGCCAGCTGCTCGTCCACGGAATCGCCCGCGTTCGTGAGGGTGCGCTGGTCCTCCTCGGTCGGGTAGCGGCCGCGCATGACGCAGAAGTCCGTCGTGCCGGCGCCGATGTCGACGATCATCGTGTGGAGAAGCGCCTCGATCCCGTAGGAGACGGCGAAGGGCTCCGACACGATCATGAGGGCGTCGGCGACCCCCTTCACGGCGCCTCGGAGGTTCTGGCGGCTCGTGCGGAGGGCTTCGGCGGGCACGCCCAGGACCGCCCGGATCGGCTGGCCGTCCCGGGCCCCGGCCAGCGAGATGAGGTGCCGGAGGAGCTCCTGCACCGCCTGCTCGTCCCGCTCGGAGCCCTCTTTGATGAGCCCGTGCTCCAGCGGGCGGCGGAGGTCCAGCATCGGCCGGTTCTCCAGCGCCTCGCGGCCGAACAGCACCGGCTTCTTGACGAGGCGCCGCGCGACCATGTCGACCGGCCATCCGACGTAGCTCTCCACCACGTGCCGGGCGCCGTTGGAGGCGGAGATCGAGCTGCGGGAGGTGCCCAGATCGATGCCGACGTTGAGGACATCGGGCTTCTTGCTCATCTACTGGCTCCCTGGGGCCTGCCCCAGCCTGGCGACGCGGTTGCGGGCGTCGGCGTACGCGTGGATGCCGAGGAAGAGCGCGCGCGCGATGCTCTGGCGGTAGGCCGGCTCGGAGAGCCGCCGGGCCTCCTCGTCGTTCGACAGGCACGAGACCTCGGCCAGGATGCCGGGGCTCTCGGTGGCGACGAGAACCAGGAACGGCGCGCTGCGCACCCCCTTGTCCCGGACCGCGGGGTTCGCGTTGCCCAGGACGGCCACGAGCTCCTTCTGGACGACATGGGCGAGCTTCCGTGACTCCTGCTGGCGCACGTTCACGTAGACGCTCTCCAGGAGGCGCCGGAAGTCGGCCAGGTGGTAGCCCGAGTCGCGGTTCTCCTTGCCGGCGAGCAGCTCCGCGCGCGGATCGTCGGCCGGCCCCAAATAGTAGGTCTCGACGGCATGACACTCCCGGGACGGGACGGAGTTGACGTGGATCGACACGAAGAGGTCGCCGCGCTCGGTGTTCGCCAGGTGCGCCCGCTGGCGCAGCGAGACGAACGTATCGGCGTCACGCGTCGTGACAACCTCGTACTTCTCCTCCTGCAGGAGCGCGCGCAGCGCCCGGGCGATGTCGAGCGTGATCTCCTTCTCGACGATGCCCTGCGCGGCGCGGGCCCCGGAGTCGTTTCCCCCGTGGCCGGGATCGAGCACGATCCGCCGGATGTCGAGGGACGCCGTCACGGGAGCCAGCGCCCGGGGCGCCGAGAACGTGGCCGCCGACGGCGCCGCCAGCCAGGGCGCCCGGTCCGGAGCGCTGCTGGACAGCGTGTTGAACGCGAAGAACCCGAGGAGCGGCAGCCCGACCAGGAGCGCGGCCTGGATCGCCGGGCGACGGAGCCGCACCGCGGTCTGGAGCGGCCGGCGCGGCAGCCCGTGCATGACGTCGACATTCTCTCGGACGGCCTCCCGGAGGATCCGTCGCTTGAGCCGGTCGGACGACGCCATCGGGCGAGGGCTAGAGCTCCAGCCGCTGCGCGACGCGCTCGCGGTGGAGCGTCGCGTCGCCGAACGCGACCTCCGACCCCTTGGCGCGCTTGAAGTAGAGGTGCATGTCGTGCTCCCAGGTGAAGCCGATGCCCCCGTGGATCTGGATCCCGTCGCCCGCCACCTTCCGGTACGCGTCCGAGACGAAGGCCTTCGCCATCGACGCCGCCAGCGCGGCGTCGGGCGCGTCCTGGTCGGCGGCCCACGCGGCGTAGTAGGTGATGGACTTGGCGTTCTCCACGGCGACCAGCATGTCCGCGCAGCGGTGCTTGATCGCCTGGTAGGTGCCGATCGGCTTCCCGAAGGCGACGCGGACCTTCGCGTACTCGGTCGAGAGGTCGAGCACCTTCTGCGCGCCCCCGCACATCTCGGCGCACAGGGCGACCGCCGCGCGGTCCAGGACCTTGGCCACCAGGGGCCAGGCTCGGTGGAGAGGGCCCAGCAGGGCGTCGGCTCCGACTTCGACCCGCGACAGCGTCACCTCCGCCAGCTTCCGCGTCTGGTCCATGGTCGGGAGGAGGGTCGCCGAGACCCCCTTCCGGTCTGCCGGGACCAGGAACAGGCTCACCCCGTGCTCGGGGTCGGCCTTGGCCGGCTTGGCCGTCCGCGCCGCCACGACCAGGAGGTCCGCGGTGTGGCCGTCGGGGACGAACAGCTTGGTGCCGGACAGGACGAAGCCGCCGCCCTTCCCGGGCTTGGCCGCGACGGTGACCCCCGCCGCGTCCCAGCGGGCGCTCTCCTCGAGAAGCGCGAGCGTCGCGCGAGCCTCGCCTCCCGCGATGCGGGGGAGCCACTCCGCCTGCTGGACCTCCGAGCCCGCGTGCAGGACGGCGAGCCCGCCCAGGAGCGCGGTGGAGAAGAACGGCCCCGGCATGACGACGCGCCCCATCTCTTCCATGACGACCGTCAAGTCGACCAGCCCGAGCCCGACGCCGCCATGCCCTTCGGGATAGATGAGGCCGAGCCAGCCGAGCTCGGCCAGCTTGCTCCAGAACTCGTCGGTCGTGCCGGCGGGATCGTCCATCATCCGGCGGACGTAGCCCGACGGGCACTCCTTCTCGAGAAAGCTCCGCGCCGTCTGGCGGAGGAGGTCCTGCTCCTGGCTGAACCCGAAATCCATCAGTCCACGTGGGGGGGAGCGGCGCCGCTCCTCCCCCACACCCCCCCACCACCTTGACCTGAGCGTCGGCGGCGAGATGGAGGGCTCACGTTCGTCACGGCTCTCGCCTAGTCCTTCGGCAACCCGAGGACGCGCTCGGCCAGGATGTTGCGCTGGATCTCCGTGGTGCCCCCTTCGATGGAGTTCGCCCGCGACCGCAGGAACGTGTACTGCCAGTTCCCCTGGTCCACCGCCCACGGCGACCCGCGCCCCAGCTGGCTGTACGGGCCCAGGAGCTCCTGGGCGAGGTCCTGCAGCCCCTGGTGCTTGTCGCACCACCAAATCTTGCCGGCCGAGGCCTCGGCGCCCGGCATCTCTCCCCGCAGGAGCTTCGTGATCGCGCGCTTGGCCGTGTACTTGAACACCGCGTTGTCGATGACGAGCTGCGCGAGCCGCTGGCGCAGCACCGGGTCCTTCGCGGGCGGACGGCCCTCGCGCGTCGTCCGGCGGGCGAGGTCGAGCACCGCGCCGGTGGCGATCTCGAACCGCGCCTGGAGGCCGAATCCGAGCGCGAGGCGCTCGTACATGAGGGTCGTGATGCCGACCTGCCATCCCTGACCCTCCCCGCCGAGGATGTTCTCGGACGGGACGCGGACGTTCTCGAAGAAGACCTCGTTGAACTCGGCGTCGCCGGTCAGCTGGCGGAGGGGGCGCACCGCGATGCCCGGTGAGTGCATGTCGACGAGGAAGTAGGTGAGCCCCTTGTGCTTGGGGACGCTCGTGTCGGTGCGGGCGAGCAGCATCATCCAGTCGGCGATCTGCGCCAGGCTGGTCCAGACCTTCTGGCCGTTGATGACGAAGTCATCGCCGTCCCTCACGGCCCGCGTCTGGAGCGACGCGAGATCGGACCCCGCGTTGGGCTCGGAGTAGCCTTGGCACCAGATTTCCTCGCAGGTGAGGATCTTCTGGACGTAGCGTTGCTTCTGCGCCTCCGTGCCGTAGGCGATGATCGTGGGCCCGGCCATCCCGAGCCCGAGGACGTTCAGCGGCGGCGGCGCCCGGTGGAGCACGAGCTCCTCGTGGAGCAGCAGCTCTTCCATCCAGCTGAGTCCACGGCCGCCGTACTCCTTCGGCCAGGTCAGGCCGAGAAGGCCGGCTTCGTGGAGCTTCCGCTGCCAGACCCGACCGAACTCGTAGAGCTCGGAGCGCGGGACTTCGGTCACGATCGGGCGGGCGGCCCAGTCCGGGGGCAGGTTGGCGGAGAGCCACGCGCGCACCTCGGCGCGGAACGCCTCCTGCTCGGGAGTGAGCCTGAAGTCCATCGGTCCTCCGCGGCCTGGATTTAGGCGAGGCCAGTATATAGTACCCGGCCGCTTCACCGCGACGAACGCCGAGCCCCGCCCCGGCGGCCCCGACGGCTTGCGCGCGCGCACCGCGGATGCCATTCTCCGAACGGTTGGCCGACGATCGGCGACGACCGGCCCACGGGGCCGCTCGCGACGCGGGAGCCACGCACGATGCGCGACGAGACGCTTCTGATCGACCACGCCCGGTACGTCGTCACCCTCGACGGGGAGCGCCGGATCGTCCGAGACGGGTCGATTCTCGTGGAGGCGGGGCGGATCCGCCGCGTGGGCAAGGCCGCCGAGCTGGCCGACGTGCGGGCTGACCGCGTGATCGACGCCCGCCACCTCCTGGTCACCCCGGGTCTCGTCAACGGGCACCTCCACGTGAGCTATGCGCACGCCGTGCGCGGCATCTTCCCGGACGATCTCGGGAGCCCGCTCGCGCACGTGTTCAAGCTCCAGATGGCGATGACCGAGGAGGAGGAGTACCACACGACCCTCCTGGGCCTCGTGGAGCTCCTGAAGAACGGCACGGCGTGCTTCGTGGACCCGGGCAGCACCAAGTTCCCCGACGCCTGTCTCCAGGCCTACGAAGAGGCCGGCATCCGCGTCGTCCTCGGCGAGTGCGTGTCGGACCGCGAGGCGCCGTTCCCGCTTCCGCGTTACGAGGCCACCGAGGCGATCGCCCGGACCGCGGCGTTCCTCGAGCGGTGGCACGGGCGCCTCGACGGCCGGATCCGGGCCTGGGCGATGCCGTTCTCGCCGGAGACGTGCAGCGCCGACCTCCTGCGCGGCGTGAAGCGCGTGGCCGACGAGCGCGGAACCGGGCTCACGCTCCATCATGGCAGCGGCCCCGACGCGCGCCGGGAATCCCTCGCTCGCCACGGGCGCACGCCGACCGCGTACCTCGAGTCGCTCGGCGTGCTCGGCCCGAACGTGCTCCTCTCCCACGCCCTCGGGCTCGACGACGGGGAGATCGAGTGCCTGGCGCGGACGAGCACGGCGGTGGCGATGTGTCCGGTCATGGCCGCCAAGGCCGGCCGCGGCGTCCCCGCGCACGGGCGGATGCCGGAGCTCCTCCAGAAGGGGGTGCGCGTCGCGCTGGGGACCGACTCGCCCAACAACTCGAACCACGTGGACTTGGTCCGGGCCATGAACATGGCGGCCATCCAGTACAAGGACGCGCGCCAGGATCTCTCGCAGATTCCCGCCGAGACGGCGCTCGAGCTGGCCACGCTCCGCGGGGCGCAGGCGCTCGGGCTGGGGGACGAGCTGGGCTCGATCGAGCCCGGCAAGCGCGCCGACCTCGTCCTGTTCGACACCCAGCGGCCGGAGTGGCAGGCGCTCTTCAACCCGATCAACAATCTGGTCTACAACGCCGACGGCCGCAGCGTGCACACGGTCGTCGTCGACGGTCGGGTCGTCGTCGACGCCTATCGCCAGGCCTTCGTGGACGAGGCTCGCCTGTTCGCGCGGGTCCAGGAGATCGGCGAGCGGCTCCAGGCCCGGACGGGCGTCCGCTTCCCGCCCTCCCGCTGGCCGATCGTGTGAGCGTGGCGACGCGCCGCCGGCTGTGGCCGGTCGTCCTGGCGGTCCAGCTGGGCGTGCTCCTGGCCGCGCTCGACGCGACCATCGTCGGGACCGCGATGCCGACGGTCATCGCGTCGCTCGGCGGCGCACACCTCTATCCCTGGCTGTTCTCGATCTACATGCTCGCCTCGACGGTGGTGATGCCGATCTTCGGCAGTCTCTCCGATCGGCTCGGGCGACGCGGCCCCTTCATCGCGGCGATCGGCGTGTTCTGCGCCGGCTCCCTGGTCGCCGGCGTCGCGACGAGCATGCCGGTCATGGTGGTGGGGCGGGGCGTTCAGGGCGTCGGCGCGGGCGGCATCCTGGCCCTGTCGATCATCATCTTCGGGGACCTCTTCGCCGGCCCGCGGCGCGGTCAGATGCAGGGCCTCATCACCGCCGTGTGGGGCTTTGCCAGCATCGTCGGTCCCCTGCTGGGCGGGATCATCGTCGACAGCTGGAGCTGGCGCTGGGTGTTCCTGCTGAACCTGCCCCTGGGCGTGCTCGTGATCGGCTTGGTCCTCGGCGGCCTCGCCGAGACCGGGGAGCGTGCGGCCGGCCGCACGCTCGATCTGCTGGGCGCGGCGACGTTCCTGGGGGGCGTGACCGGCCTGATGCTCGCCGTCCTCGATCCGGGCGCGACCGGTGAGAGCGGGATCGGCGCCCGCGGTGTCGGTGCCCTGGCCGTCGCCGTCGTCGGCCTCACCGCGTTCGTCTGGGCCGAGCGCCGGTCGCCCGATCCGTTGCTGCCGTTCGACCTCTTTCGCGAGGCGCCTTTCGTGGCCGGCTCGGCGGCGGCCTTCTTCTCGGGCGCCGCGATGTTCGGGGCCCTGGTCCACGTGCCACTGCTCGTCCAGTGGGGGCGGGGCACCGACGCGACCACGGCCGGCCTCGCGCTCATGACGATGAGCACCGGCTGGTCGGCCGGCGGGCTGGCGGCCGGACAGCTCTTGAATCGGCTCGGGTTTCGCGCGCTGTCGATCGCCGGAGCGCTCCTCATGACGCTCGGGTACGCGGCCTTGGCGCTCCGGCCCGAGATGAGCTGGACGAGCCTCCTCGTGGTGGGAGGCGCGGTCGGGATCGGCATGGGGCTCGTCTCCATCACGATCGTGGTGGCTCTCCAGACCGCCATCGCGCCGGCGCGCCGAGGCGTGGCGACCTCGGGCCTCCTCTTCTTCCGCAACATCGGCGCCACGCTCGGCGTGGCGCTCATGGGCGCGACGCTCACGGCGCGGCTCGGGGTCCGCCTCGCCGGCCTCGAGGAAGGCGCTCAGCACTTGCCGCCGGACCTCGTCCCCGAGCTGGTCCGCGGCATCGGCGCCGTCTTCTGGCTCGGCGCCGGCGCGACGGTGCTGGCCCTGCTCGCGACGTGCTTCCTGCCGGATGGGACGCCGCGCTCCGCGGCGGCGCCGGCATCCGGGGAGGTGCTCGGATGAGTGCGGACGGACCCCGGATCGACCTGGCGCGACTGCGCCGGGACATCGAGGCGCTCGCCGCCATCGGGCGGGACCCCGCGGGCGGGATTTCGCGCCCCGCGTGGAGCCCGGCCCACGAAGAAGGGCGCGCCTGGCTGCTCGGTCGACTGCGGGAGACCGGGCTGGCCGCCCGCGTGGACGCGGCCGGCAACGTCCTGGGCCGACTCGGCGAGGCCACGCCGCCAACGCCGGTCGTCATGACGGGCTCTCACATCGACACGGTGCCCCGCGGGGGCCCGCTCGACGGCGCGCTGGGCGTCCTCGCCGGCCTCGAGTGCCTCCGGACGGCCCGGGCGGCCGGCGTCCGGCTGTCGCGCGCGCTGGAGGTAGCGGCGTTCACAGATGAGGAAGGGCGCTTCTACGGCTTCTTCGGGTCGCGCGCTCTGACGGGGAGCCTCGACCAGGCGCTGGCCGGCCGCCTCTCGGACCCCACCGGCCTGCCCCTCCCCGAGGCGATGAGGCGGGCGGGGTTCGATCTCGAGCGGGCGTCCGAGGCCCGCCGGCCGGCCGGGGACATCGCCGCGTACGTGGAGCTCCACATCGAGCAGGGGCCGTGGCTCGAGGCCGAGGACCTGCCGATCGGCGTCGTCGAGGGCATCGTGGGCATCCGGCGGTTCCGTCTGACCTTCGTGGGCCAGCCCGACCATGCCGGGACGACGCCCATGGACCGCCGGCGGGACGCGTTTTTCACCGCGGCGGAGTACGCGACCAAGAGCCGCGACCTGGTCGTGCGCGGTGGCGCGGGGCGCGCGGTCACGACCATCGGCGTCGTGGACGTGCGGCCGGGCGTGCCCAACATCGTGCCCGAGCGCGCGGCGCTGCTCCAGGAGCTTCGCGATCCCGACCCGGTCGTCCTCGACCGCCTGGCGGCCCGCACGCTCCAGGCGGCCCGGAGGGTGGCGCGAGCGCGAGGGGTGGTCCTGGAGGTCGAGCACCTCATGCGGGCCGAGCCGGTGCGGATGTCGCCGCGGATTCAGGCGGAGATCGAAGCGGCGGCCCGGGAGCTCGGCCTCCCGACGCGCCGGATGCCCTCCGGCGCTGGTCACGACGCCCAGGTGCTCGCCGCGGTCACGGACGCCGGCATGCTCTTCGTCCCGAGCCAGGGCGGTCGCAGCCACCGGCCCGACGAGTGGACCGACTGGGCCGCTCTCGAGCGCGGAGCGAACGTGCTCCTGGCGACGCTTCTCCGCCTGGCGCGGTAGCTCGAGCGGCTTCCCGGCCCGCAATCCGCGTCACACGTCGGTAGTTCGGGTCACTCCTGCCCGGGCACCCCGTTTGCTTGCCCCATCCAAGGGGGTTGGGTACGATAGCGAGGCCGTAACAACGATCCCGGGCGCCCGGCCCGGCGTGAGGCGAGGGCCATGAACGTCGCAGTCGTGGGGACGGGGTACGTTGGGCTCGTGACCGGGGCCGTGTTCTCGGACCTCGGGAACGACGTCATCTGCATCGACAAGGACGTCGACAAGATCGAGGGGCTTCGGGCGGGCCGGATGCCGATCTACGAGCCCGGCCTGGAAGAGCTGGTCGCCCGCAACGTCGCCGACGGCCGGCTCACCTTCTCGACGGACCTGGCCGACACCGTGCGCCGGTCGGACATCGTCTTCATCGCGGTCGGGACGCCACCCAAGGCCACGGGGGAGTCGGACCTCACCGCTGTCGAGGAGGTCGCGCACGGGATCGCCGAGGCGCTGGACCGTTACAAGGTCATCGTCAACAAGTCCACCGTGCCGGTCGGCACCGGGGACCTGGTCCGGAACATCATCGAGCGGAACCGCCGCCGCCCGGTGAACTTCGACGTCGTGTCGAATCCCGAGTTCCTGCGGGAGGGCTCGGCGATCGAGGACACCCTTCGCCCCGACCGGATCGTCATCGGAGCGCCGAGCCAACAGGTCGCGATGACGCTCCTCGAGCTCTACGCCCCGCTCGAGCGGCCGATGATCATCACCGACGTCCACTCCGCCGAGATCATCAAGTACGCGTCGAACGCGTTCCTCGCCGCGAAGATCTCGTTCATCAACGAGATCGCCAACCTGTGCGAGCTCGCCGGCGGCGACGTCACCCAGGTGATGAAGGGCATGGGACTCGATCCGCGGATCGGCAGCGCGTTCCTCAACGCGGGGCTCGGATACGGCGGCTCGTGCTTCCCCAAGGACACCGATGCGCTGATCCAGACCGCCGCCTCGCTGGGGTACGAGTTCCGCATGCTCCGGTCCGTGGTCGACGTGAATCGCGAGCGCGTCCAGCGCTTCCTCGGCCTCATCCGGAAGGTCCTGGGCCCTCTCGAGGACCAGGTGATCGCGGTCTTGGGCCTGGCCTTCAAGCCCAAGACGGACGACATGCGCGAGGCTCGCAGCGTGGAGCTGATTCCCCGGCTCGCGATGTCGGGAGCCCGCGTGCGCGTGTACGATCCGGTCGCGATGGAGAACGCCCGGCGCCACCTGTCGGTGCCGATCGAGTACTGCCAGTCCTCCTACGAAGCGGCCGAGGGCGCCGACGCCATCGCCATCGTCACCGAGTGGAACGAGTTCAAGCTCCTCAACCTCGAGCGGCTGCGCCAGGTGATGCGCCGGCCGCTCGTGTTCGACGGCCGGAACATCTACGAGCCCGAGCGCATGCGCCGCCTCGGGTTCGAGTACCACTCGATCGGCCGAAAGCCGGCCTTCCCGAACTGAGCCCCCGTCGATGCGCGTCCTCGTGACCGGCGGGGCGGGATTCATTGGCTCGCACCTCTGCGAGTTCCTGATCGATCGCGGTGCCGAGGTGCTGTGCCTCGACAACCTCTCGACGGGCGCCACCGACAACATCGAAGGCCTGCGGTCGGAGCGCTTCAGCTTCATCAAGCACGACGTGACGAACTACGTCTACGTCGCCGGGCCGATCGACTACGTGCTGCACCTCGCCAGTCCGGCGAGCCCGGTCGACTACCAGAACCTGCCGATCCCCACGCTGAAGGTGGGGGCGCTCGGCACGCACAAGGCACTGGGCCTCGCCAAGGCGAAGCGGGCCCGGTTCTTCCTGGCGTCCACCTCGGAGGTCTACGGCGATCCCCTGGTGCACCCGCAACGCGAGGACTACTGGGGCAACGTCAATCCCGTCGGCCCGCGCGGCGTCTACGACGAGGCCAAGCGGTTCGCCGAGGCGATGACCATGGCCTACCACCGGTACCACGGCCTGGACACGCGGATCGTCCGGATCTTCAACACCTTCGGCCCGCGGATGCGGCGGGACGACGGCCGCGCGATCCCCAACTTCATCGGCCAGGCGCTCCGCGGCGAGCCGATCACGGTCTACGGCGACGGGTCGCAGACGCGCTCCTTCATGTTCGTCTCGGATCTGGTGGAGGGCATCTGGCGCCTCATGCAGTCCGACGTGCACGACCCGGTGAACCTCGGCAACCCGCACGAGATGACGCTCCTCGAGCTGGCCAAGCGGGTGATCCGGCTGTCCAGCAGCGCGAGCCCGGTCGTCTTCCAGCCGCTGCCGGTCGACGATCCGAAGGTTCGCCAGCCCGACATCAGCCGGGCCCGGACGCTGCTCGGATGGGAGCCGAGCGTCGACGTCGACGAGGGGCTCCGCCGGACTATCGAGTGGTTCCGCCACGCCCTCGACCGGTAGCGGGTCGGGGATCACGCGCCCCGGAGACATTGCGATGATCGACGACGAGCTGAAGGCGATTCTGGTCTGTCCGGCCTGCAAGGGCGACCTGCTGTTCGAGGAGACCCGCATCATCTGCCCGGCATGCCGGCGGGCCTACCCTATCCGGGACGGGATCCCGGTGATGCTGGTGAGTGAGGCGACGGAGTGGAGCCCCCCGCCGGGCTCGGCCCGCAGCTGAAGGCCGCCCGCCGGGCATGACGCTCCAGGCGGTCATCCTGGCCGGGGGCCTCGGCACGCGCCTGCGTCCCTTGACCCTCGGCCGGCCGAAGCCCGTGGTCCCACTGCTCAACGTCCCCTTCCTCTGCTACCAGCTCGGTCTTCTCGGCACCCACGGCGTCCGCGACGTGATCCTCTCGGTGTCCCACCGGCCGGAGGTGATCCGCGCGACCATGGCGAAGGAGAACCTGGGCGACGTCCATCTGCGCGAGGTCGTGGAAGTCGAGCCCCTCGGCACCGCGGGTGGGGTGCGGAACGCCGCCGACCTCGTGAGTGGCCGGGTGGTCGTGCTGAACGGCGACGTGCTGACCGATGTCGATCTTTCGGCGATGCTGGCGGCCCACGAGGCGCGAGGCGCCGCGGCGACGATCTACCTGACCCCGGTCGAGAACCCGACGGCCTACGGCCTGGTCGACCTCGACCCGGACGGTCGCGTGCGCCGCTTCCTCGAGAAGCCCGGCTGGGAGGAGGTCACCACCAACACGGTCAACGCCGGCGTCTACGTCCTGGAGCGCGAGCTCCTGGAGCTCATTCCGAAGGGGGAGACCCACTCCATCGAGCGGGAGTTCTTTCCCCTTCTCCTCGAGCGCGGCGAGCCGTTCTACGGCTACGTCTCGGAAGGCTATTGGCTCGACATCGGGACGCCGGCGAAGTACCTCGAGGCGCAGCAGGATCTTCTGGTGGGCCGACTCCGCGCCCATGTCGAGCCCGCCGGCCGCGACACGCGGCTCGGGTGGATCGACCCGACGGCGATGGTGGCGCCCTCGGCCCGGGTCCGCGGCCCCGTGGCCATCGGGCCGGCGTGCCGCGTCGAGGCCGAGGCGGTCGTGGGCCCGGGCTCGGTCCTCGGCGCCGGCTGCCGGGTCGGGGCGGGTGCGGAGATCGAGGGCGCCGTCTTGTGGGAGGACGTGGAGGTCGGCGCGGCCGCGCGACTCGCGGGCTGCCTGGTCGGCCGGGGCGTGGTGATCGGCGCCCACGCCCGGGTCACGGCGGGAGCTGTCCTGGGCGACGGCACTCGGCTGAGCGACTACTCGGGGATCACCCGGTGATCCGGCCCACGGCGTACGGCCGTCTCCGGCCGGCGTCGCGCGAGTCCGCGGTTTCGACGGTCACCCTCGCCGCGCCCGCCCTCGGGTAGGGACCCGTTTCCGGGCGCCGCGCGAGCATGGCGGGAAGTCCGAGTTCCACGTCGATCCGCTTCGGGACGGACGGCTGGCGGGGCGTCATCGCCGACGACTTCACCGAGGCGAATGCCGCGGCGGTCGTCAGCGCCGCCGCCGCCGTGTGGGCCGAGGACGAGGGCGGTCCCGCGCGGCCGCTCGTGGTGGGCTACGACACCCGCTTCAACTCCCGCC
The DNA here is from genome assembly GCA_044867785.1 of Candidatus Rokuibacteriota bacterium. Classification (GTDB taxonomy): domain Bacteria; phylum Methylomirabilota; class Methylomirabilia; order Rokubacteriales; family DASRDR01; genus DASRDR01. Next base: position 4,843 of record JBIOVM010000170.1, on the reverse strand, counting down.
GCGTCGCCGAGCTCGCCGCCCAGCGCCTCGCGGCGAGCGGCTGGCGCGTCCTCCTGGCCGACCGGCCGGTTCCGACTCCCGTCGTCTCTTACACGGTCGTCGCGCTCGGCGCGGCGGGCGGCCTCGTCGTCACCGCCAGTCACAACCCGGCCCGCTTCAACGGGATCAAGCTGAAGGGCCCGTTCGGTGGCTCGTCGACGCCCGAGTTCACCGCGCGCGTGGAAGGGGCGCTCGACCGTCCGGCCGCCGGGCGCGCGGGCGGCGCCGTGGAGGAGGTGGATCTCCTGCCGCGCTACGTCGAGAGACTCCGGAGCCGCGTGATGCTGGAGCATCGCCCCGCGCGGCCCCTCAGCATCGTCGCCGACGCGCTCCACGGGGCGGCCGACGGGCTCCTCGGCGAGCTGGTGCCGGGCGCCTGGGGACGAGTGAGGCTGCTGCATGCCGAGCCGGACCCGCTCTTCGGCGGGCTTCACCCGGAGCCGATCCCGCCGCATCTCGACGGCCTCGTGGCCGAGGTGCGGGCGACGGGGGCCGATCTCGGAGTGGCGACCGACGGCGACGGCGACCGGCTGGGAGTCGTGAGCGGATCCGGCCGATTCGTCACGCCCTCGGAGGTGCTCGCGCTCCTGGTCCGTCACCTGGTCGGCGCGCGCGGCTGGCGCGGTGAGATCGCCAAGGGGTTCGCGATGGGCGTGCAGGTCGACCGCCTCTGCGCCGCTCGCGGCCTCATGCTGCACGTCACGCCCATCGGCTTCAAGCACATCGCGACCCTGATGCGGACACGTGATATCCTCGTCGGTGGCGAGGAGTCGGGCGGGATGGGGTTTCGAGACCACTTGCCCGAGCGCGACGGTCTCCTATCGGCCCTTCTCGTCCTGGAGGCGGTCGTGGCTTCGGGCTCCACCCTCGACGCGCTTCTCAGGGATCTGGAAGCCGAGGCCGGCCCGGCGGCTTACCGACGGCGTGACTACACCCTCTCCCCGGACCGCGGCCGCGCCCTCGTGGCGGCACTGGACGAGGCGCCTCCGGCGCGCATCGGTGCCCGCGCGGTGACGCGGCGAGAGACGCTCGACGGGCGGAAGTACTGGCTCGGCGACGGGGCCTGGGTGCTGATCCGGCCGTCCGGGACGGAGCCCGTCCTGCGGGTCTATGTCGAGGCGGAGAGCTCGACGGCGGTCGACGAGCTGCACCACGCGGCCGGCGAGCTGATGGCGCGGCACACGTCGCGATGAGTCGCGAGAGGGAATGAAGGACCTCGATCGTATCCGCAACTTCTCGATCATCGCCCACATCGACCACGGGAAGTCCACGCTGGCCGATCGGCTGCTCGAGCTGACCGGCACGATGGACCCGCGGAAGGCCGTCGACCAGGTGCTCGACTCGATGGATCTCGAGCGCGAGCGCGGCATCACGATCAAGGCCCACACGGTGCGGCTGCTCTACCAGGCGCGCGACGGGCAGACGTACACGCTGAACCTCATCGACACGCCCGGCCACGTCGACTTCTCCTACGAGGTCTCTCGGAGTCTGGCCGCCTGCGAGGGGGCGATCCTGGTGGTCGACGCGGCTCAGGGCGTCGAGGCGCAGACCCTCGCGAACTTCTACCTGGCGTTCGAGTCGAACCTCACCCTGGTGCCCGTGCTCAACAAGATCGACCTCCCGCAGGCCGACGTCGAGGGCACGACCCGGCAGCTGGTGGACCTTCTCGGGTTCGGACCCGACGAGCCCATCCCCATCAGCGCCAAGGCGGGCACGAACGTCGGGGCCGTGCTGGAAGCGATCGTGCGGCGCATCCCGGCGCCCGCCGGGGACCCGGCCGCGCCCTTGAAGGCGCTCGTCTTCGACTCCTTCTACGACTCGTACCAGGGCGTCGTCACCTACGTCCGGGTCATCGACGGCCGCGTGGTGCCCGGCACGAAGATCCAGCTCATGTCGAACGGCAAGGTCTTCGACGTCCAACAGGTGGGCGTCTTCACGCCGCAGATGGTGCGGGGGGACGAGCTCTCCGCCGGCCAGGTGGGTTTCCTGACGGCGGGGATCAAGCGGGTGGCCGACTCGCGCATCGGCGAGACGATCACCGAAGCGGCGAACCCGACGGCGGCCGCGCTCCCAGGGTTCCGGGAGGCCAAGCCCATGGTCTTCTCCGGGCTCTATCCGGTGGAGGACACGGAGTACCAGGCACTGCGGGACGCGCTGGAGAAGCTTCGCCTCAACGACTCGGCGTTCACCTTCGAGCCGGAGTCCTCGATCGCGCTCGGCTTCGGGTTCCGGTGCGGGTTCCTGGGCCTCCTCCACATGGAGATCATCCAGGAGCGCCTGGAGCGCGAGTTCGGGCTCGCCCTGATCGCGACCGCGCCGTCGGTGCGATACCGGATCGAGACGGTCCAAGGCGAGACGGTCGAGATCGACAACCCGGCGAAGCTCCCCCCGGTGGGCGACGTCGTCACCATGACGGAGCCGTACGTCCGGGGCTCCATCTTCGTCCCGACCGAGTTCATGGGCGGGATCTACAAGCTCGCCCAGGAGGCGCGCGGCGAGCACCGCAAGGTGGAGCACATCGGCAAGCGCGTGCACCTGACCTTCGACTTCCCGCTCGCCGAGATCATCGTGGACTTCTACGACCGGCTGAAGTCGCTGTCCCGCGGCTACGCGTCGTTCGACTACGACTTCGTCGAGTTCCGGCCCTCGGAGCTCGTCAAGCTCGACATCCTGCTGAACGGCGACCCGGTGGACGCGCTCTCGCTCATCGTGCACCGGGACAAGGCGCACGAGCGGGGGAAGGCGCTGGCCGAGAAGCTCAAGAGCGTCATCCCGCGTCAGATGTTCGAGGTGGTGATCCAGGCGGCGATCGGCAGCCGCGTCATCGCCCGGGAGACGGTGCGGCCGCTTCGCAAGAACGTCACGGCCAAGTGCTACGGCGGCGACATCACCCGGAAGCGCAAGCTGCTCGAGCGCCAGAAGGAAGGCAAGAAGCGGATGAAGCAACTCGGTCGCGTCGAGATCCCGCAGGAAGCCTTCCTCTCGGTGCTCCGGTCCTGAGGCGGAGCGCGATGCCCCAGCCCCTCAATCACACCTCGCCCGAGGACCTGCCGCGGGAGATCCCCCGCGCCCGGAAGAAGTCCGTCATCCGCGAGTACACCGAGGCGATCCTCGTCGCGGTGCTCCTCGCGCTCCTCATCCGGACGTTCGTCGTGCAGGCGTTCAAGATCCCCTCGGGCTCGATGATCCCGACGCTGGAGATCGGCGACCACATCCTGGTCAACAAGTTCGTGTACCGCTTCACCGACCCGAAGCGGGGCGACGTCGTCGTGTTCAAGTACCCGGTGGACGAGTCGCGCGACTTCATCAAGCGGATCATCGCGGTCGGCGGCGAGGACCTTCACATCAGCGACCAGAAGATCTACGTGAACTGTCGGCCGCCGGACCCCGCGTGCCGGCCCATCGACGATCCGTGGGGCAAGTGGGAGGAGCGGCTCGGTCTGAGCGAGAGCACCTCGGTGAAGGTGCCCGCGGACGCGTACTTCGTCATGGGCGACAACCGCAACAACAGCCAGGACAGCCGGTACTGGGGATTCGTGAAGCGCGAGAAGATCAAGGGAAGGGCTTTCCTGATCTACTGGTCCTGGGATTCGGACCGCGACGGGCCGCTCTGGGCGAGGGTCCGATGGAGCCGGCTCGGGAAGCTGATCTCGTAGCGGGCGCCCGGGGCCAGGTGGGACCGCCGCCGGAGGCGGAGCTCCGGGCCGGCCCTCGCGGCGAGCGGTTCGGTATCTACGTCCACTGCCCCTACTGCCGGACGAAGTGCCCGTACTGCGACTTCAACGTGGCGATCCACCGGGAGGACCGGATCGCGCCCTACGTGGGCGCGCTCCGCGCCGAGCTCGCGCGGTACGCGACCCTCCCGTGGGTCGGACGGGTGCCCGCGGAGAGCCTGTTCTTCGGCGGCGGCACCCCGTCGCTCCTGCCGCCCGAGGCGATCGCGGCCATCGTGACCGACGCCCGGCGGCTCGGCCTCGCGGCCGGCGCCGAGGTCACGCTCGAGGCGAACCCCGAAGGCCTCGACCGGGACCGGCTCCGGGCGTTCCGAGCCGGCGGCGTGACGCGCCTGTCGCTGGGCGTCCAGAGCCTCGACGACGGGCTCCTCCGGCGGCTCGGGCGCACGCACTCGGCGGCCGACGCCCGGGCGGCCTTCTTCGCGGCGCGAGCGGCCGGGTTCGACGAGGTGAGCGTCGACCTCCTCTTCGCGTGCCCCGGCCAAGACTTGCCCGGCTGGACGCGGACCCTCGACGAGGTCCTCGCCTGGGAGCCGGACCATCTCTCCGCCTATGCCCTCACCCTCGAGCCGGCGACGCCGTTCGGCCGGCGCCCCCCCGCCGGCCTCCCCGAGGAGGACCTGCAGGTCGCGCAGTTCGAGGCCCTGGTCCTACGCGCGCCCCGGGCGGGCCTCGAGCGCTACGAGGTCTCGAACTTCGCCCGGCCGGGGCGGCGCTCCCGCCACAACCTCGGGTACTGGCGCCGGGAGGACTACGTTGGCCTGGGGCCGGGGGCGCACGGGTCGCTGGGGGCGGTCCGGTATGCGACCCGGCGCTCCGAGCCACGCTGGCGCGCCTCGGTCCTCGCGGGCGCATGGCCGATCGAGAGCTGGGAGCGCCTGACCGAGCGCCAGATGGCGGCCGAGCGGATCGTGCTCGGTCTCCGGCTGGCCGACGGGATCCCGGCGGCGTGGCTCGTGGAGCACCTGGCGGACGCGCCCGCCGCGCTGGCCCGCTACGAGGCGGCGGGCGTGCTGGCGATTCGCGACGGGCGGCTCGCGCTGACGGACCGCGGCGTCCTGATCTCGGAC
>JBIOVM010000169.1:0-12567 GCA_044867785.1 Candidatus Rokuibacteriota bacterium | reverse complement strand
GCGGGACGGTGAGCTTCCCCAACGTGTGGGTGCGCCTGCGCCGCCAGGGGAACGTCTTCACGGGGTACACGAGCTCGAACGGGACCACCTGGACGCAGCGCGGGCAGATCACCCTGAGCCTGCCGGCGACGCTGTTCTTCGGGCTGGCGTCCAACTCCCGGAGCGCCGGCAACACGGCGGCCGTCGAGTATCGCTCCCTCGGCCCGCCGTAGGAGTTCCCCCTGGGGAGACCCGCGCCGTCCATAGTGCTCCGGGCGACGTCGGGAGCGCCCACGCGCAAGGGCGTTGACTCGCCCTCCGCGTGGGCGTTCCCTCGCACGGTTCGAGCCCGACGCTAGGGCTCCGGCGAGGGCGGCAGCTCGTCGTCCTCGGGGGTCGGAAGAGATCGCGCGGCGGAGCCGGTGACGGTCTCCACGAATGGGGCGCTTCAGGCGGTGGGGCGCCGGCCGGACCGAACGTCCTCGGCGCCGTCAAGGACGGGGCGGTCTCGAGCACACGACGGCCAGGCGCTCGCAATCCTGCTCCCGGGCGCAGTAGAGATAGCGGCTCACGTAGAGACGGTACAGGGTGCGCAGGACGCGCCGGTTCGTCACCAGGATCCAACGTCCCCTCGCGCCCAGGACCCGTTTGACGAGCCACGCGCCCGGCGAGCGCCGGGATCGGAGGTCGAACGGCACGATGCGCACGACCTCGAACCGGCGGTGAAGCAGCTGCCGCAGCTGGTCGGCATCGAAGTGCTGGTAGTGCTTCGGGATCAGCGGCTTGTTGCGGTGAGGGACGGTCAGGAGCAGCCAGCCCCCGTCGATCAGCCGGTCGGCCACCGCGTCCAGGAACCTCGGCAGCTCCGCGGGCGGGATGTGCTCGATGACCTCGATGAGCGTGGCGATCTCGAAGCGCTCGGGAATGGAATCGACGGTGATGTCAGCCGCCCGGAAGTCGAGGTCGGGGTTCAGCGCCTGCGCCAGGCCGACCGCGCGGCGCGACACGTCAACGCCCAGCAGCGCCGCTCCCGGATAGCGGTTGGCGACCTCTCGCAGGAATCGACCGTCGCCGCACCCGATGTCGGCGAGCGACGAGAAGCCGATGTGGCCCAGCTCCTCGAGCACGACGTGGAGGCCGCCCAGGTAACGGAATCCCCACGGCCAGTGGTGCGTCGCGGAGAACTGCCCGCGCTCGAGGACCGGGATGTAGTGGTACGGGAAGGCGTACTGTTCGTCCTGGAGCTGGTGTTCATCCATCGCTGGTCATCGTCCGGCTCGATCACTATCGGTCGGCAGGGCACTGGCGCCGGCCAGACGAGGAGCGCCGGTCCAGGACCACAGTGATGGGATACGCAAAGCTCTTGCCAGCGCCTTGCGACGAGGGGAACGCCGGACTACCCCCAGGCAACGGCTCCCTGCGTGGGAAATCTTTTGCCTACTCTGGCCCCCGCCTTGCACAGAGGACCGAGCTCGAGCTCGTGCGACGCAGGCGGGACCCAGCCACCGGCCCTGGCCGCGACTCGGGTTTGGTTGCCGGCCTGCGCCTCGGGGACGTGACACCCCTCGAGCAGGACTGGGACGGTGAATGAGCCCGCCACGCCGAGGCACGTCTCGGCCTTCAGCACGATCCCGTAGTCGCGGTGGTCAGCTCAACCGCTTGACGTCGTGGCGCGCCTCCGGCTGATCGCGCGCTTCGTCCCGCTTCCCGGCGGAGGATGGTCGTGCGGTGTGCCCGCTACGCGCCCGGCCCCGCTGCTCCGATCCTGGCGTCCCGGTGCTCTCCCCCGAGGGAGCCGGCCTCGCCGCCAGCCTTCGGCCCCAGGCGTTGTCAGCGAGACCCTAGTCCAGCCAGTCACGCTCCTTGAGCTTCCGCGGCAGGTACGTCTTCGTCAGGTAGCGGAAGTCCTTGTTCGCGAGGGCGTCGAGCTCGTATTTGAGCCCGGACCCGAGCATCCGCTTGATCTCCTCCTGCCAGGGCTTCTTCTGGAACCAGCGGTACTTGAGGAGCTCCTTGGCTCGGCCGAGGTCCTTATCGTTGAGCTTGATGCCGACGTTGCGCGGCAGGCCGTAGCGGTCGGGATCGGCGCTCGAGAGGCCGATGAACTTGGCCTTCGGAATGGCCATGCGCTCGCTCTCGAAGGCGAGGTTGATCGACCCCTGCTTCACCACCGAGTAGGTGTAGTATCCCCAGGGATCGTTGTCGACGAGGACGTACACGGGGATGGAGTACTCCTCGTGGAGCCGCCGCGCCAGGCGGCGGACGCCGCGGGGCGGCTGTCCGTTGCCGGTGAGGAGCACGCAGTTGTAGCGGCGCCAGAACTTGTCCTCGGAGAGCCGGTTCCACTGAGTGCCCTTCTCGACGAGCAACACGAAGTCCGCCGTGCAGCTCCGGATCTGGATGAACTCCGGCTCGACGATCGAGGGCACCGAGTAGCCGCCCTTGCCGAGGCGCGCGCAATCCACACGGTCGCCGTCGTCGGTGAGCACGAGCGGCCCGACGATGCTGCCGCGGTTCTCGGCCCGTACGTGGAGCTCCTCGCGAAGCGCGTCGAGCGTGACTTCGAGATCTTCGATCAGCGGATCGGATTCGTTCTGGGCGTCGAACGTGTTCTCGTGCGAGCCCCGCATCGTGTGCTTGCTGCGGTAGTAGATCTCGCGGAGCGACGTGGTGAGATCCGACCGCTGCAGCTCGACCAGTGCGTCGGCCACCAGGACGGTCTGCATGAACTTCTTCGCCATGCCGACGTTGAAGAAGCTGCGGGTCTGCTTGCGCTTCCCCATCTCGATGATCCCGCGCTTCTCGTTGAAGCTGACGTTGGCGAGGCTCCGCACGGGGATCGCGAAGGTGGGGTCCTTGCTGCGCTCGGCGGCCGTGATCACGGTATCGGCCACGCCGACGAGCTTCTTCTCGACGACGCCGGTCGCCTTCGCCTTCGCCATGCCGCCCGCTACCTCGCCTTCCGCGCGGCCCGGGGCGGGCTCGGCTCGACGGCCTGGGGCGCGGCCTTGTGCCGCTTCCCCGGCCCGCGTCCGTTCGTCTCCGGCCCGTGGCCCGCCGTGGCGGTCGAGTCCGGCGCCGGCGGCGCCGCGTCACCCGGCTCGCCGGGCGGCAGCTCCGGGGCGTCCCCTTCGGCCCCCTCGGCGGTGACGATGATCGAGTGGGGGAGCCCCTCGGGGCCACCGTCCTGGCCGAGGATCTCGGCGGTCCGCGCGCCGCCGGTGCGCTTGACGGCGATCTTCATCAGCTGGCCCTTCAGCTTCTCCTTCGGCAGCCGCCCGCCCTTCAGGCGCGCGCAGGCCTCGACGACCTCCTCGATGTAGAGCTCGAAGATGTTGCGCCGGCGGAACTCGGTCTTCGCCCGCTCGCGCCGCCGGAGGAAGAGGCCGAGCCGCCGCCCGCACTCCTGGAGCGCGAGCTTGATCTCCTTCCGGATCTCGTCGTAGTCGGCGATCGCCTCCTTGGACTCGCTGGTGAACGGCACCCAGACGGAGGCCATGTGGACGAACACCACCATGGGGCCGGCCGGCGGCGCCCCCCGCGACTGGGCGATGCCGTAGTTTCGCCACGCGGTCTCCAGCACCGCCTTGTAGGTCGCGCACGCCGACTGCTGGTAGAGGAGGGGGACCCGGTTCGCGTAGCGGATGACGCGGGCCAGCTCGGCGTCGTCCTCCCGGTCCTCGCCCTCGGCCATCGGGACCGCCGGGGCTTCGGCGGCGGCCGTCGCGTGCTCCGGGCCCTTCCCGAAGGCGAGGCCCGCCTCGATGACGAAAGGATTCCCCCGGTAGACGGCCGTCGGCCGGGTGACCGCCGTGTAGAACTCGCCCTTGATCTGCTTGTAGAGGCCGTGAAGGATCGCCTTCTCGCCGATGGGCGACAGACAGTTCGACGGCGGCGCCATGATCTTGGTCGCCTGGATCGCCTTGTAGAGCGCCTCGGCGTCCTCGCCGTGGACGTTGCGCGGCCTGGCGTTCGGCGAGAGCTTGGCGGTCCCGCAGATCTCCTGGGCGAGGGCGGGGGACACCCGGCTGAAGTCGCCGGAGAGGAAGCCGGCCAGCGAGTGGCTCTTCGTGTCCTGGAGCATCCGAAGAAGGACGCCGAACTCGATGCCGTAGGGGTGGGGCTTGATCTCGCGCGGCGGCGGAGGCAGCTCGTGGATGGTCCGCGGGTACTCGCGCGTCTGGCCTTCGGGGGTCTCGTAGACCAGCTTCACGTGCGGGTTGGCGATGGCGACCTGCTCGAGGAACTCGTCCACCGAGGCGCGGCCCTTCTGGTAGCGTCCCTCGATCTCGAGGGTCACCTGGGTGCCGCGCGGGCTGTCCCACTGGATCTTCTTGCTCTCGAAGATCCGGGGCTCGTTCTTCTTGGTGTCGATCTGGACCTCGAAGTAGTGGGCGGGCGAGCGCGCTCCGGTCCGCGACGTGATCTGGACGGGCTTGCCGGTGGTGAGCTGCGCGTACATGCCGGCCGCGGAGATCCCGATCCCCTGCTGGCCCCGGCTCATCCGCAGCCGGTGGAACTTCGAGCCGTAGAGCAGCTTCGCGAAGATCGGGGGGATCTGCTGGCGCACGATGCCGGGCCCGTTGTCGAGCACCGTGATCCGGAATCGCGTCGCCTGACTGGCGGGCGGCGGCGGCGCGCCGTTGCTCGGCACGACCTCGACCTTCACGGAGACATCGGGGAGGATCCCGGCCTCCTCCGCCGCGTCCAGCGCGTTGTCGACCGCCTCCTTGACGCAGGTGAGGAGGGCCTTGCGCGGGCTGTCGAAGCCGAGGAGATGCCGGTTCTTGGTGAAGAACTCCGAGACCGAGATCTCGCGCTGGCGCGCGCCCATCTCGACGGCGGAGACGGCGGGCTTCGAAGGCGGTGGGGGCGTTCCGGCCTGGGCCTGGGCGTCAGCGCTAGGCATCCTCCTCTCCTTGATAGCAGACCCGATGCCCGAATCGGGCGTTTATCCTCTGCCGTGGGTTGGGTGCGAAGCGCGTGCGGCCCGCCACGTCAGGCTGGCGTCGCCTCGACAGGGTGTCGAGGGCGTCGTTCCGCGCGGCGGGTTTCGCGAGGCGCCAATCCCGTCGTCCCTCGCTCGGTCTCACTGGCACACGTCTTGCCCTGGACTCGTACGGCTCGGTGGCCCCGGACCTGACGCCGACAGAGTCGGGGACGTCTCGGGGCGGACGAGGTCGAGACTCCGCGCCGGACGGCCCGACGGGCAGCAGGGACGGGGAGCAAGGAGGGAGTCATGGCGAGGCGGGAAAAGCCGACGAGGCGCGTAGCGGAGGCCCGAGAGCCGGCCACGTCGCCCGACTGGCGGGCGACGCCCGAGAACCCGCGCCGCGAGCTCGGGTCTTCTCGAAAGGACGCGCACAGCTCGCCTCTCGAGCAGGAGATACGTCTGCGCGCATACTATCGCTACTTGGACCGAGAGGGCGCGGGCGGAGACGAGATGTCGGACTGGCTGGAAGCCGAGTCCGACGTGCTCGGTCGTCATGCGATGGGAATCGACGTCGAGGAGAAGGTCCCCGACGAAGGAGCGGCGTAGCGAAGGCCCGAGGCAGGCGGCCGAGGACGGCGTCGGTCGCGACCGCGGCGCCTTCCCGGCGCTGGTACTCTCCGCCACGACAGCCGTCCCATCGCCAGAAGAGACTGCCCTCCGTCGTTCGGGCCGCGGCCCCTCGTTTGGCATGTTCCGGCCGGGCCTCGCCTGCTAAGCTCACGGCCGGATGACGAGGCCGCCTCCCGGGCACGTGATCGTCTGCGGCGCCGGCGTCGTCGGCGCCAGCGTGGCGTATTTCCTGGCGCGCGGCGGCGTCCGCGTCACCGTGGTCGAGCGCTCCGCGGTCGCCTGCGCCGCTTCGGGCAAGTCCGGAGGATTCCTCGCGCTCGACTGGTGCGACGGCTCGCCCCTCGAGCCGCTGGCCCGCGCCAGCTTCGCGCTTCACGCCGGCCTGGCCCGAGAGCTGGGGACGGACTACGGCTACCGGCGCGTGGACACGTTCATGCTGGCCGCGCGCGAGCACGGCCCGCGCCCGCGCGACCACCGAGTGGCGGCGCCGCCGTGGCTCGACGGCGAGGCGGCCGTCACCGCGGCGCTGGGCTCGGTCGAGACGACCGCCCAGCTCCATCCGGCCCGCTTCACCGCTGCGCTGATGGACGCCGCGGTCGCGCGTGGCGCGACGCTGCGGCGGGGCGTTGTGGAGGGCGTTCTCCGCAACGGAAAGGCGGCCCGCGGGGTGACCGTCGACGGGGCGGCGCTCGAGGGTGATTCCGTCGTCCTGGCCATGGGTCCCTGGACGGGGCGCGCGGCTGCCGGCCTCGGCCTGCCGCGAATCCACGGTCTCAAGGGCCACAGCGTGACCCTGGCCATCGACGCGCCGCCGCACGCCTTGTTCGTCGACTACCGGCTGACGGATGGTCGACGACTGGAGCCGGAGATCTTCCCGCGGCCCGACGGCGAGGTCTACGTATGCGGCATGGCCGACCCGGCGCCCCTGCCGGAGTCTCCCGAAGCCGTCCACGTGAGCGTCGAAGCCTGCGCGGTCCTGGCCCGAGCCGCCGGGCGCGTGTCCACGCGACTCGCCGCCGCGCCGGTCGTCCGGAGCCAGGCGTGCTACCGGCCCGTGACGGACGACGGGCTGCCGCTGATCGGTCCGGTGCCGGGAACGGCGGGCGCCTTCGTCGCGACCGGGCACGGTCCCTGGGGCATGCTGAACGCGCCGGCCACCGGTCAGGCCCTCGCCGAGCTGATCGCCGAGGGCGCGGCCTCGACGGTGGATCTCCGCCCCTTCGACCCCGCCCGGCTCATGTGAGCCGGCGCGGGTGAGTCCCGCCGCCGCGGGCTGGGCTACAATCCCACCGTCCGGCGAGACGTCGGCGGAGGGATCGCGCGTGGACGGTATTCACGATCTCGGAGGGATGCGCGGGTTCGGCCCGGTCGCGGCCGAGCCCGAGGAGCGCGGCTTCCACGTCTGGTGGGAGGCGCACGTCGTCGCGTGCGTGGAGGCCGGGACGCGCTGGCCGCTCTACACCATCGACGAGTTCCGTCACAGCCGTGAGCGCTTGCCGCCCGTCCACTATCTCCAGGCGAGCTACTTCGAGCAGTGGCTGGACTCGGCCTGCCAGCTCCTGGTGGAGAAGGGCGTCTTGACCCGAGAGGAGCTGGAGGCGAGGATCCGGTTCTTCGCCGCGAACCCGGACCGCGGGGCGACGGATGCGGTCACGCCCCGCGAGCCGCCTGCCCGTCAGGGCGTCGCGGAGGCCACCTTCCGCCGATCCGTGACGGCCGAGCCCCGCTTCCGGCCCGGGGACCGGGTCGTGACCCGGAACCTTCGATCCCACGGTCACACGCGCTTGCCCCGCTATGCTCGCGGCAAGCGCGGCATCGTGGCCGGAGCGCGCGGGCCTTGGGTGTTCGCCGACACGAACGCCCACGGGCGAGGCGAGGCGCCGCAACATCTCTACAGCGTCCGGTTCGACGGCGAGGAGCTCTGGGGCGCCTCGGCCGAGCCCCGGGCGGCCGTGTACCTGGATCTCTGGGAGAGCTATCTCGATCCCGCGTGAGCGGGCGGGACGGAGGGGCGATGGGGAAGGATCACGCGAACGTCGACCCGTACGTCGTGTCCCGCGTGCGCGCGCTCGAGTCGCTCCTCCTCGAGCGGGGCGTCCTGGCGCCCGACGCCGTCGACAAGGTCGTCCGGCGCTACGGCGAGGCGACGGGCCCTCTCCTGGGCGCGCGGGCGGTCGCTCGGGCCTGGCGGGACCCCGGCTACAAGCGCCTCTTGCTCGAGGACTCCAGGGCCGCGCTGGCCGCGCTGGGCCTCGAGTTCGACCGCCTGGTCGTCGTCGAGAACACTCTCGCCGTCCACAACCTCGTCGTCTGCACGCTCTGCTCGTGCTACCCGTGGCCGGTGCTCGGCCTCCCGCCGACGTGGTACAAGCTGCCCGCCTACCGATCCCGGGCCGTCTCCGAGCCCCGCCAGGTGCTGCGCGAGTTCGGCGTGGACCTCCCGGCCGACCGTGACGTTCGCGTGTGGGACTCGAGCGCGGAGGTGCGCTACATGGTCCTGCCGCGCCGGCCGGCCGGCGCGGACGGGCTCGACGAATCCGCGCTGGCGAGCCTCATCCCGCGGGACGCGCTGATCGGCGTGGCCGAGGTCACGCTGCCGCCCGCCCGGGCCTGACCGGCCCCGCGCCCCCGATGTACGAGCGTCCGCGCAACATCGTCGTCCGCGCCGACGGGCGCCGCGTGAACGTCGCCCGCTACCGCGGTCAGCTCTTCGTCTGCGCGAGCGGCTGCTGCTGCGGGCGGACCGAGGACGGCTTCGCGCCGATCCCGGCCGAAACGCTCCACCGCGAGTGGGAGCGCCGGCGGCTCCGCAACGTGGTCCACCTGACCATGGGAGGGTGCCTCGGGCCGTGCGCCCTCGCGAACGTGGCGCTCCTGATGTTCGACGGCCACGCCCAGTGGTTCCACTCGATCGACTCGGACGCCCTCGCCCTGGCCCTCTACGATCACGTGGAGCGCATGCTGGAGGCCGACGCCGTCCTGCCTCCGAGCGGAGAGCTGGCGGCTCGGCTCTTCACCGCGTCCAGCTGGCAGCCGCGCGCCGACGGCCAACCGGTCGATGACACGCGGATCTGGCGGGTGGCCCGGGCGCGCAGGCAGTGCCGGGTGTCCTTCTCCGGGGTCAGGGTCGAGGGTGACGCCCTGACCGTGGATCAAGTCGTGACCGCCATGCAGGGGCCGGCGGCGCTCCCGCGGAAGAACGGCGAGCTGGTCTTCGAGGAGCCGTGGCAAGGCCGTGCCTTCGGGATGGCGGTCGCGCTCCACGAGCGGGGTGTCTACGAGTGGGAGGAGTTTCGTCAGGCGCTCATCGGTCGCATCGCGGCGGCCGAGCGACGCGGCGGGCCGTTCGCGTACTACGCGATCTGGCTCGAGACGTTCGAGGCGCTGCTCGACGCGAAGGGGCTCGTCACCCGCGACGAGCTGGACGAGACCACCCACCAGTTCGAGTTCGGCGAGCGCGACGAGGTGTACTGAGGCCTCGCCGGGCGCCGCGAGCTATCGCGTGTCGGCGGGCGGGTCCGGCGCGCGCCTGAGCGCGAGGGCGATCACGCCCGTCTCGTAGAGCTCCTCGGCCAGGAAGACGCCGCCGAACACGAGGAGCCAGGCTTGGCCGGAGAGGAGCCCCGCGGCTAAGGCGCCGAGGGCCGCGCCGACGACGGCTCCCCGGATGCCGCGCACGAGCCAGAGCGAGGCCGAGGGATGGTCGGCGTGTCCGAGCCCCCGGGCCAGCAGGCGGCTACCCCGGGCGGCTGCCCATGTCGCGCCGAGCGCCAGGAGAGCGGCGACCAGGAGCGTGGCCATCCTTGCCTCCCACCGTTGAGACGGGGTCGGGGTCGGCCCGGGTTCCGGTCGGCGGCGGCGACGGACGGGCGCCGAAGCCGGTCCCCGCGTCGCGGGGTGCCCTTGCACCGGCGGCGACGACCGGGGTAGAAGCGAAGCGACGGCGGCCCGCCCGCCCTGCCGTGCACTCCTTCGGATCGAGGAGCCCGTGCGATGACCAAGCGTCGCCCCGACGCGCTCACTCAGGCGCTGATCGCCAAGCGGCCACCGGCCGATGCCGTGTCCTACGTGCGGCCCTCGGCGCGAACCAGCCTCATCATCAAGCTCTGTGGCACCGACAACGACCGCCTGACGCGGCCGGCGGACCAGGGGATCTGGTGCTACACGGACCAGCTGAGCTATCGGCCCGGGGAAGAGGTACGGTTCCACACCTCCACCTCCGCCTCCCGCTACTCGATCGAGATTGCCCGCGTGTGCGCCCGGCGCGAGGTCGTGTGGCGGCGCGACGGCCTCCGCGGCGCTCTCCACCCGACGCCGGCCGAGGCGTTCGCCCGGGGATGCGGCTGGCCGGACGGCTTCGGCTTCCGGATCCCTCGCGCCTGGCCCTCGGGCTACTACGCGGTGACCTTGCGGGGCGAGGGGCGGAAAGGCGAGCCCTTCGAGTGGGATCACTTCTTCGTCGTGCGGGCGCCCGCGCGGAAGCGGTCGGCGCGGATCCTGATGATCCTGTCCACGAACACCTATGCCGCCTACAACACGTGGGGCGGCAAGTGCTTCTACGCGAGCGACGACGGCTCGGTGGCGTCAAGGCTCTCCTTCCAGCGCCCGTGGCAGCGCGGGCTCCTCCGCCGCGTGCCGAGCACCATCCGGAACGCCAACACCGGCACTCCCGGCTTCGGCGAGCGGCCGCTGGTCGAGGCGTTCCCCCGCCATGTCCAGCAGGGCTATCACCACTGGACGCGGTTCGCCGGCTTCCACACCTGGGAGTCGATCTTCGTGCCCTGGATGGAGTCGAACGGCTACGCCCTCGACTACTGCGTCCAGACCGACCTGGACCGAGACCCGGGCGTGGTCGAGGGGTACCGCATGCTGACGACGGTCGGCCACGACGAGTACTGGACGTCGGCGGAGCGCGACGTCGTCGACGGCTTCGTCGCCGCCGGCGGCAACGCGGCGTTCTTCATCGGCAACGCCGCCTTCTGGCAGGTGCGCCTGGAGAACGACGGCCGGGAGGTCGTCTGCTACAAGTACGTGCCCGAGTGGGATCCGGTCTACGGCACCGACCGGGAGAAGTACCTGACCGGCATGTGGTCGCATCCCCGGACGGGCCGGCCCGAGAACCAGACCTTCGGCCTGTCGTTCACCCGCGGCGGCTACCACCGGCTGGGCTACGTCATGCCGCGCTCCTCGGGCGGCTACATGGTGTACCGACCCGGGCACTGGGTGTTCGCCGGGACCCAGCTGGAGTACGGCGACGTGTTCGGCGGACAGGACCAGATCGTCGGCTACGAGTGCGACGGGCTCGACTACACGGTGCGCGACGGCCTGCCGTACCCGACCGGCCGCGACGGCTCACCCATGAGCACGGAGATCCTCGCCCTGGCACCGGCCTCGCTCGGCGAGCGGCCGTCCTCGGAGCGCGAGGTGATGTGGGACCAGCGGGACCTCGAGGCGGTGGTGCGCCAGCTCGAGGGCGCGGTCACGCCGGCGGGGCTGGAGAAGTACCGGCACGGCACCGCCGCGATGATCACCTTCACCCGCGGCAGGGGGACGGTGTTCAACTGCGGCTCGACGGAGTGGGTGTTCGGCCTGCGCGGCCGTGACCTCTTCGTCGAGCGGATCACGCGCAACATCTTCGACCGGCTGGGGCGCCAGCCGTGAGGTCCCGGGAGGCTCTTCCCCCGGCTGCTCGTCCCAGCGGGTCCACCGCGGCGCCGCCCCGCGGGACTGCGCGCGCTTCGAGGACCAGGCGCGCGCGGCCGTCGCGACCCCCCTTGCTCCTCGCCAGCGGGTGAGGTATGGTCCCCCCCGATTCGCTTGACACCCTGCGGAAACGCGCGCTGGGCGGGCGACGCGACGCGGCGACGCGAGACCGCCCACATCCACACGAGGAGGGAGCACACGATGAAGCGAACCCTGACCTTGCTCATCGGCACCGCGCTGGTGCTGGCGTCGGGTCTGGCCTCCGCCCAGACGATCTCGCTCCGGATGGGGCACGACCAGCCCGTCGGCAGCATGTACGACGAAGGCCACAACATGTTCAAGAAGCTGGTCGAGGAGCGCAGCGCGGGCCGCATCAAGGCGTCGGTGTTCCCGGCCGCGCAGCTCGGCTCCGAGGTCGCGATGGTCGAGGGCCTGCGGCTGGGATCGATCGACGTGATCTGCGCCAACGCCCCCAACGCCGCGGCGTTCGTGCCGGAGCTCGGCCTCTTCAGCGTCGCCTACCTCTTCAAGGACATCCCGCACTTCGAGAAGGTGGTGACCGACCCGCAATTCATCAAGCGGATCGACGAGATCATCGCCAGCAAGAACCTCGGGATCAAGCGCATCGGCTTCTACGCCGCCGGCGTGCGCAACATCTACAGCCGCAAGGGCTCGGTGGCCAGCCCCGACGACCTCAAGGGCGTGAAGATCCGGGTGCAGAACAACCCGATCGAGGTCAAGGTGTGGAAGACCTTCGGCGCGATCCCGACGCCGATGAACTTCGGAGAGGTCTACCAGGCGCTGCAGTCGGGCGTGCTCGACGCGGCGGAGAACGGCCTCGCGGTGATCGAGTCGAACAAGCACTACGAGGCGGCCAAGTTCATCTCCCAGACTGAGCATCAGCGCAATCTGTCCGCCCTCTACATCAACGAGAAGAAGCTGGCGAGCATGCCACCTGACCTCCAGAAGATCGTCCTGGACGCGGCGGCCGAGGCGGCCACCTACGAGCGCACGAAGGATGCCGAGCTCGTCGCCGCCGCCGCCGAGCGTCTGAAGGCCAAGGGCGCGACCCTCACCACCCCCGACAAGGCGAAGTTCATCGCCTTGATCGCGCCGATCCAGGACGAGGTGGCGAGCGAGCTGAAGACGGCCGATTTGCTGCAGCTCATCCGCACCCACGCGAAGTAGCGTCCGATTCCACGGGTGGATCGACTCTTCGACCGGCTCGAGCGCGTGCTCGGGCCGGTCCTCGCCGCCCTGCTGGCGTTCATCACCATCGGGGTCTTCATCCAGGTCCTCCTGCGCTACCTGTTCTCGATGTC
>JBIOVM010000168.1:0-8626 GCA_044867785.1 Candidatus Rokuibacteriota bacterium | reverse complement strand
GCCCCCTCCACGCCAGGCTGGCAAATGGTTCTATCGCGCCGTGAAAGCGGCGCGCGACCGGCTCACGAAGGAGGGGCACACCGACGATGCTCAGCGCCTCGATGGGTTCACCTGGCACTGTCTCCGGCATACCTTCGCATCGCGCCTGGCCATGGCGGGCGTCGACCTTCTCGTCATCAAGGAGCTTGGCGGCTGGAAGACCTTGTCCATGGTCGGCCGCTACGCGCACCTCGCACCCGGCCGGCTCCGCGAGGGCATCGAGCGGCTCGTCACTCCGGAACCGAGGCGGGAGTCCGAGCCTGAGGGAAGTGGCACCAGAAGTGGCACCGGCCGGCGGGGGTCTCAGCGGCGCCGTCGCTAAGTATCGAGAAGATTGGTGCCCCCGGGGTGAATCGAACACCCGGCCCAGGGTTTAGGAAACCCTTGCTCTATCCGACTGAGCTACGGGGGCGCTCAATGATTTTCGGTGCTTACGTGTCGCGCGTCAAGCGACGCGGGTGCTTTGTGCCGATTCATGTGCTGAACGCTCGCGGCTCCCGCCGCCGTCAGGCCCCCGGCGGTGTCGCAAGCACCGTGCGGGGGGGTCTTGATTATCGTCTATCCCGGGGCAGCATCACCCACTGGCGACTCTTGTCATCGAAGCGCCACACATCACCGGACTCATCGATTGCGTACAGCAGGATCTCGCCGCCGTGCACCGACGTCGCAATCTGTACGAACTTGGGGCCGCTCGTCTTGGCGGCGCTCGTCTTGGGTTCGCTCATCTTCGTCCTTCGCTCCCCTCGTGCGGCGATGTCACTCGAGCAGCGCCGTGACCGGCACGACGAGGGCCTTGGCGAGACGTTTCAGCACCGCCAATGACGGGCTCTTGCGCACGCCAGTCTCGATCATTGCCACGTAGGCCGCCGTCACCTTGGCTCGCTTCGCCAGATCCCGCTGGATCAGCCCCTGTCGCTCCCGCAGCTTCGTGATGATCATGCTCAATCTCTGAGGTGACCTGCTAACTCTCCGTTAGCACAAGTGTCAAGGTTACTCCTCCACGACTGACTTCGCGTAGGCGACCCACCGGTCGACCCGCCGGATCCAGAAATCGAGTCGGGCCGGCGGCGCCCGGAACACCACCCTCCTCGCCCCATAACCCAGCAAGCAGAGGATTCCCTACGTCGTCGTTTCGGGCGGGGCGGCGCCGCTTCCCGTGCACGACTCGAGGAGGTCGTCGATTCCGTCGGCCAGATGGCTGGACACGCGGGGTTCGAAGCCGAACTCCGGTACCGTCGGTGTCGGATTGACGTCCACCGGAATGAACCGGCCCTCGGGCATGACGAAATCGATCTTGCCGTAGTCGAGCCCCAACCGGCGCCGCAGTGGCTCGAGTTCCGGGGGGCTTTCGACCTCCTCGCACGCCTCGGCGTTCGCGTACTTGACGACGGGGACCTTCGACACCAGGCGGAGCGTGATCTCGCGGCGGCCCAGCACGTGGGCGTAGCGAACGGCATACCGCGCGCCCTCTCTCTCCGGGACGAACTGCTGCACGACAAGGTCGTCGTTCTCGAGGACGCCCTGCGGAACGTCCCGGAGCGAGCCGAAGACCGGGTAGGAGCCCGTGTCGAGCCATTGGATGCTCTCCCACGCGATCCCAAGCCCTCTCGCGCGCCGGAAGAGACTCCGGACCCGCTGCCGGAAACGTCGGAGGAGAGTGGTGACGAGCCGCGCCTCCGAAAAGCCGCCGTGGTTGCGGTTTGTCTTGACGATCACCGGGCCGGGGTACGGAGAGTCCCGTCCTACTCGAAGCTCGGTCAAGAGGGACTTCGAGATATCAAGGACCTTCCGGTTGATCACGCATCGGTAGCGCTGGAGGTAGGCCTCGTACTCGGGGGGCCGGACGGTCAGGTCGATGTGCGGAAAGAGCAGCTTCGCGGGATGGTCGAATCCGATGCCCCGCCGCGTTCCGACCCGAAGGCCCCTCTGTCGCCAAAGCCGCACGACCGGGTGGATCAAGTAGTGCGAGTCCGCCTGCTCGAACCATCGATCCCGCCCATGCGTGAGAATCACAATGTGGTCTGAATCCATGCGATTCGCTCTCGGCGCTCTCCGGGTCAGTGCGTTCCGGCCGCCAGCCCCACCGCCCCGACCCTACCGCGCCCCGGCCTCGGGCGCCAGACAGGCCTCGACGGCCGTCCTGACGCGGCTCTGGCGCTGACGCTCGCGAGCCCGAGCCATTCCCTCGAGGCGCTCGACCGTCCGGCCCGGGAGCCGGAAGTCGCGCGTCCGGGTGGATCGTCACAGGTGTGGAAGTACGCGAAAAGACGCGCGGTCCAGAGGTCATTAGGAAACCCTTGCTCTATCCGACCGAGCTACCGGGGCACCCGGGTGGACCGCGGTCGACCTGATTCTAGCCGCCGGAACCCGGAGAGCCCGGCGCGCGGGGGCGCGGGCGGTCCTACATGTCGCGCGGCTGGCGGTAGTAGCTCAGGAGGGTGCCGATGCCCTTCGCCCGGGCCTTCTCGTAGGCCAGGTGGCCGACCACGATGTCGCTGATGGCGAAGCCCTTGTGCCAGAAGAGGATGCGCTCCCGCGCGGACTCGCGCCCGGGCTTCCTGCCGGCCACGATCTCGCCGATCTCGCCGTAGATGTGCTCGCCCCGGAGCGCGCCGGCGCGGATCATTGCCGCGAACTGGCCGTACTCGGACTTCTGGCACTGGTTCCAGTCGTCGACCACCATCTTGTCCACCGAGAGCGGCAGCGTCGACTCGACGGACTGCTCCACGCCGTAGGGCTGGATCAGCGCGCCCGGCTTCACCCAGGTGTCCTTGACGAGGACCTCCGGCGTGACCAGGCGCGACGCGTCGACGATGATGTCGGCGTCCCGCACGGTCTCCTCGACGGTATCCTTCACGGTGACCGATTTGCCGAGCTGCTCGGCCATCTGCGCTGCGAAGCGCTCCCGCGACTCGGGGCGCTTGCTGGTCACGCGGATCTCCTCGAAGCCGAACAGCCGGTCGAGCATCGGCACGTTGTACCAGGCCGTGCCCCGCGCCCCGACGTGCCCCAGCACGCGCGGACGGTCGCCGGCCAGGTACTTGGCGCCGACGGCGGTCACCGCGCCGGTCCGCATCCACGTGATCAGCGTCCCGTCCACGATCGCGAACGGCGCGCCGGTATCCGGCCGATACAGCGTGATCAGCGCCAGCTCCGACGGCAGCCCGAACCGGTAGTTGCCCTCGAAGTCGCCGATGACCTTGACCCCCGCCACGTCGATCGGCGCGACGTAGCCCTTCAGGATGTTCCAGTGGCGCTCGGACCGGTCGAGCGCCAGGTGGTCTTTCGAGGGCATGACGACCCGGCGCTCGCCGTGGGCCCGGAGGCCAACCTCGATCGCGTCCATGACTTCGCCGAGGCCGAGGTCGACGGCGTCGACGTCCTCCTTGGAGAGGAACAGGATGTCCAGGCCCGGCATGGTCACCGCCCTTTCCCCTGGAGGATCACGTGGTCCCCGAGCGCGCTTAGACGGCCGCGTGGACGGGGCGCGCGGTCACCACGTCGTGGACCGCCAGCCCGACGAGCTTTGTCGACGAGGCCGTCGCGGAGGCCGGACCACCGCCAGCCCGGCCATGCCCCGCCTCGGCTTCGATCCGACCCATGACAGAACCACGCCATCGGACTTTAGCGAAACACCCTTCAGAATCGACTCGAGGGCACTCCCGATGACGACGTCCGCCCGTGGGCAGCGCCGGCGGGCCCGTCCCGGACCACCCGCGCGCCGGACCGGCCACGCATCAGTCCCTCGGCCAGTCGATGCCGCGGGCCTGGAGACGCCGGCGGAGCTTCTGGAGCGCGGCCGCCTCGATCTGGCGCACGCGCTCGCGCGTGACCCCAAACCGCTGGCCGATCGCCTCGAGGGTCATCGGTGCTTCGCGCCCGCGGCCGAGGCCGAAGCGGTCCAGGATGATCTCCCGCTCCTTGGGCGGCAGGTCGTCGAGCAGCTCCTGGAGGTTCTCCTGCCGGCGAAGGACGTCCGCGACGGCGGCGGCGCCGGGCTCCTCGCGGTCCCGGACCACGTCCTTCAGCTGGATGCCCTCGCCCTCGCCGCCGACGGGCGTCTCGAGCGAGAGCGGCATCCGCGCCGCCTCGTCCAGGGCCTCCAGGTCCTTCACGGTCACACCCAGCTCGGACGCGATCTCCGCCGGCTCCGGTGTCTTCCCCTGCTCCTGAGTCAACCGGTCGCGCGTGCGCTTGTACTTCCCGAGGAGCGCCTCGACGTGCACGGGAAGCCGGATCAGCCGGGCCTGGTTCGCGAGGGCGCGCTGGATCGCCTGGCGGATCCACCACGTGGCGTACGTCGAGAACCGGGTCCCGCGGTCCCAGCGGAACTTCTCGACGGCCCGGATGAGGCCGAGGTTGCCCTCGGCGATGAGATCCGGCAGCGGCAAGCCACGCCCTTGATAGCGGCGAGCCAGCATCACCACCAAGCGAAGATTCGACTCCACCATGCGCTTGCGGGCAGCCTCGTCGCCGGCGGCCACGCGCTTGGCGAGCTCGCTCTCCTCCTCGCGGGACAGGAGCGGGATGCGGGAGATCTCGCTGAGGTAGATGTCCATCGGAGCCCGGGCCCCGACGGCACCCTCTTCCTCCGCGTCCGCCCCCTCGTCGGCCGGAAGCTCGAGGAGCTCCCCATCGTCCTCGGCCGCGGGATCGTCCGTCTCGGCGTCTTCAGGCGCCGGGGGAGATGGCGCCGAGCGCGGCCGGCGCTCCGGGTCGTCGTCGGCCCGCCGCGACTGCTCGGGCCCGGAGGTCATGGGACGGAGGTGGCCCTCCCGGGCTCCCCGGCGGAAGCCGCGACGAGGTCGGTATCGGGCAGCCAGAACGTGGGATCGTACTTGCGCCCGTCCAGCCGGATCTCGAAGTGAAGGTGGGGCGCGGTGGCGCGGCCCGTGCTTCCCACGCTCGCGATCACCTGACCCTGCTCGACCCAGTCGCCGACCTTCACCAGGTTCTCCAGAGTGTGCGCGTACACCGTCATGAGACTCTGAAAATGCCAGACCTTCACGACTCGCCCGTAGGCCCGCTCCCATCCGCTCGAGATGACCATCCCGGCCGCCGCCGCTCGGATGGGCGACCCTCGCTCGGCGCGGAGATCCACGCCGCCGTGCCACGTCGCGCCGCGCGGGCCGAACCGCGACGCGACGGCGCCCGGCACCGGCCGGATGAACTGGAGGAAGGGCGTTGGAGGCGGCGGCGCCAGCACGATGTCGGCGAAGGACGGCGGCTCCTGGCTTCCTTCGGGAACCTCGCTCAACGGGAGGCGCAGGCGCTGCCCGACCCTGAGCTTCGCGTTCGGCCCGAGCCGGTTCACCCGGATCAGCGCGCCGACGGACACACCGTGCTCGCGGGCGACGCTCCAGATGGTCTGCCCCGGGCGCACGATGTGGCTGATCCCGGGGGGCGAGGCGGGCCGAGGCTCGCGTGACGCTCGGTCGACGGGCCGCTTCGCCGTCGCCTTCTGCGTGCGGGGCGCGGGCTGTCCCTCGCGGGGCTCGAGGAAAGTCAGCGTCATCAGGACCGGAACCGCCGAGATCACCGCCAACCAGCCCCTCGCGCGACCCCTCACCGCTCCTCCGAGAAGCGGATCCCGAAGTTCTGGTACCGTCCGGAGAAGGGCACCGCGCTGACGTCGACGCGGGCGATGCGGGCGAGCGGTGGACCGGCGCCGAGCTCGCGCACGAACAGGTCGATCGCCTGCACGTCCCCCTCCGCTCGGATCTTCACGCGGCCGTCCGGCAGGTTCATCGCGTACCCGGTCAGGCGCCGCTCCTGCGCGCGCCGCTGCGCGAAGTTCCGATACCCGACACCCTGGACGCGGCCCTCTACCAGCACTTCCACGGCGCCGAGCCGGCCGCCTGGACGACGGCTGCCGACCTGGCCGCCCGTCTCACTCATGCGCATCCACAGCGCTCGAGAGGATCGACACGATGCGCGGGAGGGAGGGAATGGTCGGGGCGACTGGACTTGAACCAGCGACCTCCTGCTCCCGAAGCAGGCGCGCTACCAAGCTGCGCTACGCCCCGACTCACCCGGGCCTCGGGTCCATGCGCCCGGGACGCCCCCAGTGCGGGGGCTCAGTTCTCCCACCCGTACTTCCCGACCAGCTTCACGAACGTGCAGCCGCAGTCGGTCGACACCTGCATCCGGCCGCCGACCTTCTCCACGACGTGGAGGACCTGCGACTGCGGACCGCCCACCGGGACCACGATCCGGCCACCCTCGGCCAACTGCTGGAAGAGCGGCGCGGGCACTGCCGGTGCTCCGGCCGTCACGATGATTCGGTCGAACGGAGCCTCGTCGGGCCAACCGTACGTGCCGTCGGCCGTCTTGACGACGGCGCTAGTATACCCCAACTCCTCGAGGATGCGCCGGGCTCGAGTGGCCAGCGGCATCAGACGCTCGACCGAGCACACGCGTCGCGCCAGCTCGGCGAGAATGGCCGTCTGGTAGCCCGAGCCGCTCCCGATCTCGAGCACCTTCTCGGTTCCGGTCAGCGCGAGGAGCTGCGTCATCATTCCCACGATGTAGGGTTGGGAGATCGTCTGGCTCTCGCCGATCGGCAGCGGATGGTCCCCGTAGGCGCGGTCGCGGAGGGCTTCCTCCACGAACCGGTGCCGCGGGACGCGGCGCATGGCATCCAGGACGCGCGCGTCCGTGACGCCGCGCTGGACGAGCTGCTCCTCGACCATGCGCTCCCGCTCGCGAGCGGCCCGGGCCTCCTGCCAGCCCGCCCCGGCTCCCACCGCCCGGCCCCCGGTCACCGCCGCGTCCGTCTTCCCTGCCCGCGAGCGGCTCGCCGGTACTCGGCTTCCCAGTCTTTCAGCGCGCGGAGGCCGGGATAGTCGGTGAGGTCCAGCATCAGCGGCGTGACCGACACGTACCCTGCGTGAACAGCCGCGTAGTCGGTGTCCTCCCCCGACTCCCACGCGGGAGGGCCGGCCCCGATCCAGAAGTAGCGCCGCCCGCGCGGATCGCGCCGCTCGACCACTCTCTCACTGTACTGCCGCCGCCCAAGGCGCGTGACCTTGATTCCCTTCGGCTGTCCGGGCGGGACGTTCACGTTCACCAAGGTCGCTCCGCGGCCGCCACCTTGGAGGAGTATCCGCGCCAGCCGCGCCGCCGCCCGCGCGGCCGGCCGGTAACTCGCCGGACCGGAGGGCTGGACCAGCGAGACCGCGAGGCCCGTCACGCCCAGGAGAGTCCCCTCCATGGCGGCCGAGACGGTGCCCGAGTACGTCACGTCGTCCCCCAGGTTCGACCCGGCGTTGATGCCGGCCACGACGATCTGCGGGCGCACCGGCAGAAGGCCGAGCAATGCCAGGTTCACGCAGTCGGACGGCGTCCCGTTGACGGCGAACCGGCGCGGACCCAGCTGGTCCGCGAGCAGCGGTCGGTGAAGCGTCAGCGCGTGGCCGACCGCGCTCCGCTCGCGGTCCGGGGCGACGACCCAGACCTCGCCCGCCGGCTCGAGCGCGGCCGCCAGCGCCGCGATGCCCGGAGAGTGGATGCCGTCGTCGTTCGAGACGAGAATGATCGGACGCGAGTCGGTCACGCGGTGTGCGGTCTCTCCGGTCTGGGGCGGGGCGGCGCCGTGGGTCCGTCGCGCCCCGGGACGTGATGATCGGGGCGACTGCCTCTCGCGGGTCCTTCTGGCCGACGTCGCGGTTTCTCGACGCCTCGCCCGGTTGGGCACCGAGCGGCCACGTGCTCGCTACGGACCTGGGGGTTTAAATGGTCGGGGCGACTGGATTTGAACCAGCGACCCCTAGCCCCCCATGCTAGTGCGCTACCAGGCTGCGCCACGCCCCGAACCGCAGGGATTGTACGTCGCGCCTCGATGACGTTCAAGGGAAACTTCGCCGGAGCGACTGCCGAATCGCCTCCAGTCGGCCCCTGATCTCCCGCAGCGCGGCCAACGTCTGAGGATCCGGCGCGGGCAGCTCGAGCTGCTGGTTCTTCTGGCGCCCCTCGTGCTGAAGCCGCTTCTTCGCGCCCTCGAGCGTGAGCCGGTCCTCGTAGAGCAGGCTCTTGATGCGCAAGACCATCTGCACGTCGTGCTTCCGGTAGACGCGCTGCCCGGCATGGTTCTTCCGGGGCCGGAGCAGCTTGAACTCGGACTCCCAGTAGCGCAGCACGTATGGCGGGACGCCGGTGAGGTCCGCCACCTCGCCGATCCGGAAGAACAGCTTGTCCGGGATCGGCGCGTCGACCCCGATGTCCACGGGCGGCCGCTCGCGGTCCGATTCGGGCTCGATCACCGGTGGTTCACCTGGGCCTTCAGCCCCTTGGACGGCTTGAACGTGAGGACACGGCGAGCGGTGATCTCGATCTCGTCACCGGTCTGCGGATTGCGGCCCTTGCGCGACGCCTTCTTCCGTAGCTTGAAGTGCCCGAACCCGACGATCTTGACGTCCTGGCCTTGCTCGAACGTCCGGATCATGCTGTCGAACACCGCCTCGACGACGGCCGCCGACTGCCGCTTCGACAGCCCGTGACCCGCGACCGAGTTGATAAGGTCGTTCTTGGTCAGTCCACTCACCCCCTTTCGCGGACGTCCTGCTCAGCGCTCCCGGACCACGATGCC
>JBIOVM010000167.1:0-18232 GCA_044867785.1 Candidatus Rokuibacteriota bacterium | reverse complement strand
GGAGCGCAGGGCGACTCAGCCGCCCCGCGATTCCGGCCGCGACGCGGCCGTCGACACGGGGCCAACCGCCAGGCGTGTGGTCCGAGTGAGCACGGTGGGGCTGTTCGCGGCGGCCGGCCCCGTCTGGCACCGGGCGCTCTGAATCATTCGGGCTAGGCCTCGCGGCCGCGGACCGGCGCCTGCTATGCTCGACCTGCCATGAGTCCCCCCCGGCCGATCGAAGGCGCCTGCGCCTGGCGCGGGGACGAGCTGGAGCGATCGGGGCGCTGGATCCGCGCGCTCGACGCGGCGGCGGTCGCCGAGATCGACGCGGCGCTGCGTTCCGCCCGCGCTGACGGGGCGGCGTGGCACGAAACGACGCGGGAGCGCTTCCCCCTGTCCGGCCTCGCCGCCCTGCTGACCGACGTGGCCCGCGAGCTCGAGGACGGCTGCGGGCTCGTGACCCTCCGCGGCCTGCCGGTCCACCGCTACGCGCCCGACGAGCTCCGCCAGATCTGGTTCGGGCTCGGAAGCCATCTCGGCCGGCCGGTCTTCCAGAACCGGCGCGGGGAGCTCATGCGCGAGATCCGGGACGAGGGCCGGTCGGTCGGGGAGCGCTACGGGCAGATTCCGGCCGGGAGCGAAGGCTCCGGCGCGGTGCTCTCCTCGTACGCGCGGACGCTGTCGAACGGGCCGCTCCGGTTCCACACCGACCGCTGTGACGTGGTGGGGCTCTTGTGCGCGGGCCAGGCGCGGTCGGGCGGCGTCAGCAAGCTGGCGAGCTCCGTCGCCGTGCACAACGAGATGCTGCGGCGCCGGCCGGATCTGGCGGCCGCCCTCTACCAGGACGTCTATCGGAGCCGCTTCGGCGAGGAGGCCGAGCGGCACGACGTCGTGTACCCGCTGCCCGTCTTCGGGGCGCGCGACGGCAAGTTCACGAGCCACTACTCCTTGACGTTCATCGAGATCGCCCAGATGGTGCCGGGGGTGCCGCGCCTGACGGCCCTCCAGCAGGAGGGCATCGAGCTCCTGATGGCCTTGGCCGACGAGCTGTCCTTTGCGATGCGCTTCGAGCCCGGCGACATGCAGCTCGTCAACAACCACGTGACATACCACGCGCGGACGGCCTTCGAGGACGACCCCGGCGCGGGGCAGGTGCGTCTTCTCTACCGGCTCTGGCTCTCGATGCCGAACAGCCGGGCGCTTCCGCGAGGGCACGAGGTGCTGTGGGGCGCGATCGAGCCGGGAGCGCTGCGAGGCGGGATCGGTCAGGTCGCCGCGTTCTGACGCCGCCGCCGAGGTCGAAGTCGCGGCCTGACCCGGCCATCTCGCCCGGCCATCTCGACCTTGACAGGTCCTGGCCGATCGGCCAGGCTGCGCGTAACGCCGCGCCGGTGATTGTCGGACCGGCGCACGCCATGCGGAGGAACCGACGATGACGAAGTTCTGGATCGCCGTCCTCGCGCTCGGCGTCGGGATCGCTGCGGGATGGACGGCGGCGACGATGCTGGAGGCGCAGCCGACCGGCATCAAGCGGACGCTCCTGATGAAGAAGGAGCTGGCCGGGATCGAAGGGCGCGAGGTGTATCTCGGAACGGCCGAGCTGGCGCCGGGTGCGAGCGCCGGGCGCCACTTCCACGATGGCCACGAGATCAGCTACGTGCTCGAGGGCGCTGCCGTCCTCGAGGTCGAGGGTGAGCCGCCGGTCCAGCTCAAGCCCGGCGACCACTTTCACATCGATCCGACGAAGCGGCACGACGCCCGGAACACCGGAGCCGGCCCCGCGCGGGTGCTGGCCATCTACCTGATCGAGAAAGGGAAGCCGCTCGCGGTCCCCGCTCCGTAGGGCGGCGGACCGAAAGATCCCCGGGTCCGGGCACGGGAGCACCTGACGCGGAGCGGCCGTCGGGCAGGGTGTTGGGACGCATGCACTCGCTGGCACCGGACGGGACGACGGACGACGCCCGCCGTGAGTGATCCGCTGGAGCTGGCCCGCCAAGCGCTCGCGCGCCACGCCTGGCGAGAGGCGCTGGAGCAACTGACTGCGGCCGATGCCTCGCAGGGTCTGTCGGCCGAGGATCTCGAAAGCCTCGCGGCGGCCGCCCGTTACGTGGGGCGCATCGAGGAGTGCCTGGCCGCGTCCGAGCGAGCGTACACGGCGTACCTGGATGCCGGGAATCGTCGGCGCGCCGGATTCGTCGCCCTGGGGCTGGCCAGGGACTTTCTGGGACGGCGGAACCCCTCGGTGGGCAAGGCGTGGTTGGGCCGGGCCGAGCGCCTGCTCGAGGCGGAGACCGAATCGGCCGAGTACGGCTACCTCACGCGGATGCGCGGCGCGACGGCCCGAGACCCCGACGAAGCGCTGGCGTACGCGCAGCGGACGTACGAGATCGGATCCCGGTTCGGCAACGCCGATCTGATGGCGCTGGGCCTGCAGGATCGGGGGCGGATCCTCATCACCAAGGGTCAGGTGGCCGAGGGGATGGCGCTGCTCGACGAGGCCACGCTGCCGGCGGTGTCCGGGGAGCTGGACCCGCTCATGACGGCCATCATCTACTGCAACACGATCGAGACCTGCAAGGAGCTGGCCGACTATCGCCGCGCCGGCGACTGGACCGACGCCGCCGAGCGGTGGCGCGAGCGCGAGGGCATCGCGGGATTCACGGGAGTGTGCCGCGTGTACCGGGCGGAGATCATGCGGCGGCGGGGCGCGTGGCCGGAGGCGGAGCGCGAGGTGCGTCGCGCCTGTGACGAGCTGCGCGACTTCAATCTCTACTACGCTGCCGAAGCGTTCTACGAGCTGGGGGAGATCCGACTGCGCCTCGGTGACCTCGTGGGCGCCGATCAGGCGTTCCGTCAGGCCCACGAGCTCGGTCGGGAGCCGGAGCCGGGCCTGGCGCTGCTTCACCTGGCCGAGGGAAGGGCGGACGCGGCGCTTGCCGCCGTGAAGAGCGCGCTCGCCGAGACCGGTGACGACCGCCTGGCCCGGGCCCGGCTTCTGCCGGCCACGGTGGAGGTCGCCCTTGCCGCGGGAGATCAGGAGACCGCGCGCGGGGCGGCGGCCGAGCTGGAGGGCATCGCCCGGGCCTACGGAACCTCGGCGCTCGAGGCCAGTGCCTTCTGCGCCCGCGGCGCCGTGCAGCTCGCCGACGGCGACGGGGCTGCCGCCCGCCACAGCCTCCGCCGAGGGTATCGGCTCTGGCAGGAGATCGACGCGCCGTACGAGAGCGCGCGCGCAAGGGTGCTCCTGGCGGCGGCCCACCAGGTGGAGGGTGACCACGAAGGGGCTGCCCTGGAGCTCGCGGCAGCCAAGTCCGCCTTCGAGCGTCTCGGTGCTTCGCTGGACCTTCGCCAGGTGTCGCAGCTGTCGAGCCGCTGGGCGTCGACCGAAGGCCGGATCCCGCCGGCCGCGCGGACGACGCGCACGTTCATGTTCACGGACATGATCGGGTCCACGAAGCTCGTGGAGGCCATCGGGGACGAGGCCTGGGACCACCTGCTGCGGTGGCACGATCGAACCCTCCGCTCGCTGTTCGGGACGCACGGCGGCCAGGAGATCGATCACGCCGGCGACGGGTTCTTCGTCGCGTTCGAGTCTTCCGCCCAGGCCATCGCATGCGCGGTGGCCATCCAGCGCACGCTCGCGGACCACCGACGCGCTCACGGGTTCGCGCCGTTCCTCCGGATCGGGCTGCACACCGCGACGGCCTCTCACGCGGCAGCGGAGTTCCGCGGCAAGGGGGTGCACGAGGCGTCGCGGATCGCGACCCTCGCGGAGGCCGGAGAGATCGTGGCCAGCGAGGACACGGTCGCCGGCACCGTGACCGACGTCCCGATGTCCGCGCCCCGGCTCGCCAGCTTGAAAGGCCTCTCGGAGCCCGTTCGCATCGTGAGGATCCAGTGGCAGCAGGTCGGGTGATGGGCGTCCTCGCTCGTCGTGGGGCCGGCCGCGCGCTTCCGACCTTGACAGGCCCCGGTCGATCGGCCAGGCTTCCCACGCCCGCGCCGGATCCGTTGTCGCGGATCGATGGCTTCGAGCGGCGCACGGGAGGGATCGAGTGACGGCGACGCTCGGCTTCGTGGGGCTCGGGGTGATGGGCGGCCGGATGACAAAGCGGCTGCTCGACGCCGGTCACGTGGTCGTGGGGTACAACCGGACGCGCGCCAAGGCTCAGTGGCTCATCGACGCCGGCCTGCGCCCAGCCTCGTCCCCTCGCGCGGCGGCCGAGGCGGCGGACGTGGTGTTCAGCATGGTGACCGACGGCGCGGCGCTCGAGGCGGTGGCCCGGGGCCCCGACGGCATTCTCGCCGGGCTCCGGCGCGGCGCGGTGTACGTGGAGATGAGCACCGTGGATCCCGAGGTGACGCGGGCCCTCGGCGTGGACGTCGCGGCCCGCGGGGCCGCCATGCTGGACGCCCCGGTGTCGGGAAGCGTCGTGACCCTCGAGGCCGGGCAGCTCGCCTTCATGGTGGGAGGCGATGCGGCGGTGCTCGAGCGCGTGCGGCCGTACCTCACCGCGATCGGCCCGACCATCACCCCCGTCGGGCCGCTCGGGCTCGCCGTCACGATGAAGATCGCCACCAACCTCGGGCTGGCCGTCCAGATGCTCGCCTTCAGCGAGGCGGTGTGCCTGGCCGAGAAGGCGGGGATCACGCGCGAGCGCGCCGTCGAGGCGCTCCTCCGGAGCGTCGTCGCGTCGCCGATGGTGAAGTACCGGGGGCCGTTCGTCCTCGGCATGCCCGCCGAGGCGTGGTTCGACGTGGGCCTCATGCAGAAGGACCTTCGCCTGGCCCTGAGCCTCGGACGCTCGGTGGGCGCCATGCTTCCCAGCACGGCGCTCGCCTTCCAGTTCTTGACGGCCGCGCGCGGCCTCGGACTGGCTCACCACGACTTCGCGGTGGTGTTCGACGTCCTGGCGACACTGGGCGGTCTCCCGCCGAGCGCGAAGGCGGCCCCGGGCTCGGAAGCCGGGGCCACCTGGGCCGCGGCCGCCGCCACCGCCACCGACGGAGGCGCGTGATGGGACTGCCGACCTACGGGACGATGGGCGTGGACTGGGAGGAGCGGGTCAACTTCGACCGCCTGCGGCGCGACCGGCTCGCCCGGGTCACGACGGCGTTGGCCGGGTCCGAGCTGGGCGCGCTCCTCTGCTTCGACATGTACAACATCCGTTACATCACGAGCACCACCATCGGCGAGTGGGCCCGGGACAAGCTCTCGCGCTTCACGCTCCTGCCGCGCGCCGACCTGCCGATCATGTGGGACTTCGGCTCGGCCGCCCGTCACCACCAGCTCCATTGCCCGTGGCTCGGCGAGCGGTCGCGCGCGGGCATCTCGCTCCTCCGGGGGGCGATGACGCCCGAGATGGGCCGGGCGGAGGACCTCGCCCGGAAGATCAAGCGCGAGCTGGAGGCGCGGGGGCTCCATCGCGCTCCGCTCGGGGTCGACGTGATCGAGCTGCCGGTGCTGACGGCCCTCCAGAAGGAGGGGCTGCACGTCGTCGACGGGCAGCAGCTCATGCAGACCGCCCGCCGGATCAAGACGCGGGACGAGATCGTGCTCCTGAACTCCGCCGCGATGATGGTGGATGCGGCCTACGAGGATCTCTACCAGGCGCTCCGTCCGGGAATCCGCGAGAACGAGCTCGTGGGGATCGCCGCCAAGAAGCTCTACGACCTCGGCTCCGAGGACGTGGAGGCCGTGAACGCGATCGCCGGCGAGCGCTGCAACCCGCATCCGCACGTCTTCTCCGACCGCGTGCTGCGGCCGGGCGACCCGGCGTACTTCGACATCCTCCATTCCTACATGGGCTACCGGACCTGCTACTATCGCTCGTTCGCGGTGGGGAGCGCGTCGCCGGCCATGGTGGATGCCTACAAGCGCTGCCGGGAGCTGCTGGACGTTGCGATCTCGATGGTCAAGCCGGGGGTCACGACCGCCGACATCGTCGCCACCTGGCCCCGGGCCCAGGAGTTCGGCTTCCCGGACGAGGAGGCCTGCTTCGGGCTCCAGTACGGCCACGGGGTCGGGCTCTCGATCTGGGAGCAGCCCGTTATGAGCCGGCTGGTCTCGCTCGACCACCCGGTCGCGCTCGAGCCCGGCATGGTGTTCGCGCTGGAGAACTTCTGGCCGGCCGCCGACGGCTGGTCCGCCGCGCGCATCGAGGAAGAAGTGCTGGTCACCGAGACCGGGCACGAGGTGCTGACCCGATTCCCGGCCGAGACGTTGCTCGTGGCCGGCACCCGCTACTGGACCGCGACCGGCCCGCTGGCCGCGACGCGTGAAGTGGATCCCGGGGCCGGGCCCCGGCCGTGACGCGGGCACACGCTCCGGTGCCGCGGCTCTGCAACCTCGGCCGCCTGCTCGACACGATGGCCGAGCGCCGGCTGGACGGGATCGTCTCCTATCTCCGGCCCAATGTCTTCTACCTGAGCGGCTTCGCGCCTCCGGCCAGTGCGTCCGTCCACGAAACCAACGGGTACGCCGCCGTGGTGATCTCCCGGCACGAGCCGGAGCATCCCGTCATCGTGGTGGCGGAGTTCGACCTCGCTCACTTCCTGCAGCAGCCGTCCTGGGTCGAGGACGCCCGTCCCTATGCCACCTTGCTGAGCCCCCTCGACGTCGCGTGGGGCCCGTCGACCCTCGATCATTTCGTGCCGGGCGAGGTGCTCCGGACCGAGCGCGGTCTGGCGGCCCGCCGTCACTACGCGTCGAGCCTGGTCGAGGGCGTCGCCCGGGCGATGCGGGACCTCGGGCTGGCGAAGGGGACGGTGGGATTCGACAACCTCCGCTTCGCCGCCGCCGTCCTTCCGGACGGGTCGCGCACGGTCGACGCCTACGGCGCGCTCAAGCATGTGCGCCAGGTGAAGACCCCCGACGAGGTCCGTCTGCTCCGGGACGCGACGCGCGTGAACCAGGCGGCGATCGAGCGAACCATCCGGACCTGGTCGCGCGGGACGACGTGGCAGGAGATGATCCGCACCTACCACACGACCGCCGTCGGTCTGGGCGGATTCGTGCGGGATCCGGGCGCGCTCGTGATGGCGAACCCTCCCGGCCTCGAGCCCGCGCTCTACACGCAGTCCGGATCGGAGGACTTCGTGGTCGAGCCGGGCATGCACGTCATGTGGGACTGCCACGGAACGCTCGGGCACTATTGCTGGGACGGCGGCAAGACGTGGGTCGTCGACGACCGGCCGCGCGGGGAGGCGCGGCGGATCGCCGACGCCACGTCCCGGGCGATGGACGAGATCCGGCGGGCCAGCCGCCCCCGGACGCGGATCAGCGAGCTGCAGGCGACGGGGCGACGGGCGCTCCGGCAGGCCGGATTCGAGCGCGCCGACCACGCCTTCATCTTCTTCCACGGGCTCGGTCTGGAGCACATCGACATGGAGATCACCGGGAGCCGCCAGGACTGGGGTCTCGAGGACGGGATGGTCGTCTCGGCGCACATCCAGATCCCCGGCGACGATCGGCACCGCAGCTGGCTGGAGGAGATCCTGCTCGTGACGGGAGACGGGGGCGACCCGTTCTTCACCTGGGGCAACGAGCCCATCACCGCCGACCAGGCCGGGTGAGGGGCCCTCCGACTTCGCCATGAAGCGCCTCGTGATCGACACGGATCCCGGGGTGGACGACGCGCTCGCGCTGATCATGGCGTTCGCCGACGCCGACGCGCGCGTCGAGGCGCTGACCGTCGTCGCGGGCAACGTGGGCCTCGACCGCACGGTGGCGAACGCCTGCACGATCCTCGACCTGGTCGAGGCGAGCGCGTCCACGACCCCGGTGTTCCGCGGCTGCGACCGGTCGCTCCTCGGAGATCGGGTGGCCGCGACCGTGCACGGCGTCGACGGGCTCGGCGACTGTCGCTTCCCGCCGTCGGCGCGCCCCGTCGAGGCGGAGCACGCCGCCGTCGCCCTGGTGCGGCTCGCCGACGAGTCTCCCGGCGAGCTGATCCTGGTGGCGCTGGGACCGCTCACCAACCTGGCGGTCGCGCTCAACTTGGACCCGGAGCTCCCCGGGAAGTACCGTCGCCTGATCGTGATGGGCGGGGCCGTGCGCGCAACGGGGAACATGCCGCGGCCGTCCACCGAGTTCAATGTCGCGTGCGATCCCGAGGCGGCCGCGGTCGTGCTCCATCGGTGGCCCGACGCGGCACTGGTCCCGTGGGAGGCCGCGATGACGCACGTCATCGGCCTCGACCGACTGCACGAGCTCTGGTCCATCGACGGCCGCCGGGGCGACTTCGTGCGGGGGATCACCGGGCACCGCGCGGACCGGGCGCGCGAGGACTTCGGGACGGAGGGCATGTTCGTGGCCGACCCGGTGGCGATGGCCGTCGCGCTCGCCCCCGACATCGTCACCCGGTCGGAGCGCCGCCACGTGGCGGTCGAGCTCGCGGGCCGGCTGACGCGGGGCCAGACCACCGTGGACTGGTTCGGTCTCGGAGGCGAGAAGCCCGGCACCGAGGTGGTGCTGGAGCTGGACGGGGACCGCTTCTGGGCGATGCTGAGAGCCTCGGTCCAATAGGGGAAGCGTCATGGACAACGTTCGCTCCGCGGCGGCGTCGATCGAGCAGGCCGGAGCCTTCTACGCCGAGCTCGAGCGCAATCACCTGGTGGCGCTGTGGAACGTCAACAAGAGCCTCCTCCCGAAGGAGCCGCGCAGCCGGTGCGTCCCGCATCTCTGGCGCTGGGAGACGATGCTGCCCCTGGTCCGGCAGGGCGCGGAGGTGGCGCCGCTCAGCCGGGCGGCCGAGCGCCGCGTGCTCGGCTTCATCAATCCCGGGCTTCCCGACCGCTTCGGCGCGACCCACACGATCTGGGCCGGCTTCCAGTACGTGCTGCCCGGCGAGGTGGCGCCGGCCCACCGGCACTCGCCGGCGGCGATCCGGTTCGTCATCGAGGGGCAGGGAGCGTTCACCACGGTGGACGGCGACAAGTGCGTGATGGGGCCGGGCGATCTCGTCCTCACGCCGCCCTGGACGTGGCACGACCACGGCAACGAGAGCGACCGCCCCATGCTCTGGCTCGACGGGCTCGACCTGCCGATGGTCGCGGAGATGGAAGGCCAGTTCTACGAGCCCTTCGCCGAGGACGCCCAGCCGCTGGGGAAGCCGGTGGGGGACTCCGAGCGGCGCTACGGGCTCGGCCAGCTGCGGCCCACCTGGCAGGCGCGGGCCGGGGCGGTCTCGCCGCTGCTCAACTACAAGTGGGACCGGACGGAGGAGGCCCTGCGCCGGCTCGCCTCGGTCTCGACGCACGGCGCCAGCCCGTTCGACGACGTGGCGATGGAGTACATCAACCCCCACACCGGGGGGCCGCTGATGCCGACCATCGCCTGCTGGATCCAGCTGCTTCGCCCGAGGGTCCGGACCACGGCCCACCGGCACACGGGGAGCGCCGTGTACCTCGTCTTCGAGGGGCGCGGCTCGAGCGTGATCGAGGGCCAGCGCTTCGACTGGGGCAAAGGCGACCTCTTCGTCGTCCCGACGTGGGCCTGGCACGAGCACGCGAGCGTCGACGGCGAGGCGATCCTCTTCTCCGTGCAGGACACGCCGATCATCCAGGCCCTCGGCCTCTATCGCGAGGAGGCCTACGGGGAGCGCGGCGGACACCAGGCGGTGACCCGGGTCTTCGGGGAATGACGCCGCCGGTTCGCTCCGGTCGCGTTCGTCCGGGAACCGGACGGCCCGCGCCACGCGTGACCCGGTGAACGGGACCTCGATCGGCTGGCTGGTGGTGGCGGCTCTCGTCCTCGTTCACGGGACGGGGGCAGCGCACGCCGCGGCGTCGATCTGGGAGGCAATCCGCGAGCCCGGCGCCGTGGTAGTCGTCCGCCACAGCTACGCGCCGGGCGCCTTCGATCCGCCCGACGCCAAGCTCGAGGACTGCTCGACCCAGCGCAACCTGGACGCGAACGGGCGGGCGCAGGCCCGCCGGATCGGCGAAGCCTTCCACCAGCACGGGATCGACGTGGGCGCGGTGCTCTCGAGCCCGCGGTGCCGCTGTCTCGACACGGCCCGGCTCGCCTTCGGACGGGTCGAGGCGTGGGCACCGCTCCAGGGCGCGCTCGACGATGCGGCGCTCCGGCGCCGCCAGGTGGCGGAGATCCGGCAGCGCATGGCGGGACACCGGAGCGGCCCGCCGCTCGTGCTGGTCACTCACGGGAGCGTCGTCACCGACCTCACCGGCCTCGGCGTCCAGATGGGCGCGTTCGTCGTCCTGCGCCGCGCGGCCGACGGCAGCCACGCGGTCGCGGGTCAGCTCTACGTCGACTGACGGCGCGGGAGGGTCGCAGGCCGGCCTCGGCCCGGCTCCCGCGAATGCCTCCCGAGGGCGGCGATGACCCGGCCGTCGGTCGCGGGCGACATCGCCGCCCAGGCCTGGCCGATCCTTCTCGGACAGCTCGCCGCGGTGGCGTCCGTCTTCATCGACACCGCGATGACGGGGCACGCCTCGGCCGCCGACCTGGCCGCCATGGGACTGGGCGCGGGCGTCTACTCGAGCGTCTTCATGGGCCTGCTCGGGGTGGTCACCGCCCTCAACCCGATCATCGCCCATCATCATGGCGCGGGGCGGTGGGAGGCGATCGGCGCGAGCTACGTGCAGGGGCTGTGGCTCGCGCTCCTCCTGTCGGCCCTGGGGATCCCGATCCTGGCCTTTCCCGGGCCGTGGCTCATGCGCCTCGGCGCCGCGCCCGACGTGGAGGCGCTGGTCACCAGCTACCTGCGCCTGCACGCGCTCGCGCTGCCGGCCGCCCTGATGTTCCGGGCGACCTACGCGTTCAACGTCGCGGTGTCGCGACCGAAGGTCATGATGGCGATCCAGGTCGTCGGGCTCCTGCTGAAGCTGGTCCTGAACTACGCGCTCATCTTCGGGCACTTCGGGCTCCCGAGGCTGGGGGCGGTCGGATGCGGCCTCGGGTCGCTGATCGGGTACTGGGCGCTCTTCCTGATGGGTTGGGCGTTCACCCGGCTCGACTCGGGATACCGCCGCTTCGTGATCCGGCGCGCACGGCCGCGCTGGCGAGCCCTACACGAGCACCTGACCCTCGGGATCCCGATCGGGCTGGCGTACGTCCTCGAGTCCACGTCCTTCTCCTTCGTGACGCTGCTGGTGACGCGGCTGGGTACCAGCGTGCTGGGCGGGCACCAGATCATCAGCAACCTGGCGGCCCTCGCCTTTCAGATCCCGCTGGCGCTGTCGCTGGCGACCGCCACCCTCACCGCTCAGGCGCTCGGCGCCGGGGACAGCGGGCAGGCCCGGCGGATCGCCTTCACCGGCATCCGGCTCGCGGTGGCCGCGGCGTCCGTGACCGCGGCCGTGCTGTGGGCGCTCCGTCGTGGACTCG
This sequence comes from Candidatus Rokuibacteriota bacterium, assembly GCA_044867785.1. Classification (GTDB taxonomy): domain Bacteria; phylum Methylomirabilota; class Methylomirabilia; order Rokubacteriales; family DASRDR01; genus DASRDR01. The sequence continues at coordinate 6,900 of JBIOVM010000167.1, read as the reverse complement.
TGGGCCTCTACACGAGCGACGGGGCCGTCGCGGCCGTGGCGCTGTCGCTCATCGGGTACATGGTCGCGTTCCACGTGTTCGACGCCCTGCAGGCCGTGGCCGCCTTCGTGCTGCGCGCCCACCGGATCGTTCTCGTGCCGACCCTGATCTACGCGGTCGTTCTCTGGGGCCTGGGACTCTCGGGCGGGTACGTGCTGGCGTTCCGGCCGGTGCTGGGAGGCCCGCGCGGCGCCGCGGGCCTGTGGCTCGCGCAGGCGGTCGCGCTCTGCCTGACCTCGGCGCTGCTGCTCGGATTCTACCTGTGGGTGCTCCGCCGCCGCCGCGAGGGGATCGCCGGCGTCGCCACGCCCTGAGCGGGACGCCCGCCGCCGGGCGGCGGACGTGACGGATGGCGTGTGCTAGGGTGGGCGGGTGCCGCGCGCCGGCGCGGCCAGGGGTGCCGCCGAACCGACCCGCGACCCGACGAGGTGACGATGACCGAGCGACGACTGCCGAGCGACGCCGAAGTGCGGAGCTGGATCCGCGAGCGCAACAACTGGGGCCGGTGGGGCAAGGACGACCAGCGCGGCACGGTCAACCTGATCACGCCCGCCAAGCGGGCGGCGGCGACGCGCCTGGTCCAGTCGGGTCGCAGCGTGTCCTTGTCGCGGCCGTTTCCCAAGGAGCCGGGGATCAACAACGCCTTCCCGGCCCAGCATTTCATGAAGACGGTGCCGCGCGGCGCCGGCGGCTTCGCCGCGGACTACTACGGCATCTTCTACCATGGCGTCGCCTCGACCCACATCGACGCGCTCTGTCACACGTGGGACGAGCATGCCATGTGGAACGGCCGGGACCCGAAGCGGGAGATCACGTTCGACGGCGCCACCTTCGGGTCCGTGGAGCACTGGAGCGAGGGCATCATCACCCGGGGCGTCCTGCTGGACGTGCCGCGGCATCGCGGAACGCCGTCGGTGACGCATGACCGGCCGGTTCACGGCTCGGAGCTGGAGGAGATCCTGCACGCGCGCGGCCTCCGCGTCGAGCCGGGCGACGCCGTCGTCGTCTACAGCGGCCGGGAGGCCTGGCAGGCGGCGAACCCGGACACGCCCTACGGCCGCCCGTTCGGCGGCACCCCCGCGGCGCGCCCGGGACTCCACGTCTCGTGCCTGCCGTTCCTGCGGGATCACGACGTGGCGCTGCTCGTCTGGGACATGCTGGATCACCTCCCGATCGGCTACGACATCCCGTGGGCGGTGCACGCCGCGCTCTTCGCCTACGGCATGCCGCTCCTCGACAACGCGCTCCTGGAGCCGCTGGCCCGGGCGTGCCGGGAGGAAGGCCGCGACGAGTTCATGCTGGTGATCGCGCCGCTCCCGGTGGTCGGCGGCACCGGCTCGCCGGCCAACCCGCTCGCCGTGTTCTGATCCGGCCGGCCGCGGGCGGGGGAAGAAAGAGGGGGAGCCGTGAGGCTCCCCCTCTCGTTTCGACCGTGGCGCCGCGGCACCTAGCCCGCGTGGCGCGCGTAGATCTCCGCGATCCGCTTGTGGCACTCCTCGACGGCCTTCTCGGCCGGCCAGTTCTCGACCAGGACGCGCTGGATCATCTTCGGCACGACCTGCGTGTTCAGCACCTCGCCGGCCGCCGGAGTCGGCGCGCCCGCGTAGCTCACCGGCACGCCGGTCTCGGCCATCTGGATGAAGTGCTTGAACGCGGGCTTCTCCTTCCAGAACGGGCTGTCGAACAGGCGCTTGTAGACCGGCACCCACCGGCCGCCCGTTGACTGGATGATCTTGTCGTAGTTGTCGGGCCGGATGAAGTACTCGAGGAGACCCTTCGCCAGCTCCGGGTACGGGTTCTTCTTGAAGGCCCCGAACGCCCAGGTGTCGATCTGGTTGATGGTCCCCTTGGGTCCGGCGGGGACCGGGAACAGGCCGGTGGCCCTCTGGAGGTCCTTGTCGTTCCCGTCGAGATACGCGTAGATGCTCGACGGGTTCATGACGAACGCCGCCTGCTTGGACTGGTAGGCCTTGTTGTTGCCGGAATTATCCCACGAGATCGAGCCCGGCGCGATGATCTTGTGGGTCTTGAACATCGCCTCGATGACCTTGACGCCGGCCACGTTCTCCGGCGAGTTCATCACGACCGTCTTGTTGTCCGCCTCGACCATCTTGCCGCCGTAGCACCAGAGGATGTTCATCACGTTGTCGGTGGTGTCCTCGACGAGGCCGAGGCAGATCCCGAACGCGAAGAGCCGCGGCGGCTCCTGGATCTTCTTGCTCGTCTCGATGAACTCGTCCCACGTCTTCGGGTACTCGACCTTGGCCTTCTCCAGCAGGTCGACCCGCGCGTGCACCGGCCAGGGGTTGACGGCCAGCGGCACGCCCATCGCCCGCCCCTTGTAGACGACGGAGGTCAGCGCCGAGTCGAAGATCCCCTTCGGCTCGCGCCGCATCTTCTGGACGATATCGTCGACGTCCAGCAGGTGGCCGCCCGCGGCGTAGAACTGGACGTTCGACTCGTAGAGCCGCGCCACGTCCGGCGGGTTTCCCGCCTCGATGCCGGCGGCGAGCTTGGCCTGGAACTGCTCGTTCGCGACGACCGCGTACTCGACCTCACCCTCCTTGACGCCGGCCTGCTTGGCGAACTCGTAGACCTGCTCCTTCTGGAGGTCGTCCGCCTTGGGCGTGAAGTTCGGGACGTGCCAGTAGACGATCTTCTTCGCACGCTGGGCATGGCTCTTGTTCACCAGCCACCACGGGCTCGTCGTGGCGATGCCGGTCGCGGCGGCCGTCTTCAGGACTTGTCGTCTCGTCAGGCGCGGATCTGCCATCGTGATGTTCTCCTTTGACCGGCTGGTGTGGAACACGTCCGGGCTAGCCCTTCACGGCGCCCAGCGTGAGCCCCTTCACGACCCATCGCTGGAAGACCAGGTAGATGAGCACGGGAGGGATGGTGGACAGGAACGCCGCGCCCATCATCGGCCCCCAAAAGAAGACGTCCTCGACGATGAACAGCGTGAGACCGGTGGTGATCGTCCGTACCTCGACGCTGTTGACGAACACGTTCGCGTAGAGAAACTCGTTCCACGCCTGGGTGAACGAGAAGAAAGCGACCACCGCCAGCGCCGGGAGCGACATCGGCAGGATGATACGAACGAGGCTCCCGAGCCGCGAGCAGCCGTCCACCAGCGCGGCTTCCTCCAGCTCGAGCGGAACGGACCGGAAGTAGCCCATGAGGAGCCAGGTGCAGAACGGCACGGTGAAGCCGAGATACGCCAGGATGAGGCCCTCGTGCGTGTCGGTCAGCCGCAAGACGGACATGACGGCGAACAGCGGGATGAAGAGGAGCGCCGGCGGAACGAGGTAGGTGAATACCAGCCCACGCGCTATCAGCGCGCGACCCGGGAAACGGAGGCGCGCGAGCGCGTACGCCCCGAGGCACCCGAAGACCAGCGAGGCGAGCGTCGTCGTCACCGCGATGATCGTCGAGTTACGCACGTATTTGAGGAACGGCGTCTTGGTGAGCAGCCGGCGGTAGGCGTCGAGCGTGGGCTGCCGGGGGATCAGCGTCGCTTCGTAGCCGTAGATCTCCTTGTCCTTCTTGAGGGAGGTCGCCACCATCCAGTAGAAGGGCACGAGCGTCCAGACGAGCAGGATGGCCAGGAGGATGTTGCCCGTCCACTGGAGCAGCCGCCGCGTCCCCGAGATCGAACGCATCGCTACTCGTCCACCTGGCGAAGCATCCGCCGCGTCAACAGGATGATCAGGACTACCAGAAACGGGAAGAACACCAGCGTCACGGCGGCGCCCATTCCCAGCCGGCGCGCCATCAAGCTCGTCTGATAGGCAAGGTGCGGGAAGATCTCGGTGCGATTCGCCGGTCCGCCACGCGTCAGGATCAGGACGAACTGGAGGTTGGTGGCCGTCCAGATGGTCGACAGCATCACGACGGTGAGGAAGATCGTCTTGAGCCGCGGGATGGTCACGTAGAAGAACTGCTGGACGACCGACGCCCCGTCGATCTCCGCCGCCTCGTAGAGCTGTTTCGGGATGGCCTGTAGGCCGGCGAGGAAGCTCATCGCATAGAAGGGGGTGCCTGCCCAGACGACGACGGCGATGACGCAGCCCATCGCCAGGGCGGGGTCGGAGAGCCAGGAGATGATGTTCTTCGTGATGTGGAAGGTGATCAGGAAGTTGTTGAGGAAGCCCGAGAGATCGTCGTAGATCCACCGCCAGTTGAGCGCGACGATTACGATCGGAACGGCCCACGGCACGAAGAGGAGGGTGCGGAAGAAGTTGTTGAAGCGGCGCTCCTGATCGAGCACGAGGGCCATGGTCAGCCCGAGGACGAACTTGATGCCGACGGCCACCACAGTGTAGACGACGCTGTTCCAAGCGGTCCGCAGGAACACCTCGTCGCCGAGCAGCTCCAGGTAGTTCGCGATGCCCACGAACCGCGCGGGCGCCCCGATCATCTTGCTCTGAAACGACAGGTAGATGGCCGCGACGAAGGGGTAGGCGACGCAGAACAGGATGACCAGGAGGGTCGGGCTCAGGATCGTGTAGGCGAGCGCCGCGTCGCTCCGGACGCGAGCCGGCGGGCGGCTCGACCCGCCCCGGGCCCGCGTCGCGGCGATGATCGTGTCCCCGACGGCGAGCGTATTCCCGTAAGCTTCCGTCGAGCTCTCCCGAACCGCCACGACGTCTCCCCTCGGGCTGCGCCTGGCTACCGCGGCTCGCCCGTCTGTGCGAACCAAATATGCGAGTTTCCGAGCATGGTCGTCCACGAGAGCATGAGTGTCAAGGTGCCTCGACGGCTCAGTTTAACGGCGTGCGCGGCGACTCGTCCGAAGCGTCCCGGTCACCGCACGCGACGCCCGGGACGACCCGGCACGCGGGGCCGCCAGGGATCCGGAGCGCGCCCTCGATCTTCTTGTGGCCAGCGGGACCTCGCCCGCGAGCCCTCGCATGAGTCCTCCTCCTCGATGGCGCGACGCGGCGCGCGGTCGCCTCCAGCTGGTCTCGATGCTGACGGTGACCGCAGTCCTGGAGCGCGACGCTCGCGGCGCGGAGCTACGCGCCCCCTTCCTTCCAGGCTTTGACGACGTGCTCGGATCGCGTCACCAGCGTGAGCCGCCGCAGGAACGCCATCGCCTCCTCGTGGTACTCCTTCTGCATCGGTCCGACGAGGTCTTCGGGCACGACCACGAAGAAGCCGAGGTTGATGGCATGCCAGGCGGTCGGTAGGATCCCCACCTCGGTCGCGATACCCGTGTGGATGATCGTCCGCACGCGGTGGAGCCGGAGGAGGTACTCCAGCGGCGTGCCGATGAAGGCGTCGACGCGGTACTTGTCGATGATGGTCTCCCCGGGCTTCGGCTGTAGCTCGTCCACTGTCCGGCATCCCCAGGTGCCATGGACGGACGACTCCAGCGTCCATCGGCGTGCGGGGTCGTTCAGCACCGTGTGATTGTCGCGGATCCGCGTGTCCGGGAACGTCGCGTAGTGGGGCAGGTTCGTGTACTGCGTGTACATGACCCGGACCTTCTGCCCGCGGGCGATGTCGAGGAACCGGGCGATCGGGGGGACGATGCCGGCGACGTCGATGCGCCGGCCCGCCTTGGCGAAGATGCCGTCGGGTCCCGTGTTGTCGTTCTGGATGTCATGCATGATCACCACGGTGTGCGCCGGATTGACGATCTCGGCGAGCGTCTCCGGGATCTCTCGTCCTTCCCACTTGAGCATCGTCAGTCCTTTCTGGTGAAGGGCTCGATTGCTGAGCCGCGGGTGGGAGCGCGCCCCCGCCGCGGTCACGCCTGGGCGACGGTCACCCCCAGGCGGGGCACGACCTGCTCGACGAAGGCGCGCAGGACCTCGCCCACGTCCTTGCCCGGCAGCGCATGAGGCCGGATCGTGATCGACCGGACCTCCGGCCGCAGGATCGCCGCCAGCTGCTCGGCGGCTCGCTCGGGGCGGCCGGCCAGCACGGTCCTGTCGAGGGCCGCGTCCGGCAGGCTGGCGGCGGCCTCGTCGAGCCGGCTCGTGTCCTTCGCCGCGGCGATCGCGGTGAAGCTGTCCGGCAGGCGCACGTCCAGGCGCTCGAGGAACTCCCAGTGGGGATATCCCGCGATCAGGCGGGCGGCGACCCGGCGCCGCATCACGAGTCTCGCGGCGCCCTCGTCGACGTCCAGACAGATCTCCGGGCGGAGGCACACGTCGAGGTCGTCCAGCGCGCGGCCGGTCTTCGCCCGTCCCGCGCGCAGCTGTTCGAGGTAGAACTCGAGCGCGCTCGGCACCAGCGTGTTGGCGAGGAGGACGCCGTCCGCCACCTCTCCCGCCAGCCTCATGACCTGGGCCCCGTGCGTCGCGAAGTAGATGGGCATGGACTTTCGGACCGGCGTGAACTGTAGCCGGCCCTCGTGCAGCGTCACGACCTTGCCCTCGACGGTGACGCGCTCGCCGGCGAGCAGCCGGCGGACCACGTCGACCGTCTCCCGGAGGGCGGCCACCGGCAGCTTCGTCGAGATCCCGAGCTCTCGGAAGCCGGTGCCGCCGACGCCCAGCCCCAGGAGAGCCCGGCCGCCCGCCAGCTCGTCGAAGGTCGCCATGGTCGACGCGGTGACGGCCGGATGGCGGGAGTAGGGGTCGGCGACGCCCGGACCCAGCGCGATGCGGCGCGTGCTCATGGCGAGCGCGGTCAGGCCGACGAAGCACTCGCGGAACAGCCGCACGTCCGTGTACCAGAGCTGCGCGTAGCCGAGGGACTCGGCCAGCTGGCCCAGCCGGACGAGCTCGGCGGCCGGATACTCGGCGTTCAAGAGGCAGCCAAGCCGGAGCGAGCGGCTCATGGAGGTCTCCTGGATCGTTCTCGCGGCGGATACCCAGCGTCCGCGCGTCGACGGGCGAGGCCTGCCCTTCC
>JBIOVM010000166.1:0-18061 GCA_044867785.1 Candidatus Rokuibacteriota bacterium | reverse complement strand
TGGTAGTGGAGCCGCAGCTCCCCGCGGTCGAGCGCCCGGCGCAGCTCCGTCTCCATCCTGAGGCGGCCCCGCACGGTCTCGCGCATGCTCGACTTGAACACCTCGAAGCACGCGCGGCCGTTGGCCTTGGCCCGGTACATGGCGATGTCGGCGTTTCTGAGCAGGCCTTGCGCGGTCGTGCCCTGGTCCGGCGCTCCGAGGGCGATGCCGATGCTGGTCCCGACGAAGATCTCCTGGCTCTCGATCCGGAAGGAGCCCCGGAAGGCCTCGATGATGCGGTCGGCCACCAGCGACGCGTCGCCGGCCGACCCGACCTCCTCGAGCAGCACGGTGAACTCGTCGCCGCCGATGCGCGCGATGGTGTCGACGCGACGCAGGCACGTGCGGAGGCGCTCGGCGACCTGGACGAGCAGCTGATCGCCCCGGTCGTGCCCCAGGTTGTCGTTCACCAGCTTGAAGCGGTCGAGATCGAGGAAGAGGACGGCGGCGAACTTTCCCCGCCGCGCGCAGCGCTCGAGGGCCTGCTCCAGCCGGTCCATGAACAGCATGCGGTTCGGCAGGCCGGTCAGCTGGTCGTGGAGGGCGCGCTGCACCAGCTGCTGCTCGAGCGACTTGTGGCGGCTGATATCCCGGGCGTTGAGGACGATCCCCCGCACCTCGGGCTGGTGGAGCAGGTTCGTCCCCTTCACCTCGAGCCAGCGCCAGGACCCTTCTCGATGCTGCCAGCGCAGCTCGACCGACCGCGAGCCGCCCCGCGTATCGAGCAGCTCCGCGTGAAACGCCTGGGCGCTCTGCGCGTCCCCCTCGTGGACGAGCGTCCACCCGCGGGTCCCGACCAGGCGGTCCGGATCGTAGCCGAGGACGCTGCGGACGGCGGGGCTGACGTGGCGCACCGTGCCGTCCACCTCCAGCACCAGGATCACGTCAGCCGCGTGCTGCACGAGCGCGCGGAATCGCTCCTCGCTGGCCCGGAGGGACTGCTCGTCGCTCATCAGCGTGCGGTAGGCGCGGCCGAGCCGCACCACGCGGTAGCCGAGCAGGCCCATCGCGGCGCCGCTGAGTCCCGCGAAGACGGCCACGCCGGTCGCCAGCGCTCGATGGCTGCGCTCGAGGGCGCCCGCGTAGACGCCGGCGGCGAGCCCGAGCGCCTGGCCCACCTCTTCCAGGCCGGGGCCTCGCGGCGCCACCGCGCGCGCCTGGTCGAGCCGCCCGGCCGCGAGCAGGGCAAACGCCTCGTCGACCGCGCCTTCCTGAGCTTCTACGGCGGCGCGGACTCGGCCCGACGGTCGCCGCGCGGCCTCGAGGCGCAGGAGGCGATCGAGGGCGATGATGCGCCCTTCCGCCACTCCCAACTCGTCGAGATCGACCGCGAGCTGTTGCCGGACCTCGCGCATCCGGCCCGAGAGCTCGGCGCCACGACGCGGGTCGAGGATCGCCTGGCGCTTCAGGACGTGCTGCTGCCCGATGCGCTCCTCGACCTGCGCCATCAGGGAGAGTGCTCGCCGGTGAGCCACGGTCTGCTGGACCAGGAGAAAGCCGCCGAGGGCCGCGAGCGCGGCGAGGAGCAGCGCCATGCCGAGCGCGACCTGCCCTGGAATGCCGAAGCGGGGTCCGGTCGCCGACTCCCCCGCCCCTTCGGGGCCGCGGGTCGCCGCTACGGAGCGCGCGCGGACTCCACGGAACGGCCAGCCTGGAAACCTACGCGGCACGCGTCCTCCCAGACACGGAAGTCGGCTCCTCCGGAGATCCTTCCGGGCCGACGAGGTGTAGGCAAGTCTCGTGCCCCCGCCGGGACCGCCAAAATGGGCTGGATCCGGGCGATCGAGCCGCCCGGCGACCGCAAAACCGCAGCCGCAACGGCACGAACCGGCGTATTTCAGCGTCGGAGTTGACACTTTGGCGTATGACGAAAACCCGACGGCTCGGACGCAGATCGTCACCGAGAGGGTCGGCGCCGGCGGTCGGATTGACACACATGCGTCCCGGCCGTATCAATGGGGCCTTGTGAGCCGCCCCGCCTTCCGCATCGGCCGCCGGAGCCAGTTCGCGACCACGAGCGCCACCGGTGAGTGACGCGTTCGACGTCGCCGTCGTCGGGGGCGGCATCGTCGGCCTGGCGACGGCATGGGCCCTCGCCATGGACCATCCGGGGATCCGGCTCCTCATCCTGGAGAAGGAGGCGCGGGTCGCCTCCCATCAGACCGGCCACAACAGCGGCGTCATCCACTCCGGCATCTACTACCGCCCCGGCTCGCACAAGGCTCGGCTCTGCGTGGAGGGCGCGCGCCTCATGAAGGAGTTCTGCGCGGAGCACGGGATCCGCGTGGATCCCATCGGCAAGGTGATCGTCGCCACGTCGAAGGCCGAGCTGCCCAGGCTTGCGGCGCTCTACGAGCGCGGCGTCGCCAACGGCGTCGCCGGACTGGCGCTGATCGACCGCGACCGCCTGCGCGAGATCGAGCCGCACGCGGCGGCCATCCGCGCGATCCACTCGCCGACCACCTCCATCGTGGACTACGGCGAGGTCGCCCACGCCCTCGCCCGGGGGCTCCTCGCCCGCGGCATCGTGGTCCGGACGGGAGCGCGGGTCACGGCGATCGACGCCACGGGCGACGGGTTCGACCTGGACACGGCGTCCGGCCCGGTCCGCGCGGGCCACCTGGTCAACTGCGCGGGCCTGCATTCGGATGTCGTCGCCCGGATGACGGGCGCGCGACCCGGCGTCCGCATCGTTCCGTTCCGGGGCGAGTACTTCATGGTGCGGCCGGAGCGGCACCAGCTGGTGCGCGGCCTGATCTACCCGGTGCCCGATCCCGAGTTCCCCTTCCTCGGAGTCCACTTCACGCGCACCGTGCACGGGGAGGTCGAAGCGGGGCCGAACGCCGTGCTCGCCTTCGCGCGCGAGGGGTACCGGCTCGGCCGGATCCACCTCCGCGAGCTGGCGGGCACCTTGCGCTATCGCGGGTTCTGGGCGATGGCGCGGCGATACTGGCGGACGGGGACCTACGAGATGTACCGGTCGCTCAGCAAGGCGGCCTTCGTGCGCGCGCTGCAGCGCCTGGTCCCGGAGATCACCGCGGCCGACATCACGCGGGGCGGAGCGGGCGTTCGCGCCCAGGCCGTCGCGGAGGACGGATCGCTCGTGGACGACTTCCGCATCGCGCGGTCGAAAGGCGCGATCCACGTCCTGAACGCGCCGTCCCCGGCCGCCACCGCGTCGCTTGCCATCGGCCGCCACGTGGCCGCGCTGGCGGTGGAAACCTTCGCCCTGCGCTGACCCTTTCGCCCCGGGGGGGGTTACTCCGCCCGCCCGCCCAGCTCGGCCGCGAAGAAGCGGGTCACCTCCACGATCGAGTCGGCGCGCGCGACGGGGTCGGTCCCCACGGTCGCCCCGGCACAGCCGTCGGTCTTGCTGTGGTTCCGCACCTCGGGCCGGTAGCGGAGGGGCATCTCCGGCGCGTCGAAGCTGTGGTGGGCGCCCGGGTAGACCTTGATCGCGACGGGCGCCCCGCGGGCGCGAGCCGCCTCGACCATCGCGACGCACGGGGCGGGGGGCGTCCAGTCGTCCAGCGCGCCGACGAGGAGGTAGAGCGGCGCGTACGCACGGAAGTCGGGCCCGCCCGGATACTGCCGGGTGCAGTTCGGGTAGAAGGCGACGGCGGCCCGGAAGTCCCGCGCCGCGCTGCCCTCGTCGAAGAGGACGCTGAGCGCCGCCGCCGCGCCGTTGGACCAGCCGAGGAGCCCGACCCGGTCGCCGCGCACGTCGGCGCGCTGCTGGAGGTAGCGGAGCGCGCCGCGCGCGTCGTCCGCGCGGTCGCGCACCGGAGACAGGAGATGGCGGCCGGTGCACACCTCGTCGATGCCGCGCGTCGTGAAGCTGTCGACCAGGAGCGTCACGTAGCCGAGGCGCCGGAGGTGCTCCGCCCAGAACCGCGGCTTCGCTTGGACGGCGCCGCGCCGGGTCCTGAGCCCGGAGCAGCCGTGGAGCATGGCGACCGCCGGAAACGGGCCGGCTCCCGCCGGCTGCAGGAGGAGTCCCTCCAGCTCGGCCGGTCCCCGGCCCCGCCACGGCGCGTTCGGGAAGCGGACCAGCTCCTCCCCCGCGCCGGCCGCCGGCTGGGCGGAGACCGCGTCGCCGAGCCGGGCGGGCGCCGCCGTCGGCTGGGCCGCGACCGGCCCGGCGGCCGCCAGGAGGGCGGAGAGCCAGGACCCCATGCGGCGGGCTCCGGTCACTGCATCGGCGAGTACGCCGCCGGTCGCCAGATCTCGCTCCGGATCCGCGCCACGATCGGGCCGTCCTTCTCCGACTCGGCGCGCGCGCGGAGCCACTCCGGATCGGCGCCGAAGGCGGCCCACGCCCGCTCCCGATGGCCGAAGTCCTGGAACCGGACGAGGTAGTGGAGCACGTTGGAGATCCCGATCGCGGCTTCCCAGAACCCGACCACCTCGATGCCGTGCCGCTTGAACAGCCCGAGCGTGTGGTTCTGGAAGCGGGCGTTCATGGCCGGCATGCGGCCGGGCACCACCTCGTAGCTGCGCATCTCGTAGATCACCGCTCCCCCTGTGGGGTCAGGCTTTCACTTCCCGACAATTCAGTGCTCAGCCGCTGGATCCCCCGAAATGTCGGGAAGTGAAAGTCTGACCCCGGTGTGGGCCTGCGCGGCGCGGAGGGCGCGGCGGAGGCCGTGGTCGAGATCGAGCGGCGCGAGGTCGTCCCAGGCGAACCAGCGGAGGGCCCGCGCCTCCGCCGCCGGCCGCCGGAGCGTCGCGCCGGCCGGCGCGATCACCAGGTAGCGCAGATCGAGGTGTCGGTGGGCCGGCTCGTCGCCCCGGGCCGGGATCGGGTGGACGTCGACGTCCAGCGGGCGTGGCGCGGTCGGGTGAAGCGCGAGGCCGACGATCCCCGTCTCCTCCCCGGCTTCCCGCAGCGCCACGGTCTCGCCGTCCCGCTCGCCCGGTTCCGCGTGCCCGCCGGGCTGGAGCCACCGCCCGAGCTTCAGGTGATGGAGGAGCGCGACACGGTCTCCGGCCGCCGAGACGACGACGGCGCTGCCCGTGAGGTGGCCTTCGACGATGCGGCGGTCGAACGGATCGGCATGGCGCGCGACGAACGCGAGGATCTCCGCGAGATCGGCGGCCTCCTTCGCATCCGCCGGCCGGTGGCGCCTGAGTGCGACGGCCAAGGGCTGGTCGGCCGGCCCGCGGCGGGACACCTCGGCGCCGTCAGGCGGCGCGACGCGTGGGCCGGTCCCGCGGGCGATCACGATCTCCTGCACGGTAGGGCGGCCCAGTGGCCGGTGTCAACAGCCGGTGTCGACAGGAGAGCCTCGCACGGCGGGTGTGACACACTCGCGCCATGGGCCTCGGACGGACGACTCGCTTCGCCCCGCTGCCGCCGGGCGCGCGGCGAGTCAGCGTCATGCGTGCGGGGACGGCCGGCGTCAAGGCGCTCGCGCCGTCCGCCGCCCTGCTGGCGGAGTTCCAGGCCGGGAAGCGCGCCCTGGTCCGGGCCGGCACGTCGTCGGACACCGCCCACGCCAAGGTGCACACGGCGATGCGCTACCGCGAGCGGTATCTCGAGGAGATCCGGGCGCGCCCCGGCGCCGTCGCGGCGCTACACGAGCTCATCGCCGACTCGCGGACGGCCGACGTGTACCTCATGTGCATGTGCGCCTACGACACGCCCGGGCGGGCGTGCCACACCTACGCCCTCCTCGACCTGGCCCGCGAGCTGGATCCCTCCGTCCGTCTCCTCCCCGAACCCAAACCCGGGGTCAGACCCCGGAGTTTGACTTCGCGGCCGAAAGCCAAACCCCGGGCCTGACCCCGGAGTTTGGAAGTCAGGCTCCGGGGTCCCATTCGCGGAGCTTCTCGAACGTGTAGATCCCGGTCGAGTGGCGGTCGCTCCAGCGGATCCGGATCGCGTAGCGGCCCACCAGCGTGATCTCCTCCGCCCGGATGTCGGGCCGCACCGACGCCGGATCGAGCAGGCGCCGGCCGGTGAGCTCGTGCACGCAGCCGGCGCACGGGCACCGCTCGCGGAGCATCTTGTTCGTGAAGACGCTGCGGCGCCCGTCGGCCCAGGTCACGTGGATCTCGCGATCCTCGACCCGGCGGATCTCGACCGGCGTCGCGTCCGACATTTCTGCGTCTTTCCTCCCCGACCACGTATCCTACCAGCCATGACGGCTCCGCCTCGTCGCGCGGTCGTCGCCTGGCTCCTCTACGACTTCGCGAACTCGGCGTACGTGGCGGTGATCTCGGCCACGGTGTACGCGAAGTACTACGCGCTGGCGGTCGTCGGCAACGAGCGCGGCGAGGGCGACTTCTGGTGGGGCCTGGCCGTGTCCATCTCCATGGTGATCGTCGCGGTCGCCTCCCCGCCCCTCGGCGCGATCGCCGACTACGCGGGGCTCCGCAAGCGCTTCCTCGGCCTCCTGACGTACCTGTCCGTGGGGGCGACGGCGCTCATGGCCACGGTCGACCCGGGCGAGATCGTGTGGGGCTTGGTGCTCGCCGTCGTGGGGACGGTGGGGTTCGAGGCGGCCATCGTCTACTACAACGCCTACCTGCCCGACCTCGCGGACGAGACCCGGCGGGGTCGGCTCTCCGCGTACGGGTTCGCCACGGGCTACGCCGGCTCGGCCCTGGCCCTCGTCGCCGCCCTGCCCTTCGCGCTCCACGGGCAGTACGGCGGCGCGTTCCTCGTGACCGCGGCGCTCTTCGGCGGTTTCGCGTTTCCGGCCATGCTCTACCTCCCGTCCGACCGGGCCGGAACGCTCAGCCTCGCCCAGGCGGTGCGCATCGGCTTCACCAAGACGTGGGCCACCCTGCGCCAGCTCCGGACGCTTCCCGACCTCCGGGGCTTCCTGCTCGCCTACCTCTTCTTCGAGGATGGGATCAACACGGTCGTCTACTTCTCGTCGGTGTTCGCGGGGCACACGCTCGGCTTCTCGACGGCCGAGGTGATCGGGCTCTACTTCGTCGTGCAGCTGTCGGCCCTGGCGGGCGCCGCCCTCTGGGCGCGGCCGATCGACATCTGGGGCCCGCGCTTCGTGGTGATGGTCACGCTCGTCCAATGGTGCGTCGTCGTGCTCGCGGCGTACTTCGTGACGGCGAAGGGCCAGTTCTACGTGGTCGCCGTCCTCGCCGGCACCGGGCTGGGGACGGTCCAGGCGGCCGCGCGCGCCTTCATGGCGAGCCTGATCCCCCGCGGGCGAGAGGCCGAGCTGTTCGGCTTCTACTCGCTGTGCGGGAAGACGGCGGCGGTGATGGGCCCGGTGATCTTCGGGACGGTCTCGCGCGTGACCGGCGGCAACCAGCGCGCGGCCATTCTCGCGGTCGGCGTCATGTTCGTCGTCGGGCTCGTCCTCCTCGCCCGCGTCCGGGCGGGCGGCCCGGCGGTCCGGACGGCCTGAGCCGCCGGTCGAGACTCCCCACGGTCGGCGGGCGGCCCCGCCGCGCTCAGCGGGCGTTTCTCGCCCGGCGGAAGGCGATCGGACGGCGGTGACCGAACGGCCTTCGGCCGGTGGGCTCAACCCTGCCCGGCCGGCCCGGTGGCCACCTCGGACAGGATCACCAGGTTCCCGTCCGGATCCCTGAATCCGAGCTCGCGGCGGCCGTAGAAGTACACGGCCGGGCCCCACTCGATGGGGACTCGCGCCTTCACCTGGGCGTGGAGCGCCGCCAGGTCCTCGACGTCGATCCAGAGAGCGTGCCGGAGGCCCGGCCCCCGGGATCGGGGCTCCTGCCGCGGGCGAGCTGCACGCGCGCGCCGTCTCGCTCGAGGATGGCGAACTCCGGCGCGCCCTCCGGCCACAGGGACCGGATCTCGAAGCTCAGCACGTCGGCGAAGAACGCGGCGCTCCGACCCACGTCGGCCACGGCGAGTCGAGCCTCGATCGACCTGATGCGGGGCATTGCCTCGTTCCGCGCGCTCACCCGGCGCGGCTGATCGCCCTCGACCGCCGGGCCGTCCGCGGTCAGGCGCGAATCCGCGCGCCGGCGGGATCGTGGAGGACGTCGGGCGCGACCTCCGCGGGCACGCGCTCCCCGAAGACCTCGACCTCGAGCGCGGTGCCCGGCGCCGCCAGCTCGGGCGGGAGGTAGAGGAGCCCGATGTTCCGCCCCACCGTGTAGCCGTAGCCGCCGCTCCGGAGGCGGCCGAGGACGCGCCCGTCCTTCCACACCGCCTCGCCGCCGTAGATCGTGGGGGTGGGATCGATGGTCACGGTCGCCAGCCGCCGCGCGATCCCATCCGCCTTGGCCCGCAGGAGCGCCTCGCGGCCGATGAAGTCGCCCTTGCCGAGGCGCACGCAGAACCCGAGGCCCGCCTCGTAGGGATTGTCGGCCGGCGTCATGTCGGCGCTCCAGTAGCGGTAGCCCTTCTCGAGCCGGAGCGAGTCGAGGGCCTTGTACCCCACCGGGCGAAGCCCATGAGGCTGGCCGGCGCGGACGAGCGTGTCCCACGCGCCGCCCGCTTCGCGAACCGGCAGGTAGAGCTCCCAGCCCAGCTCGCCGACATACGTCACGCGCTGGGCCCAGGCCTCGGCCGGCCCCAGGCGGATCGACCGCGCCTGGAGATACGGGAATGCGGCGTTCGAGACGTCGTCGGGGGTCACGCTCGCGAGGATCTGCCGCGCGGCCGGCCCCCAGAGGCCGATCACGGCCAGCTCGTCGGTCACCTCGCGGATCTCGACGGAGCCGTCCCGCGGGAGGTGCATGCGGAGCCAGCCGACGTCGCCGGGCACGAACCCCGAGCCCGTCACGACGCGGAAGCGGTCCTCGCCGAGCCGGATGACCGTGACGTCGGCCTCGATCCCGCCCCGCGGGTTGAGGAGCTGCGTGTACACCACGCTGCCCGGCGGCTTGCCGACGTCGTTGTCGGCGAGCCGCTGGAGGAGCGCCAGGGCGCCCGGACCCCGCACGTCGATCTTCCCGAACGAGGTCATGTCGAGCAGACCGGCCCGCTCGCGCACCGCGCGGTGCTCCTCGCCGACCCGCTCGAAGAACGCCGGGCGACCCCACCCCCAGGCCCGCTGGTCCGCGCCCGCGCGACGGCCGGCCCGCTCCGGCTCGAAATAGAGCACGCGCTCCCAGCCGTTCTTCTCGCCGAACACCCCGCCGAGCTCCAGGCAACGCCCGTCCAGCGGCGAAAGCCGGCGCTCGCGAACCGACTCGTTCTCGTCGTGGGGATACCGGAGCAGGTAGTAGTAACGATAGGACTCGCGGGCGCGCGCGGCGGCGAACGCGCGGTCCTCGAAGACCGGGCCGAAGCGGCGCACGTTCATCTCGCTCACGTCGTAGGGCGGTTCCCCCTCGACGAGCCACTCGGCCACGATGTCGCCGATTGCGCCGCCCGCGCCGAATCCCGTGTGGGAGAGGCCCGCGGCGGCCCAGAACCCCGGCACACCGGGCACCGGGCCGAGGAGCGGCCGGCTGTCCGGGGTGATGCCCTCGGGTCCGTTGGTGAGATGCGCGAGCTCCGCCCGGCCGAGCGCCGGGACGCGGCGGATCGCGCCCTCCATGATCTCGCCGAACAGCTCCCAGTCGGACGGGAGCAGCCGCTGCGTGAAGTCCCACGGCACGCCGTCGACGGACCACGCCATCGGCTCCCGCTCGAACCCCCCGATCAGGAACCCGCCGACCTCCTCCCGGAGGTACACGAGGTTCTCGGGGTCGCGGAGACACGGCGTGCCGCGCGGAAGCTCGTGGCCGGCGAGGGGCTTCGTGGTGAGGTGCTGGTGGATCAGCGGCGTGATGGGCAGGCTCACTCCGGCCATCCGGGCGACCTGGCGGCCCCACATCCCGGCCGCGTTGATCACGATCTCCGCCCGCACTCGCCCCCTGTCCGTGACGACGCCCGCGACGGCGCCGTCCGGCGAGCGGTCGATCCCGGTCACCCGGACGCCGGTCTCGACGCCCACCCCGAGCGCCCGGGCGCGTCGCGCGAGCTCGGTGGTCGACCCGCTGGGATCGATCCATCCGTCGCCAGGCAGGTACATGGCGCCGCAGAGATCGTCCGGGGACATGAGCGGAAAGACCCGAAGCGCCTCGGCCGGCGAGATCGTGTCCACGTCCAGGCCGAGCGCGCGGGCGGTCCCGACCTGGCGCCGGAGGAAGAGCCACTGGTCCCGGCTCGACGCCACGCGGAGGCTTCCCACCTCGTGCCAGTGCTCGGGCGCGCCCGGCTCCGCCTGGAGGCTCCGGTAGAGGCGGATCGAGTACTGGCGCATGCGCATGATCGTGGGCGACGTGTGGAAGTGAGTGACCATGCCCGCGGCGTGCCACGTGGAGCCGCTCGTCAGCTCGCCCTTGTCGAGCAGCAGGACGTCGGTCCAGCCCTTGCGCGCCAGGTGATACGCGATGCTGCAGCCGGCGATCCCGCCACCCACGATGACGACCCGTGCTTGATCTCGCACACGCCTCCCCGTGCCCGCCCGAGCCGGCGGACAGCCGGTGTCATTCTTCCCGCGTCCGAGCGACCCGTCAATGCGGAGGGCTGAGGGGGCAGGCCGCTTCACGGTCGACCGACGAGAGCTGGGGGACGGGCACGACGCGCGGCGCGTGGCCGCGTCTCGCCCCCGTCGCGCTCAGCCGCCGATGAGGAGCAGGACGGCGCTGGCGATCACCAGCGGCGCGACGAGCACTGTTGCGGCGGCGTGGCGCGCCAGCCTGGATGGTCGGGTCTCGCCCCATTCGCCCGGACAGCGGCGAGAGATCGGTCGGAGACTCGGCCCTCCCCGATCGCGAAGACCCGCGCTCGGGTCCCTAGGACGCCGCGCGGAGGGCACGCGCCGCCCGCTCGGCGCGCCGGCCGAGAAGTCCGGGAGGCTCGGCCCCGCCGACGACGACCACGTACCGAGGGGGTCGCGCCTCGGCGTGGACGGGATGCACCGTGAGGCGCCGGCCGCCCACGTCCACGACGACACGGAGCGCATGATCGCCGCCGTCGTCGAAGACGGTGGCGAGCACGCGACCCGCGAGCTCGCCACATGCCGCCGCATCGACGCCGGCCGGCGCGTCGACGTCGAGGCTCGCCGCCGGCGTCTCCACGCGCACCGTGTCGGAGACGGCGGGCTCGTAGACACCCCGACCCGGGTGCCGTGCCGGAGCATCCGTGTCGGTCTCGGGCATCCCGGCGACGGCGCGGCCCGATAGCACCTCGAGGAGCGCCAGCGCGCCAGGTCGCGTCGCGACGGCTGCCAGCACGCCGCCTGCCAGCCGAGTGAGGACGACCACGCGACCCGGTGCCCGGATCGACACGCGACGGACCGCCGAGAGTGACTCCGGCGCGGCCTGGCCCGACATCGCCGCGGCCAGCCGCTCGGCCAGATCGATCGCCGGGGCGCTCATCACATCCCTCGGCGCCGCGCACACGACGCTCCCGTGCGGAGTCGGCTTCCAGTCGACCTGAACCGCACCCTCCCGAGACAGGAGCGATCCGTACGGCTCGAACACTCTCGCCACGGCGACGAGGTCGAGCGGTGGCTCGACGGGAGCTGCCGGCGGCGCGGGCGGGAGCGCGGCCGGCCGGGACGCCGCCGGCAGCGCCATGATCGGCACTGCGGCCGCGGGTGGCCGGGTTTCTGCCTCGACGATCTCACCGGTCGGCGCCGGCTCCGGGTCGAGGGCCGCGACCGTTGCCGGGAGCCGGGGCGGGTCGAGGGGGACCGCGTCCTCCGCCTGCGAGCTCGCCGCCACGTCGACGGAGGGCGCCGTCACGGCCGCTGGACTCGTCGGCGCGGTCTCCGGCGGGACCAGCACCACCACGTTGTCGATCGACGCCGCGTCGGTCGGAGCGTGACCGGCGCCGGCCACCATCTCGTCTTCGAGGTCGTCGATGGGCGCAACCGGCACGGTGACGCGCTCGGCCGGTCGAGCCTCGGGGGCATCGACCGCCGGGAACGCCGCGCTCACCCTTCCGACGATCGGAGCCGGGATCTCGACCGGCGACTCGGGGACGTCCGCGACGGGCGCCACCGGGATCGGCATCGAGACCGAGACCGCCTCGGGCGGCGCGGCGGCCGCGGCCGGGGACCAGCTCGCCCGCCCACCCGGGTCGGCGCCCGGGTCGCGGTCGAGCCGGACGCGCTCGCGGGAGAACGTCGGCGCGCCCCGCGCGACGATGTCCCGACGGGTCGGCGTGGCCGCGCTTCGCCGGGAGAAGCTCGACGCCGGCGACGGCGCCGGCCAGGCCAGCGGGAGCGCGAGGAGCGGCACCCAGACCAGCTGGAGAAGGGGAATGAGCGGCGACCAGCGGTGCGCCAGCCGCAGCGCGACGGCGACGGGAAGCGACCAGCCCATCACGAACAGCACGGTGTGCGCGGCCACCAGGCCCGCGTGGAGTCCCAGCAGGACCGCCATCGCGGACAGCATCGGCGCCGGCGGCCGGGCCCCGTACACGACGAAGGCGAGTCCGCCGTAGACGAGGAAGGGCGCGACGAGCAGCAGCGCCTCGGGAATCTCGAGGCCGAGTGGCATTCGGTACCCGGCGAAGCCGACCACCGTCGCGCCATCGAGCGCCAGCCCGATCGCCGCCAGGAGCCAGGGCACCCAGTTCCGGCGTCGTATCAGAGCTCGCCGGTGCGCCACGTCAGAGGGCTCCCAGGAGGTCCGGCACCGCCTTCTTGACGTAGTAGCGCGCCTTCCCGAGCGCCGCGGGCTCGTCCAGGACGAGCGCGAGGACGGCGGCGTCGCCCACGACGCTCACGAGCACGAGGCCCTTGCCGTGCTCGAGGATCAGCCCTTGAAGATCCCCGCGTCCGAGCTCGACGCCCAGCTCGTCCGAGGCGGACGCGAGGCACGCGATCATGGCGCCGAGCGTGGCGGCGTCGCCGGCGTTCCCCGCGGTCCCGATCATGCGGCCGTCACGGTCCGCCAGGACGACCGCGTGGACGCCGTCCGCCTGGGCCAGGCTCGCGAGACAGCTCTCCAGCGTCATCCGGTGCGCCGCGGCCCCGTTCGTCCGCACGGGCGCGGCGGGCACCGGCAGCGGCGTCAGCGTCCCGACCGACTCCGCCATGCCCTCCTCGCGGGGAGGCAGGGGCGCGATCGGCAGCCGTGCGAGGAGATCGCTGATCCTGCGCGTCAGCTCCTCCGCCGAGAACGGCTTCTGCAGCACCCCCTCCGAACCGACCTGGGCGGCGCGGTCGATGACGGCGGGATTCACGATGCCGGAGATCAGCAGGACCGGGGTCCGGTCGAAGCGCGGGTGTGACTTCACGAACTGGCAGACCTCGTAGCCCTCCTTGTCCGGCAGCAGCACGTCGCAGAGGACGAGGTCCGGCATCTCGAGCTGGATGGCGGCGATCGCCTCGGCGCCGAGGCTCGCCTGGAGCACCTGCATCTGGCGAGCCTCCAGGATCCGCTCCACGACCTTGCGGACGCTCAGGCTGTCGTCGACGATCAGGACCTTGGGCATGGTGACCTCCCGAGGGATACGAGCCGCTGGACGCGATTCGTCACGTCGGAAGCGTCGAACGTGCCGCCCAGGACCAGGTCGACGCCGGCCCGGGTCGGCGCACCGGCCGGCGGGCCGGCCGGTCCCGTCAACAGCAGGAACGGCAGCGCCTTCGTGCTGGGATCGCTCCGGATGATGCTGCACAGCTCGTAGCCGTCCAGCTCCGGCACGTCCTCCTGGCTGACGATCACATCCGGGCGGTTCCATTCGAGCGTCGTCAACGCCACCGACGCGCTGGGCGCTTCGGCCACCTCGAACTGAGCGGCGCCGAGGGCTTCCACCGCCATCCGGCGCCGCTCGGCGTCCCCGTCGACCAGCAGAACCTTCGCCATGGCTCTCACCCCATCGTCATCGGTGTGGCTTCGTTGAGATCCGTCTCGTCGGCGCCGGCGGACACGTCGGCGACCAGCTGCACGAAGGCGTGCTCGTCCACCGGCTTCGTGACGTAGTGGCGGACCCCCAGCCGCCGGGCCAGGGCCCAGTGCTTCTCGCCGGCCCGCGTCGTCAGGACGACGACCGGCAGCTCCCGCGTCGACGCGCGGCGGCGAAGGTCCTCGATGAGCTCGTACCCGTTGACCCGCGGCATCTCGAGGTCCGTGACGACGACGTCCACTGTCGCATCCCCCAGCCGCTCGAGCGCCTCGGCGCCGTCGTTGGCGGTCAGGACCTCGAACCCCGCCTTCTGGAGCATGTGCCCCACGAAGCGCCGCACGCTGACGGAATCGTCGACCAGGAGGACGCGCCGGGCCCCGCCTGCCGGAGACCGCGGCGCCTGGGGCGCGAGCGGCCGGGGCGCAACCCCGCTCTCGGCCAGCGCCAAGAGCCGGGCGGGATCCACCACGAGGACGACTCGTCCCTCACCGGTGATCGTGGCGCCGCCGAACGGCGGGAGGTCGGCCAGCAGGCCGCCCAGCGGCTTGATGACGATCTCCTCCTTGCCGACGATCGCATCGACCGCGACCGCGAACGAGCGCCCGCCCGACCGGACGACCAGCACCGGGCGGGCCGGAGGCTCCTCGCCGCTCGCGGCGAGGCCCAGCACCCGATCGAGGCGATGAAGATCGAGGAGCTGGCCCTCCACGCGCACCATCTCGCGCCCGCCCGTGCCACGGATGTCCTGGGGCCGGCGGGGGACGATCTGGCGCACCGCGTTCAGCGGGACGGCCATCGTCTCGCTGCCGGAGCGCACCAGCAGCGCGTCGGAGATCGCGAGCGCGAGCGGCAGCCGGAGGGTGAAGCGCGTGCCCGCTCCGGGCACGGTCTCCACGTCCACCTCGCCGTTGACCCGGCCGATGTTGGTCCGCACGACGTCGAGCCCCACTCCGCGCCCCGCCACGTCCGTCACGCTCGACGCCGTGCTGAAGCCCGGCACGAAGAGGAGGCTCAGGGTCTCCCGGTCCCCGAGCCGCGTCGCCGCGGCGGGAGCGAGCATCCCGCGTCGGATGGCCTGCTCCCGGACGGCCGGAAGGTCGATGCCGTGCCCGTCGTCCTCCACCTCCACGATCACGGCACCGCCCCGCTGGTACGCGGCGAGGGTGACGCGGCCCTCGGCCGGCTTCCCCTGCGCCAGGCGCTCGGCGGTCGGCTCGATCCCGTGGACGACGGCGTTCTGGAGGATGTGGAGAAGCGGATCGGCGATCTGCTCGATGATCGCGTTGTCGACCTCCACCGTCTCTCCCGAGACCTCCAGCCGTACGGTGCGGCCGGTCGACGCGGCCAGCTCGCGGACCCGTCGCGGGAACCGGGCGAACAGCTTCCCGATCGGGACCATTCGTGCGCGCGTGATCTCGCCCCGGAGCCCGGCGGTGAGGCGCTGGATGTGCCGGGTGTCCTCCTCGATCGTCCGGGTCGTGGCGGCCAGCTCCGCCTGGATCTCGCCGAGGTCGGCCGACAGCTCGGCCACCGTCCGGGCGAGGATGTTGAAGTCGTCGTAGCGATCGAACTCCAGCTCCGCGAACAGCTCGGAGACCGGCGCGAACGCGTCCCCCTCCAGGCCCGCGCGGCCGCCCGGGGAGGACGCGGGCCCGGCGTCCTCGGAGAACCGCAGGTGGGGATCGAGGTACTTGCCCTCGAAGTCGCGGACGGCGTGGCTCATCCGCCCCCGGCTCACCGTGAGCAGCTCGTCGAGCCGCGCGAGCTGGCGGAACCGGCGATCGAGCCGGCTCCGGGCGATGACCAGCTCGCCGACCAGGTTCATGAGGGCGTCGAGACGGCCGACGCTCACGCGGATGCTCGCGCGACCGGGGCGCGAAACGTCGGCCGCCCTGGCTGCGGCGTGGCCCGGCGAGCCCGACGGCGAGAGCCCGCCGGCCGCCGCCGGTTGCGCGGCGGCCGGCGGGGCGGGCGGCTCCAGCACCGCTTCGGCCGGCGTCGCGTGCTCGTCCACCATCGCGGCGGCGAGGGCGTCGACCGCCCTCTCGACCACCGCGGCGGGATCGCCCAGGGTCGCGTCCGGCGTCCCCACCAACACCTTCATGGCCTCGGTCGCCCTGACCAGCACATCCACGACGGCGAGCGACCAGCCCCGGCGCCCCTCGCGGATCGCGTCGAGGACGTCCTCGACCCGGTGCGCCATGCGCCCCACCACGTCGCACCCGACGGTGTAGGCGGCTCCCTTCAGCGTGTGGACCGCGCGGAACAGCGCGTGGAGCTCCGCCGCATCCGGCTCGGCGCCGGACTCCTCCAGGACAGCGACCGACCGGCCGATCGCCTCGAGATGCTCCGCCGCCTCGGGGCCGAAGTACGCGAGCACGTCGCCGTGGTCGGCGAAGAAGTCGCGTGTCTCGCGCAGCAGGGCCTCGCCGGGGCGGGCCGCGGGAGGCGGAACGGATGCGGCAGGGGCGGGCGCGCGGCCGGCGCCGCGGATCCCGGGGTGCTCGGACCAGAAGCGGGCGATCGCCGTCGGATCCTCGGCGCCCGTGGCGGCGATCCCGTCGAGGACCGGCTTGAGGGCCGCCACGACGTCCACCACGACGCCGTAGGTCGCGGCGCCGCGCCCGGGGCGCGATGCGTCCTCCAGCATCGTCTCGAGAAGCCCGGCCAGCCCGGCCGTGCCCGGGAGGCCGTGCTGCGCGGCCGCTCCCTTGAGCCGGTGTGCCACCACGACGAGGGACGCGAGAGCGTCCTCGGGCGGCTCCGGCTCGAGGAGCCGCGGCAGCCCCTCCTCCACCGTCGCCACGGTGTCCCACGCCTCCATCAGGAAGATGCCGCGCAGGAACTCCCAGTCGCTCTCCCCCATGGTCCGAACCCCGATCCTCCCCGGCGCGGAGCGCCTAGGCTCCGAGCTTGAACCGGGCGAGGTTCGCCTGGAGGGTGTCGGAGAGCTTCACCAGCTCGTCCACCGTCTTTCTCGTCAGGAGCACGCCCTGCTCGGTCTGCACCGCGACCGTGGTGATCGACTGCATGGCGACGGCGACACCCTCGGCGTTCCGGACCTGATGCTGGGTCGCCAGCGAGATCTCGTGCGCGAGCTCGGCCGAGCGCTCGGAGATTCCGGCGATCTGCTTCAGGCTCTGGCCGGCCTCCACGGTGACCCCGTAGCCCACCTCGACCTCGTGGGTGCCCTGCTCCATCACGACGATCGCTTCCTGGGTCTCGGTCTGCACGTTCTTGATCAGGAGCGCGATGTCCTTCGTGGCCTTCCCCGCGCGCTCGGCGAGCTTTCGCACCTCGTCGGCGACGACGGCGAACCGGAGCCCGGCCTCGCCCGCGCCCGCCGCTTCGATGGCCGCGTTGAGCGCAAGGAGGTTCGTCTGGGACGCGATGTCCTCGATGGTGCTCACGATGTTGGAGATCTCGAGCGACCGGTCGCCCAGGCCCTTGATCTTCTTGGCGATGGCCTGCACCTCGCCCCGGATGCGCTGCATTCCCTCGAGGATGTTCCGCACGGACTGGTCGCCCCGCTGGGCGGCCTCCAGGGTCTCGCGGGCGGCCCGGGCGGACGCGTCCGCGCTTCCCGCGACCTGCTTCACCGACTGGCTGAGCTCGTGGACGGCGCCCGAGACGCTCTGCGCCTCGCGTGATTGCGCCTGAGCGCCGGTCGCCATCTGATCGCTGGCCTGGATGAGCTCGCCGGCGCTCGCCCCGACCTGGGCGGTCGCCTGGCGGACGTCGCGAAGGATCGTCTCGATGCCGTCGACCATCACGTTGATCGAGTCGACCACGTTGCCGAGAATGTCGGCCGTGACCTCGCCCCGCTTCGTGAGGTCACCGCCGGAGATCTCGGTCGCGGTATCCAGGAAGCGGGTGATGTTGCGCTGGAGCTCCTCGCGCCGGCGCCGCTCCTCGTCGCGCTCCGCCTCCGTGCGGATCTGACCGCGCAGCCGTCCCACCGTCTCGTTGAACGTCCGGGCCAGCTGGCCGATCTCGTCGGTCGATCGCACCGGCACCTCGACCCCGAGGTCACCCGCGCTGAGCCGGCGCGCCGCCTGGCCCAGCTCCTGGAGTGGCTGGCTGATGCGCCGCCCGAGAACGGCGCCCACGGCGACCAGGCCCAAGGCCGCCACCGAGAGCGCTGCCAGCATGAGGCCCGTCAGCGTGCGCCGCTGGCCGGCGAGCTCGTCCAGCGCCGCGAACGCCACTCCCTTGTCCTGGGCGACG